>CAVVSO010000019.1:0-25728 GCA_963750745.1 uncultured Alphaproteobacteria bacterium | reverse complement strand
GTACACGGTGCGCGCGACGTTGCGCTTGTCCACGCCGCTTCCCATGGTGGCATTGCCTTGCGGGTCGAGATCCACCAGCAGGACCCGCCGCCCGGCTTGAGCGAGCGCCGCGGCTAGGTTGACGGTGGTGGTGGTCTTGCCGACCCCGCCCTTCTGGTTCACTACAGCGAGGATGCGGGGCATAGCACCAGATGGCGTTGAGCATCGAGCAGCGGCACGCGCAGCGCAATGAGCCGGCAACCCGGAGCGAGCTGTGCGGGCGCAGCTCCCGTCATCGCGGCCAGCATGCCCCCCGGCGCGAGCAGATGGCGGCAGGCCGCGATGAACTGCTGGAGCGCGGCGAACGCCCTTGAGATCACGGCATCGAACAGCGGCTGCGGGCGCCAAGCTTCCACGCGTCCTTCGTGCACTTCGACGTTGCTCAGGTTCAGCTCGATGGCGGCCTGGCGCAGAAAGGCGGCTTTTTTCTGATTCGCCTCGGCGAGCGTGATGCACCACTCCGGGCGCGCGATGGCCAATGGAATGCCGGGCAAGCCGGCACCGGAGCCGGCATCGGCGAGGCGAGCGCGCGCCGCGAGCGGCAAGTGGCCGACCACCGCCAGCGAATCGAGCAGGTGCTGGGAAACCATGGCAAGCGGATCGCGAATCGCAGTCAGGTTGTAGGTCCGGTTCCATTTCACGAGCAGCGCCATGTAATCGAGCAGACGGTCACGCGCGCCCGCCGGAAGCGCGAGCGCCAGGTCGGCGAGCCCGCGGTCGAGCGCGGCTTGCGGTGTCATGCCCTCTTTTTATCGAGCGGTCGAAAACCCCGTTTCAGATGCACCATCAATAGCGAAATGGCCGCTGGCGTGACCCCGGAGATGCGCGCAGCCTGGCCGAGCGTTTCCGGCCGGTGGTGATTGAGTTTCTGCTGCACCTCAGCGGACAACCCCCGCACGTCGCGGTAGTCGAGTTCCGCAGGCAAGCCCTGCGATTCCGCAGCCGCCCGCCGCGCAACCTCGTCGCGCTGCCGCTCGATATAGCCCTCGTATTTCGCTTGAATTTCGACCTGCTCCGCAACCGAAGGCTCGGTGCCCGAGTCCGGCGAGACGTCGGCGAACTGTACCTCAGGCCGGCGAAGAATCATCGTACGCACTGGACTTTTTATGGAAGCCAGTGCTCACATATGTTGACTTTAGGCGCTCCTGCTCCCGGGTGATGGCGTCGCGGCGGCGGCTAAATGCGGTCCAGCGCTCGTCTGAAACCAGACCGAGTTTTCGACCGGTCTCGGTCAGGCGCAGATCAGCGTTGTCCTCACGCAGCATCAAGCGGTACTCGGCGCGGCTGGTGAACATTCGGTAGGGCTCGGACACCCCCCGCGTGATCAGGTCGTCCACCAATACGCCGAGGTACGCTTCCTCGCGGCCCGGGCACCAAGATGGGCGCTCAAGCGCTCGCAGACCGGCGTTCAGGCCGGCAAGCAGGCCTTGGGCCGCGGCCTCTTCATAGCCGGTGGTGCCGTTGATCTGACCGGCGAAGAACAGTCCGCCGATCGACTTGGTCTCGAGCGACGCCCGCAGGTTGCGCGGATCGAAGTAGTCGTACTCGATCGCATAGCCGGGTCGCACGACGTGGGCGTGCTCCAGGCCTCGAATGGAATGGACCAACTCCAACTGCACGTCGAACGGCAAGCTGGTGGAAATCCCGTTGGGATAGACCTCGTTGCTGCTCAGTCCCTCGGGCTCAAGAAAGATCTGGTGGCTTTCCTTACCGGCGAAGCGATGGATCTTGTCCTCGATGGATGGGCAATAGCGCGGACCGACGCCTTGAATGACGCCGGTAAACATCGGCGAGCGGTCGAGGGCGCCGCGAATCAGCTCGTGAGTCCGCGTGTTGGTGTGGGTGATCCAGCACGGAACCTGCCGCGGGTGCATGTCGCGCCGACCGAGGAATGAAAACACGGGTTCCGGCGAGTCGCCCGGCTGCGCTTCAAGCTGAGAAAAGTCGATGGTGCGAGCGTCGAGGCGCGGCGGGGTCCCGGTCTTCAGGCGCCCCACCGGCAGCTTCATCTCCCGCAGCCGAGCCGCCAAGGTGAGCGAGGCGGGATCGCCGGCGCGTCCGGCCTGGTAGCTCGTCATGCCAACGTGGACCAGCCCAGAAAGAAAAGTGCCTGTCGTCAGCACTACCGACCGTGCCCGGAACTGGATGCCCAGCTGCGTCGCGACCCCGACGGCTCGATCTCCCTCGAGCAAGATGTCGTCGACAGCTTGCTGGAAGATCCAGAGGCCCTCTTGGTTTTCCAGGCGGCGACGGATTGCCTGGCGATAGAGTGAACGGTCGGCCTGCGCGCGGGTGGCGCGCACCGCCGCGCCCTTCGAGCCGTTTAGGATACGAAACTGGATGCCGGCCTCGTCGGTTGCGATGGCCATGGCGCCGCCCAGAGCGTCCACCTCCTTGACGAGATGTCCCTTGCCGATGCCGCCGATCGATGGGTTGCATGACATCTGGCCGAGCGTCTCTACGCTGTGGGTCAGCAGTAATGTCCGGCAACCAAGCCGAGCCGAAGCGAGGGCCGCTTCGGTACCGGCATGGCCGCCACCGACCACAATGACGTCGAATTCGGCGGGGTGCTGCATGGGGTGGCGAATTTTACGCGATCGTTCCACGTGGAACTACGCCTGGCAGACAGTTCCACGTGGAACAACGTGTATGCTGCGGCGCAGCAATCGATGATCTCGCTGCAACGCTACGCGGCACTGTTCTCGCACCGCGATATCGCGCGCACCTTCGCCATTTCGCTCCTCGGCCGGCTGCCCATCGGTCTGACTGGCCTCGCTATTCTTCTTTTGGCGCAAACGAGCAGCGGCTCTTTCGCTCAAGGTGGCGCGGCTGCGGCGTGTTATGTGGTCGGCCTCGCTGCCGTTGCGCCCCTCCTCGGGCGCGCCATTGATCGCTACGGGCCGCGACGAATTCTTATTGGCACCGGCGTGCTTTTTCCCGCCGCGCTCATTGCGCTGGTATTCGCGGTTGACGCCCGCTCCGCTGCGTGGACGCTGGCGCTAGCCGGCGGCGCGGGCGCGAGCTTCCCGCCGATCACGGTCTGCGTGCGCACCTACTTCCGCCGACGTCTCGCCGAAGAGGGCCTGCTCGCCGCGGCATACTCGGCCGAGTCGGTGGTGATCGAACTGATCTTCATTGCCGGTCCAGTGCTCGTCGCCCTGTTCGTCGCCAAGGCGTCCGCCGCGACGGCAGTATGGTTCTCCGCTGTCTGCGCGCTCGCTGGCACGCTGCTCTTTCTTCACTCACCGGCGCTGCGCACTTGGCAGATCGAGCCACGCACATCGCGCAGCTTGCTCGGTCCTCTCACCGAACGCGGTTTCCCGGCGCTTGTCATCGTGGTGCTGTGTTTCTCGAGCGCGTTCGGGTTCCTCGAGGTCGGCGTGGTGGCGTATGCAAGCGAGGCTGCGCAGCCGGCACTGGCCGGGGTTCTCCTCGGCATTACGAGCGCCGGCAGCGCGCTGGGCGGATTTGCCTATGGCAGCCGCGGATGGCATTACCCGCTTGGCCGTCAGTTCGTGGCGGCGCTTGCGGTCATGGCGGTGGGATTGGGCATCCTTGCCCTAGGCTGGCACCCGTGGCTATTTGCGCCTTGGGCCGCCTTGGCAGGCGTTGCGATGGCGCCCGCGCTGATCATCCAGTCCATGCTCGCGGCGAAAATCTCGCACGCGGAGCACGCGACTGAAGCATTCACTTGGGTGACGAGTGCGCTGCTCGCCGGCGTCGGCATCGGCCTCGCAGCGGGCGGCGCCCTGCTCGAGATCTTCCCGTCGAACGCAGCGCTCGCGGCAGGGGCGTGCGCAGCGCTCCTCGCCGCGCTCTTGGCGCTCGCTTCCCTTTAGGCGGCGAGCTTCTCGTGCATGCGGCCGCGGCGCGTTTCCAGCGCGGCGGGCAGGCGCGCGCCCAGCTTGCCGAAGAGCTCGTCGTGCGAACGCAGCTCTTCTTTCCAGGCGTTCGGATCCACGCGCGTCAGCTCATCGAAGCGTGCCGGCGTTACCTTCTCCAGCCCTTGCCAGTTGAGCTCCTGATAGCGCGGCATGGTGCCCAGCGGCGTTTCCACGCCCTGTCCGCGCCCTTGGCAGCGCTCTACTATCCAGGCGAGGACGCGGATGTTTTCCCCGAATCCCGGCCACAGGAATTTGCCGTTCGCGTCACGGCGGAACCAGTTGACGCGGAAGATTTTCGGCAGCTGCTTCACGGCGCGACCCATCTTCAGCCAGTGCGCGAAGTAGTCGCCCATGTTGTAGCCGCAGAAAGCGAGCATCGCCATCGGATCGCGGCGCACCACGCCGGTCTTGCCGGTAATCGCCGCAGTGGTTTCGGAACCCAGTGTCGCGGCCATGTAGACGCCCTCTTCCCAGCTGGGCGCTTCGACCACCAGCGGCACGGTCGTGGAACGCCGGCCACCGAAGACGAAGGCGGAAATCGGCACGCCGGCCGGGTCCTCCCAGGCGGGATCCATCGACGGGCACTGCGACGCCGGCACCGTGAAACGCGCATTCGCATGGGCCGCCAGGCGGCCCTTCTTGCCGTCGGCCGGCGTCCAGGGATTGCCCTGCCAGTCGGTCAGCTGCGCCGGCGGTTCGTCGGTCATGCCTTCCCACCACACGTCGCCGTCGGGCGTGACTGCCACATTCGTGAAGATCACGTTCCTGTCGAGCATCTTCATCGCGTTCGGATTGGTCTGCTCCGAGGTGCCGGGCGCCACGCCGAACAGGCCGTATTCCGGGTTGATGGCCCGGAAACGGCCGTCAGGGCCGGGCTTGATCCACGCGATGTCCTCGCCGATGGTCGTCACCTTCCAGCCGTTGAACGCTTGCGGCGGAATCAGCATCGCAAGGTTCGTTTTGCCGCATGCCGAGGGAAACGCCGCGGCGATGTAGGTCTTTTCTCCCGATGGCGCCTGCACGCCCAGGATCAGCATATGCTCGGCAAGCCAGCCTTCATCGCGCGCCATGACCGAGGCGATACGCAACGCCAGGCATTTCTTGCCGAGTAACGCGTTACCCCCGTATCCCGAGCCGAAGGACCAGATCTCGCGCGTCTCGGGGAAATGCACGATCCATTTGTCGTTGTCGTTGCACGGCCAGGCCACGTCCTTCTGGCCTGGCGCAAGCGGCGCGCCGACGGAATGCACGCACGGAACGAACGCGCGATCATCGCCGAGCCAGTCGGCGACCGCACGACCCATTCGCGTCATCAGGCGCATGTTGACGGCGACATAGGCGGAATCGGAGATTTCCACGCCGACCTGTGCGATCGGCGAGCCGATGGGCCCCATCGAGAATGGCATCACGTACATCGTGCGCCCGCGCATGCAGCCGTCGAACAGCCGGTTCAGCGTGGCGCGCATCTCGCGCGGGTCGACCCAATTATTGGTCGGGCCGGCGTCGTCCTTCTTCTCGCTGCAGATGAACGTGCGCTCTTCCATACGCGCGACGTCGCTCGGATGCGAGCGCGCGAGATAGCAGTTTGGCCGCAGCTTCGGATTCAGGCGGATGAACGTGCCCGCGGCGACGAGTTCGGCGCATAGCCGGTCATACTCGGCCTGCGAGCCGTCGCACCAGACGATGCGCTCGGGTTTTGCGAGGGTTGCGACCTCCGACACCCATTGCCGCAGGGCGCGATGGCGCACCCAGGACGGCGCGCTCGATTGGTCGACGGGGACGGCGGGAGCATTCATCTCGAGTCACTCCAGAGGCAAAACGGCCCAGCGCAGGCTGGGCCGGGCGACGAAGATTACTTGTCCGCAGCGATTCTAGCACCGCGCCCAGTCGGCGCTTTCGCTGGTCCGCTCAGCCTACGTCCCTAAAAACGATTCCAAAACAAATATTTACTTCCCGATACAGAAGCGCTGGAAGATTTCGCCCAGCAAATCATCGGCGCTGAACTCGCCGGTGATGCTGCCCAGCGCTGCATGCGCGAGCCTCAACTCTTCAGCAAAAAATTCCCATCGCGCAGTCTCGCCCGCCGCCGCCGCGAGATGGGCCGAGGCGCGATCGAGAGCGCGCAAATGGCGCTCCCGGGCGAGAAAAACCGGTTCCCCGCCAGTCGACCACCCGGCCACCTCGAGGATTCGCTGCCGGAGCGCTTCCAGGCCCGCACCCGTCTTCGCCGACACGCCGAGCGCATCCGCCGGCGGCGCAAACCCTGGCGCGAGATCAATCTTGTTATAGACGTCGATCCGCGCCGGCGCCGCCGGCAGGTCCTGCAACGCATCCCGGCCCCGGTTGGCCTCAAACACGGCAATCACCAGATCGGCGCGGTCGAGCTCTTGTCGCGTACGTTGCATGCCGAGGCGTTCGATCTCGTCGCGCGATTCGCGCAGCCCGGCAGTGTCGACCACGACCACCGGCACGCCCTCGATCAGGATCGGCTCCCGCAGCGCGTCGCGCGTGGTTCCGGGAATGGGCGTGACGATCGCTCGTTCCTCGCCCGCCAGGCGGTTGAGCAGGCTCGACTTGCCGACGTTGGGTCGGCCGGCGAGCACGACGTGGATGCCGCCGCGCAGCAAGCTCCCGCGCCGGCTCTTGGCGAGCACCTCGCCAAGCGACTGCCGCGCTTGCGCCAGGCGCGCCGCGGCGTCTTCGCGATGCAGGGCGTCGACCTCCTCCTCGGGAAAGTCGAGCATCGCTTCGGTGACGGCGCGCAGCTCGACCAGCCTCGCCTGGAGCGCGCCGATCGCTGCGGAAAATTCTCCGCTCAGCGAGCGCAGTGCCGAACGCGCCGCCTCGCGGCTCGCCGCATCGATGAGATCGGCGACCGCTTCGGCTTGCGCAAGGTCGAGCTTGCCTTCGAGAAACGCGCGGCGCGTGAACTCGCCCGGCTCGGCGATCCGCGCGCCTGCGTCCACGCATGCGGAAAGAAGCGCCTGCATCACCACCGGTCCGCCGTGGCCCTGGAGTTCCAGCACCGCTTCGCCGGTATAGGAGTGCGGCGCAGGGAAGTACAGCGCGAGGCCTTGGTCGATGGTTTCGCCCTGCGCGGTCGCGAAATGGACCGAAGCTCGCCAGCCGCGGCTGCGGAAGCTTGCCCAGCACCGCGGCCGCAACCCGCGGCACGCCCGGGCCGGAAACGCGCACTATCCCGATGCCCCCGCGTCCTGCGGGGGTGGCAATCGCCGCGATCGTGTCGCGCGTCAGGTCATCGCTTGGCATGGGCAGGCTTGTCGCGATCGAACATGCGCTGGATCTGCCATTGCTGGGCGATGGAAAGGATGTTGTTGACCAGCCAGTAGAGCACCAGCCCGGCCGGGAAGAAGAAGAAAAAGATGCTGAAGACAAACGGCATGATCTGCATCACCTTGGCCTGCACCGGGTCGGGCGGGGTCGGATTCAGCCGCGTCTGCACCACCATGGTGACCGTCATCAGGATCGGCAGCACGTAGTACGGATCGAGCGCCGACAGATCCTTGATCCACAGCATGAAGGGCGCGTGGCGCAGCTCGATCGCCGCCAGCAGCACCCAGTACAGGGCGATGAACACCGGGATCTGCACCAGGATCGGGAAGCAGCCGCCGAGCGGGTTGATCTTCTCGGTCTTGTAGAGCTCCATCATCGCCTGGTTCATCTTCTGGCGATCCTGCGCATACATCTCGCGCAGTTTGGTGAGCCGCGGCGTGATCAGCTTCATCTTCGCCATCGACTTGTAGCTCGCCGCCGAAAGCGGGAAGAACACGAGCTTGATCAGCACGGTCAGCAGGATGATGGCCACGCCCCAGTTTCCGGAAAGGGCGTGAAACTTCTCCAGCAACCAGAACAACGGCCAGGCGATGATGGCCAGAAAGCCGTAGTCGACTAGATCGGAGTCCTCAGCTCGTGCGAGGCGTTGGCGATGAACTGCTTGCGGGCGCTGTCGAGGTCGGCGAGCCGGCGCTGCATCTCATTGAAGGTCTGCGCGAGCTGCCCGAGCTCGTCGGCGGAATCGACCGGGATCGGGGTCGCGAAGTCCCCGTCGGCGACCTTCCGGGCGGCCCTCTCCAGCCGGCCCAGCCGCCGCGACAGCGCCCGCGCCGCGTAGTAGCCGGCGATCAGGGCGAGGACCAGGGCGATGCCGCCGGCGATCAGGATCTGGCGCTTGATCAGGGCGACGTTGTCCTCGACCCCCTCCAGGGACTCGGAGAAGACCGCGATCCAGACCGGGTCGCCCCGCGGGATCGGCACCGCCACCTCGGCCGATGCGCACGCCGGCGAGCGACTCGACGCCGGCCGCCGCTGCGCCGTCCTGCGGCCGCTTCGGTCGCGGTGTCGAAGCCGCTCCCGAGCGGGCTGCGCTCCAGCTCGGAGTCGGCGACGACGAAGCGCGGGGCGCGCTCCCCGCGGCGCAGGCCGAGGATCGTCACCCGCGAGTCGGTGATCTCCGAGACCCCGCGCAGCAGCGACGTCGAGCCGGGCCTGGGAGAGGCCCCGGCCCATCGCGCCGCGCAGGCGTGGCACCTGCCGGGAGCTCTCGTCCTCGAGCCGGGAGAGGCTCTGGGCCGTCAGGCTGGAGCGAAGCTGGGGGACGACGTAGAGGTAGACGAAGCCGACGGCGGCCGCGGTGATCGCCAGGAAGAGCAGGACGAGACGGGTGCGGAGGCTCACCGGCGCTCTTCGCGGAAGCGGTAGCCGACGCCCCTCACCGTGAACAGGTACTCGGGCTCCTTGGGCTCGCTACTCGAGCTTCTCGCGCAGGTGGCGGATGTGCACGTCGACCGTCCGCGGATCGCGGAACTCGGAGTCCCCCCAGACGTGCTCGAGCAGCTTCTCGCGCGCCGAGCACCCTGCCGGGCGAGCGCGCCAGCGCCGCGAGGATCTCGAACTCGACGTAGGTCAGGCGGGCCTCCTCGCCGCGCACCGTGACGGCCCGGCGGGCGAAGTCGATCTCGAGCTCGCCGCTGGAGATCGGCTCCTCGTCCGGGTCGGCCCCGGCATCCGGGAGCGCCGCAGCGCCGCCTTGACGCGGCTGCGGAACTCCCTCATCGAGAACGGCTTGGTGATGTAGTCGTCGGCGCCCATCTCCAGGCCGGCCACCTTGTCCATCTCGTCGCCCTTGGCGGTCAGCATGATGATCGGGACCTGGCTGCGCGACCGCATCCGCCGGCAGACCTCGACCCCGTCGAGCCTCGGCAGCATCAGGTCGAGGATGACGAGGTCGAAACCGCCCTCGGCGAATCGCAGCAGCGCGTCCTGACCGTCGAGCGCCGATACGACCTCGTAGCCGTCCTTCCGCAGCGGATAGCTCAGCAGGGTCTGGACCGACTGCTCATCGTCCACGAGCAGGATTCGGGCGGAGCCCTCGGGCATGGATGAAGGGTAGAGCGCAGCCGGTTTCTGCTTCCCTGCCATGTCCGATGCTCAGCTGGCCCCTCTACCGACTCGAGCTGCTCCCCGCCCTGGCGGCGGCGGTCGTGCTGCTCTTCTCGGTCGTCTCCCGGCCCGAGCCCCTGCGCACCGACTTCGCCGCCGACAGCTTCGACGCGGCGCGGGCCACCGCCCTGGCCCGCGAGCTGCAGCGGCTGGCGCCCGACCGCAGCCCGGGCGGCCCCGGCGACCGGGCGGCCGCCGATTTCGTCCTCAGCCACTTCCGCGCAGATCGAGGGCGGCGAGGTCAGCGAGCAGCGCTTCGGCGACTCGCTTCGAAACGTCTCCCTGGTGATCCCCGGGGAGTCGAGCGAGCGGATCGTGATCGCGGCCCCGCGGGACTGCGGGGAGGGGGACTGCGCGGTCTCCAGCGGCGCGGCGACCGCCGCGCTGGTCGAGCTCGCCGAGCGCCTTCGGCGGAGTCGACCACTCGAAGTCGATCGAGCTCGTCTCGCTCGACGGCTCCAGCGACGGGCGCGCGCCGGCGCCGGCCGGCTCGGCGGCGAGCCTCGACTCCGAGCCGGCCGAGGCGGTGATCGTGATCGCGGCCGCCGGCTCGCAAGCGACCTCTCCAGGCCGCTGGTCGTGCCCTTCTCCTCGGGACCGCAGAGCACCTCGATCCAGCTCGTCGAGAGCGCCGAGCGACGCGGTCGAGACCGAGCTGGGCGTCACCGATGCGCTCCACGAGGGGACGGTCTCCGAGCCTCCTGCGCCTCGCGATCCCGGCCGGGATCGGCGATCAGGCGCCGCTGATCGCAGACGGACATGACGCCATCGACGCTGACCTCCGCCGGCGAGCTGCCGCTGCCGGCTTCGCAGGACCGCCCGGCGGACCTCTCGACCGCCTCCTCGGCGGGGTCGGCAGGGCGGCGCTGGCGCTGGCCCTGGCGCTGGACGCGAGCCCAGGGCCGCTCGATCACGGCCCGGACGCCTACGTTCCGCTCGCCGGCAAGCTGATCCCGGGCTGGGCGATCGCGCTGCTGGCGATCGCGCTGCTGGCGCCGGTGGCGGTCGTCTCGCTCGACGCCCTGGCGCGGGCGTCGCGCCGCGGCGAGCCCGCTGCTGCCGGCCGCCGCCTGGCTGCTCAGCAGGATGATCCCCTTCTTCGCGACGGCGCTGCTCGCCTACCTGATGGCCCTGGTCGGCCTGATCCCGGCGCCCGTCCTTCCCCTTCGATCCCTCGCGCCACGGCTTCGGGGCCGGGGCGGCCGCCGCTTCACTCGTCCTGATCGCCGCCTTCGCCGTCATGGTCCACGCTCGCCCGCCGCCTTGCCCCTCCCGCAGGAGTCCTCGGATGCGGCGGCGCCGGTGATCGGGGCCGCGTCTGGCGCTGGCGACGCATCGGGATCTGGATCGCCAACCCCTTCCTCGCGCTCCTGCTCGTGCCCACCGCCCACCTCTGGCTGCTGGCCGCGGCGCCGGAGATGCGCGGCCGGGTGGCGACCGTGATCGTCCTCTGCGCCGGCGGGCTGGTCGTGCCGGCTGATCGCCCTGGTTGCGCTCGGCAGCCGGCTCGGCGTCGGCCTCGAGGTGCCGTGGCAGCTGCTGCTGATGTTCACCGGCCGCCATTTCGGCCCCCTGGCGCTGGCCCCGCTCTGCCTGCTCGGAGGCTGCCTGCTGGCGGTGCTGACCAGCGCCATGACGCGCCCGCGCGCGCCGGCCGCGGCCACGCCGGCGCCCGGGTCAGGGGCCCGCTCACCTACGCCGGCCCGGGCTCCCTGGGCGGCACCGAGTCCGCCCTGCCGAGGCGCTGAGCCCGCCGAGACGTGGCCGACCTGGTGCATGAGTACATGCGTTTGGTCAGGCCGGGCTAGGCGGCGAACGGGTAGGAGCCTGCCGACCATCTCGCCTGCCGCAAATTGCGGGCATCGCGGTGGAGGCGTCCGCGTGGTGTGCAAGGTTTGTCCCTGTGCGTGGACGCATGTGCGAGTACCAACTACTAATGATCAGGTTCTCCGAGCCGATATAGGCCCGGAAGGAGAGAGAAGTTGCCAGTCAGGAGCAGAAGGATGTCGCCCCGCCACCTCAAGAGCCTCGTCGAGGCCGGTCACTACAAGCCGCAGCCCGAGCTCGTCGCCCAGGCGATGCTGGAGCGGCGCGGCTTCCGCGCCTTCCTCGTCAACGGGTCTGGCCGGGGCTACGACAGCTGGTCATAGCCGCCCGGCGACAGCCGGCGGCCATCCGCCGAGCTGATCTCGACCCCCTCGCCCGCGACGACCTCCCCGATCCGGGAGATCGCGCCGCCGGCGGCGCGGACGGCCTCCGATCGCGGCGCCGGCACGCTCCGCCGGGACGCTCGGCGAGAAGCTCGTAGTCCTCGCCGCCCGACACGGCCAGCTCGACCCCGTCGGAGCAGGCCGGCGGCCCTGGCGACCGCGTCGACCCCCTCCGAGATCGGGAGCAGGCCGGCGTCGATCGCGCAGGCCGACCCCGCTCGCCTCGGCGAGGTGCCCGGCATCGGCCCCGAGCCCGTCGCTGATGTCGATCATCGCCGTCGCCCCGGCGGCGGCCAGCGCGCGCTCCCTCGGCCAGTCGCGGCGAGGGGTCGAGCAGCCTGCGGCGCAGCCGCTCCGCGGTCTCGCCGGCACCGCGCTCGGCGAGCTGCGGGCGCTCGGCGAGCAGGAGGCCGGCGGCGGCCCCGCCGATCTCGCCGGTCAGCAGCGAGGACGTCGCCCGGGGCGGCGCCCGACCTGGCGACCAGCTCGCGCGCGGCGCCGCGGCGTGCCCGACCACGGTGACGCCGAGAGCGAGCACCGGCGAGCGGGTCAGGTCGCCCCCGGCGAGGGTGACGGCCAGCTCCGAGGCGAGCCCGCTCATCCCGTCGAGGATCTCGAGGCGTCCTCCTCGCCGAGGTCCGGCGGGAGGCCGAGGATCGCGTAGGCCTCGCCGGCCTCGGCCCCCATCGCGGCCAGGTCGGAGAGCGCCACGGCGAGCGCCCTGCGGCCGATCGCCGCCAGCGGCATCTGCTCGCGGCGGAAGTGGACCCCGTCGACGCTGGCGTCCACCGAGGTCGCGGTCGCGCCGCCGGGAACGGTGACCGCGGCGTCGTCGCCGCTGCCCAGGATCACCCGCCGGAGGGCGAGGGCAGGCGGCGGCGCAGCCTGCGAGCAGCTCGAACTCACCCATCCCGCGCATTGTCGAGCCTTCGGGACTGCGGCGACTCCGCGCCGACATGCATCGCCTGCGGCAGCTCGCGGCCTCGACATGCCTGTGCCGGCGCTAACCGCGCCGGCTTCGGGAATCACCTGCGGCGCTTCGCCGCCTACATGCATGTGCCGGCGCTAACAGCGCCGGCCGTTCACTACTGTCAGGCGCCACGTGGAGCGCCGTGAGCCATTTCTGCACCGCCTCGGGGAGCTGGGTGCCCGGATCGGCAGCCGGCCGCCGCAGCAGCCGGCCGCTGCGGATCGCCCTGCAGCTCGGGCGTCGCGGTCCTCATCTTCGGCTTCCTCGTCCTCACCGTCGTCGAGCCAGTGGGGCGAGCTGCGGCAGAAGGGGGTCCAGTTCGAGCTCCTCTGGCTGCTGCCGGCGTTCTGCGTCCTGCCGCTCTTCTACTTCCTCGGCGCGGTCGGCTGGGACCTGATCCTGCGCTTCCTCGGCTACCGGCTCTCGCCTCGTGCAGGCGCAGGTCGCGTGGGGCCAGCCGCTGCTGGCCCGCTACGTGCCCGGGCAGCGTCCTCTACCTGCTCGGGCGCCTGGTCCTCTCCGAGCGGGCCGGCGTGCCGCGGCGGATAACCCTCGCCAGCATCGTCTACGAGCAGGCGATCTCCGCCGCCTCGGGCGTCGCCTTCGCCAGCTACTTCCTGATCAGTCCACCCCGACCTGCAGGGCCAGCCCGCTTCGCTGGGCGCGTGCTGCTGGTCGTCCCGGCGGCGATCGTCATCCTCAGCCCGCGGGTCTTCGGGCCGCTCTCGACCCGGCTGCTGCGCGCCTTCGGGCGCGACCCGCTTCCCGAGACGATGCCGCTGCGCGGCGTGGTCGCGATGCTCCTCTTCTACGCCGCTCAACTGGGCGGTCGCCGTCGGTCGGCGTCTACTTCGCCGCCCGGTCGGTCCACTTCATCCCGCCGGAGCAAGATGCTCGTGGTCGGCTCGGCGCAGGCCTTCGGCGTACGTCGCCGCGACTGGTCACGCTGGTCGCTCCGGCCGGGCTCGGCGTCCGCGACGCCGCCTTCGCCTGGGCGGTCAAGGTCGCGCTGCCGAGCCGCAGCTTCGCGGTCGGCGCCGTGATCGCGATCGCGGTCAGCGCCGACGCTGACGGTGGTCGAGCTGGTCTACGTCGGCGTCGTCACCGCTGCTCGGCGCGCAGGGAGGCCGGCCGACCAGCGGCGGGCGCTGCCGGCGAGGAAGCCGCGCGGCTCCGCTACAGCGGGACCCGGGTGACGAGGTGCAGCGCGGTGAAGGCCAGCACCACCCCGGTCAGCAGCGCGGTCGCGCGAGAGGGCGGCGAGCGGCAGCGCCCAGAGCACGTACCAGGGAAGCACCCAGCCGCTGGCCACGAGCAGCCCGAAGCCGGCCCAGCCGTCGGCCCGCACCCAGTCGGCCCCGCGCCAGGCCCAGCGAGCAGCCAGGCGAGCGCAAGCGCGTAGAGGACGAGCGCGGCCGATCGCGCAGCGAAGCCGACGCCGGCGCCGGGAGCTGCGCGGCGAGGTGGGGGAGGCTGCGGTGGCTCGTCTCGCGCCTGGTTCTCACCGGCGAGCCCGATCGCGTCGAACGCGTGGGGGCCGAAGGCGATCAGGCGCCGCGGCGGCGAGGAGCGCGGCCGCGAGCAGCGCCGCCGAGCAGGAAGCGCCGCCGCCGGGCGCCCCGATCAGGGCGAATGGCGCGGCGAAGAGCGGCCGAGACCTTGACCGCGCGGCCGCGGCGAGGATCGCGGCGCCGCCGGCGCGCTCGCGCAGGGCGAGCACCGCCGGCGCACGCCCGCGATCAGCAGCGAGCACCATCAGGCCGTCGTTGTGGGCGCCGCCGACGACGTGGACGAGGACGAGCGGGTTGAGCGCGACGAGCGCGGCCGCCGCGCGCGCGGTCGACGCCGCGCGCCGGCGCGAGCCGCGAGCAGAGCGCGGCGAGCGCCAGCACCGAGCGCTGCCGAGGCGCCTTCAGCGCCCACAGCGCCGCCGGCACCGAGACCAGGGCCAGCGGGTAGCTGCGCGAGCGTGAACAGCGGCCCGTAGGCGCTCACGGTGTCGCGCCAGCCGACGTAGGGGAAGGCCGGGTCGCCGGCGTAGTCCGACGGCGAGTGGAGGTAGGGGTTGAGGCCGTGCTCGACCCCCAGCCGCGCGTAGGAGATGTAGCTGAAGACGTCCTGGGAGAGCAGCGGCGGCGCCAGGGCGAAGGCGGCGATCAGGATCGACGATCACCGCCCAGAGCAGCCGTCCGGTCAGCGCCGGCGCCGCCCGACAGACGCGCAAGGTAGGAGACGAAGGCGAGCCAGAGGAAGGCCGTAGTAGGCGCCGGCGCCGACGCCGGTGCCGTCGCCGTAGAGCCCGAGCAGCCAGTCCGGGCCGCCGCCGACGGCGCCGGGGACCAGTCCCGGTCCCGGCGCCGCCAGCGGCACGGCGCGACGCCAGCCCGAGCAGGCCGAGCGAAGCCGGCCGACGCCGACGTCGCGCCGCCGCCGCCGACGCCGCCGGTCGGCTGGCCCCCGCCGGTCGCCGCCGCCGCCGACCACCACCGCGGCGGCCGGCGCGGGCGGCGGCGGGGTCGGGGCGGGCGCGGCGAGGGCGGCGCCGGGGCCGGCTGCTGGGCGCCGGCGCCGGGCGCGTAGAGCGTTCGGGTCATAGCCTCCGGCCGCCGTCGTCGCCCTCCGTCCCGTGCCGTCGCTCGCGCCGTTCCTCGGAGTAGCTGTCGTAGTCGTAGGTGCTCGGCGCCGAGGCCGTGTAGCTGCCGGAGAACGGGGACCAGCTCGATCGGCTCGCGCGGGGACCGGGAAGTCCTCGCAGGGGACGCCGATGCCGCTGTAGAAGGCGTTCCAGATCTCGGCCGGGAAGGTGCCGCCGAAGACGGTGATCCCGTGCACGCTGCTCATCTCGATCTCGTTGGACTGCGGGTAGCCGACCCAGACCGCGGTCGCGAGGTTCGGCTGGTAGCCGTCGAACCAGGCGTCGACGTAGTTGTCGGTGGTGCCGGTCTTGCCGGCCTGGCCGTAGCAGCCCGTGTAGGCGGCGGTGCCGGTGCCGGAGGTGATGTTGTCGTGGAGGATCCGGGTCACCTCGTAGGCGACGTTGGCGGGCAGCACCCGCCTCGGATCCGGCTCCTCGGGATGGTCCACCCGGCCGCCCGGGAACTCGACCTTGCGGATCGCGATCGGGTTGCGGTGGATCGCCGCCGGAGGCGAGCGTCGCGAAGGCATCGGCCATCTCCAGCGGCGAGACGCCGATCCGCAGGCCGCCGAGCCCCTCGGCGGGGATCCCGTCGAGCTGGCGTGGTGATCGCCCATCGACTGCGCGGCCGTCCTGGCGACGTTCTCGGGCCCGACGTCGAGGTCGAGCTGGGCGAAGACCGTGTTGTCGGAGGCGACGGTCGCCTGCTGCAGGTTGACCGTGCCCAGGTAGCCCTCGTCCGCGGTGTGGACCTCCCAGTGGCCCCACTCGGGCAGGTCGAGGTTGAGCGGCTTCGAGGTGTAGTAGGTGCGGTAGGGGTCGATCCCCTGCTTGATCGCCGTGGTCAGCACGAACATCTTGAAGGTCGAGCCCGGCTGGCGGTGGCCCTGGGCGGCGAGGTTGTACTGGTTCGAGCCGTAGGTCGCCGCTCGAGGCCATCGCCCGGATCTCGCCGTTGCGGGGGTCGATCGCGACCAGGGCCGCGGACGGGTCGTCGGAGTAGGGGAGGGTCGAGTCGATCGCGTCGCGGCCGACCTCCTGGTAGCGCGGGCTCGATCGTCGTCTGCACCTCGCAGCCCGCCGTTGCGGACCTTGTCGACGCCGTAGCTGGTCGATCAGCGCCTTCTCGACGTAGTCGAAGAAGTAGGGCTCGCGCCGCTCGTGTAGGCGTTCGAGGGCTCGAGCCCGAGGCCTCGCTGCTCGCGCCAGCCGGCCCGCGTGCCGGGCTGATGTAGCCGAGGTCGGCCATCTTGGCGAGCACCTCGTTGCGGCGCTGGCGCGCCGCGCGGGTTGAGGCATCGGGTTGTACTCCGACGGCGCCTGCGGCAGCCCGGCGAGCAGCGCCGCCTGCTCGACGCTCAGCTTCGGACGCCGGCCGCGAGAAGTAGATGCTTGGAGGCGGCCTGGACGCCGACCGCGGTGCGGCCGTCGACCGTGCCGTAGGAGGCGCGGTTCAGGTAGGCGTCGAGGATCTCCGCCTTCGAGTGGTGCTTCTCGTACTCGACCGCCAGCTTCGCCTCCTGGGCCTTGCGCTCGAGCGTCCGCTGCGGGTGCTTGAAGCAGAGGCTGCGCATCAGCTGCATGGTGATCGTCGAGCCCCCCTGCACCACCTTGCCGGCGCTCGAGGTTCTCGAGCAGCGCCCGCAGGCCGCCCTCGTAGTCGACGCCGTTGTGCTGGTAGAAGCGCTGGTCCTCGATCGCGACCGTCGCCCGGCGCAGGTTCGCGGCCGATGCGATCGAGCGGGACCGGCGCCCTGGCGACGTCCGAGCGCACGTAGCCGAGGCGGCTCCCGTCGGCGGCGAGCAGGACCGTGTTGCCGCGCTCGTCGCGTCGGCTTGCATTGCGAGAGGGGCGGCGCGTCGTCGGCGACCGAGAGGAACCAGCCGCCCAGGGCGAGGATCGCGCCGACGGCGACGGCCAGCAGACCGCCGGCGGCGAACAGCAGCTTGCTTCGCACGCCGCCGCGCCGCCGCTGGCGTCGGCGCTGGCGCGAGGTCATGGCCAAATCGTAGCCTTCAGTCCTCGGCGAGCAGCCCGGCGCCCTGGAGCGCCTTCTGCGCCCGCTCCCTCAGCGCCTGCTCCTCGTCGCCGACCCTGGTCCGGGCGGCGCCCGGGGAGACCAGCACCTCGAGGCGCAGCCCCTCCGGCGTCCACTCGGCGAGCCGCACCTCGTCGGCCCCCGCCCCCTCCTTGATCGCCTCCTTGGCGCGGCGAGAGGTCGGCGCCCGGCCGGCATCCAGGCCGAGGCCGTGATCGGCGCGCCGCGGTCCCCGGTCGAGTGGTTGTAGAGGGTGCCGGTGACGATCCGCTCGTTGGGGACGACGACGAGGTCGCCGTTGCCGGGGTCGATGTAGGTGTAGGAGAGGGTCAGGTCGTCCACCCGCCCGGTCACCTCCTCGAAGCTGACCCGGTCGCCGATCCGGATCGGCTGGGTGACCGCGAGCATCACTCCGGCGATCATGTTGCCGATCGTCTGCCGGGCGGCGAAGCCGATGATCAGGCCGAGCACCGCGCTCGAGGCGAGGATCCCGGTGGCCAGCCGCTTGATCTGGCCGAACTGGCTCAGGGCCAGGGCCGCGCCGATCACCAGGATCGCGACGAAGACCAGCCGCCGAACCACCCGCAGCCGGGTGTGGGCGGCGCGGGAGACGCCGCTGTCGGAGATGCGCTCGGCGACGCGCGTCCCGCGGCCGATCACCAGCCGGTCGACGAGGAAGGCGACGAGGATCGCGACCAGCATCGTGATCGCAGCCGAGATCTCGTCGCCATGGCTCTGCCAGAAGGACTGATCGGCCGCCAGGCTGAGATCGGGGAGTCGCAGCGAGGCGGCCGGGGCGACCTGTGAAACTGCCAGCGGCATCGTGGCCAACATACCCGCAACCAAAGCGTCGGGCCCCGCCCGCCCTCACGCGCGACCCGGGCCGTCTTCCTCGACGCCCTCGGCACCCTGGTCGAGCTCGAGCCGCCCTGGGTCGGGCTGCGCCGGAGCGCTCGGCGAGGCGGTCGAGGAGGGCGCGCTGATCGACGCCGTCAAGGCCGAGATGGCCTACTACCGCGAGCACAGCATCGAGGGGCGCGACGACGCCTCGCTCGCCGATCTGCGCCGGCGCTGCGCCGCGGTCCTCTCCGAGCGCCTCGGGCTGGAGGTCGGGGTCGAGACCCTGCTGGGCGCGATCAGGTTCCACCCGTTCGCCGACGCGGCGCCGGCCCTGGCGGCGCTGCGGGCGCGGGGCCTGGCCACCGTCTGCGTCTCCAACTGGGACGTCTCGCTGCCCGGCGTGCTGGAGCGCTGCGGGCTCGAGCTCGGGGCTGGACGCGGTCGTCTGCTCCGCCGAGGCCGGGGCGCGCAAGCCCGACCCGGAGATCTTCGAGCGAGCGCTGGCGATCTCGGGCTGCTCGCCCGAGGAGGCCCTGCACGTCGGCGACACCCCCGAGGAGGACATCGCGGGCGCCCATGCTGCCGGCATGCGGGCGCTGCTGATCCGCCGCGACGGGGGCGGGGACGTCGTCCTCGCTGCACCGAGGTGGCCGAGCATGTCTGAGCCGGGGGTCGAGTTCGCCAGCTTCTCGCGCCGCCTCGCTGCGGCGCTGCTCGACAGCGCCGTCTGGTTGATCGGGATCTCCTGGATCCTCAGCTCCTTCCCGCCGGGGTTCTTCGAGGACAACAAGGTCGCCGGGGGCGTGATCGTCCTGCTGCTGCTCAGCGCCTGCGTTCAACTACTTCGCGATCTGCGAGTGGCGCTTCGGGCAGACGATCGGCAAGAACGCCCTCGGCATCCGCGTCCTGCCGGTCGCCGCCGGAGCGCGAGCTCACCTACAACGACGCCGCCCTGCGCAACCTGCTTCGCCTGGTCGACCTGCCGCTGGCGCTGATCGGGGTCGACTGGCTGATCGTCGAGCGCTCACCGCGAAGCCAGCGCCTCGGCGACCGCACGGCGAATACCGTGGTCGTGCGCGAGCGGGCGAAGCAGGCGCCCGAGCCGATTCCAGCCCGCCGCTCCGGCGCCGACCTCGGGCGAGCTGTTCGGCGAGGCCTCCGCTGCGCTCGGCGGCGTGGCGAAGCCCGCAGCGTCCGCCGGCGTGGCTCCGGCTCCGACCCCGCCGGTCGCCGGGCCGGCATCCCCTGCCCCCTCCGGGCGCCGGCGCGCCGCCGCCGCCCTCGGTACCGGCCCCGGCGCGGGCGGCGTTTCCCTACTCGAACTGGGGGCCGAAGGTGGCGATCGTCGGCGTGCTGGTGGCGATCCTCGGGGGGATCGTCCTCGGCGTCCCGGCGATCATCATCGACCAACCCTCGCCGCGGCGAGGACCTCGGCACCGCCGCCAACGTCTTCGTGCAGCTCGCCACGGTTCTGGCCTTCGTCGCCGTGCCCCTCGTACGTGGCCCGCGAGCGCAGCGACTCGATGCGCGAGGCGCTGGGGCGCCTCGGGGTCCGCAGCTTCCGCCCGTCGGCGATCGGGTGGATGTTCGCCGCGGCGGGCGCCTACATCGCGCTGGCGGCCGTCTACGCGATCTTCATCACCCAGCCGAAGCAGGAGGACATCGCCTCCTCCTTCGGGCCGGTCTGGGTCCAGGTGCTGCTGATCGTCGGTCTGTGCGGCCACCAGCGAGGAGCTCTGCTTCCGCGGGATGGTGTTCGGCGGGATCCGCGAGCGGCTCCCGGGCCTGGCGGCGGCCCTGGCCAGCGGGGTGGTCTTCGGCTCCCTGCACGTCTTCACCGGGATCACCGCGGTGCCGCCGCTGATCATCTTCGGCACCGTGCTGGCGCTGCTCTACGAGCGCACCGGCTCGATCCTCCCCGGCAGTGATCCTGCACGCGCTCAACAACACCGCCGCGCTGTTCGGCCAGTGAGCCGCGCCGAGGCGGCTGAAAAAGGTATCGGTCTGCCGACGGCGAACGCCTCCGGTGAGCGATCGCTCACGTTGCGCTCACCCGAATTTGAGAGGCGATCAGTCACAATTCCAAGGCGATGAGTCGCCGCCTTTTCCTCGTCCCCGCGCTCGCGGCTGCTCTGCCTTTCGCTGCCGGGAAGCGCGGCGGGCGCCGAGCCCTCCGCCGGAGCCGCGACCGAGCTTGGCGGCGAACGCCGCGGCACCCGCGGCAGGCGCCTCGGCCGAGCTGATCCCATCGACGGTGAAGATCCGCCTCGGCCACCTGCACAAGGGCAGGGCGATGATCTTCAGCTCGGTGCGGGTGATCGGCTCCCTGACTCCCTTCGTCCCCACCAGAAGGTCAAGGTCACCTTCTTCCTCAACGCCCACAAGCTGCGCGCCAAGACCGCCAAGGTGCACCGCGGCAAGGGCGACTTCGGCGTCTTCATCGCAGCTGATCGTCCGCAAGGGCGGCAAGTACGCGGCCAGCGCCCGGCTCGCTCCCGACAAGCGAGCTCAGCGGCGACCGCAC
Organism: uncultured Alphaproteobacteria bacterium; assembly: GCA_963750745.1. Classification (GTDB taxonomy): domain Bacteria; phylum Pseudomonadota; class Alphaproteobacteria; order Rhodobacterales; family Rhodobacteraceae; genus Amaricoccus. Next base: position 5,127 of record CAVVSO010000019.1, on the reverse strand, counting down.
GGTGCGGAAGGCCTGGAAGGTCAGCTACCCCTCGCTCCACCGCGGCGAGTGCGGCAGGGTGGTCGGGGGCTTCAGGCGGGGCTGAACCGGCTGGGCTACAGCCAGCGGCGGCGCTGCTTCAGCGGCAAGACGGCCCGCGGCGTGCTCGCCTACCGCAAGGTCAAGGGCATGTCGCGCAACTCTGCACGCCGGCAAGCGCCTGGTGCAGGATGGTCTTCTCCGGTCGCGGCGGCTATCGCGTCCGCCACCCCGGCGTCGGCAAGCACGTCGAGGTGCCGCTGTCGCAAGCAGGTCCTCGTCTTCGCCAAGGGCGACAAGGCGGTGGCGATCTACCCGATCTCGAGCGGCAAGCCCTCGACCCCGACGGTGCACGGCCACTTCAACTTCTATTCGACCCAGCCCGGCTACAACTCGCACGGGATGTACTACTCGCTTCTACTTCTATCGGCGGCTACGCGATCCACGGCTACGACTCGGTGCCGAACTACCCCGCCAGCCACGGCTGCCTCCGCACCTTCATCGCCGACCAGCCCGAGATCTACCGACCGGATCTTCATCGGCGAGGACATCTTCGTCTTCTGAGCTCCAGTAGGCTCTAGGCTGTCGGCGATGACCGAGCGCACGCTGCAGGCGGTGCTCGCCGTCGTCGCCGCCTACCACATCGTCACCGGCGCCCTGGCGCTGGTCGCGCCCGGACACCTTCTTCGACGAGATCGGCCGCTACGGGATCGAGAACAGCCACTACGTCGGCGACGTCGGCGCCTTCACCCTCGCCTCCGGCGTCGCCCTCGGCGATCGCCGTCGTCCGCCCCTCCTGGCGGGTGCCGATCCTCTGGCCTCGGGGCGCTCTGGTACGGGCTCCACGCGCTCAACCACGCCTTCGACACCGGCGAGGCGCGCAGCGAGGCGCGCGGCTGGACCGACACCGCTGCTGCTCGCCCTCGGCGCGGCTCGGCGCCGCCTGGCTGGCGCGGGTCTCCGAGCGGCTGCGGCGACAGAGCGGCGCAGCCGCCGGGGATAGGATCGGCGATGAAGGTCTTCGTCGCCGGCGCCAGCGGCGCGATCGGCCGCCGCTGGTCCCGCAGCTGATCGCGGCCGGCCACGAGGTGACCGGGCTGACCCGCTCGGAGGAGCGCGCCGAGGCGATCCGCGCGCCGGGGCCGCAGGCGCTCGTCTGCGACGTCTTCGACGCCGCGGCGCTCGCGCAGATGAGTCGCGGCGGCCGGCCCGAGGTCGTCGTCCACGAGCTGACCTCGCCTGCCGGACCGGATCAACCCGCGCAACCCCGAGTACGGGCCCAACAACCGGGTCCGCAGCGAGGGCGGCCCGCAACCTGATCGCCGCCGCGCAGGCGCGCCGGGGCGAGGCGGTTCGTCACCCAGAGCATCGCCTTCATCTACGCGCCGGAGGGCGGGCCGGTCAAGGACGAGGAGGCGCCCCTGATGAGCGGCGCTGCCGGGCCCTTCGGGGAGTCGGTCGAGGCCACCGTCAGCTGCGAGCGAGCAGGTGCCCGACGCGGAGGGGATCGAGGGGCTGGTGCTGCGCTACGGCTGGTTCTACGGGCCCGGCACCTACTTCGGGCGCGACGGCTCCACCGCCGAGGAGGTCCGCCGCCGCAGGTTCCCGATCGTCGGCAAGGGCACCGGCGTCTCCTCGTTCATCCACGTCGACGACGCCGCCGGCGGCGACGGTCGCCGCGGTCGAGCGCGGCGCGCCCGGGCATCTACAACGTCGTCGACGACGAGCCCGCCCCGATGCGCGAGTGGCTTCCCGTCTACGCCGAGGCGATCGGAGCGAAGCCGCCGCGCCGGGTCCCGGCCTGGCTGGCCAGGCTGGTCGCCGGGAGCAGGCGGCGGCGATGGCCACGGGGCTGCGCGGGGCCTCGAACGAGAAGGCGAAGCGGGCGCTCGGCTGGCAGCCCCGCTATCCGAGCTGGCGCCAGGGCTTCCGCGAGGGCTCTCGGCTGAGCGTAGCGGTGGCCGACCTCGACGCGTCGAAGCGGCGTCCTGCTCGCCGAGCTGCGCGAGCACTCGCTGGTGCTCGGCGAGGTGTCGCTCTCCAGCGGCGACGCGCGCCTCTACTACGTCGACGCGCGCCGGGCGTTGCTGCGCCCGGCCGGCTTCCGCGCCGCCGGCGAGCTGATCGCCGCCGCGGCGGCCGAGGCCGGCGCGACCGCGGTCGGCGGCCCCGTGATGGCGGCGATCCCGCTCGCCTGCGCGGCGATCGCGGTCCCCGGGGGCGAGGGCCTGGTCGGCTTCTTCGTCCGCAAGGAGCGCAAGGAGCACGGCCTGCAGCGCTGGGTCGAGGGCGCCGGTCGAGCCGGGCGACCGCTGCCTCGTCGTCGAGGACACGGTGACCACCGGCGGCTCGACCGTGGCCGCGATCGAGCGGATCGCCGAGCAGGGTCTCGAGATCGCCGCCGTGCTCAGCGTCGTCGACCGCCTCGCCGGCGGCGGCGAGGCGATCGAGGCGGCGGCCGGCGCGCCCTACCGGTCGCTGGTCACGATCGACGAGCTCTACCCGGATCGCCCCGACCGCTAGCGCTTGCCCACGCGCCCCCGTGCGGCGCTACGGTCGGCGGGTGCCTTCCAGATCCGGACCCAGGGTTGCCGCCGCCTCGGACGCCGAGGCCGTCACCGAGATCCTCGCCGCCGCCTTCCACGATGACCCGGTCTGGGGTTGGGCGTTCCCGGATGCCGCCCGGCGCACCGCCCAACACACGGTCTTCTGGCGCTTTTACTTCGACAACGCTCAGCCTCACGAATGGGTTTGGCTGAGCGGCGAGGGCGGCGCCGCAGCGATCTGGATCCCCCCTGGCCGGCCCGAGATCGCGCCTGAGGCCGAGCCGCTGGTCGAGCCGATGCTGATCGAGCTGGTCGGCGCCGAGCAGACCGCGATCCTGCTCGAGATCTTCGATCGCTTCGAGGACTCCCATCCCCGCGACCGCCCGCACTACTACCTGAGCCTGCTCGGCACACACACCGACCACCGCGGCAAGGGCGTCGGCATGGGTCTGCTCGCCGACAACCTGGCGACCATCGACGCGGAAGGCATGCCCGCCTACCTCGAATCCACCAACCCCGCCAACCACGCCCGCTACGAGCGCCTCGGATTCGTCCAGGTCGGCGAGTTCCGCCTGCCGGGGGATGACGGGCCGCCCGTGGCGACGATGTGGCGGGAGGCGCGCAGTTGACGGCGTCCCCGGCTGCGCCGAGGGATTCCGGTGCGTTGAGCTGGTGGCGTCAGGCGCGCGCGATCGTGTTGCTACCCGGGGTTGTTGTCCTCGTGGTCCCGGGCCTGATCCTCCTGCTCGGCGAGGGCCCCGATCTCGGCTGGGGCCTGGGTAGCGCCCTGTCGTTGGCGACGGTGCTTGCCGGCCTGGTGCTGATCGCCGCCGGGTTGGCGATGTGGGTCTGGACCGTGATGCTCTTCTCGCGGATCGGCAGGGGAACCCTCGCCCCCTGGGACCCGACCCGCAAGCTGGTCGTCGAGGGCCCCTACCGCCACGTTCGCAACCCGATGATCAGCGCCGTCCTGGCGGTCCTGCTCGGCGAGGCGGCCCTGCTGGGCTCGGTCGGGATCGCGCTCTGGGCAGCCGCCTTCGCGGTGACCAACACCACCTGGTTCGTCCTCGGCGAGGAGCCGGGGCTGGAGCGGCGGTTCGGGGAGGAGTACCGGGACTACAAGCGCCACGTGCCGCGCTGGCTACCCAGGCGGACCCCGTGGGCGCCCGGCCCCCGGGCATCCTCCAGCGAACTCGACTGAGCACTTTCGGTTGCCATAGCGACAGCAAGCGCTCAGTCGATCCCGACACCCAACTCTTGGCACAAGCCCCAGCGGTCGCGAGCTGGTAGGCGAGATACTGGGAGGCCGGTGGGGGGCTGCTACCCGGTGCGGAAGGTTGGCCGGCCAGACATTAGGCCAGCGACGGTCTGACCACGTAGTTGCGGTCTGGCGGTAGGTAGCTGCCGACCAGCTCGCGGGCTTCGGCTGCAGTGTCAGCGGCCACCCTGACCGCGATCCGCTTGTCATCGACCTGAGCGCCGGGGTAGCGGCTTGAGATATGAGGGCCTATCACCCTGATCGCAGGGGAACGCTCCATCTCCCGCAGCATCGGGGCCAGGTTCTTCCCTTCCACGATCAGCTCGACCATCTAGGAGGCCAACGCAGGAAAGGGCCAGAGTCGTCCAGCGTTCATCCTTTTCTGGTCCAATTCCCCAAGCACCGCGGGCAAACTAGGAAGCGCCCCGAGCAATTCGCGGGCTGGTAGGCGAGATACTGCGCAGGCGATGTCGCAGGAGAACGTGGAGATCGCGCTTGCGGCCGTCGACGCATGGAATCGCGGCGACCGCGAAGCCTGGCTGGCCCTGTGGGACGAGGAAGCGGAGTTCTACCCCTTGCGCGCTCAGTTGGAGGGCGAGTCCTATCGGGGCCGCGAGGGGCTGGAGCGATTTCTGGCCGAGATGACGGAGCAGTTTGAAGAGGTGCGTTTCGAGATCAAGGAGACGCGAGACGCCGGAGAGCAGGTGGTCGGCATAGGCCGGTTCCGGGCTCGCGGGCGAGCGAGCGGCGTCGATCTCAACGTCCCGCTTGGCGTATTCACGAGGATGCGGCGGGGCAAGATCGTGTACACGCGCCTTTTCTCGGAGCCAGCGGATGCCCTCGAAGCCGCCGGGCTTAGGAGTAGGCGATGTCGCAAGCAGCCGGCGGGTGGAGGAGGGCCGCGAGAGAGGAACGAAGCGACTGCGCATGTACCCGTCACGTACCTCTGAGCGGTGGGGCGGCGCAGGCTGATCTCTAAGACCCCTGCAAACTAGGAAGCGCCCCGAGCAGGATTCGAACCTGCGGCCTACTCCTTAGGAGGGAGTCGCTCTATCCAGCTGAGCTATCGGGGCTTTTGGCTCTGTGCTTAGGATTCCGGCGCTTCTGCACTTCACGCTGACGTGGCGTATAGACGTTCATAGAACGCACGCGGGAATCCATGGCTGAGCCTGAGCGGATCGTAGCGTCGGCGGAACAAGTACGAATGGCAGAGAACGGGCGAGGGCGGGATTCCGATTGAGCTGATGGGCGCCCACCTTTCGCGCCACGCAGAAGCCATAAGGCGACGCGCCGGACTCCTGGGGG
>CAVVSO010000018.1:0-11677 GCA_963750745.1 uncultured Alphaproteobacteria bacterium | reverse complement strand
CGCGGTTGACGGGGCTCGAACCCGCGACCTCCGGCGTGACAGGCCGGCACTCTAACCGACTGAGCTACAACCGCGCGATGGTGATCCGGCCGGCTGGTCGGATCACCGGGGCCTTTTAGGAGCGGTGGCCGGGAGCGTCAAGCGGATTGCGACGGCTTGCCGGAGCCGGGCGGAGGTGGTTCTGTCGGACGCAAAACCGGGGATCGCGCCGATGTCCGACGACGCCTTCTGGGCGGCCGCGCTCGCCGATGCCGCGGCCACCGACGCCGCCGATCCGCTGGCGGGGTTTCGCGACCGGTTTCAGGTTGCCTCCGGGTGTGATCTATCTGGACGGCAACTCGCTGGGGCTGGCGCCGCATGCCGCGCTGAGCGAGATCGCGGTGACGGCGGAGCGGGAGTGGGCGCAGGGGCTGATCGGGAGCTGGAACGCGGCCGGCTGGTTCGATCTGCCGACCCGCTACGGTGACCTGATCGCCGGGCTGATCGGCGCGGGAAAGGCGAGGTCGTGGTCTGCGACACCACCTCGCTCAACCTCTACAAGGCGCTGCATGCCGGGCTGAGCCTCAGGCCCGACCGGCGGGTGATCGTCGCCGAGGGCGGCAGCTTCCCGACCGATCTCTATGTCGCCGAGGGCGTGGTCGCGAGCCGGCCGGAGGTGAGGCTGCGGCTCGAGGGCGTGCACGGCCCCGATCTCGAGGGGCTGATCGCGGAGACGTGGCGGTGGTGCTGATCAATCAGGTCGATTATCGCACCGGGCGGCGGCGCGACCTGCCGGCGCTCACCCGCGCGGCGCAGGCGGCCGGGGCGGTCGTGGTCTGGGATCTCTGCCACTCGGCCGGGGTGATGCAGGTGGGGCTGAACGCGGCCGGCGCCGATCTCGCGGTCGGCTGCACCTACAAGTATCTGAACGGCGGGCCGGGATCGCCGGCTTATAGTCTTCTGTGCCGGCCGGCATCAGGCGGCGGCGCGGCACCCGCTCTCGGGCTGGTGGGGACACGCGCGGCCGTTCGCCTTCGAGCAGGGGTTCGAGGCGGATCCGGGGATCCGGCGGTTTCTCTGCGGCACCCAGCCGATCCTGTCGTTCCGCGGCATGCAGGCGGGGTTGGCGCTGGCGGCGGAGGCGGACCTGCAGGCGGTGCGGCCGAAGAGCATGGCGCTGACCCAGCGGTTCATCGAGCTCGCCGAGGCCGGCGCCGGCCGGTTCGGCGTCGGGGTGCTCGGCCCGCGCGAGGCGGAGGCGCGGGGGAGCCAGGTCGCGCTGACGCATCCGGAAGGCTATGCGGTGATGCAGGCGCTGATCGCCCGCGGCGTGGTCGGGGACTTCCGGATGCCCGACATCCTGCGCTTCGACTTCGCCCCGCTCTACATCCGGCACGCCGACGTCGTGCGCGCGGCGCGGACGCTCGAGCAGGTGCTGGCGGGGCGAGTCTGGGACGATGTCCGCTATCGGACGCGGTCGGCGGTCACCTGAGCGCGGAGGCTTTCCGCCCGCGCGGCCCACGCTATCTGCCCGCGGCGCCGCAACACCAGGGAGGAGCGAGGAGATCGTCGGGAGGGCGCTGAAGGATTTCGCCACGTGCGACGAGGTGGTGATCGACACCAAGTGCATGGCCGCATGCGCCCCGGTCCGAACGGCGCCGGGTTGTCGCGCAAGGCGATCCGCGCGGAGATCGACGCCAGCCTGCGGCGGCTCGGCACCGACTATGTCGATCTCTACCAGATCCACCGCTGGGATTACGCAACGCCGATCGAGGAGACGCTGGAGGCGCTCAACGACGTGGTGTGCTCCGGCAAGGCGCGCTACATCGGCGCCTCGTCGATGTACGCTTGGCAATTCGCCAAGGCGCTGACGGTGTCGGAGAGGCACGGCTGGGCGCGCTTCGTCTCGATGCAGGACTATGTGAACCTCCTCTACCGCGAGGAGGAGCGCGAGATGCTGCCGCTCTGCCGCGAGACCGGCACCGCGGTGATGCCGTGGAGCCCGCTCGCCCGCGGCCGGCTCACCCGCGACTGGGACGCCAAGAGTGGCCGCTCCGAGACCGACGAGTTCGGCAGGACGCTCTATGCCGATACCGCCGAGGCCGACCGGAGGGTGGTCGAGGCGGTGGCGAAGCTCGCGGCGGCAAGGGGCTCTGATCGGACGCGGCGGCTTACGGCGCTGTCTCACCGCTGACAATCCTTCGGGAACGCGCGGGCGGGCGTGGCGGCGGAGCCAGGCGACGAAGGCCTTCAGCGGCGGGCGCATGACGCCGGGGCGCGTGACGATGAAATAGCCGAGATCGGATCGCGGGTCCTCGAACAGGATCTTGAGCCGGCCGGAGGCGAGCTCGCGCTCGACCACGGCGGTGGTGGTCAGCGAGACGCCGTCGCCGTTGCGCAGACCTTCGAGCACCATGTGTCCCGGCAGATGAATGACGCTCTCGGTCCTCGGGGCCAGAACGCCGCGGTCTCGCAGCCAGCTCGACATCTCGCTGGTGCCGAGTTCCTGCAGCCAGGGCAGATCGAGGATGTCGTTCGGTTCGACGATGCTGCGGTCGCCGATCAGCGATGGTGCGCCCACCAGGACGTAGGTGGTCGGCAACAGGAGCTCGACCTGAACCCCGCGCCAGTTGCCGTCGCCATAGCGGATGGCGACGTCGATGCCGCCCGGACCGAGGCTGACGAGCTCGGTCGTGGGGTTGAGCATCAGCCCTACCTCGGGGTGCTCGTGGCGAAACTCGGAGAGCCGCGGCATCAGCCAGCTCATCGCGAAGGCCGGGGTGGCGGAGACCTGCAGCGGCCGGGTGGCGTCAACGCCGGTCAGCTCGTCCACGGCGCGACGGATGTCGTCGAAGGCGCGGTCGAGCGCCGCGGCGAGTTGCGCGCCCTCCGGGGTCAGGACGGCGCTGCGGCCCTCCCGGTCGAGCAGCGCAATACCGAGCTGATCCTCCAGTGCGCGGATCCGTTGGCTGATGGCGGCGTGGCTGACGTTCAGCGCCGCCCCCGCCCGGGCGAAGCTGCCGGTCTCCGCCAGCGCCGCGAAGGCGCGCAACGCGCCGAGCGAGGGAAGGGAGCGCCAATCCATGCGTAAGGCAACCTTACAAGTCAGATTTTTTCCTGAGTCGCAACAGAGACGGATTCGGTCAATATAGGAAGGAGAAATTCGTAGCCCTCGGAGGTGAGCGCATGTTGGGAATCTTCGCAAACACTTTCATGATCGCGACCCGGCTGGACAAGTCCGAGGCGGTAGTGCCGCCGCGTAGCCGCCGCCCGGGCTGGATCGCACGGACGTTCAGGAGGATCGGGTGATGGTCATGGCAACATGGGACGACATCGACGCCTCGACACGGGGCGAAACCGTTGCGGCGCCGGCGGTGATGCTGCGCGGCATCGCCCGCGGTATCCGCGGAATTCTGCGCCAGGCGCGGCGGCGGCATGACCGGCGCAAGGCGGCGGCCCAGCTGCTTACGATGGACGCGCATCTGCTCCGCGACATCAACCTGAGCCGCTCGGACGTGCTGGCGATGATGCGCGATCCCGACGGGGATCGCTGAGACACGATCCGGCGGGGCGGTGAAACGCTCCGCCGCACCAAGGCGTTCAGAGCGGGCGGCGGGCGCGTTTGCGCTGGAACTCCAGGTGGCCGAGAGGGGTCCAGCCGGCCAGCGTGGTATCAATGCCGTCGTTACGCAGCGCGGCCTCGAGAACCCGCTCGATACGCGGGCGCTCGGCGCGGGCGAAGGGCGCGAAATCCACGGTGACCTGGCCGCCGAGCCCGCGAAGGCGCAGCTGGCGCGGCAGTTCGCCGGCCGCGGCGAGATTGACCTTCAGCCCGGCTGCCGGTGAGGTGTCACCGCCGGTGTTGACATCGACTGCGACCAGCGCCCGCGTCGGCTCGATCGTCATCGAGCCAGAGCCGAGGGTCACCTGTGGGCTGCGCAGTGCCTCGACCTCCTCCCATATGCCCGCGTCGGCGAGCGCCGTCTCGGCCTCGCGGAGGCTTTCGCCGCCGTCGCGCCAGTCGCGCAGCGCTACGGCCGCGGCGCCAGGCGCGGGGCGCAGGCACGCCGGCGCGCTGCCGGCGGCCGCCTCCAGCGCCTCCCACTCGGCGCGCAGCGCGGCGACTTCGGCCGCGATAGCATTGTCGTCGGCCTCGGCGGCGGCGCTGCGCAGGATGAGGCCCAAGGTCGGTTCGGCATCGTCCATCGCTGCCGAGGCCAGCGCGGTGAGCGCCGCCCGCCGCCCGGCATCGCGCAGTCCGCGGGCGATGTTGAGGCCCGGTGCCTCCGGCGTGAGGATCACGGTGCGTCCCTTGAGGAGAAGCCGTTGCGTGACCGGCGCCGCCTTGCCCGGCTCGGCCCAGCCGGTGACCTGAACCAAAAGCGGACGGCCGGGCGCGGGCAGGCGCTGGCTGCGCAGGAAGCCGGTTTGCCCGGCACCGAGTTCGAGCATGGCCCCGCCGAGGCCTTTCATCGGGCGACCGGCCACGGCGCGGTAGATGGCTTCCGGACGCGGGGTGGGCTCGGCAGGGCCCGGATCGATCAGCAGATCCTCGAGGCGTCCGTCCGCCATCAGGGCCGCGGCGTGGCCGCCGCCTGGCAGCGGCTCGATCAGGATCTGGCGGCCCTTCACGGCGCTGTCGGCTTGATCCCGGCGGCGGCGAGCATGCCGAGCGCCTCGGTCAGCGGCAGGCCCACAACGTTGGAGTAGGAGCCGCCGATCCAGGGGATGAAGCCGCCGGCCCGGCCCTGGATCGCGTAGCCGCCGGCCTTGCCCTGCCATTCGCCGGTGGCGAGATAGGCGGCGATCTCCGGCTGGTCGAGGCGCTTGAAACGGACGGCGGTCTCGATCGCGCGGAGCCAGCGGCGCTCGCCGCGGCGGAGCGCGACCGCGGTCACGACGCGGTGCCGGCGGCTGGAAAGGAGGTGAAGGAAGGCCGCGGCCTCCGTCGCGTCCGCGGGTTTGCCGAGGAGACGCCGACCGAGCGCGACGACGGTGTCGGCGGCGAGAACCACGTCGTCGGGATCGGCGGTGACGACCTCGGCCTTGGCCCGGGCGAGGCGGAGGGCACAGACCCGCGGCAGCTCGCCCCGTGCGGGTGTCTCGTCGATCTCGGTGGAAACAATGACGTCGGCGATGATGCCGACCTGAGCGAGAAGCTCGCGGCGGCGCGGGCTGGCCGAGCCGAGGATCAGGCGCGGACGCGGATCACTTGAAGCGATAGTTGATGCGTCCCTTGGTCAGATCGTAGGGCGTCATCTCGACCTGCACCTTGTCCCCGGCGAGAACGCGGATCCGGTTCTTGCGCATCTTGCCGGCGGTGTGAGCGATGATGACGTGGCCGTTTTCGAGCTCCACCCGGAAGGTCGCGTTGGGCAGAAGTTCGGTCACGACCCCGGGAAATTCGAGAAGCTCTTCCTTGGCCATGTTTACTCCGGTTGAATTGCAGTGGCACAGCCGTGCGCAAGCGCGCGCGTCCGCGCGCGCTAAATGCCGCCGATCCCGGCCCAATTCAAGGGGAATCGCCACAGGCTGGGGTTGAGTTACTCCGGCTCGTCCGGCGGGCCGAAACGGTCGCGGATGTGCGTCTCGATCTGGTCGCGGGCCTGCCGGTAGGCGGCGAGCTTGCCGTCGCGACCTTCGCCGAGCCCGGTGGGATCGAAGATCGGCCAGTATTCGACGTCGATGGCGTGGTAGCGGGTGTACTCCTGCGCCTGGCGCATGGCCGCAGGCGAGAGGGCGACGATCAGATCGTAGGCGTCGATCCGGTCGCCCCATGCCTCCATTTCCTGGAAGCTGCGGGTGCGGTGGCGCTCGAGCTCGACCCCGATCTCGGCGGAGACGGCGATCGAGAAGCCGTCGATGTCCAGCTCGTTCTTCACGCCGGCGGATTGCACGTAGATGCGGGTGCCGTAGTACTTCTTCATGATGCCCTCGGCCATCGGTGAGCGCACCGCGTTGTAGTCGCAGCAGAAGAGCACCGAGTGAGGGGAGGCGTTCAAGGCCGTCAGCCCTTGAAGTGCAGCACGCAGATCAGGGTGAAGAGCCTGCGGGCGGTGGCCATGTCGGTCGCGACCTTGCCATCGAGCCGGTCGAGCAGGATGCGCGATCCCTCGTTGTGTATGCCGCGCCGGCCCATGTCGATCACCTCGATCTGCGAGGCGGGCAGGCGCTTCACTGCGTCGAAATAGCTCTCGCAGATGCGGAAATAGTCCCGCACCACCTGGTTGAACGGGGTCAGCGACAGATGGAACTCGCCGGCGCTCTCCTGGTCGGCGGTGGTCAGCGCGAAGACGAGCCTGCGGTCGCGGATGGCGAGGTGCAGGCGATAGGGGCCGGGCGGTGCCGGACGGTCATCACGGTCCGGCAGGGCGAAGCGGTTCTCCTCGATCAGGTCGAAGATGGCGACGCGCCGCTCCTGCTCGATTTCCGGCGTCGGCGGGGCGAGGCCGCTCTCGTCGAGCGTGACCTCGATCAGGCGGTCGGAACGGTCGCCGGCCTCGGCCATGCCCTATCCCTGGTTCAATCGGTCGAGCCGAAGGACTGAGCGCCGGGCGGACGCCACGCCGGCGTCTTTTGCTGTGAACGGCACAGGCGGCGTGAATTGCCGCTCGAAACCTGGCTCGCGCGTGTCGGGGAAGACCGGCATCGAACCCGTCTCAATCCAGCGGATGCGACGGGGCGCTGCGGGCGCGGGCGAGATAGGGGCGGGTCACGTCGGTCAGCGTCACGTCCAGGCATTCGACGTCGAGCGCGATCTCGCCGTCGCCGGCCAAGACCAGGCGCAGGGTACCGGCGCCCTCGGCGCCGGGGTCGAAGGCGAGCGACAGGATCGGAAAGACGAGGTCCCGGTCGGTCGGGTCGATGCCGCTGGCGCGCGCCTTGAGCACGCCGCCGACGACGAGGAGCGCCCGCACCCGCTCGAAGGGGCGACCCTGGCGCTCGGCGGCCGGCTTGTCCTCCCAGCGGAAGCGATTGATCAAGAGCGCGAAGCGGTGCCGCCGCCGCGTCCAGGCGATCTCTGTCGTCTGGGCGACGGCGTCCTGCACGAAGGCCGAGATCACGTCGAGATCCGCGCGGGATTCGGCGCGGAGCCGCAGCGGCTCCTCGGCACCGTCCTCGAAGCGGGCGTCCTCGCTCAAGCGGCCTGTTCCGTGATGCGCTCGATCCGGGCGCCGCAGGCCGAAAGTTTCTCCTCGACCCGTTCGTAGCCGCGGTCGAGATGATAGACCCGCGCGACGCGGGTCTCGCCCTCGGCGGCGAGACCGGCGAGGATCAGGCTGACGCTGGCGCGCAGGTCGGTCGCCATCACCTGCGCGCCCTTCAGCCTCTCCACGCCGGTCACCGTCGCGATGCCGCCGTGCACTTCGATCCGGGCGCCCATGCGCGCGAGCTCGGGCGCGTGCATGAAGCGGTTCTCGAAGATATGCTCCTCGAGGTGGCTGACGCCGTCGGCCAGAGTGAGGAGTGCCATCATCTGCGCCTGCAGGTCGGTAGGAAAGCCCGGGAAGGGCGCGGTCGCCACGTCCACGGCGCCGACGTGGCCGTTCTGGCGGCTGACTTTCAGTCCGCTGTTGGTGGCAGTGACCTCGATGCCGGCCTCCTCGAGCTTGTCCGCAAAGACGCCGACCAGGTCGCGCCGGCCACCCACCAGCTCGACCTCGCCGCCGGCGATTGCCGGGGCGAGCATGTAGGTGCCGAGCTCGATCCGGTCGGCGACGACCGGATGCGTCGCGCCGTGCAACCGCTCGACGCCCCTGATCTCGATGGTAGCGGTGCCTTCGCCGCTGATCTGCGCGCCCATGCGGCGCAGGCATTGGGCGAGGTCGACGATCTCGGGCTCGCGGGCGGCATTCTTCAACACGGTAGTGCCGCGGGCGAGCGTTGCCGCCATCAACACGTTCTCGGTGGCGCCGACCGAGACCAGCGGGAACTCAAAGACGGCACCCTTCAGCCCGTTGGGGGCGGCGGCGTGGACGTAGCCGTCGCGAAGGTCGAGCTCGGCGCCCAGGGCTTCGAGGCCCCTGAGGTGCAGGTCGACCGGGCGCGCACCGATGGCGCAGCCGCCGGGGAGCGAGACCACGGCACGGCCGTCGCGGGCCAGCATCGGGCCGAGGACCAGGATCGAGGCGCGCATCTTGCGGACGATGTCGTAGTCGGCGCGGTGGTTGGCGATCGACTGGGTGCCGATCACCAGCACCCGGCCGTGCTGGAGGGTGGCGACCTCGCAGCCGAGGCTTTCGAGGAGCTGGGTCATCGTGCGGATGTCGGAGAGGCGGGGGGCGTTGGTCAGGGTGACCGGCTCGTCGGTGAGGAGTGCTGCGGGCATCAGCGTGAGGCACGCGTTCTTGGCGCCGGAAATCGGGATCGCGCCTTTCAGGCGCTGACCGCCGTGCACGAGGATGCTGTCCATCTTGCCTCTTTATCCTTGTTGCTTGTCGCCCTGCTCGGGGGCCTTGCGCGCCCGCTTTTGCGCCTTGCGCCGCGCGAGGTTCGCACGGAGCGCGGCGGCGAGGCGGGCGGATTTCTGCCCGTTTTCCGGGGCCTTGGGCGGCTTCGGCGGGACGGTCGTCTCGGGCATGGCGCCTGTCTAGCGCAAGGCGGGTGCGGGGTCCAGAACGGGTGTGCGAAAGGGCGTTGAAGAACGGGGGCCGGTCCACTATGGAGCGGTGACGTCGCGAGTCGCTGCCGTAGCTCAGGGGTAGAGCGCGTCCTTGGTAAGGACGAGGTCCAGAGTTCAAATCTCTGCGGCAGCACCATCTCGCTTTCCTTTCCGGATTTACTCGGCGTTGTTGCATAGACGCTTCTGAGGTCGTGGGGCCCCTTTCCCCGCCGAGTTCAGGCGATCCGGACGCTGACGGGCATGCCGAGGGTGGTGAAGCGGTTGAGGCATTGCACGGCGATGGCGGCCTCGGCCTGCTGATTGAGAAAGGTGCGTGCCTTCAGGCTGGGGCCGATGATGGTCTTGTAGCGGGACATGGCGGTTTCGGCGAGGGAGCGGCGGTGGTAGCCGGCCTCCTGCTTCCAGGCCTTGCGGCCGACTTCGGCGATGCGCGCGACCGCTTGGCCGCGGGTGGGAGGCGGGTGCTTGAGCCTTGGCGGCGGGCGGATGGCGGCACCCTTGCGCGGCGGGATCACGGGTCTCGCCTCGCGGGCCAGGATGGCGCGGTGGATGTCGAAGGCGTCATAGGCCTTGTCGCCGTAGACCGCGGCAATCGGCCCCTCGACCTGTGCGAGCAGGCCCGGCAGCTCGGTGCCGTCGTGGGTCTCGCTGGGGGTGAGCGCATGGGCGAGAAGCTCGCCGGTGGTGGTGTCCACGCCGAGGTGCAGTTTGCGCCAGACCCGGCGTTTGTCCTTGCCGTGGGTACGGACCTTCCACTCGCCCTCGCCGTGGACCTTCAGCCCGGTAGCATCGATCGCGAGGTGCAGCGGACCGTCGCCGGCGGGGCGGTTGAGCTGCGGCACCACCAGCGTGGCCGCGCGGCGGGAGAAGGTGGAGTAGTGCGGCACCTCGATCGTCAGCCCGAGCAGTTGCTTCAGGCTGAGAAGGAAGCCCTGGGTCTGACGCAGCGGCAGTCGGAACACCATCCGCAGGCTGAGCGCACAGAGGATCGCGGCGTCACTGTAGGGCAGGCCCCGGCCGCCGGTCGCGCGCCAGCCGGCGAGCACCCCCTCGTCGATCCACAGCGTGATCGCGCCCCGCGCGACCAGCGCGCGGTTGTATTCACGCCAGTTGGTGACGCGGTAGCGCGGCTTCGCGCTGGCGGCGGGAGGGTTGGGGGTGCGCTGTGCCATCCACAGCGTGAATCAGAACCGTCCCGAGATGTGAATCGCCAAAATCCTCAGGCACTTCTATGCAACAACGCCGGATTTCTCCGATAAGTACCGGAAAGGAAAGGAGAGTTTCGGTGTTCCATACGCTCCATTCTGCCCGTAACGGAGAGGCTCAGCAAAAGCCAGCTTGAGCACTGCCCGGGCGCTGTGAAACCGCCATTCTGGTAGAAATTCCAAGGTGTCAATCGGCACGGAATTTTGACCCCTGATCGGCGTCGCGCCATCTCGCCGAAGTCCGACGAGGCTCGGCGCTTGGTCGAGATGCCGACCGAGCCCAACGAGAAGATCGGGGAGTGACTGGGCGGAAACCCCGCGCTCGGCCAGAAAATCCTGGAAGCCTGGCCCACGTGCGATTAGGGGCAGCATGACGAGCGCGTCGACGACACCGAGGAATGCGGGGTCCGTGCTGGCGCGCTTGGTCGAAGCTTCCGCCGCATTGACCGCAGCTGCTACGATTTCGGGGACTTGACGGCCAGCGTCGATAAGGTCATCGACTGACCTCCACTTCGCCGTTTTCGGCAAGCCTAGCGACTGAAGGTGACCCACGCCGCATTGCCCCTGCCCGACGTTGCGCTATTGCGTGTCGGTCCGCAAGCCTCCGAATCGCTAGAAACCTCCTTGTCGCTTACCCTTCGCTTACCTCGCCAACTCACCATCAAACAGGCTCCGACTAAGTGTTTGATCTATATAGACTAATCAGAGTTGGTCCGACATTCGTCTTTTGATAAGGTCTCAATTTCACCTTCAATCGTGCGAGCGGCTCGGAAAGCGGGGCCTCTATGTCGGAGTCGGTGACGAGGTCACAGTCAGGCGACTCGGCCACTGGGCAGGCTTTGCAGGAGGAACGGGACTGGGGTCGAACAATCTCTGGTAGTCATTCGCTCGAAAAGGGCCTCGCATTGTGAATGCAGGACGGGAATTGGCCGGACGAGCGATCAACCAAACCCGGCGCCTGCCATCCGGCGGACCGCTGCAACCAGTTCGGCATTGGAAAAGGGCTTGGTGAGGTAGATATTCGCGCCACCGCCGAGCGCAGTTTCGCGATCGGCGGCGCGCCCCTTGGCGGTCGGCATGATCACTGGGACATGTCTGCCACGGTCGTCGGCGCGCAGCCGTCGCAGCACCTCAAGCCCGCTGAGAACCGGCAGCGCAACGTCGAGGATCATTACGGCCGGCGGGTCGGCTAGCGCCGCGGTCAGCGCGGCCTCGCCGTCTGTCTTGGTCGAAACCTCAAATCCGGCGCGCTCGAGGAGATAGGTGAGCGTAACGACGATGTTTGGTTCGTCCTCGACCAGTTGCACGCGAAACCCCATCGCGCCGTACTCCCCCAACCGTCCGTCGGACGGCGGATCTTGGCGTCAGCCTAAGCGACGGGTGCGCGGTTGTCTGCAAGCGAAGCGTTAGCTGGACATCAGGTCGTCCACGCGCTGAGGACACTCGTGGCGGGGACAGATGCGGCAGGCGGGGCCAACCTCCTACCGGCACCCCGGCGGCGGGGGCGTAGGCCGTGAGCCCGGCGTCGGCCTCGGTCATCGCAAGCATGTCGGTCAGATAGTGGCGAGGCTTGCCGAAGCCGGTGGGTCCGGTGTTGTGGGCCCGTGCTAAGAACACGAAGCGGTCGCCGTTTGGGAAGACCGCGCGCTGGCGGATCACCGCCTCTGGTGACTGCTGGGCGCGGTAGAGCACCCAGAGCGGGCAGGCCGGGGCATAGCGCGGCGCGACCAGGCGGGGCAATCCCCGCCGCTCGACGATCGTGCCGGCCGCGTTGGCGCGAAAATAGCCGAAACGCGGCGTTCCCTCGACCGAGAGTGCCACCAGCCGCAGCAATACGTCGAGTCGAAGCAGATGATACATAAAAAAAAAA
>CAVVSO010000017.1:0-22134 GCA_963750745.1 uncultured Alphaproteobacteria bacterium | reverse complement strand
GGCCGGGTGGCGTTCTCGACCGCCGTCACCGGCGTATCGGCGGCGGCGCCGTGCATCAGCAGGCGCCCGCGCACGAAGGTCGCGGCCTTCACGCCCATGTAGATCGCCGCGGTCGCGCCGGGCTTGGCCAGCTCGCGCCAGTCGTGCTCGGCGAAGCCGTCGACATCGTGCCCGGTCATGAAGCGGAAGCTGGAATTGCGTCCGCGCCGGGTCAGCGACTGGCCGATCACCGCCGCCGCCGCGCTGGCCGAGGTCACGCCAGGCACCACGCCGTAGGGAATGCCCGCCGCCTCCAGCGCCTCGATCTCCTCGTCGAGCCGCCCGAAGACCGCCGGATCGCCGCCCTTGAGCCGCACCACCGTCGCGCCCGCGAGCGCGTGCCTGACGATCAGCGCATTGATGTCGTCCTGCTTCCACGACGGTCCGTAAGCGGTCTTGCCCACCTCGAGAATCGTCGCCTCGCGCCGGGCGAGCTCCAGGATCGCCTGCGGCACCAGCCGGTCATGGATCACCACGTCGGCGCCGTGCAGCAGCCGCCGCGCCTTCAGCGTCATCAGCTCCGGATCGCCGGGGCCGGTGCCGACCAGATGCACCACGCCGCGCCGGGCGGCGACGCCCTCGTGCAGCATCTGTTCCAGCTCGTCGCGCGCCGCATCCTCGCCGGACTCCAGCGCCCGCGGGCCGCGTTCGAAATAGAACCGCGTCCAGAACAGCCGGCGCGCCCGCGAATCGAGCGCCTCGATCCGGTGCCGGAACCCCTGTCCGATCCGGGTGAGCCGCCCAGCGTCGCCGGCAGCAGCGCCTCGATCTCGGCCTTGATCTTGCGCGCCAGCACCGGCGCCGCGCCCTCGGTGCCGATCGCCACCGTCACCGGGTCGCGATCGACGATCGCCGGGGTGATGAAGTCGCTGTCCTCGAGGTTGTCGACGATATTGACCAGCACGCCCGCCGCGCGCGCGATCTCCGCCACCCGCGCATCCGCCGCCGCATCGCCGGTCGCGCCATAGACCAGCGCCGCGCCGGCGGCGTCGGCAGCCTCGAGCTCGCGTTCGAAAAGCGCGATTCGCCGCTCGGCCGCCCATGCCCTGACCGCCGCCGACGGCCGCGGCCCGTAGACGACGATCTCGGCCTCGGTCTTCATCAGCAGGCGCAGCTTGGCGACCGCGACCGGCCCGGCGCCGGCGACGACGACACGGCGGTCGCGCAGATCGAGAAATACCGGGTAGTGTCGCATGCGTTCGGCCTCGGGTCCCTGTCAGCCTGGAACATAGGACATTTTCCCTAAAAGCCTCAATCCTCCGCTTCAAATAAGGAAACCGTCCTGCTATCTCCCGATCATCGCGAACACAGTTCACCTCCCGGAAGGAAGCAGGGAATGGCGGCCGCACTCGACGATCTCGACAGGAATATCCTTGTGCTGCTGCAGCAGGATGCCGGCCTTCCGCTCGACGAGATCGCCCGGCGGGTAGGCGCCTCCAAGACGCCGGTCTGGAACCGAATCCGCAAGTTGCGCGCTTCCGGCGTGATCAAGGCCGAGGTCGCGATTCTCGATCCGGACAAGCTCGGGCTCGAGAGCTGCTTCTTCGTGCTCATCCGCACCTCCCAGCACGACGCCGACTGGCTCGACCGCTTCCTGAAGGCCGTGCAGTCGCGCCCCGAGGTGCTCGAGGCCCACCGGCTGGCCGGAGACATCGACTATATCCTCAAGGTCCGGGTGACCAACGCCCACGGCTACGATGTCTTCTACCGCTCGCTGATCAAGGAGGTCTCGATCTTCAACGTGACCTCGGCGCTGTCGATGGAGGAGATCAAGAGCACCACCGCCCTGCCGCTCGCAGTCGGCGGCGCCTGAGCCCCGATCAGGTGAGCGGCACGACCGTGACCGAGCCGCCGGCGGCGGAGAGCGCGATCTCGCCGCGCTTCAGCCGCAGCGCGTCCTTGCCGAAGACCTCGAGCCGCCAGCCGTGCAGCGCCGGGATATCCGCATCCTCGCCGCTCGCGAGCGCGTCGAGATCGGCGCCCGACGCGATCAGCCGCTGCGCCACCCCCTCGGCCTCCCCCCGCGCCTTCAAGCAGCACCCGGAGCAGATCCGCCAGCGCCTCCGCGCCCGGCTTCCGCGACGGCTGATCCGGCGCCGGCGGCACGTCCGCGGCCGGGATCGCCTCCGCCGTCGCGATCGCCGCCAGGATCCCGTCGGCGACCTCGCCGCGCCGCGCCTCGCGCAGCAGCAGTCGCGACTTCGCCAGATCTTCGGGTGTCTTTGGGCGGTTGGCCGCGAGCTCCAGCAACGCATCGTCCTTGAGGATCCGCGCCCGCGGCACGTTGCGGCTCTGTGCCATCGTCTCGCGCAGCCTGGCGAGCTCGCGCAGAGCCGCGAGGAACCGCGGCGCGGTCGAGCGGGTCTTGATCCGGGTCCAGGCCTCCGCGGGCTCGCTGGTGTAGGTGGCGGGATCGGTCAGGATCGCCAGCTCCTCCTGCACCCAGGGCCCGCGGCCGGTTTCCTCCAGCCGCCGCGACAGCACCTCGTAGACCCGCCGCAGATGCGTCACGTCGGCCAGCGCATAGGTCATCTGCGCCGCACTGAGCGGCCGCCGGCTCCAGTCGGTGAAGCGCGACGACTTGTCGATCGTGGCCCGGGCGATCTGGCGCACCAGCGTCTCGTATCCCGCCTGATCGCCGTAGCCGCAGACCATCGCCGCCACCTGGGTGTCGAAGAAGGGCGCGGGCAGCACGCCCGCCTCGGTCTGGAAGATCTCGAGGTCCTGCCGGGCGGCGTGAAAGACCTTCACCACGTTCCGGTTGCGGAAGAGCTCGTAGAGCGGCTCCAACGACAGCCGGTCGCTCAGCGTATCGACCAGCACTGCCCCCTCGTTGCCGCTGCCCGGGCGCGCCAGCTGTACCAGGCAGAGCTGGGCATAATAGGTCCGCTCGCGCAGGAACTCGGTGTCGACCGTGACATAGGGGTATCGCGCCGCCTCCGCGCAGAATTCGGCAAGCCCGGCCGTCTCGGTGATGAGGCTCAAGCGTCGGCTCCGGCGATGGCAGTCACCAGCAACAGCTCCGCAAAATCAGACCCTTGCACCGCCACACTCCCGTCGGCCGGGAGACGTGTCGCACATCCCCGCCCCGCCGGCAAGTCGCTTGCCGGCGCCCGGACGCTGCGGCCCGCGGCTAGCGGCTGTAGAGCCGCAGGCTCCGCCCGGCGACGCTCACCGCCGCACCCTCGGCGAGCGGCGGGGTCTCGGGATCGATCTCGCCGCTGCCGCTGTCGAGCCGCAGCCGCCACGCCCGCTTCGAGCCGGTTGCCGGCAGCACGAAGGCCACCGCGTCGAAGGCGGCGCTGACCAGCAGCAGCGCCTCCGACCCGTCGGCGCCGGCGAGCGCCACCATCAGCGCCCGCACGTCGGGGTTCTTCCACTCCGTCTCGGTCATCGGCACGCCATCCGGCCGCAGCCAGCGCACCCCGGGCAGGCCGCCCTCCCGGACCGGATCGCCGCGCAGCCAGTGCGGCGCCGCGAGCTGCGGCAGCTCGGCGCGGAGCCGGAGGGCGCCGCCGACGAAGTCGCAGAGCGCCGCCTCGCGCGGATCGTCGCTCCAGTCCATCCAGGCGAGCTGGCTGTCCTGGCAATAGGCGTTGTTGTTGCCGCTCTGGGTGCGGCCGTTCTCGTCGCCCATCAGGATCATCGGCACGCCCTGGCTCACGATCAGCGTGGCGATCGCGAAGCGCCGCATCCGGTGGCGCAGATCGAGGATCGCCGGGTCGTCGGTCGGCCCCTCGACGCCGCAGTTCCACGAGCGGTTGTCGTCGGCGCCGTCACGGTTCTCCTCGCGGTTCGCCTCGATTGTGCTTGCCGTTGTAGGCGTAGAGATCCGCCAGCGTGAAGCCGTCGTGCGCGGTGATGAAGTTGACGCTCGCCCAAGGCCGCCGGCCGCGGCGGTCGAAGATGTCGCCCGACCCGAGCAGGTTGCGCGCGAAGTCGTCGACCGTGCCGGGGTCGCCCTTGACGTAGGCCCGCACCACGTCGCGGAACCGCCCGTTCCACTCCGCCCAGCCCGGCGGGAAGGAGCCGACCTGGTAGCCGTACTTGCCGAGGTCCCAGCTCTCCGAGATCATCTTGACCTTGGCGAGCACCGGGTCCTGCGTCACCGCGTCGAGGAACGGGCTGTTGAAGTCGACCGCCTCCCGATCGCGGGTCAGCGTCACGGCCAGGTCGAAGCGGAAGCCGTCGACGTGGCAGTCCTCGACCCAGTAGCGCAGGCTGTCCATCACCATCTGCACCACCCGCGGATGCCTCAGGTTGACGTTGTTGCCGCAGCCGGTGGTGTCGAAATAGTAGCGCGGGTCGTCAGCCAGCACGTAGTAGCTGGCGTTGTCGAGCCCGCGGAAGCTCAGCGTCGGCCCGAGCTGGTTGCCCTCGGCGGTGTGGTTGTAGACCACGTCGAGGATCACCTCGATCCCCGGCCTCGTGCAGCCGCTGCACCATGTGCTTGAACTCGGCGATCCCGCCGCCGGCCATCAGGTAGCGCGGCGCCGGCGCGAAGAAGCCGATGGTGTTGTAGCCCCAGTAGTTCTTCAGCCCCTTCTCGACCAGGTGCCGGTCGTCGAAGAACGCCTGGATCGGCATCAGCTCGATCGCCGTCACCCCGAGCTTGGCCAGATGCTCGACCACCTGCGGCGAGCCCAGCCCCTCGAAGGTGCCCGCGACCGGCGGCTTCAGCTCGGGATGGCTCATGGTCATGCCCCGGACGTGGGCCTCGTAGACCACGGTCTCCGCCCAGCCGCGGCGCGGCGTCCGGTCCGGCGCCCCAGGTATGCGCCGGGTCGATGATCCGGCACTTCGGCATCGCCCGCGCGCTGTCGCGCTTGTCGAACGAGAGATCCGCCCGCGGATTGCCGATCCGGTAGCCGTAGAGCGAATCGTGCCAGCGCAGCTCGCCCGCAAGCGCCCGGGTGTAGGGATCGAGCAGCAGCTTGTTCGGGTTGAACCGGTGCCCGGCCTCCGGCGCATACGGCCCATGCGCGCGCAGCCCGTAGAGCTGCCCTGGCCTGAGGTCGGGGAAATAGCCGTGCCAGACCTCGTGGGTGAACTCCGGCAGCGCGATCCGGTCGGTCTCCCGCCGCCCGTCGACGTCGAAGAGGCAGAGCTCGATCCTGGTCGCGTTGGCGGAGAAGACCGCGACGTTGACCCCCGACCCGTCCCAGCTTGCGCCGAGCGGGAACGGCAGGCCGGCGGAAACCCGGACGGACATTGCAGGCGCACCCCTCGGATTGGCGATCGGAAGCGCGCCGATCATGGCACGGAACGGCCCGGCCCGGCAGTCGTTCCGTCGCTTGCCCTCAGGCCGCCCGGGCGAAGGGCTCGGCGCCCGCCGCCAGCCACTCCTGCTCGGCCTTCATCGCCTTGTTCAGGTCGGCATGCAGTGCCTTGGCCTTCCCGAAGCTCCAGCCGAGCCCGGCCAGCGCGTCGGTCGCGGCGAAGAGCGGCCGGGACAGCGTGTCGCGCGTCGCCTCGTAGGCCGCCATCGCCGCGTCGGTGCCCGCCAGCACCGCGCGGGCGACCAGCTCGGCGTCGCGCAGCGCGTCGGTGATGCCATGGGCGGTGACCGGATCCTTGAAGTAGCCGGCGTCGCCGACCAGCGCCCAGCCCGGCCCCGCCGGCCGGCGCAGGAACCCGGGCTCGCCGGCGAAGGCGACCGGGCGGGTGGCGAGGACGCCGGCGGCGACCTCCTCGGCGAGGCCGCCATGCACCTCGGCCAGCACCGCGGCGAAGCTCGCGCCGTCGCGGAGCCGCGCCTTGGGCATCCCGACGAAGACCACGTGCAGCCCATCGTTGGTCGGGATTGCGCCGGCCGTCGCCTTGCGGCCGAAGTGCCAGCGGTAGCCGCGATCCTCGAGCCCGGCGACATAGCCGTAGCGCACCGCGCAGCCGTGCCGTCCGCGGCAGCGTCATCGGCGCGCCCACCGCGCGCGCCACGGTCGAGCGCCGGCCGTCGGCGCCGATCACCCGCTCGGCGCGTACAGCCATCGAGGCACCGTCCAGCCGCAACCGCGCCCCGGTCACCCGGCCGGCGTCGTCGCGCAGCACGTCCTCGAAGGCAACGCCGTAGCGCAGCTCGGCTCCGGCCGCCGCCGCGGCCGCCGCCAGCATCGGGTCGAGCAGCGTGCGCCGCGGCGCCATCAGCGCCGCGACGCCGTGCTGCGCCCTGATGTCGATCGCCACCGCCTCACGGCCGTAGTAGAAGGTGGTCCGGCGCACCGCCGGCGTCCCCGCCGCCGCCAGCCGGTCGGCGAGGCCCCATTTCCTGAGCTGCATCACCCCGCCGCGCATCAGCGCGTGGGTCGAGAGCGTGTCGGTCCCCGGTGCGTCGCGGTCCACCAGCAGCACCCGCGCCCCGGCGCGGGCCAGCATCAGCGCGGTGGCGGCGCCCGCCGGGCGGGCGCCGACGACATCACGTCGTAGGAAAGCGCGAGGTCTCATGCCGGCCTCACGCGGCGAGCGGCGCGCGGAAGCTCGCCGCGCGATGCCGGTCGCGATCGCCTCGGCGTCGCGGCCGACGCCGTCGATGAAGTTCGAGTTCCGCCGGCAGAGGAAGCGCAGCCCCAGCGCATAGAGCCCCGGCGCCGCCGTGACCCCGCCGCGGTGGGCGATCTCGCCCGCGCGCGTCGAGCACCGGCAGCTTCAGCCAAGGATAGTCCCGCGCGTAGCCGGTCGCCCAGACCAGGCTGCGGATGCCCTCGGCCTCGCAGATCGAGGCTCTGCAGGTCGCTCACCGGATGCTCCGGGCTCTCCCAGGCCGCCGGATCCGCGCGGCGCCGCGATCCCCGAGGCGGCGATCGCCACGTCGATCCGGCCGAGCACCCGGCGCAGCCGCGCATCCGAGGCGGCGCAGTCCTCGGCGAGGTTCGTCGCCGAGCACCAGCCGCGCGCCGTCGATGCCCTTGAGCCGTCCGGTGACCCGCACCCCCTCCGCCGCCAGCCCCGCCAGATCGAGCCGCCCGCGGCCCGAGAGCTGCATCGACGGCTGCCGCCGGGCGGCGGCGATGTCCGGGACCCGCCGCCAGCTCTCGCCGGTGATCCCGGCCAGCTCCAGCCAGGCGAAGATGTCGCGGCCGCGGTAGCGGCGCACCATCCGCAGGTGCCGGCCGACCGCCAGCGTCACCGGCCGCCCCGAGGCGTGGATCTCCTGCGCGAGCTGCAGCCCGGTCGACGAGCCGCCCACCACCAGCACGCCGCCGTCGGGCAGGTCCGCCGGCCGCCGATAGCCGTCGGGCGTGACCTGGACGACGCCCGCCGGCAGCGCCGCGGCGAAGCCGGGCAGCCGCGGCCGGCCGCAGGCGCCGGTCGCCACCACGACGGCGCGGGCCAGCCAGCCGCCGGCCTCGGTCTCGACGCGATAGCCGTCGCCCGCCGCGGCCAGCGCCCGCACCGGCGCGCGGCCGACCACCGGCGCCCGCGAGCGGCGGGCGTAGTCGTCGAGCATCGCGATCACTTCGTCGCGCGCCATGAAGCCGTCGGGGTCCGGCCCGGAATAGCCGTGGCCGGGCAGCCGGCTCATCCAGTTCGGGGTCAAGAGCCGCAGCGAGTCCCAGCGCTCGCTGCGCCAGCTCTCGCCGACGCGGCCGCGCTCGAGGACGACGTGCGCGATCCCGCGCGCGCTCAGGCAATGGCTCATCGCGAGGCCGGCCTGGCCGGCGCCGACGACGAGGACGTCGGTGCGCTGCATCTCGAGCGTCTCCCTCGCGACAGATTGCGGGAACCGCACGGCCGGCCATCATCGCGGCCGGCCGGCGCTGCGGGTTCGGGCTCAGGCCTCCCGGATGAAGTCCACGAAGTTCACCGGCAGCCGCCGGCCGACCGGCGCCTCGCGGCGGACCGGCTCGGGACGCCGGCAGGTGTCGTGCCAGGCGCGCAGCGCGGCGAAGTCGGGATCGCAATCCGCCGCCAGGTCCGGGCCGAAGGCGGCCACCAGGCTCGGGGCCACCGGATGATAACGCAGTCTCGACATCGCAAACGCCTTTCGTCGCTGAGGGTTCAGCCGGCGTCGATTTCCATCGATACCGGGCAGCCATTGGCCAGCACGTCGAAGACGGCCGACCGGGCGCGCAGCGCCGCGCCTCCTGACGGACACGCTCTAGCCGACGGGCTTTTCAGTCTCGCTCCGCGCTGCGGGATGAATGTTTCCACTGTCGCGCCCGCGCGAAGGCGCTTGCCGGGCGGCGGGCCGCCCGAATCATGGCGCGATCGGCAAAACGGGAGCGCGACCGGTCGCGGTGCCTTGAGCGCGCGGCGCTAGCCGGCCTCGAGCAGCGGCAGGATATCGACCGGCCGCCCGGTCTCGGCGCTCTGCGCCGCCGCGATCCCGGTCAGCACCGACAGCGCCCCCGCCCGCGCCCCGGCCCGCTGGCTGAGCGGATCGTCGCGCTCCGGCACGAACAGGCTCCGGTGCAGCAGCGGGTCGCCGCCGAAATGCCCGCCCGGCCCATGCTCGACCCACGATCCGCTCCACCGAGCGGTCGGTGCCGAGCAGCAGGATCTCGTCCCGGCCGTGCGGCGCCTCGAACGCCTGCTTCTCGTACATGCGCACCTCGATCCGCCCCTCGGTGCCGTTGAAGGCGAGATGATACCCCTCGATCGGCATGAAGCAGTTCAGCGAATAGCTGACCTGCACCCCGTTGGCGTAGCGGATCGCCGCGGTCATCGTGTCCCAGATGTCGATGTCCTCGCGATAGACGCAGGCATCGCGCAGGTAGCCGTCCTCCGCCGACGGCGCCTCGTAGAGCGCCTCGAGCCAGGGGTCTGCGTCGATGTCGAGATAGAACTCGCACGCGCCGGCATGCGGACAGCCCCGGCAGCGCGTCCAGCGGTACGGCCCCGCGGCGCCGTACTTGCGGAGCGCGCCCTGCGCGAAGATCCGCTCCGGATCGGCGTCGATCCACCAGTTCAGCAGGTCGAAGTGATGCGTCGCCTTGTGCACGAAGAGGCTGCCGGAGTGCCGCCTGTAGGCATGCCAGCGCCGGAAATAGTCGGCGCCGTGCTCGGTATCGAGATACCAGTGGAAATCGACCGAGGCGACCTCGCCGATCCGCCCCGAGGCCAGGAGCTCGCGGATCTTCCGCGAGGTCGGCGCGAAGCGGTAGTTGAACGCTACATCGACCCGCCGCCCGGTGCGCGCCTCGGCCGCGAGGATGCGCCGGCAGTCCGCGGCCGTCGTCGCCATCGGCTTCTCGGTGACGACGTCGATGCCGGCCTCCAGCGCACGCACGATGATGTCGGCATGGGTGTCGTCGCGGGTGCAGACCACCAGCGTATGCGGCCGGCTCGCCGCCAGCACCGCGTCGAGGTCGGTGCCGACCGCCGCGCCCTGCGACTCCGAGCATCTCGGCGACCACCGCCAGCCGCGCCGGATTGAGATCGCTCAAGCCCACCAGCGCCACATGCTCGCCGCAGGTCTCCGGCACGTCCCGGCCCCAGGTCCCGGCGCCGCGGTGGCCGGTGCCGACGATCGCCAGCCGACGCTTGTTGGTCTGCACGCGGAGGTCCATTGCCAGAGAAGTAACGCATCGGTTACTATTTCGACGCCGCGATCGCTGTCAAGCCGCTCGGGCACCGGGAGGTACCATGGCCCTGCCCGACACCGCCGATGCCGAGCCGCCCGTCCGGCGTCCCCGCGACCCGGACCGCACCAAGCGCGACATCCTGGTCGCCGCGCGCGAGGAGTTCGTCGAGCACGGCCTCGACGGCGCCCGCGTCGACCGGATCGCCGAGCGGGCCGGCGCCAACAAGCGGATGCTCTACCACTACGTCGGCAACAAGGAGGCGCTCTACGCCCGCGTGCTGCTCGAAGCCTACCGCGAGATCCGCGACGGCGAGGCGGCGCTGCACCTCGGCGAGCTGCCTCCGGCGCAGGCGATGGAGAAGCTGGTCGGCTTCACCTTCGACCACTTCCGCGAGCACCCGTGGTTCCTGCGGCTGCTCGCCACCGAGAACATCCAGCGCGGCCGCCTTCATCAACGCGATCCCGGAGATCCGCGCGCTGCACTCGCCGCTGGTCGCCCAGATCCGCGAGGTGCTCGCCGCCGGCGAGGCGATGGGCATCTTCCGCGCCGGCGTCGATCCGGTGCAGCTCTACATCACCGTCGCCGGCATCAGCTATTTCTACATGTCGAACATCCACACCCTCTCGGTGATCTTCGACGCCCCCCTCGACGGCGAGGCCGCCGATGGCCGCGCCGCCGCGCCCACGGCATCGCCGTCGTGCTCGGCTACCTGCGGCCGGGGATGGTTCGCGCCTGAGGCGCGGATCGTTCGCATCTTGCTGAGAGGCCAGGGAAGATCCGATGCGCGGCGGCCCGCGAGATCAGGGCCTAGATCGCTGTGACTTCCGTCACAGGGGACGGCCGGCGAATCGGGCATGGTGCTGGTCATCGGGGAGGACATCAGGCCCTCCCGGCAAACCCGAAGGACCAGAGCCATGACCGCCCTCACCCACACCGCCGCCGACCTCGGGATCCGCCGCGCGCTTCATAGGATGGCCGATCGCGCCGCCGCCACCGTCCGCGAGATGCTGGCCCGCGCCAAGGCGCGCCACGGCTACCGGCACATGCTCGACTGCGAGGACCACTTCCTGCGCGACGCCGGCATCACCCGCGCCGACATCCGCCAAGCCTATCACGAGTGCGGCGGCCGGGGCTGACCGCCCGATTGAGGCGGCACCTCTCCACGTTCCTGCCGATGGGCAGGCGCGGCCCGATCACAAGCGACGGGCGGGCGCGCGCCCTCCGCCACGGGCTCCGGGCGAGGCTGCATTATAGCCACGCCTTTTTGGTCCGGGGTCGCGCCGACGTGCGCCAAGCCTACCACAAGTGTGGCGGCCGGGGCTGACCCCACCGCCCGGTTGACGCAGCACCGTTCCGCTGTCCGCCTGCCTCCGCGGGCGCCTGCAGGCCGCGGCCGAACCCAGCAAGGTCGCCCTCATCGCCACCGCCCACAAGCTCCTCGCGGGTGCTCAGCGCCATGCTCGCCAAGGGGATCGACTCCCGGCAGTTGCCACTGGAGCCTCGCTCATCCGGTCCGGAGGCGAGGCGAGGGTCGGCGCGGCCCTTGATCTGGGCGCGCCGGGCCCGCAGTGTCGGGCGGCATGGCCCGCTCGTTCGCCCGCCTCTGGCTGATCCTGGCGCTGGTCGCGCCGCTGCCCTCGGCGGCGCGGGCGGCGACGGCGAGCGTGGCGGCCGGGGAGGGGGAGTGCGTGGTGCTGCTGCACGGGCTCGGGCGCAGCGGCGCCTCGTTCCGGGTGATGGCGGCGATGCTGGCCGCGGCCGGCTACCGGGTGGTGAACGACGGCTATCCGTCCACCGAGATGTCGATCGAGGCGCTCTTCGGCTATGTGACCAGCGCGGTGGAAGCCTGCGGCGAGGACCGGGTCAGCTTCGTCACCCATTCGATGGGCGGGATCCTGGCGCGCGGCTGGCTGCGGCTGAACCGGCCGGAGAACCTCGGGCGCGTGGTGATGCTGGCGCCGCCGAACCAGGGCTCGGAGGTGGTGGACGCTTTCGCGGACCTTGCGATCTTCGACAGGCTGACCGGACCGGCCGGGCACGAGCTAGGCACCGGCGGCATCGCCGCGGCGACTCGGACCGGTCGATTTCGATCTCGGGGTGATCGCCGGCGACCGCTCGGTGAACCCGTTGTTCTCGAGCCTTCTGCCGGGGCCTGACGACGGCACGGTCTCGGTGGCGAGCACCCGGGTCGAGGGCATGGCCGACCATATTGTGCTGCCGGTGACCCATACCTTCATGATGAACAACCCCTTGGTGATCGCCCAGGTGATGACCTTTCTCGAGACCGGCAAGTTCGATCACGGCTTGAGTTATGGCGAGCCGATGCGGCGGGTGGTGCGGCCCTACCCCATGATCGCGGTGTGGCCAAGCTGGGCTGGTGGTCTCCTCCCGCGGCATTCTCCTTCGAGGATTTCGCCAGACGGGCTGGCGCCGAGCCTCAAGAATGGAGGAGAGACCGCGTGCAGAATACCATCTTTGTTGGGCTGGACGTCCACAAGGCGACGATCTCGGTCGCCATCGCAGGGGAAGAGCGGGGCGGTGAGTTTCGCCACTGGGGCACGATCAACAACCGCGCCGACGACGTCCGCAGGCTGGCCGAGAAGCTGGGTAGTGGCGGGCGTCAGCTTCACTTCTGCTACGAAGCCGGGCCCTGCGGCTATGGCCTCTACCGGCAGCTGACCGATCTCGGGCACGATTGCGTGGTTGTCGCGCCCTCGCTCATCCCGGTGAAGACCGGTGACCGGGTGAAGACCGACCGGCGAGACGGCATCATGCTGGCGAAGCTGCACCGGGCGGGCGAGTTGACGGCGGTCTGGGTCCCCGACGCGGCTCACGAAGCGATGCGAGATTCTGGTCCGGGCACGGGCAACGGCGGTTCGTGTCCTGGGCAAAGCCCGGCAGCATCTTCAGGGGTTTCTGTTGCGGCACGGTCGGGTCCATGCCGGGAAAAAGGGCTGGACCGTGGTCTACCGCCGCTGGCTGACGACGATCCGGTTCGAGCATCCCGCCCAGCAGATCGTGCTCCAGGATTATATCCACGCCGTCGCCGATGCCGAGGCCCGCGTCGAGCGCCTGACGAAGCAGATCGCCGAACTCCTGCCGCGCTGGAGCCTGGCGCCAGTGGTCGAGGCCCTGCAGGCGATGCGCGGGGTGGCCTTCGTCGTGGCGGTGACGGTTGTCGCCGAGGTCGGGGATTTCTCCCGGTTCGACAATCCGCGGCAGTTGATGGCCTATCTCGGGCCGACACCCTCGGAACATTCCAGCGGCGCTTCTGTTCGCCGTGGTGGCATCACCAAGGCCGGCAACGTCTTGCGCGCCGGGTTCTCATCGAAGGTGCCTGGAGCTACCGGATGCAGGCCCGTGTCAGCCGTAAGCTTCACGACCGGATCGAAGCGTTGCCCGCGGCGGTGCGCGACATCGCCTGGAAAGGCCAGCTCCGGTTGTGCGAGCGCTATCGACGCCTGATGGCGGCGGGCAAGCCGAAAGTCGTGGTCACGACCGCGATCGCCCGCGAGATGGTCGGCTTCATCTGGGCCATTGCCCGCACCGTGACGCCAGCCCACGCTTGACGCGGAGAAAACCAGAGCCTCGAACCTTACCGATGCGCAGGGTTGGGGACGGACCGCGGTGGGGAACCCTCCTGCGCTGTTATGAGCCGGTCCCGGATCGACGCTCGTCCCCTAGAGTGAGGCAGCCCCAAGACGAAACCACGGTCATGCGGTACCCAACCCGCGTATGAGAGCTTGTTCAACCGACGTCTTCAGTTCCGTCTCCTGCCCTGCGCATCTACACGCATGCGCCACTCGGCAGCGTCCGGGTAATGGCTATGAAACAATGGCTTGACAGCGATCATGAGAGCAGGCTGGTGAAGAAGACCGTAGCGGCGCTGAACTTGGCATGGTTCACTCTCGAGCGAGGCTTGTAGCTCTTCTGTCGGAGATCAGCGATGCCCGCCGATCAGATCATCGTCATTCGTCACGCTCAGAAGCCGACCAGAAAGCCGAGGCACAAGGGCATCCAGAGAGGACGGAACCGCCGACCCCGAATCCCTGACCGTGCGCGGCTGGCAGCATGCGGGCGCCTTAGCTGCGGTCTTCGCGGGGCCAGGGGCGAATGCGGACGATCCTCTCGTGCCGCGGCCAGTTGTGATCTTCGCCGCGGGATCGGGAAAGAAGGAGGTGCGGATCGGTGGGAAGAAGGTCAGGGTGGGCAGCCGCAGCAGGCGGCCCTTGCAGACCGTGGCCCCCCTGGCGGCGGCGCTCACCCTGGCGCCGGTGACGACCCACACGAAAGGCGAGGAACAGGCTCTGGTGGCCGATGCAATCGGTCGCCTGGGGATCGTCCTGATCTGCTGGCAGCACCAGGATATCCCCACGATCGGAAACCTGATTGTAGGCAATCAGACGACGGTGCCGCAGAGCTGGCCCGAAGACCGCTACGACCTGATCTGGCTCTTCGATCGTGCCGGTGAGATTCTGGAGCTTCCGACAGTTCCGTCACGGGAGACTGGTCACGTCATGAAGCGTGGCGGTGGGCCCAAACCACCAAGCCGCGCCAAGAGACGACCCTCACGATCCCGACGAGCCCAGTGTCTGCAACTGGCCGAGCGCATGGCTGCGAAGGCGAGCGGCCTGGCCTCGTCGAAGGCGAACCAGATGTCGCTCGGCGAAGCTGGGGACCGCCCCGGGCGGGTCGAGGGTCGCGGACGGGTCTACCGGCTCCAGGCCTGACGGCAGCGGGAGGTGGCCGCTCGAACTTCGGCGGCCACGTCCATGTCCCGCTGAGGGCACTCGGTTCGGCCGCGAGTTACCTTTGAACCAAAGACATAGCGTCCAGCGTGAGAGTACCGGCTGCCACACCATCCCACGTCAACGCAACTTCCAGAGCGTCGAAGGCGACGGTGCTGCCGATCTCGCAAGCTGGCGTTGCTGATAAGGCGATCGCCGGGAAGGGGAACGTGCAAGTTACGGAGTTGACAACAACTCCTGCCAGCTCTGATCGCAGTGTGACGGAGACGGCTTCGCCGGGCGTGAGGCCGGCGCCCATCGCTTGCAGGGTCAGCGCGTAGGTCTCGCCGGCGGCGCCCGCAACCGTGACCGTCTGGCTCAGCGTTTCGAGCACGCCATTGGCTTGCAGCTGCAGCGCGAACCGTCCGCTAGGTGTCGCCGCAAACGCGACCCGACCGTCCCCGCCACCGGAGGCCACAAGCGACCAGTCGGTAGTGGAATCCAGGGGTTCCTCGAAGCCGGGGTTGGCCAGCAGTCCTTGGGCCTCGACCGCACCGCTGTCACAGGCGAAGTCGCGGTCGGAATCGCCGTCGAAGAAGCGCCCGAAACCGCGCTGGTCCTTGTCGTTGGCCTCGCGCCGGCAGATACGGGCGCGGCCCGGCGTCGATCGCCGGCGAACCGGGCAATAGGTCGTGGGTCAGTGTCGCACCGCCGTGGCCGCCAAGGGCGGTAAGGCCGAAATCAGCGACCGACTGTTGGTCGGAGCCGGCAGTGAACCCACAGGTCGTTGCGCTTTCCAGGTTGCCGCCGTCGCTGGTGAGAAGGGCCGAGCCATCAATCGTGCAGTCCAGACCGCTCGCTTGCGCGCCGACGATGCTGTTGCCGACATCGAGCCCGGGATCGGAGCGATTGTGCGCCAGCCGAATCCCGCCGTTGGTGTTGGCGGTGACGGTAACGTTGCTCAGCTTCGACCGACGTCGCGGCGGGCGCGACCTGGGCGCCGACGACGTCGATCCCGCCACCGCCGATGCCGGCGGTGTTGCCGCTGACCGTGACGTTGGCGAGGTCGAGCGAGTTGTCGACCGTGAACGTGCCGTCCACGGCGATCGCTCCGCCGCGTGCGGCAGCAGTGTTGCCCGAGAACGTACTCAGGGTGGCCACCGCCGTGCCAGTCTCCTGGAAGAACCCGCCGCCGGTATCGGCGCTGTTGGCGTCGAGGGTGGTGTTGCGGATGGTGACGGTGTCGCCGTCCTGGTACACGCCGCCGCCCTCGGCGGAACCCTGCGTGGCAGTGGCGACGTTGGCTGTGACCGAAGAACGGGTCATCAGAAACGGCGTGGCCGGCGAGTTCTCGTGAAGGACGATGATGCCTGCGCCCTGAGGGGTTGGCCCCGATGATCGCGTTGGAGTTGATGGTGACGCCGTCGGCGGTCGTCGCGGTCTCAAACAGGTGCAGTCCGCCGCCGCGTGCCAGCCCATTGAAGCTGGCGGAGGCGCCGGCTGCCGCCGTTGGCCCGGTTGTCCGATACGGTGGTGTCGATAAGATCGACCGTGCTCGCCGATGCGTAGAACCCGCCACCAAAAGCGTAGCCGGCAAGGCCGGTCGCGCTGTCGGCGCCGTTGACGACGTTTGCGGTCAGCTCGCTGTCGGTGATGGTCAGGGCGGGGCCTTCGACGGCGATACCGCCGCCGATGCCCGTGCCGCTAGTGCCATTGCTCGCGACGCCGCCGGACGCCGCATTGGCGGAGAAGCTCACGTGGGTGAGTGTACCGCCGCCGGTGCCAAAGTAGCTCAGGCCGCCGCCCCGCCCGTTGCCCGCCCGGCTGACGCCGGTTCCGCCGGTCGCGAAGCTGCTGCTGACCGAGCTGTCGCGGATAATGAGCGAGGTGGCCCCGCTGGCGAAGATCGCGCCACCCTCGGCACTCCCCCCTGGTTGGCCAGCGAGCCCCGTATTGCCGCCGGTGGCGGTGTCGAAACCGAACGAGCTGCCGCGGATCGTCAGGCTGCCGGCGGTGGCGGCGATCGCCCCGCCCCAGGCCTGTCCGGCCGGGCCGTTTGCGTTGTCGATGCCGACCGCGGTGCACTCCTCGATGACGCTATCGACGATCGTGAGCGAGCCGTTGCGCAGCAGGATGCAACCGCCGGCGCCTGCCGCCGGAATGCCGCCGAGGGTTAAGGAGCCCACGACCCGGCCGCGTGCCAGGTTCAGCCGTCGCAGCGTCACTGTCGGGGCCACGACCGCGTTGCCAATCTCGAGCAAGCGAAAGTCCGGGGTGCCAAGCGCCGGGTCGCGGCTGATCGAGCTGTTGGCGGTGGAGTCGGGACTGGTGACAACCAAGCTCTCGGTGATGACCGGAAGACCGTTCAAGCCGTTGTCCGGGGTGCTCAGTGTCGTCGTGCCGGCCACGACGATGGTGTCGGTGCCGGCATTGCCGGCGAGGCACCCGCCGACCGCGGCATTGGTGTTGGCGCTCGAGATCGCGTCGACCAGCGAGCAGGCCGCGCCGGTCTCGATCCTCGCCGCCCAGGTGGGAAGCGACGTCAGCACCGTCAAGGCACAGGCGCTCAGGGAAAGCACGACGGGGGAATTGGTGGCCATGGTCAATGTCCTCTTGTGCAAATTGGCGGAACGGCCGACCGGCCGCAGTAGCGCGCAAACAGTCGGGCGGCATGCGTCTCACCTGCGGTGATCGCGGCATGGAGTTGGCCGAGGAGATCGGCGTCGTCCGGGCAAGTGTCGCCCTCGAAGCGGGCGATCACGTCGAGAACCGCCGCGCCGATGCCGGGGCGGAGTGGTGTCCTGTCGTTCGGGTGCATGAGGGCCTCCCTTCGAACCGTGTGAGTCACTGTCGCCGGGTGGCCGGATTCGGTTCATTCGTTCGGCAAAAATGCGTCGGCGCAGGCGCGCAGACACCCGCTCCATCCGGTAGGCGCGCAATTTGGCAACTGAATGAACCGGACCGGCCGGCGCCGCGACGAAGTCTCAACCTCTCGCTCGACGCGGAAGCCTCGACACTGCTGCCGAGATGTTTGCCGCACCAGTATTTTTAGGAGACCCTCATGCGCCCCGGTTTAGCATTTGCCGCAATTCAGGCGGACGAGACCAACACCAAACCTCCCCTCGACGGGACCGCGGCTACCTGTGAGGCAGATCAGGTGCCCGCCTCGATCGCCATCGCCGGGATCTATGGCTACATCGGGCAGCTGATCTACAATGCCGCCGTTGACGCTGGCGTCTCGAATATCTTCGGCTTCGACCCGGTCCGAGGCCGGCGGCCTTCAGGTATTCCGATCGGCTGACGATGATCCGTCGGGAGGAGCAGTTCTACGAGCTCGACGCCGATCTCTTCCACATCGCGACCCATCCAGACCGGCGGCAGGGCGTCTATCGACTGCTCGAACGCGGTCGCCACGTCACGATCGAGAAGCCGATGGCCCATCCGGCGCAGCCAGCGGAATGTCGGCGGCTCAGCGAGGCGGCGCGGCGCAGCAGGGCGACGGTGCTCTTCGACTTCGTCGAGCTCTTCAATCCCCACAGCTTTCTGATCCGCGACACGCTCCGGCGCCTTGCCGGCTTCCACGATTTCCGCATCATGCGCGTGCGTTGCGAGCGGTCCAAGGATCGGGAAGACCCGTGGAACCCGAGGAACCGCAAGGTCATCGTGCCGATCCAGTATCAGGAAACCGCGCATTGCCTGGCGATGCTGCTTTTCGTCACGGACCGATGCGGCAGCTTCGAGGAGGCTTTTCCGCGAGGGATGACCGTCACCGCATCGTCGGCGCCCTATGTCCCACCCAACCCGGAGGACTACCGTTACGGCGTGGTCGACGGAAAGGTAACCGGCGAACTGCGCGTCGGAGAAATGACGGTCAGCATCTGCACCGACTTCAAGCGACGAGGCGGCGCACCGTTCAAGTGCTTCAGCGTCGAGGGTGTCGCCAACCGAGGCGCGTTCCGCGTGGAAATCGGTCTTCGATGGGACCCACGAGCACGTGCTGCTCAACAGCAAGGTGGTCGCATCCGCGGATGGGGGGAACCGGCACCAAGACATAATCCGTCAGGGCTGGCGCTGGCATCGTGAGCAATCGCCAGGCCCGCGGCCGGACGCCGGTTTCGCCTCGCTCGTCTTCGGACTATCGGCGGCGCTTTGGGCGAGCTGCCACGAGGGTCGGGAAGTGCGGGTCAACACGGAGGCCGACCTGCAGGAGACGATGCAACGCTACCCCGAGAGCGTCGCCCGCCAAGCGCTCTACCCGGCGCTAGGGTGGTACGAACAGGTTGAACACGGCGGCATTGTCGAGAGGCCCCCAGTCTTCCGCGATAGCCTCCTCTAGCAAGGATCGGTGCACCTGCGACAGCGGCACGCGCGCCCCACTCTCCGCTGCAAGCTCCAGGATCAGGCCTACATCCTTGGCATGTTGCGCGAGCCGGGCTGAAGGGTGGCTGAAGTCGCGCGAGAGCATGACATCCCCTTGGGTTGCCATGACTTCCGAATAGGCGGCACTGGCTTTCAGGACTTCGAGCACCTGCGCCAGATCAAGGTCGCATCGGCGGGCGAGGCCGAGGCCTTCGGAGAGGACAACCCGGTGCAGGCCGAGAACCAGGTTGACGACCAGCTTCGCAGTGTGGCCGCGTCCAGGAGCGCCGAGGAAGAATACGCGCTTGGCGAACGTGTTGAGCAACGAGGTATAACCGGCATGCTGTTCCCGGTCGCCGACGATCGCGACCCCGTTGCCTTCGCCGATCTCCCGGCTGGAGCCCACCAGGGGGCAATCGACGAAGCGAACCTCTCTTTCGGCGAGGAGGTGGAAGTGCCGCAGCGTTTCCGCGGGGTCGGCGGTCGTGGTGTCGATGATCACCGTGTCCGGGCCACATGCGCTGGCGAGGCCCGCATCGCCCCAAAGCACGGCGTCGACCGAGGCTGAGTCGGGCAGGCTGAGGAAGACAACGTCGCAGTGGCTCGCAAGTGACCGGAGGTCATCGGCAATGTCGACGCCGACAGTGCGGGATTCGGCATTGGCTTGCGGGCGCGAGTCGCGGCCGACCACGCTGTGTCCGGCCGCGTGGAGCCGTGCTGCCAGCGCCTTTCCGACGAGGCCGAGACCGACGAGGCCGATAGGACCATTAACAGGCAAGTGGTTACCCCTCCGGCTCGCTGCGGATGCGCGACCTAGGCGCGGCAGGATTGCGGCGCGCGGGCGAGGCCGGCGCCGAAGGTGTCGTCGTTGCCCGCCGCTCCGAGATCGACGGCGTCCCGCGCGAGGCTGGCGCGGACGGCCGCGGCCGAGCCCAGCGATGCGGCATCGGGGCTGGAGGCAATCAGGGCGGTCACGAAGGGCGCCGCGATCGAGGTTCCGGTCATGTAGCGGCCGCTGCCGGCGATCGGGACGAAGACATCGACGCCGGGTGCCGCGAAGTCGACATAACTGCCGCGCGGCGCCCTGGCGTAGGGGGCGAGATCGGCGTCGACCGCGGTGACCGCAATCACGAAGTCGAATGCGGCTGGGTATCGCGGCGGAGAGCCCGGGCCGTCGTTACCGACCGCGGCGACGATGATCATGCCGCGATCGGCCGCAGCGGCTAGGCCGCGGTCGAGGATCTTGTTGTACGGGCCGGCGAGGCTCACGTTGATCAGCCTGACCCCGGAGTCGTGCAGCCACTCGATCGCGCGCATGATGGCGTCGACGCCGGCTGCCGGATCGGCATCCGGCACGTTCCCGACGACTGCGGCGTAGAAAAGCTGCGCGTCGCGAAGCCGGCCGGGACCGGCGAGGAGCTCTGCGACCGCGGCGCCGTGCGCGTCGGGTGCGGGGGCGCCATCGGCGAAGCTGCGGGTGACGATGCGGGCTCCCGGCAAGCTGCCCGGGCCCAAACTAATCCCAGTGTCGAGCACGCCGACGGAGAGGTGAGCCGGGCAACCCGTGTCTGGCCAGGCGAGGAGAGCGCCGGCATAAGTCCGGCCACCGGCACCCCCGGCGTCCGGCTCGGGCCGGTAAGCGTGGTTCAGCCCTACGGTCACGCCGGGCGCGAGCGCCTCGAGTTCGCGGATCGCGGCTCCGGCGCGAGCCCCCGGCGGTAGCCGAATGGTCAGCATCACCAGGTCGAGCCCGGCAAGTGCATCGCGGCGCTCGACCTGGTAACCCCGTCCGGCAGCTCGCGCCGCCAGAACGTCGGCCGCCGTTGGCCCGCTCGCCAGAGCCACCAGTTGATCCGGGTCAACGACCATCTGCTCATCGCGCAAAAGCGCCGCGCGACCGGATGACGGCGCCAAGCCCGGATCACAGCCAGCAAGCGCGGCGATCGCCGCAAGGGTAAGGAGTTGAGTTCGTCCCGTCATGTTCACCATCCGGCGCGAGCCCGCCTATAGCCGGGCGGCATTGCCTTGCTTGCCGATCCAGTTCGCCGCAAAATTTGAACCGCGTCATGTCGTGGCACGACCAAGACTTGGCGAGGCGGAATGCCCAGCGAGGGTACACCCGGACGGCGGAGCCACCGAGTCGAGATGTGGAGAGCAGCGCGCAGTGGCCGACGAGCACGACAGTCTGAGCGACGAGACGCTGATCGCCTATGTGCGCGGCCGGCTGCCGGAAGCTGACGCCGCCCGGATCGCGGTCGAGGCGACCCGGCGGCCGGACCTCGCGGCCGAGATCGCTCTGGTTCGCGGACTTGCCGGCGCCGCGGACGCGGAAGCGGACGCTCCGGTTCCCGGCGAGCTCGGCTGGGCGCGGCTGTCGCGGGCACTCGACGCCGAGCCGGCGCGGCTCGCCCGCCGTGCCTGGGGCGCGCCTCTTGCCTCTTGCGGCCTCGGCCGCCGCCGCCGTCCTCGTTTGGCAGGTGGTCGCCGTGCCGCTTCATCTCCGGCCCGGACGGGGAGGCGCGATACGCGCCGGTGTCGGAGCAGCCCGCTGCCGGCTTTGCCGTTTCGGTAGCCTTCGTGCCGACGGCGAGCGAGGCGGCGATCCGGGCGCTGCTCGCGGAGGTAGGCGCGCGGATCACCGACGGGCCGAGCGCTATCGGCCTCTGGCAGCTCAGCTTCGCCGACGACGCGGCCAGCGATGCCGGACTTCTCCGGCTCCAAGCCGCGGATATCGTCGAGAGCGTGCAGGCGAACGAGTAGCTCCGGTCAGACGATCCTGAATGTCGCAAGGCAATGCATCAGCAGCCGCTTGGCGTGGAGGATGCGCGTCTTGATCGTGCCGACCGGCACGCCTTCGATCTCGGCGATCTCCCCGTAGGAAAGCTCCCGGTAGAACGCCAGATGGATCGCCGAGCGATGGGTGTCGCTCAGCCGCCCGACGCAATCGCGCACCCGCGCGGCATCGCTGGCCGCCGCCGCGACCGCCTCGGGGTCCGGCGCCTCGTCCGGCAGGCTCGCGTCCGGCTCGGCAAGCACCAGCCGCGCGCCGCGCCGCACCCGGTCGACGGCCTTGTTGCGGGCGATGCCGAAAATCCAGGTCCTCACCGCAGCACGGCCCTCGAACCGGGCCGCCGCGCGCCAGACTTCGAGGAAGACCTCCTGCATCACGTCGGCGGCTTCGAACGGATCGCGGAGCCGGGTTCGGATAAAGTGGTAGAGCGCGTCCGAATGCGCGTCGTAAAGCAGCTTCATCGCCGCCTTGTCGCCGGCTCCGACGCGCGCGAGCAGGCCGGCATCATCCAACGGGCTCATTCCGGCGAGGATGCGGGCGGCTCCTCCGCGCCGCAAGATCAAAAAAACCGCGCCAGCATCCGTCTAGATTCCGGCGATCGAGGAAGCCGCAAGCAAAGCCGCGATGCCGAGCAGGATCGTTCGAGCGCGCCGCCGCTCGACGACCCGTCGGAGGTCAGAGCTGCGCGCGGTCGAGG
>CAVVSO010000016.1:0-13272 GCA_963750745.1 uncultured Alphaproteobacteria bacterium | reverse complement strand
TCAATATGACCTATCTGCGCCGGACGACCCTGATGCCGGTCTTCCACCTGCTTCCGGACTGGCCGTTCACGCTGCGGCTCGACTGGGACAACGCCCAGTGCCGGCGGATCGCGCGGCAGGTCGAGGAGATCAAGCGGCTCGGCGAGGCGATCGACCGGTTTATGTCTTCGCCCACATCCTCGTCCCGCACGGGCCTTATGTGTTCACCCCGGACGGACGGTGCCTCACCCGCGCGGAATCGACCGCCCGCGGCCGAGGTCCAGGGCTATGCGAGCAGGTCGGCTCAACGCGATCATCGGATTTGGTGACGGCGTTCCAGCTCACCGCCGGGCCGACCACCGGTGATCCTGATCGAGTCCGACGAGGGGCCGATACCCGAGCGCGACCGCGCATTCCGTGGCAGGCCGCGCCAGTCGAAGAGCTGCGGATCAAGTTCGGTATCCTCGAACGCCTTCTACTTTCCCGAGGGGACTACAGGCCGCTCCGGCAGGACATCACGCCGGTCAACAGTTACCGGTTCTTTTCGGGCGTTGTTCGGGCTCGACCTCCCGGGCTGCCGGACCGGCTGATCGCCTTCCCCGACGACCGGAGATCTAGCGCTCCATGACGTCACCGAACGGGTGCGGCTTCAGTCCGGAGCCGTGAGCCGGTAGCCCCACGCCGGTCTCGGTCAGAATGTGCCGCGGCCGTTCGGGCCCAGCGGCTGCGTCCGCCAAGCCCGTGGGCGACCACGGGTCTGGCCGGGGAGGGTACGGGGGGGAGGTCGAAATCTCCCGAACGTCCGCTTCCCGGAGCGGGCCACAGGACAAAAACAACGCTATGGAGATTTTGACCCCCTTGTATAAGAACCTAATCACCCAATGATCCGGAGCGGACCTAGTGGAGACGACCCGCGCGGCCGCGCGCGCGCTGCGCGCGACGAAGGCTCGGTTGTCCCTAAGCGCAACGGGGGCTGTAGGCGCCGTAGGATTGTAGGGGCATAGAGCGAGCTGGACACCCGCATTAACCTCCCATCTGGAATCTTGGCTCTCTTCGGAAGAGCGTTTGATTCCTGTCTGTTCGTGGTTCGATTCTGAAATGTTCACGCTGAATACCGACGGCTTGCTCCGCCGCTGGGGTTAATGCGGGTGTCCAGCTCACAGTCTTTTCGGGGACATTCGCCAGCCCTGACCGCGGTCCGGCAGGTAATTGTCAGGCCGCGGCTAAGATTCAGATGCTCGCCGTCCCGCTATCGTTCCCGGCCGGTGCAACCTTTGAACCCGCGCGCTTTCTAGCATCCATGCCGCCAGAAGCCGCGCAAACCAGCTGAAGTCACTTACATCGTCCGCTTCGTTGAGGACGCGACGCTGAATGTGCGGACCTTTCAGGAGCGGGAGCAGGCAGAGCGGTTGATGCGCCTCGAAGTCGAGCGCGGCGCCGATGTGCGTTCGTGGGCCGAAGTCCGCACTTCGACCTGCCGTTGCCGGAGTTCGTGCTTGCGGCGACGCAGGCCGGCTGACGGCCTCAACCTTTCTCAGGACCACCGCACCCCTGCAACGCGTCCCCGCCGCCGGACCAGCCCAGCCGCACCTCCACCTCACCGAGCGTCCCGCACTGCGAGCAGCGGAGCGACGGCTTCAGGTCGGCGCAATGGCCGAGGCCGAGCTTCGCAGGCCTGCCTCCGGTTGCGGCATGGGCGGCGGTTAGCGAATAAGACCCGCTGGCGGGCAGACCAGGCACTCGACGTAGAGGACAAGCTTACCTCCACCAAGTCCACGCAGTATGGGTTGTTGGGGCCTTTGATAGGGCGGAGGAATAGGGTCCGGAAATAATTGCCTTTAATCAAGGAGTTAGTGAAGGTGGTTGGTGCCGCAGAAGGGACTCGAACCCCCGACCCCATCATTACGAATGACGTGCTCTACCAGCTGAGCTACTGCGGCGCGCTGAACCCCTTAGCAATGGCGGCTTCGGGCGTCCAGTCCTAGTCTGCGGCGTCGAGGAAGCCGGCGACGGCGGCGATGAAGGCGGCGGGGGCGTCGGCGTGCAGCCAGTGGCCGGCGCCGGGGATCGCTTGGCGCGGGCCGCCGGGAAGAGCGCGCGGATGCGGGGCCAGTGCGCCGGGCGGACGTAGTCGGAGGTGGCGCCGGACAGGAACAGGGTGGGGCCGGGGAAGGGGCCGGCGAGGTCGGGGAAGCCGATGATGCGCGGCATCTGCTCGGCGAGGGCGGCGAGGTTCAGCTTCCAGGCGGCGCTGTCCGTCGCCGAACGCGAGGCTTTGCAGCAGGAAGGCGCGCACCGCCGGGTCGGGCACGGCGGCGGCCAGCGCGGCGTCGGCTTCCGAGCGGCGGGTCACGCGCGGCGAGGTCGAGCGCCTGCATCGCGCTGGACGTAGCGCGATCTGGCTGTGGGCATAGGCGACCGGCGCGATGTCGGCGACGATCAGCCGGCGGACCCGCGCGGGCTCGGTCAGCGCCAGCGCCATCGCCGCCTTGCCGCCCATCGAATGGCCGAGGACGTCGGCGCGGCCGCCGTGGGCGGCGATGGTCTCGGCGAGATCGGCGGCGAGCGCGGGATAGCCGTGCGTCGGGGCTGCGCGGGCTGTCGCCGTGGTTGCGCATGTCGACCACGAGCACCTGCCGGTGCAGCGCGAGGCGCTTGGCGATGGCGCTCCAGTTGCGCGCCGAGCCGAAGAGGCCGTGGGCGATCAGGAGCGGCGGGCGGGCGGTCTCGGGTGCCGTGGGTGGTGGTGGCGAGGTGCATCGGCGGGCATCAGATGATCAGGCTGGTGATGACGGCGTCGTCGGTGATGTCGAGCCAGGTGAAGCCGGCCGCCGGCCATGCGGGTCTCGAGGCCCTCGAAGTTGCCGCGCGGCGCCGGTCTCGATGCCGAGCAGCACCGAGCCGAAGTTGCGGGCGGACTT
Source organism: uncultured Alphaproteobacteria bacterium (assembly GCA_963750745.1). GTDB lineage: Bacteria > Pseudomonadota > Alphaproteobacteria > Rhodobacterales > Rhodobacteraceae > Amaricoccus. The sequence goes on along the minus strand of CAVVSO010000016.1, from coordinate 10,372 downwards.
CTTGAGGTATTCGAAGCGGGCGATGTCGTCCTCCGGGCCGAGCAGCGTCAGGAACTCGCGCAGCGCGCCGGGGCGTTGCGGCAGGCGCAGGATGTAGTATTTCTTGCGGCCTTCCCAGCGCAGGCTGCGCTCCTTGACATCCGGCAGCCGCTCGAAGTCGAAGTTGCCGCCGGAGACCAGCGCGACGACGCTGCGGCCGGCGATGGGGAGATCGCGCAGCGCGTCGATCGCCAGCGCCCCGGCGGGCTCCAGCACCATGCCCTCGATGTTGAGCATCTCGAGCATGGTGGCGCAGATGCGGTCCTCGGGGGCGAGGAGCACGTCGGCGGGAGCGATGCCGGCGAGGACGGCGAAGTTGCAGCGCGCCGATCCGCGCCACCGCGGCGCCGTCGACGAAGTTGTCGACCGCGGGCAGCGACACCGGGGCGCCGGCCGCCAGCGCCCGGGTGAGGCTCGGCGCGCCGGCCGGCTCGACGAAGCGCAGCGCCGGCGGCGGGCGCCAGCGCGCCGGGCGACCTGGACGAGGCCCGAGGCGAGGCCACCGCCGCCGACCGGGACGATGATAAGATCGGGAGCGGCGGCAAGCTGGGTCGAGCATCTCCAGGGCGCAGGTCGCCTGGCCCTCGATGACGTCGGCGTCGTCGAACGGCGGCAGGAAGAGGGCGCCGGCGTCGGCAGCGAAGCCTTGCGCGGCGGCGAGGGTGGCATCGAAATAGTCGCCGACCAGCCGGATCTCGACCTGGCCGCCGCCGAACTGGCGGGTCTTCTCGATCTTCTGCTGCGGGGTGGTGACCGGCATGAAGACGACGCCCTCGACGCTGAAGTCGCGGCAGGCGAAGGCCATGCCCTGGGCGTGGTTGCCGGCGGAGGCGCAGACGAAGCGCGGTGCGCTCGGGCCGCGCGGCCAGCGCCTTGCGCATGGCGTTGAAGGCGCCGCGGAGCTTGTAGGAGCGGACCGGGCTCAGGTCCTCGCGCTTCAGCCAGACGTCGGCGGCGTATTTCGCCGAGAGGTAGTCGTTGCGCTGCAATGGCGTCGGCTCGAAAAGGCCGCGCAGGGCTGCGGCGGCGAGCTTCACGCCCTCGAGAAAATCGGCTGCGGGCGCGATCATTCCGGCTCCTCCCCGGGCGCTGTTTGCGGGATTTCGCGCCGGAGTTAAAGCCGGGTCGTGGGGTTGAGCGCGCGTTCGCAGCGCGCGTCGCGGTCGGGCCTGGCTCACTTGCGGGTGATGAAAACCACGACCGCGGTTGCAAGCCGCGATGATTTCCGTCATTTGGACGGCCAGATCGATACCGCCGCAGCGCCGCTTGCGAGAAGTCCGGATCGTCTTCGTGGAAGTGGGCGCTCGTGTTCGTTTCGTTCTTTCCAAACCCGCGGTTCTTTTTCTGGTCGGGCGTGCTCTGGGCCGCGATCTGTGTCGCCGGATGGTATGCCGGCGGCAATGGCCTCGGCGATGCGCTCGGGCTCGCGGGGCCGGCGGACGGCACCCTGCCGATCGGGATCGAGCGGTTCTGGTCGGGGCCGTTCCTCTGGTTCTATCTCTACTACTCGGCTCGCGGTCGCGGTCTTCGCGGCCTTCTGGCAGACGCTGGCGCCGCATCCCTGGTGGCGCTGGTCGATCCTGGGCTCGGCGCTGATCCTCTTCACCACCTACTTCCAGGTCGAGGTCAGCGTCGCGATCAACGACTGGTACGGGCCGTTCTACGACCTGATCCAGGCGGCGCTCGGCAAGACCCGCACCGGTGACGCTGGCGGAATATTACGGCTCGATCGCCGATTTCCTCGGCATCGCGCTGGTGGCGGTCGTCGTCGGCGTGCTGTCGCTGTTCTTCGTCAGCCACTACGTCTTCCGCTGGCGCAACGCGATGAACGACTTCTACATGAGCTACTGGCCGCGGCTGCGCGGCATCGAGGGCGCCTCGCAGCGCGTGCAGGAAGACACCATGCGGTTCTCCACGCACCACCGAGGGCCTCGGCGTCAGCCTGCTCCATTCGATCATGACGCTGATCGCCTTCCTGCCGGTGCTGCTGCGGCTGTCGGCGGGCATCACCGAGGTGCCGTTCCTCGGCGCCATCCCCTATCCGCTGGTGACGGCGGCGCTGCTCTGGTCGGTGTTCGGCACCGGGTTCCTGGCGCTGGTCGGCATCAAGCTGCCGGGCTTGCAGTTCCGCAACCAGCGGGTCGAGGCGGCCTACCGCAAGGAGCTGGTCTACGGCGAGGACGACCCGAGCGCGCGCAGATCCGCCGACCGCGCGGCAGCTGTTCGCCAACGTGCGCAAGAACTATTTCCGGCTCTACTTCCACTACATGTATTTCAACGTCGCGCGGATCTTCTACCTGCAGACCGACAACATCTTCGGCTACGTCATCCTGGCGCCGACCATCGTCGTCGGGGCGATCACGCTCGGGCCTGATGAACCAGATCCTCAACGCGCTCGACCAGGTGCGGACCTCGTTCCAGTATCTGGTCAACTCCTGGACGACGATGGTCGAGCTCCTGTCGATCTACAAGCGCCTGCGCGCCTTCGAGGCGACGATCTCCGGCGAGCCGCTGCCGTCGATCGACCGCGAGTTCATCGCGATGCATCCCGACCGCGACCGGCCGCTGGTCGATGGCTGACGCGATCGCGCCCGGGAGCCGGCCGCCGTTCTCGCTGGTCGGGATCGACCATGTGGTGTTCCTGGTCGACGACCTCGCGGCCGCCGTGGCCTGGTATGCGGACGTGCTGGGGTGCCAGCCGGGCTACAGCTATCCGGCGCTCGGCATGGAGCAGGTCTGGTGCGGCGCGGCGCTGATCGTGCTCTGGGACGTCACCCACCCCGGCGGCGCAAAGGCGGCGCCGCCGGTCAAGGGCGGGCGCAACGTCGATCATGTCTGCATCGCGCTCGGCCCGTTCGAGCCCGAGCGGATGCGGGCGCATCTGGCGGCGCATGGCGTGACGCTGCTGCAGGAGGCGGTCCACGGCGGCGCCCGCGGCATGGGCGCCTCGTTCTACGTCGCCGATCCCTGGGGGAACCGGCTCGAGCTGAAGGGGCCCGCGGTCTATCCCGACGGCCGCTGACCCGCGGCCGTCAGGTCGCCGAGCGCGCTTCGCCGGCCGCGGGCGGCCTTGCGGCGGGCCGGGGGCTCGCTGGCCGAGCGCGCCCGCGAGCGCGAGGCTCGAGCACCACCAGCGGCAGCCCGAGGCCGAAGGCCCAGCGGATGCCCCAGTGCTGGGCGACGAAGCCGAGCAGCGGCGGCCCGAGCAGGAAGATGCTGAAGGAGATCTGAGCGAGGGCTGCGACGTTGATCGCCGCGGAGCGGTCGGTGCGCTGCGCCGCGGCCGAGATCGCCAGCGGGAAGATGGCACTGGTGCCGACGCCGAGAAAGCAGAAGCCGAGCAGCGACACCAGCGGCGCCGGCGAGAAGAACACCAGGAGCACGCCGACGGCCATCACGCAGATGAGGAACCGCGCCACCGTGGTCGGGGAATGCCGGTCGACGAAGCTGTCGGCGAAAAAGCGCGTGGTCGCCTGCGAGAAGGCGAAGGCCGCCACGGCGAAACCGGCGAGGAAGGGGCCGGAGTTGAAGACGTTGCGCATGTAGATCGCCGACCAGTCCATGCTCGCGCCCTCCATCAGCATCGCCGAGAGCGTCACGCCCACGAGGACCAGGATCGCGGCGGTAGGCCTCGCGAACCGCGGCGTGGCCTCCTTGTCCTCGGCGGCGCGCTTCGGCGCCGGCTGGTAGCCGCCGAGGAGGAGCGCCACGGCGACGACCGCCACCGGCACCACCAGCGCGAGATGGAGCTGCGGGCTGAGGCCGAGTTGCGCGACCGCGGCGCCGGCAAGGCCGGCGGCGAAGAAGCCGATGCTCCAGAACGAGTGTGCACGGTTCATGATGCGCCGGCCGACCACAGCCTCGGTGCGGTCGGCCTCGACGTTGAGGATGATCTCGATCGATGCCGATCATCAGGCCGACCGGCAGCAGCAGCAGGAAGAAGCTGAGCGGGTCGGGCGCGTGTACCGCGATGGCGAAGGCCGCCGCCATCAGCGGGATCGCCGCGAGCAGGACCGGGCGGAACCCGAGGCGCTCGATCAGCGGCGTCGCGAAGGTCAGCGCCACCAGCGTGCCGACCGGGGTGCCGATCAGCCCGAGTCCGAGCGCCCCCTCGCGCACCCCCATCGCATGCTGGATGTCGGGCAGGCGCGGAAAGATGTTGCCGAGGCAGAACGAATAGACCGCAAACGCGGCGAAGACCCGGCTCTGCCGCGACATGGGAACCCCGAAACGCACGATGCCCTCCTGACGGACGCGCGAATCTGCACGGTCCTTGCCGGTGACATTGCACAGAGGCGATAAACATGCAAGAACGTGCAGGATGGAGAAGCATCCAATGTTGACCGAAGAGCGGCATCAGGTGATCCGCGGCCGCCTCGCGGATGAGGGCAAGGTGCTGGCCGGCGAGCTTGCGGCGCAGTTCGGGGTCTCGGAGGACACCGTCCGGCGCGACCTGCGCGAGCTCGCCAAGGCTGGCGCCTGCCGGCGGGTCTATGGCGGCGCGCTGGCGCCGGCGCCCGATCCGGGACCGGCCGGCCTGCGGCAGACCGTCGCCGCCGAGGCCAAGGTGGCGCTCGCGCGCGCTGCGGTCCGGCTGATCGCGCCGGGGCAGACCGTCTTCATCGACGCCGGCACCACCAACACCGCCATCGCCGCAGCCTTGCCAGAGGATCTCGAGCTCACCGTCGCCACCAACTCGGTGGCGGTGGCGGCGGCGCTCGCCGCGCGTCCGCGCCTCCGGCTGATCGTGCTCGGCGGGGTCTTCGACCGCGAGAAGGGCGCCTGCCTCGGCGGCGATACCCTGGCCGCGATCCGACGCCTGCATGCGGATGTGTTCTTCCTCGGCGCCTGCGGCATCGACGCCCGCCTCGGGGTGACCGCCTTCGATCCGGCGGAGGCCGAGGTCAAGCGGGCGATGGCCGAGAACAGCCGCAGCCTCGCCGTCGCCGCCACCAGCGACAAGCTGGCGACCGAGGCGCCGTTCCGCGTCGCGGGTCCCGGCGAGATCGCTCATCTCGTCCTGGAGCGGGACGCTCCGGCCGCGGTCGCGGCGGACTTCGAGATGCGGGGCGCGGCGGTGCACTGGGCGGACTGAGGGCCCGCCCCTGATCGGCGGCTGGCCGGCGGGAGCGTGGCTTCGCCGGGTCGGCCGGTCGTGCATAGGATGTGCATGCGATGTGCATGGGATGTACATGCTTCCGCACGGCATTGCCGCCGCCCGGAAAAGCCCCTAGACGGCATTTCGACCCGCACCACGGAGGCCCGAATGTCGTCCCCGAAGAAGGTCGTGCTCGCCTATTCCGGCGGCCTCGACACCTCGATCATCCTGAAGTGGCTGCAGACCGAATACGGCTGCGAGGTCGTCACCTTCACCGCCGACCTCGGCCAGGGCGAGGAGCTGGAGCCCGCGCGGAGGAAGGCGGAACTCCTTGGAGTGAAACCGGAAAATATCTTCATCGAGGATCTGCGCGAGACCTTCGTGCGCGACTTCGTCTTCCCGATGTTCCGCGCCAACGCCGAATACGAGGGCCTCTATCTGCTCGGCACCTCGATCGCCCGCCCGCTGATCGCCCAGCGCCTCATCGAGATCGCCGAGGCGACCGGCGCCGACGCCATCGCCCACGGGGCGACCGGCAAGGGCAACGACCAGGTCCGCTTCGAGCTCGCCGCCTATTCCTTGAATCCAAACATAAAAATCATCGCCCCCTGGCGCGAGTGGACCCTGACCTCGCGTACCAGGCTCCTCGAATTCGCCGAAGCCAACCAGATCCCGATCGCCAAGGACAAGCGCGGCGAGGCGCCCTTCTCGGTGGACGCGAACTTGCTGCACACCTCCTCCGAGGGCAAGGTGCTCGAGGATCCGGCCGAGGAAGCGCCGGCTTACGTCTATCAGCGCACCACCGACCCGGAGCAGGCGCCGGACGCGCCGGAATACGTCGAGATCGGTTTCGAGCGCGGTGACCCGGTCAGCGTGAACGGCGAGGCGCTGTCGCCGGCGGCGCTGCTCACCCGCCTCAACGAGATCGGCGGGCGGCACGGCGTCGGCCGGCTGGATCTGGTCGAGAACCGCTTCGTGGGGATGAAGTCGCGCGGCATCTACGAGACGCCGGGCGGCACGGTGCTGCTCGCGGCGCACCGCGGCATCGAGTCGATCACGCTCGATCGCGGTGCCGCGCACCTCAAGGACGAGCTGATGCCGAAGTACGCGGAGCTCATCTACAACGGCTTCTGGTTCTCGCCCGAGCGGGAGATGCTGCAGGCGCTGATCGACCGGAGCCAGGCGCATGTCGGAGGCAGCGTGCGGCTGAAGCTCTACAAGGGGTCGGCGAGCGTCGTCGGCCGTTCCTCGCCATGGTCGCTCTACTCGCAGAGCCATGTGACCTTCGAGGAGGATGCCGGCGCCTACGACCAGAAGGACGCGGCCGGCTTCATCAAGATCAACGCGCTGCGGCTTCGGCTGCTCGGGATGCGCGACCGGCGCTAGCGCGGTCTAGAAGAATGCCGCGGCGTTGCGCTGAAGCACGACCTGCAGGCCGTAGAGGATCACCAGCACGACCAGCGGCGAGAGGTCGAGCCCACCCATGTCGGGGAGCACGCGGCGGATCGGCCCGTAGATCGGCTCGAGCAGCCGGTTGAGCCCGTTCCAGATCGAGCCAACCAGCGGCTGGTGGCGGTTGAGCACGTTGAAGCCGATCAGCCAGCTCATCACCACATGGGCGATCACGATGAACCAGACGATATTCAGCACGTAGAGCAGGATGATCACCAGCGAACCCATCGGGGACCCGTTCCTTTTGCCTCGGCGCAATGGGCGCTACCTAGACTGGCCGCGCCCTCGCCGCAAGAGACCCGCTGCCTAGCGGCCGGGGACCAGGCCGGCTTCGCGGGCGAGCCAGGCGCGGACTGCGGCCGGGTCGGGAGTACGAAGGCGGGCCGCGGTGGCGCCGGGGCCGACCTTGATGCCGAGGCCGCCGAGGTGCAGTGCGGCGGCGATCGCGTCCTCGTCGGTGGTGTCGTCGCCGAGCATGACCGGCCGGCGGCCGGCGAACGGCGGCATGGCGGCGAGGCGGCGGAGCGCGCTGCCCTTGCGCGCGGCGCCGGGCTTGACCTCGACCACCATCTTGCCGTGCTGGCGGATCAGCCCGGGGCTCGCAGCGGCAGCGGCATCGGCGGCGGCAAGGCAGGCGGCCTCGGCTTCGGGCGCGGCGCGGTAGTGCAGCGCCGCCACCGGGCCCTTCAGCTCCAGCCGCACGCCGGGGGTGCGGGCGGCGGCGCGCAGCGGCGCGAGCACCACCTCGGGTGGCGGCGCGAGGGGGGGAGGCGGGGTGGCGCCCGGCGGCAGGATCTCCAGGCCGTGGCCTCCTGCGCGCCAGACCGCCGGCGGCGTGCGGGAGGCGAGGTCGCGGAGATCGCGGCCGCTGAGGATCGCGACGGCACCACCCTGCCGCGCCGCCAGCCGATCGAGGTCGGCGATGGTGGCGGGTGGCAGGACGATGGCATCCGGGTCGGAACCGATCTCGGCCAGCGTGCCGTCGAAGTCGAGGTAGAGCGCGTCATCCGCTGCGAGGTGCAGCGCCTGAAGATCGCCAAGGGTCACGCGCTGACCCGGCTGGCATCCAGCGCTTCCAGGAAGCTGCGCCGCCACCAGACGATGTCCTGTTCGCGAACCGCATGGTTCAGCGCCTGCCAGCGCTCGCGACGCTCCTCCACCGGCATCGAGAGCGCGCGGTAGATCGCGTCCGCGGTGGCGGCGATGTCGTGAGGATTGACCAGGAGCGCCGCATTGAGCTGTTCCGCGGCACCTGCGAACTCCGAGAGCACCAGCGCCCCGGGATCGTCAGAGTCCTGGGCGGCCACGAATTCCTTGGCCACGAGGTTCATGCCGTCGTGCAGCGGGGTGACGAGACCGACCCGGGCCAGCCGGTAAAGGCCGCAGAGCGCGTCGCGGGAGTAGCCGCGCGCGAGGTAGCGGATCGGCATCCAGTCGAGGTCGGCATAGTCGGCGTTGATTCGCCCGACGATCCGGTCGAGTTCCTCGCGCAGCACCTGGTAGGCGTCGACCGCCTCGCGCGAGGGCGGGGCGATCTGCAGGAAGCTGACGCTGCCGCGGAGGTCCTCGTGGTCGTCGAGCATCCGGCCGAAGGCCTCCATGCGCTGCGGCAGGCCTTTGGAATAGTCCATCCGGTCGACGCCGATCACCAGCGCACGGTTGTCGATGATTCGACCGAGCCGGGCCGCCGCGGCGCGGCCTTCCTCGCCTCCGGCGAGAGCGGCGATGTCGTCGGGATCGATGCCGATCGAAAAGGTCGCGGCGCGGAGCGTCTGGTCGAAGACTTGGATGCGACCGTCGTCCAGCTCAATCCCGCCAGAAAATTCAACCAGATAGCGGATGAAGTTCGCAGTGTCGCGATTGGTCTGGAAGCCGACGAGATCGAAGGCGCAGAGGCCGCGGGCCAACCGTTGGTGCTGCGGCAGCGCGGTGAAGACCTCCGGCGCCGGGAAGGGTATATGCAGGAAGAAGCCCATGCGCCCCTGCCAGCCCGAGGCGCGCAATTCCTGGCCCATCAGCAGCAGATGGTAGTCGTGCACCCAGACGGTGTCGTCGTCCTGGGTGAACTGCGCCAACAGCCGGGCGAACCGGCGGTTCACCTGCTCGTAGGCCGCGAAATCGGCTTCGTCGAAATGCGCGAGATCGACCCGGTAGTGAAACACCGGCCAGAGCGCGCGGTTCGCGTAGCCGAGATAGTAGCCGTCGTACTCGGCCTGGGTCAGGTCGGCGAGCGCGAAGTCGACGTTGCCCTCGGCGAAGAGCCGCACGCCGCGTGTCTCGCGCTCGAGCGTCTCGCCGGACCAGCCGAACCAGACCCCGCCGCGCTCGGTGAGCGCGTCCGACAGCGCCATCGCGAGCCCGCCGGCGCGAGGCTCACCAGGGTTGGCCGTACGATTTGACGCGATAATCAGACGGCCCGTCACGAACGAAAACAACCTCGTCTTTTGCCTGAGGCGGCAGGACTGCAACGCGCCTGTCCGGGGAATGGTTCCGCGGCGTTGTCATGCTTGCGGCGCGGCCACGGCGAGCAGGCGCGCCTCGGCGAGGATCGCGGTCAGCACCGCGACGTGGCGCTGGATGCTGTAGGTCGCCTCCCCGGCGGTGCGCGTGTCTTCGAGGCGGCCTTCCTCGGCGAGGAGGCTGCCGATGGCCTGGGTCGGGGCAGTGCTGCGGGGCTGACGCAGCAGGCGCTTCAGGTCGCGGTCCCGGCGATAGTCGACCACGCCGGCGCGGGCGGCGCGGATCAGGATCTTCGGGCGGCGCAGAGCGTTGAGCACGGTGACGAGATCGGTCATCTTTTGTCCCTCATTTGGCGTCTTGTCGGATGCCCATAATCGCTCAGGTTGCAGCGTGTTGCGCAACTTGAGGGTCCGCCGCTCGGTGCTCTCATGCGTCAATAGGCTGGAAAGGCGAATGATTTCTACTGGGTAAGGATATGTTCACGAATCAACTTTAAGTCGAGTTTTGCGAAAATTGCCGCGAAAGGAGCTGCGCATGTGCATCCTTCCCTTCGATCCAATCGCGCCGCGAGTTCCTTGCCGGAGGCCGATCGCGTGATTCCGGGGTGGCTGCCCGAGGCCGCGGTCGCCTACCTCGCGCATGTTTCCGGGGGCTTGCCGCTCCGTGCGCTCGCCCGGGCCAGAGGCTGCCACGCCTCGACCGTGCTGCGGCAGATACGCCGGGTCGAGGCCTCACGCGACGATCCGCTGATCGATGAAGCGCTTGAGCGGCTGGCTCGCGTCCACGGCGCCGATTGCGCTGCCACTACCGCCTTCAAGGAGTTGCCGACCATGCCCATCCCGGCCGCCAAGCCTGTTTTTGAGACCGATCCGCGGATTGAGCGCGAGGCGCGGCGCATCCTGCGACGTCTGTGCGAGAAGGGGGCGTTCCTCGCGGTCGCTCCGACGATGGAGAAGGCGGTGGTGCTGCGCGAGGTGGTGCCCGGCAAGCAGAACCGCATCGCCGTCGTCGATCGGGACGTGGCGCATGCCTTCGCCTTGCAGGAATGGATCGGCTGCGACCGGTCCGGCAAGATCGCCTGCTACACGATCACGCCGGTGGGCCGGGCGGCTCTGAAGCGGCTGCTGACCGAGGAGCGCATCGGCCGGGAGACGCGGGACGGCTTTGCCGAGTCGCAAGCGCCGTTCCAGGAGCAGCACCGCTTCTTCGCCGAGCGGCTGGTGCTGGCGGAGGACGGGTCGGGCGAGCGCAAGCTGCGCTTCAACCTGGCCGAGAGCCCGCTGTCGGTGCTCGGGCGCAAGCGCGACAAGGACGGGGCGGCGT
>CAVVSO010000015.1:0-27338 GCA_963750745.1 uncultured Alphaproteobacteria bacterium | reverse complement strand
CCACCTGGCTCCCCGGCGCCAGCGAGGTCTTGACCCAGGGCTTGCGGTTCAGCCCCTTCTCGCGCGCCTTGCGCGCCACCAGCCCGGCCCCGATCATCACATAGGGGTTCGAGGTGTTGGTGCAGGAGGTGATCGCGGCGATCACCACGCTGCCGTCGTGGATGCGGTAGCTCTCGCCCTCGACCTTGACCCAGCGGTCCTTGCCGTTCTGCCCCTCGTGGTGGCCGGGCAGATCGCCGGCTCCGGCGCGCCGCCCTCGTTGTCCCAGCGCACCTCGGCCTTGTAGCCGACGGTGTCGCGGTGCAGCCTGACCACGTCGGCGAACTCCTTGGCCGCGGCCCTCAGCGCCACCCGGTCCTGCGGCCGCTTCGGCCCGGCCAGCGACGGCTCCACCGAGGCCATGTCGAGCGCCAGCGTGTCGGAATAGACCGGGTCGTAGTCCGGCCCGCGCCAGAAGCCGTTCGCCTTGGCGTAGGCCTCGACCAGCGCGATCCGCGCCTCGTCCCGCCCCGAGATCCTCAGGTAGCGCAGCGTCTCCTCGTCCACCGGGAAGAAGCCGCAGGTGGCGCCATACTCGGGCGCCATGTTGCCGATCGTCGCCCGGTCGGCCAGCGGCAGCCCGTCGAGGCCGGCGCCGTAGAATTCGACGAACTTGTTGACCACGCCCTTCTTGCGCAGCATCTCGGTCACGGTCAGCACCAGGTCGGTCGCGGTGACGCCTTCCTTCAGCCGCCCGGTCAGCCGGAAGCCCACCACCTCCGGGATCAGCATCGAGATCGGCTGGCCGAGCATCGCCGCCTCCGCCTCGATGCCGCCGACGCCCCAGCCGAGGATCGCGAGGCCGTTGACCATCGTGGTGTGGCTGTCGGTGCCGACCAGAGTGTCGGGATAGGCCACCTCGACCCCGGCGGGATCGGTGTCGGTCCAGACCGTCTGCGCCGAGATACTCGAGGTTCACCTGGTGGCAGATGCCGGTGCCCGGCGGCACCACCCGGAAGTTGGCGAAGGCGCCCTGCCCCCACTTCAGGAACTCGTAGCGCTCGCCGTTGCGCTCATACTCGCGCTCGACGTTCATCTGGAACGCCCGCGGGTTGCCGAACTCGTCGACCATCACCGAATGGTCGATCACCAGATCGACCGGGTTCAGCGGGTTGATCTTCTGCGGGTCGCCGCCGAGCTTGACCATCGCGTCGCGCATCGCCGCGAGATCGACCACCGCCGGCACCCCGGTGAAATCCTGCATCAAGACCCGCGCCGGCCGGTAGGCGATCTCCCGCGGGTTGCGGCCGCCCTGCGCCGCCCATTCCGAGAAGGCGCGGATGTCCTCGACGCTGACCGTCTTGCCGTCCTCGAAGCGCAGCATGTTCTCCAGCACCACCTTCAGCGCCGCCGGCAGCCGGCTGAAGTCGCCGAGCCCCGCCGCCTCCGCCGCAGCGATCGAGTAATAGGCGTAGGTCTTGCCCCCGACTTCGAGAGTGCGACGCGTCCTGGCTGTATCGGATCCTACGAAAACGGTCATCCTACCTCCGGGCAAAGCTGGCTGGGGACGGTATTCACCCTTGATATGACGCATCGGCCCCGGTCCGGCAAGGGCGGCAGCCACAAATTGCATGCCGTCGCATACCGTTGGCGCCCATGGCTGGCACCGCCCGGAGAAACCGCTTCCGCCTCAACGGCTTGCGCGGGCGGCCTTCCCCCGCGCCGCCCGATCGGCTATGTCGGCGCGCATGGGCCTCAGCGTCAGCGCGCTCTCCTGCACCCGCGGCGGCCGCCGCGTGCTGCACCGCATCGGCCTGGCCCTCGCCGACGGCGAGACGCTGCTGCTGCGCGGCCCCAACGGCGCCGGCAAGTCCACCCTGCTCCGCGCGCTCGCCGGCCTTCTCCCCGCCAGCGGCCGGATCGACCTCGACGGCCGCCCCGCCGGCCGCGACGCCCTGGCCGAGGCGGTCGGCTACGCCGGCCATCTCGACGCGATCAAGCCGCAGCTCACCGTCGCCGAGAACCTGCGGTTCTGGGCCGGCGCTCCTCGGCGGCGACCCCGCCGCCGCGCTCGCCGGCTTCGATCTCGCCGGCCTCGCCGACCGTCCGGCGCATCTGCTCTCCGCCGGCCAGAAGCGCCGCCTCGGCCTCGCGCGCCTCCTCCTCGCGCCGCGCCGGCTCTGGCTCCTCGACGAGCCCACGGTCGCGCTCGACGCCGCCGCCGAGGCGCGGCTGCTGGCGCTCCTCGCCGCCCACGCCGCCGCCGGCGGCCTCGCGGTCATCGCCACCCACGCGCCCTTCCCGCTCCCCGGCGCCCGCACGCTGACCCTCTCGCCGGAAGCCGTCGCCGCCGCCGGCCGCGCCGCCGACCCCTTCCTCGCCGGATCCTGGACGTGAGCGCCGCCCGCGCGCTCCTCGCCCGCGAGCTCACGCTGGCGCTGCGCTCCGGCGGCGGCGCCGGCCTCGGCCTCGGCTTTTTCCCGATCCTGGTGCTCCTGGTGCCGCTCGGCGCCGGCCCCGAGCCGGAGCGGCTCGCCAGCGTCGCCGCCGGCACGCTCTGGATCGGCGCGCTGCTCGCGTGCCTCCTCTCGCTCGACCGGCTGTTCCAGGCCGACCTCGAGGACGGCACCCTCGACATCCTCGCCCTCGCCCCGCTGCCGCTCGAGGCGCTGGTGGCGCTGAAGGCCTTCGCGCACTGGCTGACCACCGGCCTGCCGTTGGTGGTGGCCGCACCGGTCTTCGCCCTCACCCTGAACCTGCCCGCGCCGGCCTTCCCCTGGCTGATCGCCAGCCTCGCCGTCGGCACCCCCGCCCTCAGCCTCCTCGGCGCCATCGGCGCCGCCCTCACCGTCGGCATCCGCCGCGGCGGCCTCCTGCTCGCGCTCCTGGTGCTGCCGCTCTACCTGCCGACGCTGATCTTCGGCGCCCGCGCCACCGCCGCCGCCGCCGAAGGCCGCGACCCCTGGCCGGCGTTCCTCCTCCTCGGCGGCCTCAGCCTCTTCATCCTCGCCCTCGCCCCCTTCGCCGCCGCCGCCGCGCTGCGGGTGAACTTGCGCTGAATTTCAGACCTGACGCGGCGCCCTCTCCAGGAGCCCGCGCGATTTGTCCGTCGACAAATCGCGCCGCGCCTGCCTGCCCGTGGGCAGGCGCGAAGAGCGCCCGCCCAGGCAGGCGCGCCGCATTACGAGCCGTCGGGCAAGCGCTCGCCCCCTCGCCCTGCGCAAGCTTGCTCCGGGCGACCGGACCGGTCGACTGTCCACAGGACAGTCGCCTATTCGGTCCGGACAGTGCCCCTCACTTCGCCGCCGCCAGCGCCGGCCGGATCCGCTTCTCGATCACCATCGGATCGAGCGGCCCGGGAAACCGCATCAGCACCGTGCCGTCGCCGCCGACCACGAAGGTCTCCGGCACCCCGTAGATCCCCCAGTCGAGCGCCGTCCGCCCGGTCGTGTCCGCGCCGATCTTGGCGAAGGGATCGCCCATCTCGCCGAGGAACCGCTGCGCCTTCTCCGGATCGTCCTTGTAGTTCACCCCGATCACCGGCACCCCCTCGGCCGCGAGCCCGCTCAGATACGGATGCTCCGCCCGGCACGGCCCGCACCAGCTCGCCCAGAAGTTGACGAGCTTCACCCCGGGCGCCTTCAGATCGGCGTCGGTCGGCACCGGACCCGTCCCGAACGGCGTCACCCGCGCCAAGCCCCGGCGCCGGCTGCCCGACCAGCGCGCTCGGCAGCTCCCCGGGGTTCTCGCGGCGCAGCCCGACATAGGCCACCGCGGCAAAGACCAGGAACACCAGCGGCGGTATGATCATCAAAAGGTTACGCCGCGCCATCACCCCTCCGCCGCGCCTCCAGCCGCGCCAGCTGCCGCCGCACCGCCACCGCGCGCCACCAGCTCGCCGCGACGATCCCGGCCAGGAGCAGCAGCGTCACCGCGTAAGCCCCGAGCACCGTGCCGGCATATTGCTCGAGATCCGGCATCACGCCCGCGCCTCGACCGCCATCAGCGCCTGCAGCCGCCGGAGCCTGATCTCGGTCCGGGTCCGCACCAGCACCAGGCTCACGAACAAGAGCACGAACCCCGCGATCGTCACCACCAGCGGCCACCAGAAGACATTGTCCACATTCTGCCGCGCATCCAGCGACAGCGACGGCCCCTGATGCAGCCCCTGGCTCCAGAAGAACACCGCATAGCGCGACAGCAGCGCGAACACCGAGCCGACGAGACACAGCACCGCGGTCAGATCCGCCGCCTTTTCCGGCTCGTCCACCGCCGCCCAGAGCCCGATATAGCCGACATAGAACAGAAACAGCACGAAGAACGAGGTCAGCCGCGGGTCCCAGGCCCACCAGGTCCCCCACATCGGCTCGCCCCAGATCGCCCCGGTCAGGAGTGCGATCACCGTCATCGTCGCCCCGACCGGCGCCGCCGCCCGCGCCGCCAGCGCCGAGACGTGCTGCCGCCGGATGAACCAGATCAGCGAGGCCACCAGCATCATCAGCCAGGCGTTGATCGCCATCAGCGCCGCCGGCACGTGGATGAAGAGGATCTTCACCGTCGCCCCCTGCTGGTAGTCGTCCGGCGTCAGGAAGAACCCCCAGGCCAGCCCCCCGAGCAGCGTCACCGCGGTCAGCCCCCAGAGCAACGGCAGCGCCGGCGCCGACACGCGCATGAACTCCGCCGGGTTGGCATACCTCCAGAGCGACATGTCGGGGCTTTTAGCGGCCGCCATGCTTCGGCGCAATGCGCCCCGCGGGCGCAGCCGTTCACACCTCACGGCGCACCCGGGCCGGTAGCTCTCCAATCCGGACAAGAGCGTTCCAGCCACAGACCAGGCGTCAATCCCATCGCCAGATTCCCGGCTGACCCGAGACAACAGCTCACCCGAGAGAGAAGCCTTCCGCATAGTCGTGCTTGCCGTCGAAATCGTGCTTTCCGAGCGGCACCCCGGCCTGCTTCAGCGCCACATGCGCCATCGCGTGGTGGAAATAGAGGTTCGGCAGCCCGAACTCGTGCACGAAAGCCTCGCCCGGCAGATCCAGCACCGCGAACCCCGCCTGCGCCGTCACCACCCGCGCCTCCGCGCCCTCGAACGCCGCCGGCTGCAACGCCGCCAACAGCCCGCGCGCCTCGGCGATCCGCGCGTGCAGCCCCGGCCCGTCCAGCGGCCCTCTCAGCTCCGGAATCCGTTCTCCCGCAAGGGGATAGGCGATCCGGAGCGTGAACTGCACCGCCGTCGCCACCTGCCGGTCCGCGCTCAGCATCCGCGCCGCCGGCCGCTGCGCCAGCGCTTTGCGAACCCCTCGCCCAGCCGCGCCTCGGCCTGGGCGAGCTCGGCCTCCATCCGGTCGAGCACGCCGGTGAAAACCGGCACCGTCGCCCGCCAGAGCGGCGGCGCCACGCGCTCCTGCATTTCTGCCTCCCTCGCGACCCGCCGCGAGCGTTCGCACGCCCGCCCGGCGGTGACAACCGGGTTAACCCTTATTCCGGTTGCCTCCGCCGACAAGTTCCTGCAATGTTCCAATTGCCCCGCGGCCCGGAATATCGCTAGATATTGATGATGACGAACGCCCCAGCCCAAGACCTGAGCCGCGAGCTCGCCGGCCGCCGCTTCGCCACCGTGCTCGCCGACCCGCCCTGGCGCTTCGTCAACCGCACCGGCAAGGTCGCCCCCGAGCACCGCCGCCTCAGCCGCTACCCGACCCTGACCGTCGAGGAGATCTGCGCCCTCCCGCTCGCCGACCACCTCGCCGGCACCGCCCACTGCTACCTCTGGGTGCCGAACGCGCTCCTTCCCGACGGCCTCCGCGTCCTCGAAGCCTGGGGCTTCGAGTACAAGTCGAACCTCGTCTGGCACAAGATCCGCAAGGACGGCGGCTCCGACGGCCGCGGCGTCGGCTTCTACTTCCGCAACGTCACCGAGATCATCCTGTTCGGCACCCGCGGCCGCAACGCCCGCACCCTCGCCCCCGGCCGCCGGCAGGTGAACATGCTCGCCAGCCGCAAGCGCGAGCACTCGCGCAAGCCCGACGAGCAGTACGACCTGATCGAATCCTGCAGCGCCGGCCCCTATCTCGAGCTCTTCGGCCGCGGCACCCGCAAGAACTGGACGGTCTGGGGCAACCAGGCCAGCGACGATTACCGCCCCGACTGGGACACCTACGCCTACAACTCCGGCTCGCTCGCCGCGGAATAGGCCGAATCACCGCCGTCCCGGCGCCTCAGCCGAGCAGATCCGGCTCCGCCGCCACAGCCGGCGGCGCATCGGTCACCGCCGCCGCCGGCAGCCCGATCAACAGCAGCGGACAGGGATTGCCGACCCCGCGGCTGACCCGGTCGGCGAGCTTCCTCCAATGCGTCGTCGCCGGCCCGAACTTGTCGGCGACGAAGGTCCGCGCGAAGGCCTCGGCGAACTCCACCCCGCCCGCCGCCAGCCGCTCGACCGCCTGCACCTGCCGGTCGGTCCGCCGCTTCATGCCGAAGCGGCAACAGCCGCTCCGCCGCATCGATGCCGTTCGCCCGGAGATACCCCGCGACCGTCGCCGCCATCGCCGCCTGCAGCGCCGCCCCGCGGGTGACGATGATCCCGAGGCTGATCACCGCCTGCGCATGCAGCCGCTGGAAATTCTCCAGATCCCGGTCGAAGAACGGATCCTTGTTGTTCCACTCGATCTCGAGCGCCAGCGTGCCCTTCGCCCCGCGCCGCACATGGTCGATCTCGTGGGTCACCGCCTCCTTGACCCGCCCGTCGACGGTCAGCGCCACCTCGAAGCGGTGCTTGCGCCACCCCTGCTCCGCCAGCCCCCGCCGCAGCCGCTGCGTCGAGCGCGCCTCGCCGCCGCCGCTGCCGATCAGCTCCGCCACCGGGATCGCGAACCCCGCGAGCGCCCGGATCAGCTCGGCGATCTCCGCCGGGGAAATCCACCGCGAGGATCGCCTCGGCATGGTTGCGCGCGAGCACGTCGAATCCCTGCCCGCGCAACTCCTCCAGCACCGCCACCTCCAGGCTCCGGGACGCGCCGTTAACCTTTAACCCGACCTAAACCACCACGCCCACGCCGGTGCATGCAATGTGCATGCGATGTGCATGCGTTGTACCTGCCCGCAACCAACCGCCATTAACCCTTGGGAACCAACCGAATTCCCAGCTCCCGCAGCTGCTCCCCCGTCGCCTCCGACGGCGCCCCCATCATCAGGTCCTCGGCGCGCTGGTTCATCGGGAACATGATCACCTCGCGGATATTCTCCGCCCCCGCCAGCAGCATCACGATCCGGTCGATCCCCGGCGCGATCCCGGCGTGCGGCGGCGCGCCGCAGCGGAACGCGCTCAGCATGCCGCCGAAATGCGCATCGACATGCGCCCGGTCGTAGCCGACGATCTCGAAGGCCTTGTACATGATCTCCGGCCTGTGGTTCCGCACCGCCCCGCTCGACAGCTCCACGCCGTTGCAGACGATATCATACTGATATCCCAGCACATCCAGCGCCGGCATCGTCTCCAGCGCCTCCAGCCCGCCCTGCGGCATCGAGAAGGGATTGTGCGAGAAGTCGAGCTTGTTCGATTCCGGATCCCGCTCGTACATCGGGAAATCGACGATCCAGCAGAAGTCGAACCGGTCCTCGACCGTCAGCCCCAGCTCCCGCCCGATGACGTTGCGCGCCTTGCCCGCCACCGCCTCGAACTTCGCCGGCTGCCCCGCCAGGAAGAAGGCCGCGTCGCCTTCACCCAATCCTAACTGCACCCGGATAGCTTCGGTCCGCTCCGGCCCCAGCGCCTTGCGATCGGCCCCGCCGCCAGGACTAACTGTCTCGCGCCATCCCGCCGCTCTCCAGTTCTCGGACCGCTGGCGCGACTGCGTCCATCGACGCTCTGCCGCGCCAGAAGATATACCCCATCCCCGGCAGCCCCTCGCCCTGGGCGAAGGCGTTCATCCGGTCGCAGAACGCCCGGCTGCCGCCCCCCGGCGCCGGGATCGCCCGCACCTCGGTGCCCGCCTGCTCCAGCAGCCCGGCGAAGACCTTGAACCCCGACCCGCGGAAATGCTCGGATACCACCTGCATCTTCAACGGGTTGCGCAGGTCCGGCTTGTCCGACCCGTACCAGAGCATCGCGTCGCGATAGGCGATCCGCGGGAACTCCGGCGTCACCGGCCGCCCGCCGCCGAACTCCTCGAACACCCCGCGCATCACCGGCTCGATCACCGCAAAAACATCGTCTTGCGTGGCGAAGCTCATCTCCATGTCGAGCTGGTAGAACTCCCCCGGGCGACCGGTCCGCCCGCGGATCCTCGTCGCGGAAGCAGGGCGCGATCTGGAAATACCGGTCGAACCCCGCCACCATGATCAGCTGCTTGAACTGCTGCGGCGCCTGCGGCAGCGCGTAGAACTTGCCCCGGATGCAGCCGCGACGGCACCAGAAAATCCCGCGCCCCCTCCGGGCGCGACGCGGTCAGGATCGGCGTCTGGAACTCGGTGAACCCCTCCGCCCGCATCGCGTCGCGCAGGTGGGCGATCACCTTCGGCCCGCAGCATGATATTGGCATGCAGCCCCTCGCGCCGCAGGTCGAGGAAGCGGTACTTCAGCCTTGTTTCCTCGGGATATTCCGCCTCGCCGAACACCGGCATCGGCAGCTCCTCCGCCGCGCCCAGCACCTCCACCTCGCGGACATAGACCTCGATCGCCCCGGTCGGCAGCTTCGGGTTCACCAGCCCCGCATCCCGCGCCTTCACCACCCCGTCGATGCGGATCACCCACTCCGCCCGCACCTCCTCCAGCGCCGCGAACGCCGGGCTCTCGCTGTCCGCCAGCACCTGGGTGATGCCGTAGTGGTCGCGCAGGTCGATGAACAGCACCCCGCCATGGTCGCGCACCCGATGCACCCAGCCGGCCGAGCCGCACGGTCTCGCCGACGTCGGCCAAGGTCGAGCGCGGCGCAGGTATGGCTGCGATAGGCGTGCATCGGCGGCTCCTCGGGCGGCGTCTCGCGCGGATACACCCCGCGCCCCCCGCCGCTGTCAAGCCTCGCCGACCAGCCGCGCCGGGATCAGCCCGCGCAGCGAATTGCCGACCCAAAGCCGCCCCGCGCCGCAGATCCGCCGCACGAGCACCGCCTCCCGGCACGCCCCCCGCGCCAGCAGCTCGCCGCGCAGCACCCCCGGCAGCAGCCCGCAGGCCAGCGGCGGCGTCACCAGCCCGTCGCCGCGATCGACGAAGACCGTGGTGATCGTCCCCTCGCAGACCTCGCCGCGCTCGTTCAGGAGCACCGCCTCGTCGACGCCCTCCGGCAGCGCCGCCCGCGCCCGGTCGTAGACCGCCCGCACGCTGGTCTTCACCGCAGCCACGGATCGTCCGCACCGCAGCCGCGCCTCGGCGACCGCCACCACCCACTCCGCCTTGCCCGCGCCGAGCGGCGCCGCCGTCACCGCCACCGCGCCATCCAGCGCCAGCGTCAGCCGCACCCGCAGCGGCTCGCGCCCGCGACCCCCGCCAGCGCCCGGTCGACCGCCGCCCGGTCGAACGCGCACCCCCAGCGCCGCCGCCGCCGCGCGCCATCCGCGCCAGATGCGCCGCCAGCCGCACGAACCCCGCCGCCGGCTCCCAGCGGAAGGTCTCGATCAGCCTCAGATCGTCGGGAGCGGCGCGGCGAAGCGGGCTTTCCACAGGGCCTCCTCGTATTCCGCCTCCGGCGGTCGATTCCGCGACGATGCCGCCGCCGACGTTCAGCACCGCCTCGCCGTCCGGGAAGAGCGTCACCGTGCGGATCGCCACGTTGAACGCCGCCCGCCCGTCCGGCGCCGCCCAGCCGATCGCGCCGCAATAGGCCTCGCGCGGCCAGGGCTCCAGCTCGCGGATGATCTCCATCGCCCGGATCTTCGGCGCCCCGGTCACCGAGCCGCAGGGAAAGAGCGCCGCGAGGACCTGCCGACAGCGGCGTCCCCGGCAGCAGCCGCCCGGTGACCCGCGCTGACCATCTGATGCACCGTCGCATAGCTCTCCACCGCGAAGAGCTCCGGCACCCGCACCGAGCCGATCTCGGCGATCCGCGACAGATGTCGTTGCGCAGCAGGTCGACGATCATCAGGTTCTCCGCCCGGTTCTTCGCGTCGGCCGCCAGCGCCGCCGCGCAGCGCCGCGTCGCGCGCCGGGTCCGGGTCGCGCGGCGCGGTGCCCTTCATCGGCCGCGTCTCGATCCCGCCGGCGCCGTCGAGCGCGAAGAACAGCTCCGGCGAGCGCGAGACCAGCGTCGCCCCGGGCAGCGCGACCAGCGCCCCGATGCCCGACCGGCTGCCGCGCCGCCAGCGCCGCCGCGCAGCGCCGCCGGCTCGCCCTGACCAGCGGCCGCGCATCGGAAAGGTCAGGTTCGCCTGATAGATGTCGCCGGCGCGGATATAGGCCGCGACCCGCGCGAAGGCCGCGCCGGTAGGTCGCGCAGTCCCACGCCGGCGCGAACGGCCCGAGCGCCCCGCCCGGCGCCTCCGGCGCCACCGGTCCCGGACCCGCGCGAATACCCCGAACTCGAGGAGCGGCAGCCGCCGCTCCGCCGGCAGCAGCGGCAACAGCCGCGGCTCGAAGGCATAGCCGAGCTCGTAGGCGGCATAGCCCGCGACCCAGGCCCCGCCCGCCAGCGCCCGGTCGAGCGCCGCGAGCGCCGCCGGCACCTCGCCCGGCGCTCGCGCGCCACGACCAGATCCCGCGGCCGCGCGAACCGCGCCGGCCGGCCGTCCGGCCCGCGATCGACCTCGATGAAGGGCTCCATCACCTCGCCGCGCCCCGCCCGCCGGTGCCGGCCTGTCGCAGCGCTCCCGACGCCGCCGTCAACGGCCGGCGCTCGACCCGAGCGCCCGCCCGCGCGGCAGCCGCGCCGTCCCCCGGCGCGCCGGCCGCCGTCGCGCCGCGAAAACCCTGAGCTGAAAGCGCAGGCCACGAAGACGAACAAACCTTTACAAAAACTTGGCAAGCCCGGCATGCTGGCGCTAGCTTAGCTTATCATCGTCAATTGCCTGCCAGAATGCCTGCGAACCATGCTCGAGAACGCCGCTTCCACGCCATCTTCCGCAAGCAGATCTCCTCCGGGAAGCCTCCGCATCACCTATCCCGTCCGGCCGCAGCGAGGCCTACGGCGACGGCAGCGGCCCGCCGCTGGCGCTGCGCTTCACCGACGCCGGCGCGCTGCGGGCGGTGCTGCTCGACCCCGCGCTCGCCGCCCCCGAGATGTACATGGACGGCCGCCTCGTCCTCGACGAAGGCGACGTCTACGACCTGATCGCGCTGGCCAAGTCCAACACCCGCCCCGAGGTCTCGACCCCCGGCGCCTGGGTGCAGCACCTGCGCCGCAGCATCACCTCCGCGCCGATCCTCCGCGCCATCGGCGTCAAGGCGGCGCGCGCCAACGTCGCGCACCACTACGACCTCGACGAGCGGCTCTACCGGCTCTTCCTCGACGGCGACATGCAGTATTCCTGCGCCTACTTCGAGCGGCCCGACATGACGCTCGACCAGGCGCAGCTCGCCAAGAAGCGGCTGATCGCCGCGAAGCTCCTGATCCGCCCCGGCGCGCGCGTCCTCGACATCGGCTGCGGCTGGGGCGGCATGGCGCTCTACCTCGCGCGGGTCTGCGGCGCCGACGTCACCGGCATCACCCTCAGCCAGGAGCAGCACCGCGTCGCCACCGAGCGCGCCGCGGCCGCCGGCCTCGCCGACCGCGTGCGCTTCCGGCTGCAGGACTACCGCGAGGTCGACGAGACGCTTCGACAACATCGTCTCGGTCGGCATGTTCGAGCATGTCGGCCTGCGCCAGTACCCGACCTATCTTCCGCACCGCCCAGCGGCTGCTCGACGCCCGACGGGGTCATGCTGCTGCACTCGATGGCCCAGCCGACGCCGGCGCCCTACAACCAGCCCTTCATGGAAAAGTACATCTTCCCCGGCGGCTACATCCCCTCGCTCTCCGAGGTGCTCCCGGCGGTCGAGAAGTCCGGCCTCCTGATCCGCGACACCGAGATCCTGTCGCTGCACTACGCCGAGACCACGCGCGAATGGCGCCGCCGCTTCCTCGCCAACCGCGACGAGGTGCTCGCGCTCTACGACGAGCGCTTCATCCGCATGTGGGAATTCTACCTCGCGGGCGCCGAGAGCCGCCTTCCGCTTCGACGCGATGCACGTCGTCCACCTGCAGCTCGCCCGCGATCAGGCCCGCGTGCCGCTGACCCGCGCCTACATCCCCGAGGCGATGGCCCGGCTCGCCGAGGCCGAGCTCGCCTTCCCCGACTACGCCTCGCTGCACGACGCGCCGCTGGCCGAAGCCGCGGCGCTGCCGCAGCGCCACCTCCTGACCGCCCCCGGCCCGGAAGGCGCCCGGCGCTCCGGGCCGGACGACACCCGATGACGATCTTCCGCGTCCGGCACGTCACCACCTACCGCTACCGCCGCGCCGGTGCGCTTCGGCGAGCACCCGCTGATGTTCCGGCCGCGCGACAGCTACGACCAGCGCCTGCTCGAGCGCCGAGCTCGACGTCGATCCCGGCACCGGCCAGCGTGCGCTGGATGCACGACGTCTTCGGCAACTGCGTCGCGCAGGTGGCGATCCCCGGCAAGGCGCGCGAGCTGCGCTTCGAGACCCTGATCCGGCTCGAGCACACGCCCGCAGGCCGCGCCCGACTTCAGGATCGACGCCGCCGCCCTCGACCTATCCCTTCGCCTACGATCCCGACGAGGCGGCCGATCTCGCCGCGACGATCCGGCGGCACTACCCCGACCCGCGAGGTCGAGGCCTGGGCGCGCCATTCGTCAGGCCCGGGCCGCCGCACCGAGACCGGCACGCCTGCTGATGACGCTTGCTACGCGATCCACGAGAGCTTCGTCTACACGCGCCGCTCCGAGCCCGGCACCCAGCCGCCGCGGTCACGCTGCAGCTCCGCCGCGGCACCTGCCGCGACTTCGCGCTGCTGATGATGGAGGCGGTCCGCGCGCTCGGCTTCGCCGCCCGCTTCGTCACCGGCTACATCTACGTCCCCGAGCCGCGACGGCTCCGACGACGCCGCGGCGGCGGCGCCACCCATGCCTGGTGCCAGGTCTATCTGCCGGGCGCCGGCTGGGTCGAGTTCGACCCGACCAACGGCATCGTCGGCAACCGCGACCTGATCCGCGTCGCGGTCGCCCGCGACCCGCGCCAGGCGGTGCCGCTCTCCGGCAGCTATCGCGGCAAGCGCCGAGGATTTCGAGGCATGACCGTCCAGGTCAACGTCACCACCGAGCCGGCGAGCCCGCGCTGTCGCAGGCGTGAACGCCGGTCCTTGCGGGAACCTTCGCCGCGGCGACGAGTTTGGCTCGGAACTCGCCGTCGCGGTGGCTGCACCCAGAAAGGACCGACGCAATCATGCAGATCCGTGCCGGATACGAACTCGGTCTACGAATGCCCGCAGCCGACGGCGATGCTGCTGGCGCTCAACATCCATCCGTCCCGCCGCGTCGATCTTCTGACCGAGCAGGTGCTGACGCTTCACGCCCGGCGGTCGAGGCGCGCGACTACATCGACGGCTTCGGCAACGTCTGCACGCGCATCGTCGCGCCGGCCGGCCGGACCACGATCTCCACCGGCGTTCGAGATCTACGACACCGGCCAGCCCGACGCCGTCGCCCCCGACGCGCGCCAGCACGACATCCGCGACCTGCCCGACGACGTGCTCGTCTACCTGCTCGGCAGCCGCTACTGCGACACCGACCGGCTCGGCGACTTCGCCTGGGCGCAGTTCGGCGGCACCGAGCCCGGCTGGCCGCGGGTGCAGGCGATCTTCGACTTCGTGCACGACCACATCGCCTTCAACTACCAGAACGCCGACCCGACTGCGCACCGCCTACGGCGGCTTTCAGCGACCGCACCGGCGTCTGCCGCGACTTCGCGCACCTCGCGATCACGCTCTGCCGCTGCATGAACATCCCGGCGCGCTACTGCACCGGCTATCTCGGCGACATCGGCGTGCCGCCGGTGCCCGATCCGATGGACTTCAGCGCCTGGTTCGAGGTCTACCTCGGCGGCCACTGGTACACCTTCGACGCCCGCCACAACAAGCCGCGCATCGGCCGCATCCTGATGGCGACCGGCCGCGACGCCACCGACGTCGCGCTCTCGACCAGCTTCGGCGCGTCGCTGCTCTCCGGCTTCAAGGTCGTCACCGAGGAGATCGACGCCGAGCCGGTCGAGCCCCGCGCGCAGGGGCGTCCGCGGCTGCGCCTCGCCACCGGCTGACCACCGCCGCGGTCGGGCCTCAGCGCCCGACCGCTCCGTGATAGAAGAAGACCCCGAGCCCGCTGGTGAAGAGGATCATTCCCGCCACCGCGTGCAGCACCACCGCCAGCGCGAACCCGCCGCGGCCGAGATAGGCCCGGGCGAAGATCAGCCCGCCGGCGAAGGTCAGCGCCAGCGCCACCCAGTTCCAGAACATCAGGTGCGCCAGCGCGAACGCCGCGGCGTTCATTGCCACCGCGGTCGGGCGGCTTTCGAACAGCGCCCCATAACGCCGGAAAAACAACACCCGGAACAAGAGCTCCTGCGGCAGCGCCGAGAGCAGCGGATAAAGCGCCATGATCAGCAGCCACAGCCCCGGAGACCGCCGCGGCAGGGCCAGCGCCTGCCCGGGCACCAGCAGCCAAACCAGCAGCGCCGCCACCGCCGCCGTCGCCACCGCGAGAGCCGCGACCGCCCGGACATCGAGCCGCCCCCAGCCTGCGCCGAGCTCGCGCCAGGCAAACCCTGGCGTCACTGCGAGCAGCGCCAGCGCCACCGCCATCAGCCCCAGGAACACCGGCCACAGCCAGCCCGGCGGCATCAGGAACGCCATCGCCAGCGGCAGCGCGACATAGAGCCAGGCGAACTCCGCCGCCAGCCAGCGCCGTCCCGCCACGTCCCTCGTCTCCCGCATCATCGCCATGCCGCCCGTATTTCCATTTCCCCCGGCTCCGAGCAAGATGCGCGCGACAGCAAGGGGGCCCGACATGTCCGACAGCTTCACCACCCGCCTCGCCTCTGAGCTCGACCAGATCCGCGCCGACGGCCTCTGGAAGGCCGAGCGCGTCATCACCTCGCCGCAGTCCGGCCGCATCGACGCCGACCCCGGCGGCAGCGTGCTGAACTTCTGCGCCAACAACTACCTCGGCCTCGCCGACCACCCGGCGCTCATCGCCGCCGCCAAGGACGCGCTCGACCGCTACGGCTACGGCATGGCCTCGGTCCGCTTCATCTGCGGCACCCAGGAGGAGCACAAGGCGCTCGAGTCCCGCCTCGCCGGCTTCCTCGGCATGGAGGACGCCATCCTCTACGGCTCCTGCTTCGACGCCAACACCGGCCTCTTCGAGACCCTGCTCGGCCCCGAGGACGCGATCATCTCCGACGCCCTCAACCACGCCTCGATCATCGACGGCGTCCGCCTGTGCAAGGCCCGCCGCTACCGCTACGCCAACAACGACATGGCCGAGCTCGAGCGCTGCGCTCATCGAATCCGCCGACGCCCGCACCCGCCTGATCGCCACCGACGGCGTCTTCTCGATGGACGGCATCATCGCCGACCTCGCCGGCATCTGCGACCTCGCCGAGAAGCACGACGCCCTGGTCATGGTCGACGACAGCCACGCCATAGGCTTCGTCGGCGCCCACGGCCGCGGCTCCCCCGAGCACTGCGGCGTCGACGGCCGCATCGCCATCCTGACCGGCACCCTCGGCAAGGCGCTCGGCGGCGCCTCCGGCGGCTACACCGCCGCCCGCCGCGAAGTCGTCGAGCTCCTCCGCCAGCGCTCCCGCCCCTACCTCTTCTCCAACACGCTGGCCCCGGTCATCGCCGCCACCTCGCTCCGCGTCCTCGACCTGATCGACGACGGCGATGCCCTCCGCGCCCGCCTCGCCGCCAACGCCGCCACCTTCCGCGCCGAGATGACCGGGCTCGGCTTCACCCTCGCCGGCGACGGCCACCCGATCATCCCGGTGATCCTCGGCGACGCCGCCCTCGCCCGGGACTTCGCCGCCGCGCATGCTCGACCGGGGCGTCTACGTCGTCGGCTTCTCCTTCCCGGTTGTCCCGCGCGGCCAGGCCCGCATCCGCACGCAGATGTCCGCCGCCCACACCCCCGACGACGTCGCCGCCGCCATCGCTGCCTTCGCCGCCACCGGCCGCGAGCTCGGCGTCATCGCGTGAGCACCTTCATCCGAGGAGTCAGCAAATGACCTACCAGATCGATCCCGCAGCGCAGGTCGGCCACGTGAACCTGAAGGTCTCGGATCTTGAGCGATCGATCGCCTTCTACTCGGACATTCTGGGTTTCGAGCTGCACCAACGCATCGGAAAGGGAGGCGCCTTCCTCGGCGCCGGCGGCTACCATCACCACGTCGGGCCCAACACGCTCAGCAGCCTCGGCGGCACGCCGCCGCCCGAAGGACATACCGGCCTGCATCACGTCGCTTTCCTCTACCCGGACCGCAGAAGTCTCGCCGTGGCCGTGAAGCGGGTCATCGCGGCGGGGATGCCGTTGGTGCACAAGTCGGATCATGGCGTCAGTGAGGCGGTCTACTTTCATGACCCTGACCGCAACGTCATCGAGCTCTACCGGGATCGGCCGAGAGACGAATGGCCGGTCGGCGAGAACGGCATGCTCGCCGCGGTGGATGATCCGCTGGATCTCGACGATCTTCTCGCCGAGGCGGGCTGAATCGGCTCTCGCCATGGAGGATCCGGTGGTCTTGATCCTGAAGGCACTGGCGAAAGGCCCGCGCCGCGCCCGGTGCGGCGTGATCGCGTGAGGCCGCTTCTGCCCTCCGTCGTCGAGGCGATCGGCGAGACGCCGCTGGTCGAGTTGCAGCGCCTCCAGTCCCGCCTCGGCCTCGACGGCCGCCTCCTTGCCAAGCTCGACCACCTCCTCCCCGGCTTCTCCAAGAAGGACCGCGCCGCCCGCCGCATCATCGAGGACGCTCGCGCCTCGGGCGAGCTCGCGCCCGGCCAGACCGTGGTCGAGCTCACCTCCGGCAACATGGGCACCGGCCTCGCCATCGTCTGCGGCGTCCTCGGCCACCCCTTCGTCGCGGTGATGAGCGCCGGCAACTCCACCGAGCGCCGCCGGATGATGACCGCCCTCGGCGCCGAGGTCGTGCTCGTGCCGCAATCCCCCGGCGGCCGCCCCGGCGAGGTCTCCGGCGCCGATCTCGCCCTGGTCGAGGCCGAGGCGCAACGCCAGACCGCCGCCCGCTCCGCCTTTCGCGCCGACCAGTTCACCCGCCGCGGCAACCCCGACGCCCACGCCGACGGCACCGCCCCCGAGATTGGCAGCAGTCCGCCGGCGCCGTCACCGCCTTCTGCGACTTCGTCGGCTCCGGCGGCACCCTCGGCGGCTGCGCCCGCTTCCTCGCCCCCCTGGGCGTCCACTGCTGGGCCGTAGAGCCCGAAGGCGCGGCCGCCCTCTCCCGCGGCGACATCAGCCGCCCCGACCACCCGATCCAGGGCGGCGGCTACCTGATGCCCGACCTCGCGCACCTCCGCGGCGCGCCGCTCGCCGGCACCCTCACCGTCACCGGCGCCGAGGCCGCCGACGCTGCCCGTCTCCTCGCCCGCCACGAAGGCATCTTCGCCGGTTACTCCGCCGGCGCCAACCTCGCCGCCGCGATCCGCCTGCTCCGCGGCCCGGAGGCCGGCGGCACCGTCGCCTTCGTCGTCGGCGACAGCGGCCTCAAATACCTCTCCACCGATCTATGGGAAGCATCATGAGCCAGGACATGACCTACCAGGTCGACGCCAGGGCGGAGGTCGGTCACGTGAACCTCAAGGTCTCCGACCTTGAACAATCCATCGCCTTCTATGCGGACATCCTCGGCTTCAGGCTGAACCAGCGCATCGGCAAGGGCGGTGCCTTCCTCGGCGCCGGCGGCTACCACCATCACGTCGGCCTCAACGCTGTCCGAAGCCTCGGCGGCACGCCGCCGCCGGAGGGCCACAACGGCCTGCATCACGTCGCCTTCGTCTTCCCGACCCGCCGAAGCCTCGCCGTGGCCGTGAAGCGCGTCGTCGATGCAGGGATACCGCTCATCCACAAGGCGGACCACGGCGTCAGCGAGGCCGTCTACTTCCATGACCCGGATCGCAACCTGATCGAGCTCTACCGAGACCGGCCGAGAAACGAATGGCCCTTCGCCGCGAACGGCATGCTCGCCATGGTGGACGATGCGCTGGACCTCGACGACCTTCTCGCCGAAGCCGACTGACGCAGGCCACGCCGGCCGGAGGACATGATGAGCAACCAAATGAAGGCGCTGGTGAAATCCCGCCCCGAGCCCGGCCTCTGGATGGAGCAAGTCCCGGTGCCGGAGCCCGGCCCCACCGACGTGCTGATCCGCGTCGAGAAGAGCGCGATCTGCGGCACCGACGTGCACATCTGGAACTGGGACGACTGGGCCGCCGCCACCGTTCCCGTGCCTTTGGTCACCGGCCACGAGTTCTACGGCCGCATCGCCGACACCGGCGCCGCCGTCACCCGCTTCAGCCGCGGCCAGCGCGTCTCCGGCGAGGGCCACATCGTCTGCGGCGCCTGCCGCAACTGCCGCGCCGGCCGCGGCCACCTCTGCCGCAACACCCGCGGCGTCGGCGTCCACCGCCCCGGCTCCTTCGCCGAATACCTCGCCATCCCCGAGGCCAACGTCGTCGCCATCCCCGATGACGTCGCCGACGAGATCGCCGCGATCTTCGACCCCTTCGGCAACGCCGTGCACACCGCGCTCTCGTTCGATCTCGTCGGCGAGGACGTGCTGGTCACCGGCGCCGGTCCGATCGGCATCATGGGCGCGCTGGTCGCGAAGCGCGCCGGCGCCCGCAAGGTCGTCATCACCGACATCAACCCCACGCGGCTCGAGCTCGCCCGCCGCATGGGCGTCGAGACCGTGGTTAACGCGGCCTCGCAGGATCTCGCCGACGTGATGCGCGAGATCGGCATGAAGGAAGGCTTTGACATCGGCCTCGAGATGTCCGGCGCCGCGCCGGCTTTCCGCGACATGATCGACAAGATGAACAACGGCGGCAAGATCGCCATCCTCGGCATCGCACCCGCCGCCTTCGCGGTGGACTGGAACAAGGTCATCTTCAAGATGCTGACGCTCAAGGGCATCTACGGCCGCGAGATGTTCGAGACCTGGTACAAGATGATCGCCCTGGTCCAGTCCGGCCTCGACCTGACCCCGCTCATCACCCACCGCCTGCCGGCCGACGCCTTCGAGGAAGGCTTCGCGCTGATGCGCTCCGGCAACTCCGGCAAGGTGATCCTGGACTGGCTCTAGCCGCCCGGCACGCGCGCCGCGATGTCCCTCACGGTCTTTCTCGTCGTCCTCTTCGGCGCGGCGCTGCACGCGAGCTGGAACGCGATCGTCAAGGGCGGCGGCGACAAGCTGCTAACCACCGTGCTCATCGCCGCCGCCTCCGGCCTCGTCGCCATCGTCGTCCTGCCGTTCCTCGCAGCTGCCGGCGCCGGCGAGCTGGCCCTATCTCGCCGCCTCCACCGTCTTCCAGGTCGCCTATTTCGCGCTGGTCGCCGGCGCCTACAACGCCACCGACATGAGCCGCGCCTATCCACTGATGCGCGGCCTCGCCCCGGCGCTGGTCGCCACCGCCGGCACCGCCTTCCTCGGCGAGCACCTGCGGCCCGTAGCCTGGGCCGGCGTCGCGCTGGTCTCCGCCGGGGTCTTCGGCATGACCTTCGCCTACCGCGGCCCCGCCTCGCGCAAGGGCACGCTTCTGGCACTCCTCAACGCCGCCGTCATCGCCAGCTACACGCTGATCGACGGCGCCGGCGTCCGCCTCGCCGGATCGGCCGCCGCCTACGCGATGTGGCTCTTCCTGCTCAACGCCATCCCGCTGGTCGCCTGGGCGTTCCTCGCCCGCCGCCGCGCGCTCCTCGCCTACGCCCGGCGCAACTTGCGGCTCGGCCTTGCCGGCGGCATCGGCAACCTCGGCTCCTACGGCCTCGCCCTCTGGGCGATGACCCACGCCCCGGTCGCCACCGTCGCCGCGCTGCGCGAGACCTCGATCCTCTTCGGCCTCGCCATCGCCGGCCTGATCCTCGGCGAACGCATCGACCCCACCCGCCTCGCCGCCGCCGCCCTCATCGTCCTCGGCGCCGCCAGCCTGCGGCTGGCGTGATCGGCCGGAAATAAACGATAAACCATAACCACCCGAAACTCTGGCATTTTTGTCATTTCGACCGTGGTATGCTCCCGATCAATCCGGAGCCCGAGTCCATGGCGACGCTTCGCGCTTTCAGCGCCTTCGACATGCGGACCATCCTCCGCGACGCCGCGGTTCTCAGCGGCACCACGAATCTCGCGACCCTCGTGGACGGCAACTGGCGGACCACTCTCACCGGCGATTTCCACCTCCTGTCTTCGGGAGCCACCGGCACGCTGCTCGGCTTAGCGCAGAGCTACGCCGGCCGGCCCGTATTCACCGCGACCGGAGTCGAGTGCTACGCCCCGACCGTCTTCGAGATCGTGGCCGAGCGGGACAACGACCGCTTTCTCGCCTACACGCTCTCCGGCAACGACGGGTTGCTCGGCTCGGACCGCGGCGACTACCTGATCGGCTTCGGTGGCGAGGACATCCTGCGCGGCGGCGCCGGAAACGACCAGCTCTTCGGCGGCAGCGATCGCGACACGATCGACGGCGGCCCCGGCGCGGACTTCCTCGCCGGCGGCCTCGATCTCGATCTAATGCGCGGCGGCTCGGGCTCGGATACCTACCTCGTCGCCCAGGCCGGAGACCGTGTGGTCGAGGCCGGGGACGCCGGCGCCGACACGATCCTTTCCACGGTCAGCACCACGATCGCCGCCAACGTCGAGCGCCTGGTCCTGATCGGCAATGCTGCGATCGACGGCCGCGGCGGCGCCGGCGACGACGCCATCGACGGCAACGAGGCGGCCAACCGGCTGACCGGCGGCGCCGGCGAGGACGCGCTCGACGGCGACGGCGGTGCGGACACCATCGAAGGCGGCCGCGGCCGCGACCTCCTCACCGGCGGCAGCGGCGACGACCTCTTCCGCTTCGGCACCACCGGCGAAGCCTACGGCGACCGCATCACCGATTTCGCGCCCGGCCACGACCGGATCGATCTCGCGCTGATCGACGCCGACATCACCCGCCCGGGAAACCAGGCCTTCCGTTTCATCGGCCCCGCCGCGCTGTCCGGCCACGCCGGCGACCTCACCGCCCACGGCACCTGGCTGCAGGGCGACATCGACGGCGACGGCATCGCCGACTTCGCGATACGGTTCGCGACCACCGTCCACCTGCATGCGGCCGACCTGATCGTCTGATCCAGCCGGCAACCGCCGACGCGCGCCTGGCGATCACCCGCGCCAGACGTATCGACAAGCCGGACCTCGCCTCTGGCTAGCGTGATCGCCGCAAAGCGTGTAGACTGCGGCGGAAACCCTTGCCAACAAACGGAAAGCTCAAGATGACCAGCACCGACGCCCCCTCGCCTCTCGCCGGCCGGCCGCTGCTCCGCTCGATGGCCGAGCACTGGTGGCTCACGCTCCTGCGCGGCATCGCCGCCGTGCTCTTTGGCATCGTCGCCCTGGTCTGGCCCGGCCTCACCGCCCTGTCGCTGGTGCTGGTCTGGGGCGCCTACGCCTTCGCCGACGGCATCTTCTCGCTCGGCGCCGCGATCATGGGCAAGGGTGCCGCCACCACCGGGCAGCGCTGGTGGATGGCGATCACCGGCGTCCTCGGCATCGTCGCCGGCCTCATCGCCTTCTTCGCCCCGGTCCTCACCGGCGGCATCCTGCTGATCTTCATCGCGATCTGGGCGATCGCCATCGGCGTCATGGCCATCGTCGGCGCGATCCAGCTGCGCAAGGAGATCGAGGGCGAGTGGCTCTTGATCCTGAGCGGCGCCCTCGCGATCGTCTTCGGCATCCTGATGTTCCTGCAGCCCGCCGCCGGCGCGCTGACGGTGGTCTGGCTGATCGCCACCTTCGCGATCATCTTCGGCATCGACCTGATCTGGCTCGCCTTCAAGCTCAAGGGCTTCAAGGACCGGGTCTGATCGCCCCACGCCAGTTTGCCGGCCGAAGGCGAACTCCGTTCCCGCCCCGGCCACCCTCGCCGTGGCGAGCCGAGGGGCCTCCGGGACAAGAATTGACGCACCCGCCCGGGGTGCGACATAACCGCCGTCGGGGGATCGAACCGGAAGCTGATAGACGACGGGAGGGACTTATCCATGCGCGGAACGCTCTGTGTCATGCTGCTTGCCGCCGGTGCGTTAGCACCGATGGCGGCGGTCGCGCAGGAGGCCAAGCCGAACATCCTGGTGATCTTCGGCGACGACATCGGCATCGCCAACCTCAGCGCCTATAGCGACGGCGTCATGGGCTACGCCACGCCCAACATCGACCGCATCGGCGAGGAGGGGATCCGCTTCCTCCAGTACTACGGCGAGCAGAGCTGCACCGCCGGCCGCGCCGCCTTCCTCACCGGCCAGCACGGCCTGCGCACCGGGCTGACCAAGGTCGGCTTCCCCGGAGCGCCGATGGGGATGAGCCAGCTCGATCCCTCGATCGGCGGGTGATGCAGAGCCTCGGCTACGCCACCGGCCAGTTCGGCAAGAACCACGTCGGCGACCGCAACGACTCGCTGCCGACGGTCAACGGGTTCGATGAGTTCTTCGGCAACCTCTACCACCTCAACGCCGAGGAGGAGCCGGAGCTTCCCGACTATCCCAAGGATCCGGAATACCTGGCGAAGTTCGGCCGCGCGGGGTGCTGAAGACCACCGCCACCGACGTCGACGATCCGACCGTCGATCCCCGCTTCGGCAAGATCGGCAAGCAGACGATCCAGGACACCGGCGCGCTGACCAAGAAGCGGATGGAGACCATCGACGACGAGACCTCGACGGCGGCGATCGACTTCATGCAGCGCGAGCACGCGGCGGACAAGCCGTTCTTCGTCTGGTACAACGCCACGCGCATGCACCTGCGCACCCACGTCCGCCCCGAGCATCGCGGCCGCTACACCCACGGCGACAGCGAATACATCGACGGCATGATCGAGCACGACGAGACCATCGGCTCGC
The DNA here is from genome assembly GCA_963750745.1 of uncultured Alphaproteobacteria bacterium. Taxonomy (GTDB): domain Bacteria; phylum Pseudomonadota; class Alphaproteobacteria; order Rhodobacterales; family Rhodobacteraceae; genus Amaricoccus. The sequence goes on along the minus strand of CAVVSO010000015.1, from coordinate 4,265 downwards.
TCCTCGCCGCGCTCGACGCGATGGGCGTCGCCGACGACACCCTCGTCCTTTATACCTCCGACAACGGCCCACACATGAACACCTGGCCGGACGGGGCGATGACGCCGTTCCGCTCGGAGAAGAACACCAACTGGGAGGGCGCCTTCCGGGTGCCGATGCTGGTGCGCTGGCCTGGCCATATCGCCGCCGGCACCGTCACCAACCGGATCATGAGCCACAACGACTGGGTGCCGACACTGGCGTCGATCGCCGGCGACCCAAACATCGTGGAGGAGCTCAAGGCCGGGACGACGCTCAACGGCATCGACTATAACGTACACCTCGACGGCTACGACCAGTCGGCGTTCCTCGAAGCGGTCAGTGGCACGATCGGGACGGCCAACGACGCGACGAGCGCGCGCGACAAGTTCTTCTACACCGACGACGACGGCCTGCTCGTCGCCATGCGCTGGGGCGACTACAAGTACGTCTTCTCCGAGCAGCGCAAGGAGGGGACGATGGGCCTCTGGGCCGAACCCTTCACCACGCTCAGGCTGCAGAAGATCTTCAACCTGATGCAGGATCCCTACGAGCGGGCGGACATCACCTCGAACACCTTCTGGGACTGGCAGCTCAACCACGTCGGCAGCGCCTACGGGATGATGGACGAGGTCTTCCAGTTCGCGGCGACCTTCGACGAGTTCCCGCCGCGGTCGTTCCCGCCGTCGTTCAACCCTGCAAACGTGCTGGAAGGCAAGATGCGGGCGATCCGCGCCGAGCGGGCGCTGCGTCAGGCCTTCCCGATGCTCCCCGAGCCGGCCCGGTCGGCCGAGTAACCGCAACCGCCGCCGACGCCCCCGCCCTGCCGCGGCGGCGTCGGCCCACGCGCCGACGCCAGGGCTTGCGCTCCCCGGGACGCCTCTATAACCACGCCAATTTGCCGATCCGTGGCGAATCCGTTCCCCTGCCGCGCCGCGGCGGGCCCGACCAAGGCCGCATATGCCCAAGCGCACCGACATCCGCTCGATCATGATCATCGGCGCGGGGCCGATCGTCATCGGCCAGGCCTGCGAGTTCGACTATTCCGGCGCCCAGGCCTGCAAGGCGCTGCGCGAGGAGGGCTACCGCGTCATCCTGGTCAACTCCAACCCGGCGACGATCATGACCGACCCGGAGATGGCCGACGCCACCTACATCGAGCCGATCACCCCGGAGATCGTCGCCAAGATCATCGAGAAGGAACGCCCCGACGCGCTCCTGCCGACCATGGGCGGCCAGACCGGCCTCAACACCGCGCTGGCGCCTCGACGACATGGGCGTCCTCGCCAAATTCGGCGTCGAGCTGATCGGCGCCAAGCGCGAGGCCATCGAGAAGGCCGAGGACCGCAAGCTCTTCCGCGAGGCGATGGAGCGGATCGGCCTGGAGAACCCCAAGGCCACCGTCGCCAACACCCTCGACGGAGGCGCTCGGCCGCGCATCGAGCACGTCGGCCTGCCCGCGATCATCCGCCCCGCCTTCACCCTCGGCGGCACCGGCGGCGGCGTCGCCTACAACCGCGAGGACTACGAGCGCATCTGCCGCACCGGCCTCGACGCCTCGCCGGTCTCGCCAGATCCTGATCGACGAGTCGCTCCTCGGCTGGAAGGAGTTCGAGATGGAGGTGGTCCGCGACAAGGCGCGACAACTGCATCATCGTCTGCTCGATCGAGAACGTCGACCCGATGGGCGTGCACACCGGCGACTCGATCACCGTCGCCCCGGCGCTGACGCTGACCGACAAGGAATACCAGATGATGCGCAACGCCTCGATCGCGGTGCTGCGCGAGATCGGGGTCGAGACCGGCGGCTCCAACGTCCAGTTCGCCGTCCAGCCCGAGACCGGCCGGCTGATCGTCATCGAGATGAACCCCCGCGTCTCCCGCTCCTCGGCGCTGGCCTCCAAGGCCACCGGCTTTCCGATCGCCAAGATCGCCGCCAAGCTCGCCGTCGGCTACACGCTGGACGAGCTCGACAACGACATCACCCAGGTGACGCCGGCCTCCTTCGAGCCGACCATCGACTATGTCGTCACCAAGATCCCCCGCTTCGCCTTCGAGAAATTCCCCGGCGCCGAGCCGCTGCTCACCACCGCGATGAAATCGGTCGGCGAGGCGATGGCCATCGGCCGCACCTTCCACGAGAGCGTGCAGAAGGCGCTCTGCTCGCTCGAGACCGGCCTCACCGGCTTCGACGAGATCGAGATCCCCGGCGCCGACGGCCCCGACGCCCAGGCCGCGATCATCAAGGCGCTCTCCGCCCAGACCCCCGACCGCCTGCGCGCTCGCCGCCCAGGCGATGCGCCACGGCCTCACCGACGACGCGATCCACGCCGTCACCCGCTACGACCCGTGGTTTCTCGCCCGCATCCGCGAGATCGTCGACGAGGAGGCGCGCCTCCGCGTCACCGGCCTGCCCCGCGAGCCGCACGCGCTCCGCCGGCTGAAGATGCTCGGCTTCTCCGACGCCCGCCTCGCCACCCTCACCGCCCGCACCGAGATCCTCGGTCCGCGGCGAGCGCCAGCGGCTCGGCGTCCGCGCCGTCTTCAAGCGCATCGACACCTGCGGCGCCGAGTTCGAGGCGCAGACGCCCTACATGTACTCGACCTACGAGGCCGAGCACGGCGGCACCACCGAGGACGAAGCCCGCCCGACCGCCGCGCGCAAGGTCGTCATCCTCGGCGGCGGCCCCAACCGCATCGGCCAGGGCATCGAGTTCGACTATTGCTGCTGCCACGCCTGCTTCGCGCTGACCAAGGCCGGCTACGAGACCATCATGGTCAACTGCAACCCCGAGACCGTCTCCACCGACTACGACACCTCCGACCGGCTCTACTTCGAGCCGCTGACCCTCGAGCACGTCCTCGAAATCCTCCGCGTCGAGCAGGAGAACGGCACGCTCGTCGGCGTCATCGTCCAGTTCGGCGGCCAGACCCCGCTCGAAGCTCGCCGACGCCCTCGCACGACGCCGGCATCCCGATCCTCGGCACCACCCCCGACGCCATCGACCTCGCCGAGGACCGCGAGCGCTTCCAGGCGCTGCTCCACCGCCTCGGCCTGCGCCAGCCCGCCAACGGCATCGCCCGCTCCGCCGAGGAGGCCCAGGCCGTCGCCCGCGAGCTCGGCTACCCGCTCGTGATCCGCCCCAGTCCTACGTCCTCGGCGGCCGCGCCATGGAGATCGTCCGCGACGACGCCCAGCTCGCCCGCTACATCCGCGACGCCGTCCAGGTCTCCGGCGACACCCCGGTGCTGCTCGACAGCTACCTCGCCGACGCCATCGAGGTCGATGTCGACGCCATCTCCGACGGCCGCGACGTGCATATCGCCGGCGTCATGGAGCACATCGAGGAGGCCGGCGTGCATTCCGGCGACTGCGCCTGCGCCCTGCCGCCCTACTCGCTCGCGCCCGAGATCGTCGCCGAGCTCAAGGCGCCAGACCCGCACCATGGCGCTCGCCCTCGGCGTCGTCGGCCTGATGAACGTCCAGTTCGCCATCCAGGGCGACGACATCTACGTGCTCGAGGTCAACCCCCGCGCCTCGCGCACCGTCCCCTTCGTCGCCAAGGCCACCGACAGCGCCATCGCCGCCATCGCCGCCCGGGTGATGGCCGGCGAGCCGCTCTCGACCTTCCCGCTCCGCCCGCCCTACCCCGAGGGCGTCGGCCCCGACGACCCGCTGCCCTCGCCGACCCGATGACCCTCGCCGACCCGCAGACCCCCTGGTTCTCGGTCAAGGAGGCGGTGATGCCCTTCAACCGCTTCCCCGGCGTCGACACCCTGCTCGGCCCCGAGATGCGCTCCACCGGCGAGGTCATGGGCTGGGACCGCAGCTTCCCCCGCGCCTTCCTCAAGGCCCAGCTCGGCGCCGGCACCGCCCTGCCCACCACCGGCACCGTCTTCGTCTCGGTCAAGGACGGCGACAAGAACGGCCTCCTGCTCGAGGCCACCCGCATCCTGCACGACCTCGGCTTCCGCCTCCTCGCCACCGGCGGCACCGCCAGCTTCCTCGCCGAGCACGGCATCCCCGCCACCCGGGTCAACAAGGTCTACGAGGGCCGCCCGCACATCGTCGACCCCCTGAAGGACGGCGGCGTCCAGCTCGTCTTCAACACCACCGAAGGCACCCAGTCGATCGCCGACAGCCGCGCCATCCGGTCGCTGACGCTGTCGGGGCGGATCCCGTACTACACGACGGCCGCCGGGTGCGCGGGCGGCGGCGCTGGCGATGCGGGATCGGCTGGAGGGGG
>CAVVSO010000014.1:0-13333 GCA_963750745.1 uncultured Alphaproteobacteria bacterium | reverse complement strand
CGGCTCGCGTTAGAGACGGAGCGTCGATTTTGCCAAGGTTTACCGGGGCTTGTCGTGGCTGGAAAGCGGCTGGAAAGTGGCTGGAAAGTGGCTTGCCACTTTTTAACCGGGGCTTAACCGTTGAGAGGGCGCGCAAGCCGCTTCAGGCGCGCTGGTCGCGGGTGATCGCGGGGGCGTTCACCTCGACCGGGGCGCCGGCGGCGCTGTAGGTGCGGAGCTGCGAGCGGGAGGCATGGATTTGCGCGATCTGCTCGGCGCCAGAGCGGACGCCGGCGAGGCTCGCGAGGATGAGGCGGCTGTTGCGCTCGGCGCGCGCCTTGAGCGCGGCGAGGAAGGCCTCGGGCACCTGGCTCTCGCTCTCGAGCACCTCGGCCACGGCGGCCTCGCGCCGGTCGACGAGCGCGCGGAGGCTGGAGAGCGGGCCGTTCAGGATCACCTTCCGCTCGAGGTCGAGGAGCCGCAGGATGCGCGCGTAGCGCGCCGAGGTGAGGATGTGGGCGATCATGCGCTCGTCGTCCTTTGCTTGAGGAGCTCGAAGACCTGCTCGGCGAGGCCGATGCCGCCGCGCTGGGCGAGGAGGCGGGCGTATTCGTCGGTGAGAAGGCTGGCGAAGGCCTCCTCGCCGGCGCCGCCGCCGAAGGTGTCCGAGGTGGCGTTGAGGCCGGTGTATTTCAGCATCTCCGAGAGGAAGGCCGCCTCGAACTGCCGGGCGACCTCTTTCGCCGCGGCGTCGGCGGGTGAGGGGGCGCCGGCCTTCGGGGGCGCGGCCGGCATTCCGATCGGGAGGAGGTCCATCGCCGGCGTCTCCACGGTTTCGTCTCCCGAGCTATGCGGGCGGGCGGTAAAGAAATCGTAAGGCTTTGCGGGCAAACGACGGCGAGACGCCCCTCGTCGCCTGGAGAGCCGATGATCGCTCCCGACCCTGCCCTGGCCGGCCCTCGCCCCGCCGCGGCGTCGCGCGAGGCCGTCCGCCCCGCCGAGCCCGACCGGCACGGCGAGGGGGGCGTTCGACATCGTTCTGCAGGCCGTGGAGGACGAGGCCGACCCCGAGGCCGCCGCGGCCGGGGAGCCGCCCGCGCCCGAGGCGGTCGCCCCGCCTGCGCCCGACCCGGCCATGGCGCTTGCCGTGATGCTTCCCGCCGTTCCGGCGGCCCCGGCGGACGCCGCGCCGTCTCGGCCGCCGCTCCGGCGCCGGCCGTCGCCGCGCAGGGGCCTGTCGCGGCTCCTCGCGGCTTCCGGCGCGCCGTCCCGCGCGACCGGTGGCCGCGTGGCCGGGCGGCCGGTGCCTCCACCCGAGCCCAGCCGACGAGGCGCGGGGAGGCGAGCTCCGCGGCCGGACGTGGAGGCGATGCCGAGCGCCGGCTCCGCTTCGGCGGACGCCGGCGCCCGCGCGCCCCGCTTTTCGCGGCAGCCGCGGAGATGCCGCGGGAGGTTTCCGACGCGCCGCCGGTGCCGGCCGAGGCGGCGGCCGCGTGCCGAGATGGCCGTGCCGCCCCCGGCGCGTCCGGCCGCGGCAGCGCCAGCGCCGATCGAGGGCGACCGGGCTGTGGAGGGCGTGAGCCTCAAGGACGCGGCGCCGCCCGCCTGGCATCTGGCGCCGGATCCGGGCTCGGGATCCGCCCGCCCGGAGGCGGCGGCGCAGGCGCCCTCGCAGCCGCCGGCGGCGGCCTCGCCGCAGGCGGTCGCCGGGCAGGTGGCGGTGGCGATCGGCCGGGCATCCGACGAGAGGGTCGAGATCCGGCTGGATCCGCCGGAGCTCGGGCGGGTGCAGATCCACCTGACCCGGCACGACGGGGCGATCCAGGCGGTGGTGCTGGCGGACCGGCCGGAGACGCAGGACCTGCTGCGGCGGCACGCCGAGGTGCTGGCGCGCGAGCTGGGTGAGGCCGGCTACGACAATGTGAGCCTCGACTTCGGCGGCGGCGAGGCGCAGGCGCGCCGGGACGAGGCGCCGGGTATCGACTGGGCGGAGGCGTGGCCGGTGCAGGCGGCGACGCCGGAGGCGGGGCCACCTGCACCGGCGCTGCGGCGGCCAGCCGCCGGCCTGCTCGACGTCCGCCTCTAGCCGGCGAAAGGAGCCCGGAATGGAGATCAATCCCACGACGGCGGCGGGTACGGCCGCGGCGTCGAAGACGACCAAGAGCGAGAGTGCGGACGGCGGCGCCACGGGCGCGGTCACCGGCGACTTCCAGACCTTCCTCACGCTGCTGACAACGCAGATGCGCAACCAGGACCCGCTGAAGCCCATGGACTCGACCGAGTTCGTGGCGCAGCTCGCGAGCTTCTCGGCGGTCGAGCAGCAGATCCGCTCGAACGACCGGCTGCAGGGCATCCTCGACGTGCTCTCGGGCGGCAGCCCCGCGGGGCTCGCCGAATGGATCGGGCGCGAGGTGCGGGTCGCCGCCAAGGCGGATTTCGCCGGCGCCCCGGTGGACGTCGCGGTCGAGCCCAAGGACGGCGCCGACAAGGCGGTGCTGGTGGTGACGAACGACTTCGGCAACGAGGTGGCGCGCCTGCCGGTCGCCGCCGACGCCACCGAGGTGAGCTGGGACGGCACGGACGCGGCGGGCGGCACGGCGGCGCACGGGCGCTACGGCTTCGCGCTCGAGAGCTATGCCGGCGAAACGCTCCTCGGCACCAGCGAGGGCAAGGTCTTCCGCCAGGTGCAGGAGGTGCGCGTCGTGGACGGCGCACCGGTGCTGGTGGTGGACGACGGCACCCAGGTGCCCCTCGACGAGGTCGGCGGGGTGCGCTGAGGCCGGCCGGGTCGCCGACGGCGTTCGAGCACCCGGAGGCGCCGGCACGGTCCGATCGGCCGCCACCCGCCGCGGCGTCCCCGCGATGGCAGCACCCGGGAATGCGGGTATCACGGCGGGCATCGTTCGCGGCGCGAACCTCGGCTTGACAGCCTAAGTTCTTACCGCGAAAGGTTATTGCCGGAGCGGTCCTGATCCCCCTCCCCTCCGCTACCATCAGCTCCTTTCATCGTCGCAGGGCAGAGTCCGATGTCGCAGCCGATCCGAGTTCCCGCTCCCGAGCTTGCGCGCCGCCTGGGGGCGGCGCTGGAGGGCGCGGGCGCGAGCGAGGCTTCGGCGGGGTCGGCGGTCCGGGCGATGATGCACGCCTCGCGGATCGGGGTGGACAGCCACGGCGCGCGGCTGGTGCCGCACTATGCGGCGGTGCTCGCGAGCGGGCGGATCAATCCGCGGCCGGAGATCCGCGTCACCCGCAAGGCGGCGGCGGTGGCGGTGGTGGACGGCGACGACGGGCTCGGGCACCACGCGGCGTATCGGGCCATGGAGGAGGCGGTGGCGATCGCGCGGGAGGCGGGGATCGGCGCGGTGGGCGTGGTGCGCTCGTCGCACTTCGGCGCCGCCGGGGCCTATCCCATGCTGGCGGCGGAGGCGGGGATGGTGGGGTTCGCCACCTCGAACGCGGATTCCGGCGTGACGCTCTTCGGCGGCCGGGTGCCGTTCCACGGGACGAACCCGCTCGCCTTCGCGGCGCCGAGCGGGGGCGCGCGGCCGTGGCTCCTCGACATGGCGACCTCGTCGATTCCGTTCAACCGGGTGCTGCTCTACCGGGTGCTCGGCAACGGGCTGCCGCCGGGGGTTGCGGCGGACGCCGAGGGTGCGCCGACCCGGGATCCGGACGCGGTGCGGATGCTGCTGCCGCTCGGGGGCGAGGAGTTCGGCTTCAAGGGGGCGGCGCTGGCGGGGGTGGCGACGATCCTGTCGGCGGTGCTGCAGGGCGCGACGCTCGACCATGCGATGATCCCGATGGTCGGGGGCGCGGACATGGCGACCCCGCGCGGGATGGGGCATTTCTGCCTGGCGATCGAGCCCGGCGCTCTTCGGCGGGCGGGAGGTCTTCGCGGCGGGGATGGCGGCCTATCTCGCCGCGCTGCGCGGGTCGCCGGGGCGGGAGGGCGAGGAGCTCGATGGCGCCGGGCGACCGGGAGTGGCGGGTCGAGGCGGAGCGGGAGCGGGAGGGGATCCCGGTCGATCCGGAGACGGCGGCGTTCCTCGGATTCTGAGGCGCTGCAAGGGTTAACGGCGGTTTCTTCGATGCACAATTATGCACAACGCATGCACAACGCGTATGCGTGCCGTGTGCGTTCGGCCGAGGGTTAACGGCGGGCCGGCGTGCGACACGACTTTGACAGCGGGGGCGGGGCGGGCGAGGATCGGGCGGCGCGGGGAGGGAGCCGGCGGATGAGCGGGGAAGGGTATGACTTCATCGTCGTGGGGGGCGGGTCGTCGGGGTGCCTGGTCACGGCGCGGCTGGCGGAGGCGGGGGCGCGGGTGCTGCTGCTGGAGGCGGGGCCGGACGACCGCAACGCGCTGATCCGGATGCCGGCGGGCTACGTGAAGCTGCTCGGGGTCGAGCGCTACATGTGGTTCTACAAGTCGGTGCCGCAGGCGCACCTCGGCGGGCGCACGCCGATCGTGCCGCAGGGGCGGGTGCTGGGCGGCGGGTCGTCGGTCAACGCCATGGTCTATATCCGCGGGCAGGCGGCGGACTATGACGCGCTGGGCGGAGGCGACCGGCGAGGCGGGGTGGGGGTACGACGCGCTGCTGCCGTATTTCACCGGCATGGAGGACAACGAGCGGCTGAACGACCGCTACCACGGCATCGGCGGGCCGTGGAAGGTTTCGGACGAGCATCATACCTGCGAGCTGACCCGGGCGTTCCTGCTGGCGGCGCAGGGGATCGGGCTGCCGTACAACCCCGACTTCAACGGCGCGAGCCAGCGGGGGGTGGGGACCTGGCAGATCAACGCGCGCGACGGGCGGCGCTGCTCGGCGGCGGATGCGTTCCTGCAGGCCGGCGATGAAGACCGGGCGGATCACGCTGAAGACCGGGGCGCTGGTGCTGTCGGTGCTGATCGAGAAGGGGCGCGCGGTGGGGGTGCGCTGGCGCGAGGGGGGCGAGGCGCGCGAGGCGCGGGCGGGGACCGAGGTGGTGATGGCGGCGGGGGCGATCGCGACGCCGAAGATCCTGATGCTGTCGGGGATCGGGCCGGCGGGGCATCTGAGGGAGCACGGGATCGCGGCGGTGGTCGACCAGCCCGGGGTGGGGGCGAACCTGCAGGACCATACCGAGACGCCGGTGGTGGCGCTCTGCAACGGGCCGTACGGGTACTTCGGGCACGACCGGGGGTTGCGGCAGATGCGCAACGGGATCGAGTATATCGTGAACCGCAGCGGGCCGGTCGTGTCGAACGGGGTGGAGGCGGGGGCGTTCCTCGATCCCTTCGACCTGGAGGGGACGCCGTCGGTGCAGCAGTTCTGCGTGCCGAGCATCTATCTCGACAAGGACATCTCCGACGTGAAGCCGGGCCACGGCATCACCATCAACTCCTGCGTGGAGCGGCCGCGCTCGAAGGGGTCGATCCGGCTGGCCTCGGCGGACCCGGCGGAGCAGCCGCTGATCGACCCGAACTATCTGGCCGATCCGGAGGACGTGCGGCTCTCGATCGGCGGGGTGCGGCGGGCGCGGGAGATCATGGCGCAGGCGCCGCTCCGGGGGATGATCGAGCGGGAGATTTTCCCCGGGCCGGAGAAGCAGACGGACGCGGAGCTGGCCGAGCATGCGCGGCGGTTCGTGAAGACGGTCTATCATCCCTGCGGCACCTGCCGGATGGGGGCGGACGAGGCGGCGGTGGTGACGAACGACCTGCGCCTGCGCGGGGTCGAGGGGCTGCGGGTGGTGGACGCCTCGGTGATGCCGACGATCATCAGCGGCAACACCAACGCCGCGGTGCTGGTGGTGGCGGAGAAGGCGGCGGAGTTCATGCTCGGGAAAGGCGCCGCGCGCGCCGGCGCTGCTCGACGCCGTCCCGGCAATGGCCGGGGTCTGAGGCGTGTACCCGTAGACCACCTCCGTCAGCTATGCGCCATTTGCAGTCGTCCGACGCGGGGCTCGCGATGTCCAGACACGCGAGACAAGGCGGACATTCGACGAGGCCCGCTCAGTTAAGAAGGAGGGCGCCCAAGGCTGAAGTTTTGTGATAGCCTGATTTGGCGCGCCGGGGACTAAATCGGTTTATGCACAGAAAAATACGATCATGGGGGGAAGGACATGTCCGCGAAGACAACAAGTGAATTGCGCGATCTGGTAAGGGGCGATGTGATTGCTCCGGACGACGCAGAATTCGAAGAGGCACGCAAGGTCCACAACGGCATGATCGACAAACGGCCCGCGGTGATCGTGCGGGCCGCGAATGCCGGCGACGCGATGACCACCGTCAACTATGCCCGCGACAATGGCCTCGACCTGTCGGTGCGGGGCGGCGGCCACAGCGGCCCTGGCTTCGGCACTAACGACGGTGGGGTTGCGCTGGACTTTTCCCGAATGCGCGGTGTCCGGGTCGACCCGAACGCGCAGACCGCGCGTGCCGAGGGCGGCACCACCTGGGGCGACTTCAACACTGCGACTCATGCCTTCGGCCTCGCAACCACGGGCGGGATCATCTCGACCACCGGCACCGCCGGGCTGACGCTGGGCGGCGGCATTGGGTATCTCTCGCGCGGATGCGGATTGTCGCTGGATAACCTGATATCCGCGGATGTGGTGACGGCCGACGGAAAAATGCTGCTGGCCAACGCGGACGAGAACGCGGACCTCTTCTGGGCAATCCGCGGTGGCGGCGGAAACTTCGGAGTCTGCACCTCGCTGAAATACAAGCTGCAGCCGGTTCAGAACGTCTATTGGGGCCCGATGTTCTATGAGATCGAGGAAGCCGAGACGATCCTCAAATTCTACCGCGACTACATCAAGGACGCGCCGCGTCAGATGGGCGCCTTTCCGGCGTTCCAGATCGCACCGCCGCTGCCCTTCATTCCCGAGGACCGTCACGGCGACATGTTTGTTGCGATCGTCGCCTGCTGGGCTGGCGATCCCGCCGAGGGCGAGCGCCAGTTCAAAGCCTTTCACGACGCCGCCGAGGTCAAGGCCGAGATGGTCGGCCCGGTACCATATCCGGCGATCAACGCGGCCTTCGACGGGCTGTTTCCGCCCGGGATTCGCCAGTATTGGAAGGGCAACTTCGTCAAGGAGCTGACCGACGAGGCGATTGCCGCCCATGTCCGGCACGGGCCGAATGCGCCGACCGTCAGCTCGACCATGCACCTTTACCCGATCAACGGCGCTTGCCACGACGTGGCGGGGGACGCCACCGCCTTCGGGCATCGCGATGCGAATTTCTCGATGGTGGTGCTCGCCGCCTCGAACGATCCGGCCGACGACGACGCCCACACCAAATGGGTGCGCGACTACTCGGACGCCGTGGCGCCCTATTCCGAGCCCGGGGGCTATATCAACTTCATGGACGATGATGACAGCGGGCGGGTGCGCGACAACTACGGCGGCAACTACGACCGCCTGGTCGAGATCAAGCGCCGCTACGACCCCGAGAACCTTTTCCGGGTCAATCAGAACATCGCTCCCTGACAAGGACGGAAGTTCGATACGAAAGCAGTCTGCCCCCGAAGTTCCGTACGCGGACTCTGGGGGCAGCCTTCCCGACGTTGCTGTTGTCCGCAAAGTCAATGATTCACCCTGAAGGGGAAGGCCGCTTCTCTCAAATGTTGCGCGTGCTGTGGCCAACGCGAAAGTCCGCATTGGGCTCGATCCGGATCTCTGCTGCGGTTTCGCGCGAGGCCGGCTTAGGACACCAGCAGCAATAAGGGCTTCATGTCTGGCGTCGTGGTGAGATGGTGTAATTCCACTCCGGGTGGAACTCGTCGCCCTGGATGTTGAGGCTGGCCATCTCGGCGTCGCTGACCTTGATGCCCTTCGCGTAGCGGCGGGGGTCGAGCACGCAATCGACCGTCAGCCCCGCTGTCGTGGTCGTTGCCGCGATCAGCTCGACCACCGCCAGATGGCTGACGAGCGGTTTGCCGCGCCAGGTCTGGGAGATGTGGCAGAACAGCCGGTGCTCGATCTTGTTCCACTTCGAGGTGCCGGGCGGATAGTGGCAGACCTGGATCGTCAGTCCGGTCGCATCGGCCAGCTGCTGCAGCTCGAGCTTCCACAGCCGCACGCGTGCACCATTGGAGCCGCCGCAGTCGGCGGTGATCAGCAGCCGCGGCGAGCGTGGATAGCGCATGCGCCCCACCTGCTCGTGCCACGCCCCGATGGCGTTCACCGCGAACTCGGCGGTGTCATGGTCGATGCCCAGGCTGACCCAGCCCGTGTTGTCCACCGGATCGTAGATGCCATAGGGCGCCACCTTGCCGAGCGTCTTGTCGACGAAGTCGTGCACGTTGACCGCCTCGGGCAGCCCTTTGGTCGATAGTCGCTGCCGCCGTTCTTGAACGGGCCGATCAGTTCCTTCTTCTTGGTGTCGACCGAGATCACCGGCTCGCCGGCGTCCTGGACGGCGCGCACGCGGGCGTTGATGTGCGCGAACTGCGCATCGCGGTCGGGATGGCGCGCGCCCTCCAGGGTCTTGCGGTTGGCCTGCCGGCTGTAGCCCAGCGCCTCGCGCAGCAGCTTGCCGACCGTATTCGGGCTGACCTCGTGGCCCATCGCCACCAGCGCCGCCGCGAGCTTGGCGTGGCTCTTCGACACCCACAGCAGCGGCCGCATCGGATCGCCCAGCGTTGCTGGCTCGACCAGCCGGCGGAGATCCGCCAGCAGCGTCGCATCGCTTTCCTGCACGGGCTTGCGGCCGCTGCCGGGGCGGCGCACCTGCCCCGGGGCCAGGCCGGCGCGTCGAGATCCTCGAGCCCGCGCCCGATGGTGCTGCGCGCCATCCCGGTTGCCCGCGCCACCGCGGCAATGCCGCCATAACCCGCCGTGCGCGCCTCAGCCGCCGCCAACAGCCGCAGCCCGCGTTCATCGAGTTGTCCGTGCATCGCCTTAAACCGCTGGCGGATGGCTGCCTCGTCGATCATGCCACCAGACTACGCCCGCGCACGTCCGACAGGGAATCCCACCCCCGACTACAAACAAACCCGATTCACTCGTTCCTGCCGGTGTTCTAAGAGCCGAGACCTGCCGTCCCAATTTATGGGTACTCGTTCTAGGAGGGACCGATGCCGCCAATGCGCTCCGACCCGAACCCGCGGATGCCCTACCAGCTTCCGATGCCCAAGGAGACGCTGCCCGACCTGGTGGTGCCCGACGCCATCCCGAAGGACGAGCGGGTCTGGGTGCCGCAGGGGGAGAACGTGTGGTTCCGGCCGCTCTGCCTCAACCGGTCGGCGGGCTACTGGATGAACCTCTTACGGGTGCGCAAGTCCGGGGTGCTGTCGCGGCACCGGCATCCGCAGGCGGTGCACGGCCTGGTGCTGAAGGGGCGCTGGCACTATCTCGAGCACGACTGGGTGGCGGAGGAGGGTGCCTACGTCTTCGAGCCACCGGGCGAGACGCATACGCTGGTCGTGCCCGAGGACGTGGAGGAGATGATCACCTTCTTCCAGGTCAACGGGATCATGTACTACGTGGACGCCTGGGGCGAGCCGCTCGGGTTCGAGGACGTCTTCACCAAGATCGACATGTGCCGCGAGCACTACGCGAAGGTCGGGCTCGGGGCGGACTATGTCGACCAGTTCATCCGCTGACGGGCTTGGCGCCTTCCGGCCGGACCTCTTCGCCGGGCGGCAGGTTCTCGTGACCGGCGGGACCTCCGGGATCGGCGCGGCGGTGGCGCGGGCCTTCGCCCGGCTCGGGGCGGCCGTCCTCGCGACCGGAGCGACGGAGGCCGAGGTGGCGGCGGCGCGGGAGGCGGCACCCGAGGTCGGTTTCGCGCGCCTCGACGTGCGGGACGGGGCGGCGGTCGCGGCGGCTGGTCGACGGGCTGGAGCGGCTCGACGTGCTGGTGAACTGCGCCGGGATGATCCGCCGCGGGGCGGAGATCGATCCGGAGGTCTTTGCCGACGTGATCGATGTCAACCTCACCGGCTCGATGCGGGCCTGCGCCGCGGCGCGGCCGCGGCTGCGGAGACGGGCGGCAGCATCGTCAACACCGCCTCGATGCTCAGCTTCTTCGGCGGCGGGCTGGTGCCGGGCTACGCCGCCTCCAAGGGCGGGGTCGCGCAGATGACCAAGTCGCTGGCCATCGCCTATGCGGCCGACGGCATCCGGGTGAACGCGGTGGCGCCCGGCTGGATCGCGACGCCGCTGACCGAGGCGCTGCGCGACGATCCGGCGCGCGACGCGCGCGATCCTCGGGCGCACGCCGATGCGGCGCTGGGGCGAGCCCGGCGAGGTGGCGGCGGGGGTCGTGTTCCTCGCCTCGCCGCTGGCGAGCTTCGTGACCGGCGCGGTGCTGGTGATCGACGGCGGGTACCTGATCGCGTGAACGTGCCGGGCGATCCAGATCGATATCCGGATATGCGAACGTTTACCGGGATTTATTCTGGCTGAAGGTGGCTGGAAGGTGGCTGGAAAGTGGCTCGCCACTTTTTAACCGCGACTTAATCGTTAAGGTGGGGTGCGCGCGAGGTTTAGGCCGTTCGAGTGGCCACCGTCTAACAGGTAGCCGAGCATCCGGCCGGCGACGAGGACGAGGGCAATGGGATCGCCGCGAGCTGGCTGGTGAGCGCGATATTCACGAGGCGGAAGTCCGACTGGAAGGCGCTGTTGAAGTGCGCCGCATGCGTCGTTCCGTCGACGGCCACGTCCTCGCTCGCGACGACGAGTCCGCGCGGGCCGAAGATGTCTTCGAAGAGCGTGGCGAGCGTTGCGGGACGATCCTGCGCCGAGACGGTTGCCGGCACGAGCGCGGCGCACAGGACCATGACAAAGGCAATCCGTTTCATCATCACCTCAATGAGTCATTTCGTCAGCACGAACTGGATCTGAGTGATCGTCCATGTCTGCCCGACCCGCTGCAGGGTCATGGTCGTACGCGATTCGCTGCCGACGTGCTGTCCGTCGGTCGTTTCCAGCCGGTACCTGCGCGTGAACTGAGCGGTCGCGGTATTGCCGTTCACGCTGATCTGCGGGCTGACGATCTCCACGTCGATCCGGCGTGCGTTCTGGAAGTCACGGCGGAACGCGGCCTCCTGATTGCCGCTGAGCGTTGGCCAGATGCGCTTCATCGCATCCAGATTTCTCGTCTCGAGCGCAGACTCGTAGCGTTCGAGCAGTTCCGGAATGCCGGCTGACGGGGACACGGCGGGTGCGTTCGGTTCCGCCGGCGTGGGCTTTGGCGCGGCCGGCGGCGCCGGCGGCGCGACAGGCGTCGCCACGGGTGCGCTCGGCAGCCCGGTGCTCGTCGGCACCGGCGGCAACGTTGGCGGAGGTGCAGGTTTGGGTTCTGTCGATGGTGGCGCTGGCACATCCGTGCCGCGCGCCTCGGGCTGTTTCTGCTCCGCCTTTTTCTGTTCGGCCTGCGCGCGCGCAATGCGAGCGGCCGCTTCGGTCTGCGCGGCGACTTCGGCGCTGCGGAACAGTCCGCTGGCTTCGTAGTATTTCGCGGTCGCTTCCGCGAGCCGGCCGCGTTTGAGCAGCGACGCCGCCTCGCGTTCGGCGGCGACGGCAACACTGAACGGAGCCGCCGCGAGCTTCTGCGCCGACGCGGCCATTGCGGCGTTCCGCGCGCCGGTCATGCGGGTGCGCGCTTCATCGGCACCCTTACCCTTCGATCGCGTGCCGGCTTCGTCCATGACACGACGCGCTTCTGCGTTGGTCGGATCCACGGCAAGGACTTCACCCGCCGCCCGTGAAGCATCGTCGAACCGGCCGGCTTCGAGCAGATCACGTGCGTTGGTGACACCGCGATTCGCCGCTTCGATCGCCTGCTGCGCCTGATCGCGCAGCTTCTGCGCTTCGACGTGACCGGGACTGATCGCGAGCACGGCGTCCGCGTAGCGCTGCGCCGCGGCGCGATCGCCGGTCTGCAGGGCACGGCTCGCCTGTTCCAGCCGGTTGGCAATCTCCTGCTGCGTCGCTGCGGACGGTGCCGTCGGACCCGGGACAGCCGCAGGCGGGAGAGCAGTGTCGCGATTGAACGCCCAGTAGGTGAACCCTCCAACAACGACTACCACCGCGACCGCGGCAGACACGATCACGTTGCGAGGCGAGCGCGGGGGTGTGCCCGGCTGCGAATCGAGCGCGGGAAGCGGAGCGGACGTCGAAGCGGGTGGCGGCGGGAATGGCGTCGGCACTCCCGCGACCGTCGGCGCGTCGGCCGCCGAGGGCTGCACACGGCTCCCGACGCCGCTCCCGGATCTCGGCGATGGTGTCAGCGGCCGCGGGTGCGTCGGACGGCGTGCGCACGACGTCCGTTCTCGTACCGCCGTAGGGCGGGGAGTTGGTGACGATCAGCTGCTGCCGGTACGCCTGGAGGTCGCGCAGCATGTCCCTCATGTGCGGATAACGCTCTTCGCGCGATTTGACGAGCGAGCGCTCGACGATCGCGTACCATTTCGGGGGGAAGCGTCGCATCGAGCTCGCGCAGCGGTTCGGGGCACTTCCTGGAGAATCTTGTAAAGCGTCGCCGCGAACGAGTCCCCCTCGAACGCCCGTCGCCCCCCGAGCAGTTCGTAGAGGACGACGCCGGTCGAAAAGATGTCGGCGCGATGTCCGCGCGTCTCGCCGCGGACCTGCTCGGGCGCCATGTAGTTCAGCGTGCCCATCATCATGTTGCTGTTGGTCAGCTCCGACGTGATGAGGCGCGCGAGTCCGAAGTCCAGGATCTTCACCGTGCCGGCGTCGGTAATGAAGATGTTCGCCGGCTTGATGTCACGATGGATGACACCATGGTCGTGCGCGTACTCCAGCCCTTCGCAGATCTCGATGGCCAGATCCAGCTTGCGCGACAGGCTCATCGGTGTGTGCGGCCATCCGCTGCTGCAGGTCCTGACCTTCGAGGTATTCCATGGCGAGGAACGGCTGCCCCTCGTGGTCCCCGAGATCGTGGATGGTGATGATGTTCTTGTGGGAGAGCTGGCCGGCGGCGCGGGCTTCGCGAAAGAAACGCTCGCGGATTTCCTCACCCGCTTCGAGGTTGGCGATGAGCTTGACGGCGACCACGCGCTGGAGCAACGGGTCGAAGGCGCGGTAGACGACACCCATGCCGCCCTGACCGAGCTTTTCGACGAGCTGGTAGCGTCCAATCGTGTTCATTCAGGCTGATGGAGTGTGGCCTAGCCGCTCGCGATGATACCAGTCGCGCCGCAAAAAGCGGGAAACAGGATCGCATGCTACCCACACGTCCGTGAGCTTTCGTCTAGTAAATCGGATTTCGCTCCGCGTTTACGACACCCAGAAAGCGGGACCCTTTAAACCCTTGAGGCTTCAGGGACAAAGTCGCCTCCCGCATATGAAACGCGCACGGTGGCCAGGAGAGAACACCGCGATGGAGATGGGTGGGTT
>CAVVSO010000013.1:0-113934 GCA_963750745.1 uncultured Alphaproteobacteria bacterium | reverse complement strand
GACGCATGGGTTGCGCGCACCAAGGCGGAATTTGCCCGGCTCGAGGCCGAGGGGCTCTATCATCCGGAGCAGGAGCATGATGCCTGCGGCGTCGGGCTGGTCGTCGCGATCGACGGCAAGCCGCGGCGGCAGGTGGTCGAGTACGGCATCAAGGCGCTGAAGTCGATCTGGCACCGCGGCGCGGTGGACGCGGACGGCAAGACCGGTGACGGCGCCGGGATCCATGTGCAGATCCCGGTGGCCTTCTTTGCCGACCAGGTGCGGCGGACCGGGCACCAGCCGCGGGGCGAGCGGCTGGCGGTCGGCCAGATCTTCCTGCCACGCAGCGATTTCGGGGCGCAGGAGGCGGCGCGCACCGTGGTCGAGACCGAGGTGCTGCGGCTCGGCTACTATATCTACGGCTGGCGGCACGTGCCGGTCGATATCTCGGTGCTGGGCGCCAAGGCCAACGCCACGCGGCCGGAGATCGAGCAGATCCTGATCTCGAACGCCAAGGGCGTCGACGAGGAGACCTTCGAGCGCGAGCTTTACGTGATCCGCCGGCGGATCGAGAAGGCGGCGGCCGGCATCCCCGATTTCTACATCTGCTCGATGTCGTGCCGGTCGATCATCTACAAGGGGATGATGCTCGCCGAGCAGGTCGGCGTCTTCTACCCCGACCTGGGGGATCCGCGCTTCGAGAGCGCCTTCGCGATCTATCACCAGCGCTATTCGACCAACACCTTCCCGCGCTGGTGGCTGGCGCAGCCGTTCCGGATGCTCGCGCACAACGGCGAGATCAACACGCTGAAGGGCAACCTCAACTGGCTGAAGAGCCACGAGATCCGGATGAGCTCGGATTACTTCGGCGACCTCGCCGAGGACATCAAGCCGATCGTGCTGCCGGGGTCGTCCGACAGCGCGGCGCTCGACAACGTCTTCGAGGTGCTGGTGCGCGCCGGGCGGATCGCGCCGATGGCCAAGTCGATGCTGGTGCCCGAGGCCTGGTCGAAGCTCGCGACCAAGATGCCGCAGGCCTGGCAGGATATGTATTCCTACTCCAACGCGGTGATGGAGCCCTGGGACGGGCCGGCGGCGCTGGCGATGACCGACGGGCGCTGGGTCTGCGGCGGGCTCGACCGCAACGGGCTCAGGCCGATGCGCTACGTGGTGACCGACGACGGGCTGGTCATCGCCGGCTCCGAGGCCGGCATGGTGCCGACCGACGATCATGCGGCGATCGAGAAGGGCGCGCTCGGGCCGGGGCAGCTTCTCGCCGTCGATATGGGCGAGGGCAGGCTCTACCACGACGCCGAGATCAAGGATCTGATGGCCGCCAGCCAGCCGTTCGGCGAGTGGGTCGGCTCGATCACCGACCTCGACACGCTGACCGGCAACTCCGAGGAGTGGCCGATCCACCAGGGCGGCGCGCTCAGGCGCCGGCAGATCGCGGCGGGCTACTCGGTCGAGGAGCTCGAGACCGTGCTGCACGCGATGGCCGAGGACGGCAAGGAGGCGATCGGCTCGATGGGCGACGACACGCCGCCCGCGGTCCTGAGCGCGCGCTACCGGCCGCTCAGCCACTATTTCCGGCAGAACTTCAGCCAGGTGACCAACCCGCCGATCGACAGCTTGCGCGAGCATCGGGTGATGAGCCTGAAGACGCGCTTCGGCAACCTCAAGAACGTGCTCGACCAGGACAACTCGCAGACCGAGATCCTGCAGCTCGAGAGCCCGTTCATCTCCAACGCGCGCTTCGCGGCGATCCTCGAGCAGTTCGGCACCGCGGTGGTGCAGATCGACTGCAGCTTCGAGGCCGGCGGCGTGCCGAACGCGCTGCAGGAGGGGCTGGCGCGGATCCGCGCCGAGGCCGAGGAAGCGGTGCGGGCCGGGGCGAACCACCTGGTGCTGAGCGACCTCGGCCAGGACGCCGATCGGGTGGCGATGCCGATGATCCTGGCCACCAGCGCGGTGCACTCCTGGCTGACCCGCAAGGGCCTCAGGACCTTCACCTCGCTCAACGTCCGTTCCGGCGAGTGCATCGACCCGCATTATTTCGCGGTGCTGATCGGCGCGGGCGCGACCACGGTCAACGCCTATCTGGCGCAGGATTCGATCGCCGACCGCATCGGCCGCGGCCTGCTCGCCGGGCACGCTCGACCGAGGCGATGGCGCGGTTCCGCGAGGCGATGGACCAGGGCCTGCTGAAGATCATCTCGAAGATGGGGATCAGCGTGATCTCCTCCTATCGCGGCGGGCTGAACTTCGAGGCGGTGGGGCTCAGCCGGGCGATGGTGGCGGAGTATTTCCCCGGCATGCTCTCGCGGATCTCCGGCATCGGCATCACCGGGGTGCAGCGGCAGGCCGAGGCGGTGCACGCGCTGGCCTGGCGCGGCGGCGACGCGGTGCTGCCGATCGGCGGCTTCTACAAGGCGCGGCGCTCGGGCGAGAGCCACGCCTGGGAGGCGCGGGCGATGCACATCCTGCAGTCGGCCTGTGACCGCGGGTCATACGACGTCTGGAAGCAGTATTCCAAGGCGATGGCGGCGCGGCCGCCGATCCACCTGCGCGATCTTCTGGACTTCCAGCCCAAGGCCGGGCCGGTGCCGCTCGACCAGGTCGAAGTCGATCACCGCGATCCGCAAGCGCTTCGTGACGCCGGGGATGAGCCTCGGCGCGCTGGGGCCGGAGGCGCACAAGACGCTGAACGTGGCGATGAACCGGATCGGCGCCAAGAGCGACAGCGGCGAGGGCGGCGAGGATCCGGCGCATTACACCCCGGAGCCGAACGGCGACAACCCCAGCGCCAAGATCAAGCAGGTGGCGAGCGGGCGGTTCGGGGTGACGGCGGATTATCTCAACCATTGCGACGAGCTCGAGATCAAGATCGCGCAAGGGGCCAAGCCCGGCGAGGGCGGGCAGCTGCCCGGGATCAAGGTGACCGAGCTGATCGCCAAGCTCCGGCATTCGACGCCGGGGGTGACGCTGATCTCGCCGCCGCCGCACCACGACATCTACTCGATCGAGGATCTGGCGCAGCTGATCTATGACCTCAAGCAGATCAACCCGCGGGCGCGGGTCTGCGTCAAGCTGGTCAGCCAGTCGGGGGTGGGCACCATCGCCGCGGGCGTGGCCAAGGCCAAGGCCGACGTGATCCTGATCTCCGGGCACAACGGCGGCACCGGGGCCAGCCCGCAGACCTCGATCAAGTTCGCGGGGCTGCCCTGGGAGATGGGGCTTTCCGAGGCGCATCAGGTGCTGACCGCCAACAACCTGCGCGACCGGGTGATCCTCCGGACCGACGGCGGCCTCAGGACCGGGCGGGACATCGTCATCGCGGCGATGCTCGGGGCGCAGGAGTTCGGCATCGGCACCGCGGCGCTGATCGCGATGGGCTGCATCATGGTGCGGCAGTGCCAGTCCAACACCTGCCCGGTGGGGGTCTGCACCCAGGACCCGGCGCTGCGGGCGAAGTTCACCGGGACGGCGGACAAGGTGGTGAACCTGATGAGCTTCTACGCGCAGGAGGTGCGCGAGGTGCTGGCGAGCGTCGGCGCGCGGTCGATCGACGAGGTGATCGGGCGGGCCGATCTGCTGACGCAGGTGAGCCGCGGGGCCGAGCATCTCGACGACCTCGACCTCAACCCGCTGCTGATCAACGTCGACCAGGGCGAGCCGGTCAGCTACGACCGCAAGAAGCCGCGCAACCCGGTGCCGGACACGCTCGACGCGCAGATCGTCACCGACGCCGAGCCGTTCTTCAAGGACGGCGAGAAGATGCAGCTCTCCTACGCGGTGCAGAACACGCTGCGCTCGATCGG
This sequence comes from uncultured Alphaproteobacteria bacterium, assembly GCA_963750745.1. Classification (GTDB taxonomy): domain Bacteria; phylum Pseudomonadota; class Alphaproteobacteria; order Rhodobacterales; family Rhodobacteraceae; genus Amaricoccus. Next base: position 110,134 of record CAVVSO010000013.1, on the reverse strand, counting down.
CACGCGGGTGTCGAGCCACATCGTCCAGCGCTTCGGGATGAGGAGAACGGGCTGCAGCCCGACCATCTGACGATCAAGCTCGCCGGCTCCGCCGGGCAGTCGCTCGGCGCCTTCGCGGCGCCCGGCCTCAAGATCGAGGTGATGGGCGAGGCCAACGACTATGTCGGCAAGGGGCTGTCGGGCGGCATCATCGTGGTGCGCCCGCCGCTCGGCTCGCCGCTGGTGCCGCACGAGAACGCGATCATCGGCAATACCGTGCTCTACGGCGCGACGGCGGGCTCGCTCTTCGCCAGCGGCCGGGCCGGCGAGCGGTTCTGCGTGCGCAACTCGGGCGCCGAGGTGGTGGTCGAGGGCTGCGGCTCGAACGGCTGCGAGTACATGACCGGCGGCGTCGCGGTGATCCTCGGCCGGTTCGGCGACAACTTCGGCGCCGGCATGACCGGCGGCATGGCCTATCTCTACGACCCGGACGCCGAGCACACGCTGCGGCTGAACGGCGAGACGGTGATCGTCATGCCGGTGCTCGGCGCGCACTGGGAGGCGCGAGCTCAAGGCGCTGGTCGAGCGGCACGTCCGCGAGACCGGCAGCCCGCGCGCCGCCGAGATCCTGCGGCACTGGGACGAGGAGCTGCCGAAGTTCCGCCAGATCGTGCCGAAGGAGATGCTGACCCGGCTCGCGCACCCGCTGAGCGACCGGGCGGAGGCGGTGAGGGCCTGAGGCGGAGAAAGCGCGGCTGCCGCCGCGCGGCGGCCGTTGCCGCCGAAAAGGTGCGCGCAGGTGCGCGCAGAGTTTTTTGTTTGTGATGCGCCTGTGGGCGCATCACCGACTGCTCTCCAGGTTAGCAAGCCTGTATGAAACGGCAGGGGGTGGAGCGGCGCGGCGGCGCGGCCATGCGGACGCGGGGAGAGGAGATCCGAGCGATGCGAGCCGAGAGCCTTTCGCTGGCGCCGACGGGGGCGATGCCGAACCATCCGCGCTTTCCGGCGCTGCTCCACCGCGGCGTGGTGGCCGGCGCCGGCGATGCGGCGGCGGCGCTGGAGGCGCTGTTCGCGCGGAACGGCTGGCCGCCGCAGTGGCGGGACGGCATCTACGCCTTCCACCACTATCACACGCTCGGCCACGAGGCGCTGGGCTGCGCCGCGGCCGGGCGCGGGTGCTGCTCGGCGGGCCGGGCGGGCGCGAGGTCGAGTCGCCGCCGGCGACGTGGTGGTGCTGCCGGCCGGCACCGGGCATTGCCGGCTGGCGGCGAGCCGCGACTTTCTGGTGGTCGGGGCCTATCCGCCGGGGCAGCGTGCGGACATCTGCCGCGAGCCGCCGACGCCGGCGATGCTGGCGCGGATCGCGGCCTGCCGGCGCCGGCATCCGATCCGGTCACCGGCGCGCGGCCGGGCTCGTCGCGCTCTGGCGCTGAGGCTCTCAGCCGCCGCGCCGGCGGGCGAGCTCGGCCTTGAGGCCCTGAAGACCGCGGGCCATCGCCCAGCGGTGGTTGGCGGCGTAGAGCGGGCGCAGCAGCGGCGTCAGCGGCTTCAGGCCCGGCTTCTCGACCCGGACCCGCCAGTCGTAGCCGATCGCGGCGAGATCGCCCTGCTGCGCGAGCCGCCAGACGCCGCGGCCGGCGAGATCGCCGGTCGCCTCGATGGTCCAGCCGTGCGGGCCGGTCGCTCTCGACCACGGTGCCGCGCCAGCGCAGGGTGTAGGGCAGAAAGCCGCGGGTGTGGAAGGCGACGCTGCGGCCGACGCCGCGGGCGTCGCCGGGGGCGATCACCTCGACCGCAAGATAGACCGCGGGCCACCAGTCGGGCAGCCGCTCCGGCTCGGAGAGGATGGCGGCGACCTCCTCGATGGTCGCCGGGACCAGCCAGTGCGAGCGCAGGGTGAAGCTGGTGTCGGGCATCGCGGCCTCCGCCTTCCTGATCTTCCCCGGATACGGAGCGCGGCGGCCTCGGGTTTCAGCGGATGAGGTATGCGGTGCCGAAGAGGCCGAGCGCGAAGATGGTGTGGGTGACGAGCCCGATCAGCCGGACCTGGGTCGGGTTGGGCGTGCGCGACGCCGCCCAGCCGGCGCCCATGCCCGGCTGCAGCAGGAACCAGCCGAAGGCGATGGTCAGAAGGCCGAAGATCCAGGCCGGCAGGAAGCGCGGCGCCGCCATCCAGCCTTCGCCGACGATCAGCGCGAAGCCGATGCCGTAGGCGATGCCGATCAGATAATGCCCGGTCCAGCCGAGCGTCAGCTCGTGGGCATAGGGCTTGGCGGCGGCGATGCTGTCGTGGAAGAGCTGGCCGTCGCGGAGGTGCCAGAACCAGCGGCCGACCAGCGCCCAGTTCGGCGCCGACTGGCCGGGCAGCCGCGCCAGGATCAGGTTCTGCCAGAGGTCCATCAGGAGGGTGGCGCCGAGGCCGAGGATCGCGCCCTGGATGAGAAGCAGCATCGGGGAAACCTGCGGGGGAAGCGGGGGACGTCTTGATCCGCTCTAGCAGGCCCGCGGGCCGGAGGCCAGCCGCCACGCGGCTTGCACCGCAGCGGCTTTCCCGGCACCAAGCGGGCGATGGTCATGCGGCGGACAGTGAGGCTCCTGCGGCGGCTCCGGCGCTGGCTGGCGCGGGCGGTGCTCGTGCTGGCGGCGCTGGCGGCCGCCTTGGTGCTGCTCGGCCGCTGGGTTGACCCGCCGCCGGGGGTGCTGATGCTCGGCGAACGGCTGCGGCTCGGGCATATCGAGCGCGACTGGGTGCCGCTCGCCGCGATGTCGGCGAACCTGCCGCTGTCGGCGGCGGCGGCCGAGGACGCGGACTTCTGCGGCCACTGGGGGTTCGATGTCGCGGGCATCCGCGCCGCGCTCGCCGACAGCGCGCGGCTGCGCGGCGGCTCGACCATCAGCCAGCAGGTGGCGAAGAACGTCTTTCTCTGGCCGTCGCGCTCGTGGCTGCGCAAGGGGCTGGAGGCCGGCTTCACCGGGCTGATCGAGGCGCTGTGGCCGAAGCGGCGGATCATGGAGGTCTATCTCAACGTCGCCGAGATGGGCGAGGGCGTCTTCGGGGTCGAGGCGGCGGCGCGGCGCTACTGGCAGGCGGGCGCCGCCGATCTCGGGCCGCAGCGCTCGGCGCGGCTGATGGCGGTGCTGCCGGATCCGAAGCGGCGCTCGCCGGTCTCGGGGTCGGCCTCATCGCGCGGCGCGGGGCGGCGATCGAGAAGGGGGCGGCGACGATCCGCGCCGACGGGCGGGGGGCTGCTTCCTCTGAGTTGAAACGCCGCGGCATTTGCGGGAATAGTCGGGCCGTCGAGCAAGAAAAAAGGGCGCCAGAAAATGCGCCGTCTCTATCACCAGCCGCTGTCGCCGTTCTGCCGCAAGATCCGCCTGGTGCTGGCGGAGAAGAAGATCGAGGTCGAGCTGGTCGAGGAGCCGACCTGGGAGCGGCGGATGGATTTCCTGCGGATGAACCCCGCGGGCCAGGTGCCGGTGCTGAAGATCGACGACCTGGTGCTGGCGGATTCGAACGCGATCTTCGAGTATCTCGAGGAGACCCAGCCCGAGCCGCCGCTGCTGCCGCGGCGAGCCGGCGCTCCGGGCCGAGGCGCGGCGGCTCGTCGCCTGGTTCGACGACAAGTTCCACGACGAGGTGACGGCGAACCTGCTCTACGAGCGGGTGAACAAGAAGCTCGCCAAGGCCGGCTATCCCGAGAGCGAGAAGATCAAGGCGGGCACCCGCAACATCAAGTACCACCTCGACTATATCGGCTGGCTGATGGACCACCGGCGCTGGCTGGCCGGCGACATGCTGACCATCGCCGACTTCGCGGCGGCGGCGCAGCTCTCCTGCCTCGACTATGTCGGCGACGTCGACTGGGCGCGCAATGCCGGGGCTGCACGAGTGGTACGCCAAGATCAAGTCGCGGCCGGCGTTCCGCTCGATCCTCGCCGACCTGGTGCCGGGCTTCACCCCGCCGCAGCATTACGCGGATCTCGACTTCTGAGATGACGCAGGCCGGGCAGGCGGCGCTCGCCCGGCGGCTGAAGGCGCGGGCGGCGGAGGAGGGCTTCGCCGCCTGCGGCATCTGCGCGCCGGACGCGATCCCCGAGGCCGCGGGAGCGGCTCGCGGCCTTCGTCGCGGCCGGGCTGGCACGGGCGGATGGCGCTGGATGGCCGAGCGGATGGGCTGGCGCGGACGGCCGACGGCGCTCTGGCCGGAGGCGCGCTCGGTGATCATGCTGGCCGAGGTCTATACGCCCGGAGGACGATCCCGCTGGCGGTGCTGGCGCGGCGCGATCGCGGGGCGATCAGCGTCTATGCCCGGGGGCGCGACTATCACGACATCGTCAAGCCGCGGCTGAAGCGGCTCGGGCGCTGGCTGGTGGCGGAGACCGGGGCGGCGATCAAGGTCTTCGTCGATACCGCGCCGGTGATGGAGAAGCCGCTGGCGCAGGCGGCGGGGCTGGGCTGGCAGGGCAAGCATACCAACCTGCTCGGCCGCGAGCTCGGGAACTGGTTCTTTCTCGGGGCGATCTTCACCACGGCGGAGCTGCCGCGGGATGCCGCGGGCGAGGAGCATTGCGGGTCGTGCCGGGCCTGCCTCGACATCTGCCCGACCGGGGCGCTGCCGGCGCCGTACCGGCTCGATGCGCGGCGCTGCATCAGCTATCTCACGATCGAGCACGACGGGCCGGTGGACGAGGCGCTGCGCGCCGCTTGATGGGCAACCGGATCTATGGCTGCGACGACTGCCTCGCGGTCTGCCCGTGGAACAAGTTCGCGGCGACGGCGCGGGAGGCCGGCTACCGGGCGCGCGAGGAGCTGAACGCGCCGAAGCTCGAAGATCTGGCGGCGCTCGACGATGCCGGGTTCCGGGCGATGTTCCGCGGCTCGCCGATCAAGCGGATCGGGCGCGGGCGGTTCGTGCGCAACGTCGCGCTATGCGATCGGCAATTCCGGCGACCCGGCGCTGATGCCGGCGGCGCGGCGGCTGGCGGCGGACGCCGATCCGGTGGTGCGCGACGCCGGCGGCCTGGGCGGTGGCGCGGCTCAGTTGAGCCGCTGCAGGTTGGCGCGGGCCAGCGGTGCCAGGGCGTTGTCGGGGTGGTGGTCGATCAGCTCGAGCCAGACCGTCGCGGCTGCTTCGGGCTTGCCGGTCTCGGCGAGTGCTGCGCCGGTCTCGAACAGCGCCTCCGGCAGGTCGGGATCGAGCGCGCGGGCGCGCTCCGCCTCGGCCAGCGCCGCGGCGGGGTCGTGCTGGTGGCGCAGCGTCGCGGCGAGGAGCGCGTGGGCGAGCGCGTCGTCGGGCTTGGCGGCGAGGAGCGCCTCGAGCGTGGTCCGCGCCGTCGGCCAGTCTGCCTCGGCCGCGGCGGCGCGGGCGAGGAGGAGCTGGCGGTCGGGGTCGGGGTCGGTGATCTTGTCGGCCTCGGCGAGCGCGGCGCGGGCGAGGTCGGGGCGGCCCGCGGCCAGCCACTCGCGGGCGCCGTCGGCGAGGACGATGGCGCGCAGGCCGGCGGACATGGCGCGGTTGGGATTGGCGGCCATCGCGGTCAGGAGCTCGGCGGCGCTGGCGTGGGCGCCCATCGCCGCGAGCGCGGAGGCCTCGCAGAGCCGCGCCGGCACGCCGCCGCCGAGCCGCGACCAGATCGCGGCCTCCTCGCGGGCGGCGGCGGGGTTGGAGGCGACCGCGGCGCGGCACGCCTCGGCGCTGCGGATCTCGGCGCGGGCGGCCGGGGCGGCGGCGAGGGCGGCGAGGAGAAGGAGCCATCGCATGGGCGAAGGGCCTCGGGCGAGGGTCGGGCGGTGAGCCGGCCGGGGTTTCTGACGCTCGGCCATGGCTACTCGGCGGCGGCTCTGGCCGCAAGCCTGAGCGGCTGGCGGCTGATCGGCACCACCCGCTCGGCCGGGCGGGCGGCGGCGATGCGCGCCGCCGGGGTCGAGCCGGTGGACTGGGGCGATGCCGCGGCGGTGGCGGCGGCGATCGGCGCGGCCGAAGCCATCCTGGTCTCGCTGCCGCCGGAGGCGGCCGGCGACCGGGTGCTGGCGCGGCACCGCGACGCGCTGGCCGCGGGGCCGGCGCGATGGATCGGCTATCTCTCGACCACCGGCGTCTATGGCGACCGGCAGGGCGGCTGGGTGGACGAGGAGAGCCCGCTCGCGCCGGTGCACGAGCGCGGGCGCTGGCGGGTGGCGGCGGAAGCCGAATGGCGCGCCACCGGCCTGCCGGTCGAGGTCTTCCGGCTCGCCGGGATCTACGGCCCCGGCCGCAGCGTCCTCGACAAGCTGCGCGAGGGGCGGGCGCAGCGGGTGATCAAGCCCGGCCAGGTCTTCAGCCGCATCCACGTCGAGGACATCGCCCGGGTGGTCGTCGCCGCGATGGCGCGCCCGGCTGCCGGCGCCGCCTACAACGTCGCCGACGACGAGCCGGCGCCGCCCGAGGCGGTGATGGCCTTCGCCGCCGAGCTCCTCGGCGTTCCGCTGCCGCCGCCGGTCGCCTTCGAGGCGGCGGAGCTCACGCCGATGGCGCGGAGCTTCTGGAGCGAAGTCGAAGCGGGTCTCGAACCGGAAGATCCGCGAAGAGCTCGGGGTCGAGCTTGCCTGGCCGAACTATCGGGTCGGCCTCAGCGGCATTCTCGCGGCCGGCGGCTGAGGGACCGGCGCAACAGCGTGGCGGAAATTGGGCACGGGTCCGTTTCGGTACTGGCATTCGGCCGGCGTATCGTCCAAAGAATCGGCAAAGTCGGGATAAGGCGCCCGTATGGGGCCATTGAGGTAGGTGGGATGTCGCAAGGGCGCCTGCGCGCGGGAGTGGCCATGCTGGCGCTGGCGGCGGCGGCGGTCGTTGCGCCCGGCACCACCGCCCCGGCGCAGGAAGCGCAAGCCGCGGCCCAGCCTGAACCTCTACGGCGTCACCGGCCTGATCGACATGCCGAGCGCCGAGGAGCAGCCCGACGGCCAGGTTTCCGCGACCTACAGCCAGTTCGGCAACACCCAGCGGCGCAACTTCACCTTCCAGTTCCTGCCGCGGATGTCGGTGACGCTGCGCTATTCGACGATCAGCGACTTCGGCTCGGTCGATGATCCCGACTTCGATTTGTTCGACCGCAGCATCGACGTGCAGTTCGCGCTGCTCCGGGAAAGCGACTGGCTGCCGGCGGTGGGCCTCGGCTTCCGCGACGTGCTCGGCACCGGCCTCTATTCGGCCGAGTATCTGGTCGCGACCAAGACGGTGGCCAGCGACTTCACCCTCACCGGCGGCATCGGCTGGGGACGGCTCGCCAGCGTCGGCGGGGTGACCAACCCGTTCTGCTCGATCGCGGACAGCTTCTGCACCCGGGAGATCGACTTCGGCCAGGGCGGCAAGCCGACGTTCGAGGCGATGTTCCACGGCGAGAAGATGGGCTTTTTCGGCGGCGTCGAATGGCGGACGCCGATCGACAAGCTGACGCTGAAGGCCGAGGTCTCGTCGGACGCCTACACCCGCGAGCAGCAGGGGCCGAACGCCAGCTTCGAGCGCAAGTCGCCGATCAATGTCGGCGCCGAGTACCGGTGGCGCGAGGGCATCACGCTGGGCGGCTACTATATGTACGGCTCGACGGTGGGCTTCAACGTCGTCTTCTCGGGCAACCCCTACAAGCCGCTCACCCCGCAGAACCTCGGCATCGGCCCGGTGCCGGTCAATGCCCGGCCGCCCGACGCCAACCGCAGCACCGCCTGGGTGGACGATCCCAAGGCGATCAAGACGCTGACCAGCGCGCTCGCCAAGGCGATGAGCGAGGATGGCATCACGCTGCAGGCGATCAGCTACAGCGGCAGCACGGTGGATGTGCAGATCGTCAACCGCCAGATCAGCCTGATGCCGAAGGCGATCGGCCGCACCGCCCGGATCATGGCGGCGGGGCTGCCCTATTCGGTCGAGCATTTCCACATCACCCCGATCGAGAGCGGGCTGCCGACGACGACCGTCGAGGTTGACCGCACCGCGATCGAGCGGCAGGTCGATCGCCCGAACGCCGGCGAGGAAAGCTGGAAGACCACCGCGTTCGAGGGCGGGCTGCCGGTGCTGGCCTCCGGCCAGATCGTGCGGCGCGACGTCTATCCGCTGGTCGACTGGGCGGTGATCCCGGTGCCGACCGTGCAGATCTTCGGCGGCAACGACGGCTTCAAGCCGCAGCTGACCGCGCAGTTCCGCGGCAGCGTCAGGGTGAGCCAGGGCCTGTCGTTCACCACCCTGATCCGCCAGCCGATCCTCGGCGTGTTCGACGATCCCGGCTCCGACACCGAGCGGTTCGCTGCCGCCGGTCCGCAGCGACTCGTCGCGATACTACGCCGGCTGGGAGCCGAAGCTGATTCGGCTGTCCGGCGACTATCTGTTCAAGCTGAACCGCGACACCTATGGCCGGGCGTCGGCGGGCGTTCTCGAGCGCTCGTTCGCCGGCGTCAGCGGCGAGGTGCTGTGGAAGCCGGTCGCGCAGAACTGGGGGCTCGGGGCCGAGCTCAACTGGGTGGCGCAGCGCGACTTCGACAGCCCGTTCGGCTTCGGCTTCTACGATTACGACGTGGTCACCGGGCATGCGACGCTCTATTGGGACACCGGCTGGAAGGGCATCGAGACCGCGCTCTCCGCCGGGCGCTATCTCGCCGGCGACTGGGGCGCCACGCTCGCGGTGTCGCGCCGCTTCGCCAACGGCTGGGCGATCGGCGCCTATGCCACCAAGACCGACGTGACCGAGGACGAGTTCGGCGAAGGCAGCTTCAACAAGGGCATCACCCTCACCATCCCGCTGCGCTGGTCGACGCCGTTCGAGACCCGCCAGACCGTCAACGGCGACCTGACCTCGCTCGGCAGCAACGGCGGCGCGTTCCTCAATATCCAAAACCGGCTCTACCCGATCGTGCGCGATCTCGACCGCAACCGGCTGGAGCGCAACTGGGGGGCGTTCTGGGAATGAAGCGGGTCCTGGCAGGGCTGAGCCTTCTGGCGCTGACCGCCTGCGGCAGCGGCGGCAAGGATCCGATCGTGCAGGCCGCGCTCGCCGAGGCCGGCGGGCTCTGGGGCAGGACCAGGGCCGCGCAGCAGGTGGCCGAGCCGCCGCGCGCCATCACCCGCGCCGAGATCGAGCAGGCCGACACCGCGGCGATCGAGGCGCGGCTGGAATCCGATCCGATGCCGACGCTGATGTATGCAGCCTCGGCCAACGGCGGCTATGTCACCTACGTCTCGGCGCTGCGCCAGGAGGTCACGCTGCACGGCGCGGCGCAGATCACCGGCACCCGCGGGCTCGGCACCGACCTGGTCTCGGCCTGGAGCAGCACGCCGGATCCGCTGAGCCGGCCGATCCAGCCGTCACGCTGGCCGAGCCGGGTGAAGCGGGTCTATGAGCTGCCCGGTGAGGGTCCGCAGGGGCAGATCGAGACGTTCGACTGCAGCTTCGAGCGCGGGCGAGCCGGCCGAGATGACCATCCTGCAGATCCGCTACCAGGGCGTGCAGATCAGCGAGACCTGCGCCGGCCCGAGCGGCCAGTTCGAGAACCTGCACTTCGTCGATCCGTCGAGCGGCACCGTCTGGCGCAGCCTGCAGTGGGTCGGGCCGAAGATGGAGTTGCTCGACCTCCAGATCCTCGAGCCCTATACCGGCGGCTGACGCCGGCTTCGGCTATCGGCAGACGAAAAGGGGCATCGCCGGACGGCGATGCCCCAGTCGATCTGCAAGTGGCGCCGCAGCTCGCCGCGGCTCCGGGGAGGTGTCAGTCGTTGTTGTTGTTGTTCTGGCCGGGAGTGTCGTCGTCGCTGTTGTCGTTGGAGATCGCGTAGGCGATCGCGGCGAGACCGATCACCGGGATCAGCCAGGCGGCGTTGGACCCACCCATCGGGGCGGGGGCAGCTACGACGACCGGCTCCTCGGGCGCCTCGAACACCAGATTGCCCGCGAAGGCCTGGCCAGCCAGCAGGAGAGCCACCGCAGTGCTTACGATCAGTTTCATTGTTATCCTCCTCAGAGTGCGGGTCTGCGATACTGCTAGCTCGCCCGGACCTGCGAGCGGACAAGCTAATGCCAGAAACACTAACCAACTTTCCCTCGTGGATTCAATCGGCGAAAGCGGCATGCTCTAGTAAATCACAGGTGTTGTCATTCTGGCAACACCGCCGTGAGTCGCCGGCTTCGGGGCGGGCGGCGGGCGTTCCGGCAGGGTGGACCCGCCGGAATCGATCCTGATGCGCGGCCGGCGCGGGCGAGGGTGCGGCGCGAAATGCGGCTGCCGCGCGTGATGGACGGCGCCGCGGCGGCAGACCCCATATCTAGCGGCAGCGCGGCTTTGGGCGAAAGCCAGGGTCCGGCGCGTCGCCGGCCGGTGGCGCCGCCGCGCTCCGGCCGGGCCGGCGGAGTTCCGCGCGCCTTGAGACAGGAAGTCGCGGCGCGCGCGGATTTTTTTGCCGGCGCCGGGAACCCGGCTGTCGGCCGCAGGTCAGACCAGGAGCACCGGCGTGCCGATCCGGGCGCGGTCGTAGACCTCCAGGATATGCTCGTTGAAGAGCCCGATGCAGCCGCTCGACGACTGCCGGCCGATCTTGCGGATGTCGTTGGTGCCGTGGATCCGGTAGGCCGGCCAGCCGAGGTTCAGCGCGCGGATGCCGAGCGGGTTGTCCGGCCCCGGCGGCTCGTAGGTCGGCAGGTCCGGCCGGCGCTTCAGCATCGCCGCGGTCGGCCGCCAGTCGGGGTCGGGGCGCTTCAGGGTCACCGAGGTGCGGCCGCGCCGGGTCATCTCCTCGGTCAGCGGCACCGAGGTCGGATAGATCCGGTAAAAGCCGTCCGAGCCCCAGTAGTGCAGCGCCCGGTCGTTGACGTTGACCAGGATGGCGTCCATCTCGATCGAGCTGAAATGGTCCTGCCAGCGCCGGGTGTGCAGCCCCGAGATCCGCCGCAGGATCGTCATCGGGTCCTGGCTGTCCGGCACGTAGTCGTGCAGCGCGTCCTCGGCGGCGAAGGCGCTGCCGCTGGCCATCGCCGCCGCGGCGACGGCGCCGCCGGCCAGCCGCACGAACGACCTGCGGTTGAAGCGGCGATCGGCGCCGCCGGAATCTCGATGCATGTCCTGTCTCCACTCGCGATCAAGGGATTTTGATGGGGATTATGCCGCAGAAGGCCGGTCCGCTGCAACTCACAGTTGGGACAGCGGCCGCGTCTCGGCCACAGGATAGGGTTTGAACGGCTAATGGAAAGCCGTTAGAGACGGTGACCGAACAACGATTTGACGGATCTCGCGCGATGCTTCGACCGCTCCTGGCCGCTCTTGCCGTCATGCTCGCGCTGTCGGCCTGCGGCTCGTCCAGCACCGAGGGCCGGATGAGTGCTGCGGACGCGGATCCGGTCCGGCTCCGGCATCTCGACGCGGTCAATGCGGTGCGCGCCGACAATGGCCTGCAGCCGGTGCAGCTTTCGGCCGAGCTCAATGCGGCGGCTGAGACCCACGCGCGGGACATGTTCGTGCAGCAGCGCGCCTGGCACTTCGGCTCGGATCTCACCAGCCCGCGCGAGCGCGCGTTCCGCGCCGGCTACCGGGGCGAGCTGGTCGGCGAGAACCTGTCGGAGGGGTCGGATTCGGATCTGACGGTGCTGAAGAGCTGGCTCGATTTCAAGGACACCCGCGAAGTCATCCTCGATCCGAACGCGCGCGGCCTCGGCCTCGGCTGGTTCCAGGAGCCCGCCACCGCCAAGATCTGGTGGGTCGAGCTCCTGGGGGAGTGACGCTCAGGCTAGGATGATGATCGGGATGCCGGTCGGCACCATCGACCAGAATCTCCTCGATCTCGGTGTCGCTCACGGCGATGCAGCCGGCGGTCCAGTCCTTCTTGCGGCGATCCTCGGCCCGGCGCGGCCCGCCGTGGATGAAGATGTCGCCGCCGGGCCTGACGCCGGCGGCGCGGGCGCGGGCGACGTCGTTGGCGTTGGGATAGCTGACCCCGAGGCTCAGGTAGAAGTCGCTGCGCGGATTGCGCCGGTCGATGTAATACTGGCCCTCCGGGGTGCGGCCGTCGCCGGAGGCGAACTTGGCGCCCTCGGGCCGGAAGCCGAGATGCACCTGGTAGCGCTTCAGCGTCTTCTCGCCGGACATCAGCGCCAGGACGCGGTTGGTCTTGGAGACCACGATATGGCTCGCCCGCGCCGCCGGCGCCTGCACGTAGGCGGCGCGCGCCGGGCCGCTCGCCCCGACCGCGAAGAACCCGGCGGTCAGCGCGAGCGCGCTGCGCCGGGTCCAGAGCCTGCTTTCGACCGTCCGGTCGTCGGAAACCGGATGCTCCGCATCCTCGAGAAGCCTTGTCCGCTCGTTCATGTCGCCTGCTCTTTTCTCGTTGCCCTCTGCGTCCTTTAGGACGTCGTGATTTCTGCCTGATAAGGTTGAAATACTCCTAATCGGGGAGATTCGGGAAGCCCCTTGCGCGGGCTTCCGCCGGAGGCCGGCGGACTGTGGCCCGCGCGCGTCAGACGGCGACCCGGCTGCGCCGCGCCCGCTCGGACGCGGACTTGAGCTGGCCGCAGGCGGCCATGATGTCCTCGCCGCGCGGGGTGCGCACCGGGCTGGCGTAGCCGGCCCGGTTGACGATGGCGCCGAAGGCCTCGATCCGCTCCGGGTCCGAGCGCTGGTAGGGCGCGCCCGGCCAGGGGTTGAACGGGATCAGGTTGATCTTGGCCGGGATGCCGGCGATCAGCTTGACCAGCCGCCGGGCGTCGGCGTCCGAATCGTTCACCCCCTTCAGCATCACGTATTCGAAGGTGATCCGCTCGGCGTTCGACAGCCGCGGATAGGCCCGGCAGGCGTCGAGCAGCGCCGCGACGTTCCATTTGCGGTTGATCGGCACCAGCACGTCGCGCACCGCGTCGGTGGTGGCGTGGAACGAGATCGCCAAGAGGCAGCCGATCTCGGCGCCGACCCGGGCGATCTCCGGCACCACGCCGGAGGTGGAGAGGGTGATCCGCCGGCGGGAGAGCGCGATGCCCTCGCCGTCCATGGCGATCCGCATCGCGTCGCGCACCGCCTCGAAGTTGTAGAGCGGCTCACCCATGCCCATCAGCACCAGATTCGAGACCAGCCGCTTCTCGGCCGGAGCGCGGCCCCAGTCGCCGAGGTCGTCGCGGGCGACGAGGATCTGGCCGACGATCTCGGCCGCAGTCAGGTTGCGCACCAGCCGCTGGGTGCCGGTGTGGCAGAAGGTGCAGGTCAGCGTGCAGCCGACCTGGCTCGACACGCAGAGCGTGCCGCGATCCGCCTCCGGGATATAGACCGTCTCGACCTCATGGCCGCCGGCGATCCTGATGAGGTACTTCCGGGTGCCGTCGGCGGAGACCTGCCGGGTCACCACCTCCGGCCGCGAGATGGCGAACCGCGCCGCGAGGCGCTCGCGGTAGCCCCGCGCGAGGTTGGTCATCGTCGCGAAGTCGCGGGCGCCGCGGTGGTAGATCCACTGCCAGATCTGGGCGACCCGCATCGTCGCCTGCGCCTCCGGGGTTCCGGCGGCGATCAGCGCCGCGCGCATCTCGGCGCGGCCCATGCCGACGAGATCGGGCAAGGCCTCCGCGGCCGGCCGCCGCGGCAGGGTCATGAGGTCGGGAGTGATCGGGGCGGCGACGGTCATCGGTCTGGCATCGGTCTGGCGGCGGGTTCATCAAAACGCGTTGCGCGCCGGGAACGGCGCGCGCTAACTGCCTAGATAGCGGTTTCGGCCGGGAATTGCCAGACCGGGAGGCGGAGGTGACGCTCGAGCTCGAAGCCGCGACCAGCGCGCTGGTGCTGATCGACCTGCAGGAAGGCGTTCTCGGGCTGACGCTGTCGCCGCATCCGGCGCCGGCGGTGCTCGCGGCGGCGGTGGGTCTCGGCCGCCGGTTCCAGGCCGCCGGCGCGCTGATCGTCGCGGTCAATGTCGCCTTCGCCGCCGACGGCGCCGACCGGCTGCGCCAGCCGGTGGACTTCAGCCTGCCGGTGCCGGCGGGCGGGCTGCCGGCGGGCTGGTCCGATCTCGCGCCCGAGGTGGCGGCGCTGGGCGGGGCTGGCGATCACCAAGCGGCACTGGGGCGCCTTCCACGGCACCGAGCTCGACCTGCAGCTGCGCCGCCGCGGCATCCGCAGCCTGGTCATCGCCGGCATCGCCACCAACTTCGGCGTCGAGATGACCGCGCGCGAGGCCTGGCAGCACGGATATGCGGTGGTGATCGCCGAGGACGCCTGCTCCGGCTCCGGCGAGGGCCTGCACGCCTTCGCCATCGAGCGCATCCTGCCGCGCGTCGCCCGGGTGCGCCGCGCCGCCGAGATCCTGCTGGTCTGAGCCGCGGGCGCGATTTGTCGACGGACAAATCGCGTGGGCCAAGACGCGAGCGAGCCGCGTCATCGTCAGGTCCGGGGCGTGTCCAGCGCACCCCTTGTCAGCAGGTGACCTAGCGGCAGCGCGCCGCGGCGTCCTCGACCGCGGCGGTGAAGCCCGAGAGCGAGAAGCTGTCCTCGGTAACGGAGCCGCGGGCCGAGGTGCCGGAGAGCATGGCGCTCGCGCCCTTGCGCAGTGCGGCCACCACCCGGCTGTCGTCGGACGGGTCGGTCCAGGCCCATTCGTTGGACTCGCCGCTGCCGGGGCCGAGGGTGAATTTCTCGGTGCCGACGCTGAGGCTCACCGTGCTGCCGTCGCGGAACGGGTAGCCGCCGGTGAAGCTCACCTCGTTGGTGACATTCTCCGCCGGGCGGAACGAGACGAAGAGGCGGATGTCGCCGCGCTGCACCTCGGTCGGCTGGCCGTCGCGCTTGGCGAGCGAGGTCTTCGGCGGCGAGACGATGTAGCATTCCTTGGGATCGCTCGCGACGAAGACGCTCCAGTCGGTATGCGCGGCGACCCGGTCGGCGGACTGCGCCAGCGCGCTCCCCGCTCCGAAAAGCGCCAGGCAGAACGCGATCGGCTTCCAAGGCTTGAACTTCATCTGGCCCACTATCTCCTGCTCGTCCCGGCTTGTGTTCACGGTCTCCGGGTGCCAAGCCGGCAACAGGGCCGCGGTCAAGCTTGTCTTTGTCTTGGTCCTGACGCTACTCTAGCGCGACAGGCGGGGGATTTTCCAGACCCTTGCGCGATTTTCACCGAGCCGTGACGCTCCTGGCCTGCCGGCAGCGGCACGCAACACCGGGGGTCGAGCCATGTCCGCCGCGCCGCCTCCGGACTCCGCCGCGCCGAGCGACGCCGAGCTGCTGCTTGGGGTCGCCCGCCGCGAGCGCGAGGCCTTCGTGGCGCTGTTCGGCCGCTATGCCGGGCGGGTCAAGGGCTACGCGATGCGCGCCGGCACCTCGGCGTCCGACGCCGACGAGATCGCGCAGGACGTGATGGTCGCGGTCTGGCGCCACGCCGCGAGCTATGATCCGGCGCGGGCGGCGCCCTCGACCTGGATCTTCGCGATCGCGCGCAACCGCCGGATCGACGCCTTCCGCCGCTCCGGCCGCGCGGTGCCGGACCCGCTCGACCCCTTGTTCCAGCCCGATCCCGAGCCCGACGGCTTCCAGCGGCTGAACGCCGCCGAGCGCGAGGCGCGGCTGCGCGACGCGGTGGCCGGGCTCGCGCCGGAGCAGCGGCTGGTGCTGGCGGCCGCCTTCTACGATGGCCTCAGCCACGGCCAGATCGCCGCCCGCGAGGGCCTGCCGCTCGGCACCGTCAAGTCGCGGATCCGGCTCGCCTTCCGCCACCTCTATGCGATACTGGGCGAGGATCTGGCGGAGGGGATGGGCGATGACTGATCCGGTGCCGATGGTCGAGGTCTGGCGCGGCACCGTCGCGGAATCCCGCCATCGCGGCCACGCCGTCGTCTGCGACGCCTCCGGCGGCATCGTCGCGGCCTGGGGCGACCCCGAGGCGGTGATCCTGCCGCGGTCGTCCTGCAAGATGCTGCAGGCGCTGCCGCTGGTCGAAAGCGGCGCCGCCGACCGCCTCGACGCCGAGCGGCTGGCGCTGGCCTGCGCCTCGCACCAGGGCGCGGCGATGCACGTGACCCGGGTGGCGCGCTGGCTGGCCGACCTCGGCCTCGGCGAGACCGACCTGCGCTGCGGGCCGCAAATGCCCGACGACGCGCCGGAGCGGGCGCGGCTGCGCGCCGAGGCCGCGCTGCCCTGCCAGCTCCACAACAACTGCTCGGGCAAGCACGCCGGGTTCCTGATGCTGAACCGCCGGCTCGGCGGCGGCCCGGAATACGTCGAGATCGACCATCCGGTACAGCGGGCGGTGCGCGCCGCCTTCGAGGAGATGTGCGGCGCCGAGAGCCCCGGCTGGGGCATCGACGGCTGCTCGGCGCCGAATTTCGCCACCAGCGTCCACGGCCTGGCGCTGGCGATGGCGCGGATGGCCGACCCGCGCGGCCTCGGCCCGGTCCGCGCGGCGGCGGCGCGCCGGCTGGTCGGCGCGATGGCGGCGCATCCGCTCTTGGTCGCCGGCGAGGGCCGGGCCTGCTCGGAGCTGATGGCGGCGATGCAAGGCGCGGTCGCGGTCAAGACCGGGGCGGAGGCGGTGTTCGTCGCGATCCTGCCGGCGCGCGGCCTCGGCGTGGCGCTGAAGATCGAGGACGGCGCCACCCGCGGCTCGGAATGCGCCATCGCGGCGCTGCTGGTGCGGCTCGGCGCGATCGCCGCCGAGGATCCCGCGGCGCTGCGCCGGCTCAACCCGCAGATCGCCAGCCGCCGCGGCTTCCCCGCCGGGGCGATCCGGCCCGATCCGGCCTTCTACGCCGGCGGCGCGCGGCTCTGATCGCGCCGGCTTGTCGGTCCGCCGAGAAGGGCGTATCTGGGGCGATGATGCGGATCTTCGACATGGACGATCACGCGCGCCTGCCGTGGCGGTTCCACGGGCGCGTGGTGGGGTGCTTCGCCGGCGCCTGAGCGCGCCGGCCGTTCGCCGTTCGTCCGTCGAAACATCCTCCCGGGGGAAAATCATGCCTGCTCCGAAGACCCTCTACGACAAGATCTGGGACGCCCACCTGGTGCACGAGGCGCCGGACGGCACCTGCCTGCTCTACATCGACCGCCACCTCGTGCATGAGGTCACCAGCCCGCAGGCCTTCGAGGGCCTGCGCATGGCCGGCCGCAAGGTCCGGGCGCCGAAGAAGACCGTCGCGGTTCCCGACCACAACGTGCCGACCGACATCGGCCGCGCCCGCGGCATCGACAACCCGGAGAGCCGCCTCCAGGTCGAGACGCTGCAAGAGAACGCCGAGGACTTCGGCATCGAATATTACGGCGTCGACGACGTGCGGCAGGGCATCGTGCACATCATCGGCCCGGAGCAGGGCTGGACCCAGCCGGGCATGACCATCGTCTGCGGCGACAGCCACACCGCGACCCACGGCGCCTTCGGCGCGCTCGCCCACGGCATCGGCACCTCGGAGGTCGAGCATGTGCTCGCGACCCAGACGCTGATCCAGCGCAAGGCGAAAAACATGCGGGTCGAGGTCCGCGGCTCCCTCGGCCCCGGCGTCACCGCCAAGGACATCACCCTCTCGATCATCGGCGCCACCGGCACCGCCGGCGGCACCGGCCACGTCATCGAATACGCCGGCGAGGCGATCCGCGCGCTCTCGGTGGAAGGCCGGATGACCGTCTGCAACATGGCGATCGAGGGTGGCGCCCGCGCCGGGCTGATCGCGCCCGACGAGAAGACCTTCGCCTACGTCAAGGGCCGGGCGCATGCGCCGAAGGGCGGCGCCTGGGAGCTGGCCGAGGCCTGGTGGCGCACGCTCTTCAGCGACGAGGGCGCCGCCTTCGACAAGCTGGTGCTGCTCGACGCCGCCGAGATCGCCCCGGTCGTCACCTGGGGCACCAGCCCCGAGGACGTGCTGCCGATCACCGGCATCGTCCCCGCCCCCGAGGATTTCGCCGGCGGCAAGATCGACGCGGCGCGCCGCTCGCTCGACTATATGGGGCTGACGCCCGGCACCCGGCTGCAGGACATCGAGATCGACACCGTCTTCATCGGCTCCTGCACCAACGGCCGGATCGAGGATCTGCGCGAGGTGGCCAAGGTGATGGAAGGCCGCAAGGTCAAGCCCGGCCTCCGCGCGATGATCGTGCCGGGCTCGGGCCTGGTCCGCGCCCAGGCCGAGGCGGAGGGGATCGCCCAGAAGCTGATCGAGGCCGGCTTCGACTGGCGGATGGCCGGCTGCTCGATGTGCCTGGCGATGAACCCCGACAAGCTCGAGCCCGGCGAGCGCTGCGCCTCGACCTCGAACCGCAACTTCGAGGGCCGCCAGGGCCGCGGCGGCCGCACCCACCTGCTCTCGCCGGCGATGGCGGCGGCGGCGGCGATCACCGGCCGGCTGACCGACGTGCGCGAGCTGATGTGAGGCGATGCGCCAGCGCCGTCCCCGAGCGCGCGCCGGCCGACGATTTCCCGACCGAACCTGCATGGGCGAGGGGCGCGCTGCTCGACGGCTTTCGGGCCGGCCTGCCGGCTGGCGCGTGAAGCGCGCTGCCGTGCAGGGCCGAGTGCCCGAAGCGCGCAGCCGAGCTCGTACGGAACCTCAGCCGGCCGCCGCCACGCCGTAGCGCGCCAGGAACGTCCGCACCGCCTCGTCGGCGAGCCGGTCGATCTCCGCGTCGCTCGGTCGCGGGGCGCCGAGGAGCGCGGTCAGGAAGAGGCCGGCCTTGCAGAGCGCCGAGAACTGGTCGGCTGCGGTCTCCGGGTCGTCGATGTTGAGCTCGCCCCGCGCCGCCGCCGCCTCGAAGAAGGCAATGAGCTGGCTGCGCGCCCGCGCCAGCCCCGAGGCGTGAAAGGCGGCGCCGAGTGCGGGGAAGCGGCCGGCCTCGGCGATGCAGACCCGGAACATCTCCTGTGCTGCGGGCGAGAACAGGAACCGCGCGAAGCTCGCCGCCATCCGCCGCAGCGCCACCTCCACCGGCTCGCCGGGGGCGTCGGCGCCCATCACCTCGCCGGTGCGGCCGCAGGCGGTCTGCATCACCGCCTCGAAGAGCTGCCGCTTGTCGGGGAAATAGCTGTAGAGCGTCGCCTTGGAGGTGCCGGCGGCGCGAGCGATCTCGTCCACGCTGGCGCCTTCGTAGCCGCGATCCATGAAGACCTTGCGGGCGCCTTCCAGCACCTGGGCGCATTTCGGGCCACGTTGCAGCACCACGTCACTCACTTTCCGTCTTTCTCCTGGCTGGCCGCCGATTCGAGCGCCGCCAATCTGGAAACGGTACCGTTCAGTTCAACACAAAGCAACGTTCCGTGAAGTCGAGAGGTGAAGAGGGGGCGTTGCCGTCCCCTCTTCGAGAGCCGAAGCTCAATTGGTGTTGTCCCGGTCGCCCTTGAGCTTGCTGAGCTCGGCGAGGGTATAGGCGCCGCACTCGTCGCCGGTCAGCCCGATGCTGAGCTCGAGCTGGGTGCAGACCGCCGCGCCGCCGGCGCCGGCGTAGGGATTGTTCGCCGGCTCGGCGCGGCTCGCCGACTGGGCGAAGGCGGCCGGGGCCAGGACGGCGGCGAAAAGCGCCGCGGTGGCGGATCGAATGATGAGCGACTGCATCTGATGATCTCCGCAATTGGACGAACTGAACCGTTCAGTTCGGATACGGAGAGTATACTGAACGGTTCAGTCGTCAAGCGTCAATTGCGCCTCGAGGGAAAAAATGCCGCCGAGGCTCGCAGCATGCGGTTCGTGGACGCAGCCGGATCGATGCGCCGGAAGCGACGGCCGAGCCCGCATGTCCGGCGTGCCTGCCGGCTGCGGCGGTTCCCATCATGGCGCAGGCTCAGTTGGTTGCGTTCCGGTCGCTCTTCCTGGTGAGCTCCGCCACGCCGTAGATCCCGCATTCGTCGCCGGTCAGGCCGAGGCTGAGCTCGAGCCGGGTGCAGACCGGCGCCCTGCCGACGCTGGCGTAGGGATGGTACCCCGGCTTCTCGTGACTCCCCGGCTGGGCGAAGGCCGCCGGAGCCAGGGCGGCGGCAAGGAGCGCCGCGCTTGCGGACCTGATGATGAAAGAGCGCATCGCGTACCTCCGCATTGAGCGAACTGAACCGTTCAGTCCGAGTTCAGATAGATAGACTGAACGGTTCAGCCATCAAGGGGACCGGGCGGCTGGCGGCCGCGCCTCCGGCCGCCGGAGCGGCTGCCTTGGTCGCCCGAAGCTGTTTCAGCACGACCGCGCCGCACGCTCCGGCGCCGGCGGGATTGTTTCAATGATCTGCGCCCGCCACATCGCCCGGCCGGGGCGCTTGAATCCGCGCGGCTTGCGTGGTTTATCGGCCGCGAAGGAGGACCCTGCGCATGGACAAGTTCACCAGGCTGACCGGCGTCGCGGCGCCGCTGCCGCTGATCAACGTCGACACCGACATGATCATCCCCAAGCAGTTCCTCAAGACCATCGCCCGCACCGGCCTCGGCAAGAACCTGTTCGACGAGATGCGCTACGACGCCGACGGCAACGAGTTGCCGGACTTCGTCTTGAACAAGCCCGCCTACCGCAACGCGAAGATCCTCGTCGCCGGCGAGAATTTCGGCTGCGGCTCGTCGCGCGAGCATGCGCCCTGGGCGCTTCTCGACTTCGGCATCCGCTGCGTGATCGCGCCGAGCTTCGCCGACATCTTCTACAACAACTGCTTCAAGAACGGCATCCTGCCGATCGCGCTGCCGCAGGAGGACGTCGACAAGCTGATGGACGACGCCGAGCGCGGCGCCAACGCGGTGGTGAGCATCGACCTCGAGAACCAGCTGATCACCGGCCCGGACGGCGGACGGGTCGCCTTCGAGGTCGATGCCTTCCGCAAGCACTGCCTCCTGAACGGCCTCGACGACATCGGCCTGACGCTGGAGAAGGCCGCCGCGATCGACGCCTTCGAGGCGGCGATGAACGCCCGCCAGCCGTGGCAGGCCTGAGGCGGGGCGGCGCCACGACGCGCCGCCGCCCGGCTGGCGTCACGCGCAGCCGAGCGGTCGGCGTCATGAAATCGTGATCGGGGTCGGCTTCGCCGGCGGTGCTGCTTGCGATGGCCGATCCTCGCCGACCCCGCGCTGATTCTCCTGTGACGCAGACACACACCGGCGAAGTTCGCGTGGCTGGCCCCGCGCCTTAACCGCCGGTTAACCGCCGCGGCGAAAGGCTCGGCGGCGTGGTCGGCACCCTTTCCGGACTGGCTCTGGCGCTCCTCCTTCTCGCCTCCGCGGCGCGGGCGGAGGGCACCCTGCGCATCGCCGCCTTCGACACCGGCCTCGCGCGCGACTGGGCGGGCGAGCTCCTGTGGGATCTCGGCCGCGATCCCGACCCGGGGCTCACCGGCGTCATCGCGGTGATCCGCGCCGCCCGCGCCGACGTGCTCTTCCTCGCCGGCATCGACGACGACGCCGGCGGCCGCACCCTCGACGCCTTGCGCGCGCGGCTCGGCCAGGGGCCGGACGGCATCGACTACCGCTTCGCCTTCCGCGCGCCGGTCAATGCCGGCGCGCCCTCCGGCCGCGACCTCGACGGCGACGGCCGGACCGCGGGCTGGAGCGACGCCTTCGGCTGGGGCAAGTTCCCCGGCAACGGCGGCATGGCGCTGCTCTCGCGGCTGCCGATCGACGCCGGCGCCGCGCGCAGCTTCCGGCTCCTGCCCTGGTCCGCGCTGCCGGGGGCGCTTCTGCCCGAGCACGCCGACGGCAGCGCCTTCCCCGACCCCGCGGCGCGGGCGGCGCTGCGGCTCTCCTCGCGCACGCATTGGGACGTGCCGGTCCGGCTCCCCGACGGCCGCGCGCTGCACCTTTTGGCCTCGGACCCGACCCCGCCGCTCTTCGACGGACCCGAAGGCTTCAACCGGCGGCGCAACCACGACGAGATCGCCTTCTGGACCGCCTACCTCGACGGCACCGGCTTCCGCGACGATGCCGGCGGCACCGGTGCTGCGCCCGCCGGCCCCTTGGTCGTGCTCGGCGATCTCGGCATCGACCCGCTCGACGGTGCCGGCCTGCACGACGGCATCACCCGGCTGCTGGCGCATCCCCGCCTCCACGACCCGCGGCCGCCGGGCGCCGGCGGCGCCGCGGCCGCCGCCGACGGCGTCAACGCTCGCCAGCGCGGGCCCGCCGCCACCGACACCGCCGACTGGCGCGACGACGACGGCCCGGGCAACCTCCGGCTCGACTACGTGCTGCCGTCGGCCGACCTCAGCGTGACCGGCAGCGGCGTCTTCTGGCCGGCGCCCGGCGCGCCGCTGGCCGAGGCCGCGGCCGCCGCCTCGCCGCACCGGCTGGTCTGGATCGACATCGCGCTGCCGTGAGGCGCCGACCGACTCCTTGACACCGGCGAAAAGCTCGCCACCTTGATAATCATGGAACGCATCGTCGCCACTCAGCGGAAGCCTCTCGTCGCGGGCAGATAACCCGGGCCGGCGCGTACCTGTGCTCCGGTTCCGGGGCGAACCACTTCCGCGAACACCATTTCCACAAAGAACGTCCGCGATCGCATCGGGATTATCCCTGCGCGATCGCCGCCACCAGATCGGAGGAATCCATGTCCATACTCCAGCCAGAGCCCCAGCCAGAGATCGTCATCCGCGCCGCGGATGAGGAGCGGCTCAGCGCGCTCGCCGATGTCCTGTTCCACAGCCGCCCGGAGCTCGGCGAGGAGCTGCTCGCCGAGCTCGCCCGCGCCCGGGTGGTCAGCGGCGACGCGCTGCCCGCGGGTACCGTCCAGATGGGCTCGACCGTGACCTACGAGGCCGACGGCCCCCGGCGCACCGTGACCCTGGTCTATCCGCCCGAGGCCAACATCGACGCCGGGCGCATCTCCGTCGCCACGCCGATCGGCACCGCGCTGCTCGGGCTCGCCGAGGGCCAGTCGATCGACTGGACCGCCCGCGACGGCCGCAAGCAGCGCCTGACGGTCGTCGCGGTCGCGCGCGACTGAGGCCCCCGGCCTCGCCGCGCTTGACCGGCCGCGGCGGAGCGGCTACCGCGGGGCCGCCGCTTCCAGCCTCCCGAGGAGCCTTTCGCATGACCGCACCGACCCTGCTGATCCTGCCCGGCGACGGCATCGGGCCGGAAGTGATGGCCGAGGTGCGCAAGGTCATCGCCTGGTTCGGCCGCCACGGCCGCCCCTTCGCCGTCGAGGAGGATCTGGTCGGCGGCTGCGCCTACGACGCGCATGGCGCGGCGATCAGCGATGCGACGATGGCCCGGGCGCAGGCCGCCGACGCGGTGCTCCTCGCCGCGGTCGGCGGCCCGAAGTGGGACAAGGTCCCCTACGACGTCCGCCCGGAGGCGGGCCTCCTTCGCCTGCGCAAGGACCTCGAGCTCTTCGCCAACCTGCGTCCGGCAAAGTGCTTCGACGCGCTGGCCGACTTCTCCTCGCTCAAGCGCGAGCTGGTCGAGGGCCTCGACATCCTGATCGTCCGCGAGCTGACCGGCGGCGTCTATTTCGGCGAGCCCAAGACCATCACCGACCTCGGCAACGGCCAGAAGCGCGCCGTCGATACCCAGGTCTACGACACCTTCGAGATCGAGCGCATCGCCGCGGTCGCCTTCGAGCTCGCCCGCGTCCGCGCCAACCGCGTCTGCTCGATGGACAAGCGCAACGTGATGAAGTCGGGCGTGCTCTGGAACGAGGTCGTCACCGCAGACCCACGCCGCGCGCTTCCCCGACGTCGAGCTCAGCCACATGCTCGCCGACGCCGGCGGCATGCAGCTGGTCCGCGCCCCCAAGCAGTTCGACGTCATCGTCACCGACAATCTCTTCGGCGACATGCTCTCCGACGTCGCCGCGATGCTCACCGGCTCGCTCGGGATGCTGCCCTCGGCCTCGCTCGGGGCGCCGGACCCGAAGACCGGCCGGCGCAAGGCGCTCTACGAGCCGGTGCACGGCTCGGCGCCCGACATCGCCGGCAAGGGCCTCGCCAACCCGATCGCCTGCATCCTCTCCTTCGCCATGGCGCTGCGCTATTCGTTCGACGCCGGCGAGGAGGCCACCCGGCTCGAGGCGGCGGTCGAGACGGTGCTGGCCGACGGCCTGCGCACCGCCGACCTCGTCGGCCCCGACGGCGGCGCACCGGTCTCCACCTCAGCGATGGGCGACGCGGTGGTCGCGGCCCTCGACGCGTGATCCCGTCGGCCTGGGCCGACGCGCTCGCGCCGGCCGCCGCCGAAATCGCGGCGGTCGAGGCGCGGGTCGCCGCCGCCCGCGCCGCCGGCCGGCCGATCGCCCCGGCCGAGGCGGACGTCTGGCGCGCGCTGGCGCTGACCCCGCCCGAGGATGTCCGGGTGGTGCTGCTCGGCCAGGATCCCTACCCCACCCCCGGCCACGCCGACGGCCTCGCCTTCTCGGTCCGCCCCGGCGTCGCGCCGCTGCCGCGCTCGCTCGCCAACGTCTTCCGCGAGCTCGAGGCCGACCTCGGGCTGCCGCCGCCGCGGAGCGGCAGCCTCGATCCCTGGGCGCGGCAGGGCGTGCTCCTGCTCAACGCCGCGCTGACCGTCGAGGCGGGTGCCGCCAACGCCCACGCCCGCTGGGGCTGGACCGCGGTGACCGACGCGATCATCGACGCGGTCAGCGCCCGGCCCGAGCCCTGCGTCTTCCTGCTCTGGGGCCGCCAGGCCCAGGCCAAGGCCGCCCGCATCGCCCCGCACCACACCGTCCTCGCCGCCGCGCACCCCTCGCCGCTGGCGCAAGGCGCCTTCTTCGGCGCGCGTCCCTTCTCCCGCGCCAACGCGGCGCTCGCGGCGGCCGGGCGCGGCGCGGTCGACTGGCGGCTCGACCGGTGAGCCCGGGTGAGCGTGGCAGATCGGCCACGCCGGCGTTCTTGCGCTGCGACCGCGGCATGGCCTCTGGCGGTCGGCGCCGGAGGGCGTGTATCAGGGACGCGAAACCCCTGCCGCTCGACTGGGCGCAGCCGCCAGAGCGCGCCCGCAACCGACACCGCCATGACCTTGCCCGCCCCCCACGCCCCGCTCGATTCCGGCCACTGACGGCGCATGGCCCAGCCGGTGCATTCCAACTCCCGCGGGGCCGCCTTCGCGCTGACCGCCTTCGGCATCTACTCGACCCACGACGTGGTGGTGAAGTTCCTCGGCGAGAGCTACTCGCCGTTCCAGATCATCTTCTTCTCGACGCTGTTCGGCTTCCCGATCGTCACCATCATGCTGATGCGCGATCCGGTGGACGGCAACCTCAGGCCGCGGCATCCCTGGTGGACGGCGCTGCGCACCGGCGTCCGCGGTGATCTCGACCAGCCTGGTCTTCTACGCCTTCTCCAGCCTGCCCCTGGCGCAGACCTACGCGATCATCTTCGCGGCGCCGCTGCTTGATCACGCTGCTCGCGATCCCGATCCTCGGCGAGACCGTCGGCTGGCGCCGCTCGGTCGCCGTCGCCGCCGGCCTCATCGGCGTCATCGTGGTGCTCCGCCCCGGCGGCACCGCGCTGACCGCCGGCCACCTCGCGGCGATGGGTGCTGCGGTCTTCTCCGCCATCGCCGCGGTTATCGTCCGCAAGATCGGCCACGAGGAGCGCAGCGCTGTGCTGCTCCTCTACCCGATGATGGCGAACTTCGTGCTGATGGGCTGCGCGATGCCCTTCGTCTACCACCCGATGCCGCCGCTGCACCTCGGCGGCACCGCGCTGATGGCCGCGCTCGGCTTCGTCGCCGCACTCTGCCATATCGCCGCCTACCGTTCCGGCAGCGCCGTGGTGGTGGCGCCGATGCAATACTCCCAGATCCTCTGGGCGGCCCTCTACGGCTTCGTCTTCTTCGGCGAGACCCCGAACCGGACCACCGCGATCGGCGCCGCGATCATCATCGCCAGCGGCATCTACGTCGTCTTCCGCGAGGACAGCGGCGACGCCTCGCGGACCCGGCCGGTGCTCAGGACCGAGACCCGCTACGTCTCGGGCACCTACCCGCGCATCATCAGCTTCCGGCGGCTGTTTCGCCGCCACGGCAACGGCGCCGGGCGCTTGCGGGCGGCCCCGGCCGAGCCGCAGCGCGAAAGCGGCTGACCGCACCGGCGCCTTCGCACACAAGGGGGAAACCCCCGCGGGCCGGAGCGTTGGCTCTTGCGCTTTGCCGGCCTGCGTCGTAACGAGCGGCCGGTGTCGGAGTGTAGCGCAGCCTGGTAGCGCACCTGCTTCGGGAGCAGGGGGTCGGAGGTTCGAATCCTCTCACTCCGACCATCCCGCGTCGCGGTCAGGCCCGGCCGTCCGGCCGCGGAGCTTACGGCGGTTCTCCGGGGAGGTGGCCAGCGCATGTCGCCGCAGACCGATCGGCCCTGGCTTTCCATCGTGGTGCCGCTGAAGAACGAGGCCGAGAACCTCGATTTCGTCACCGAGGCGATCGCCGAGGCCTGCGCCGACCTCGGCCCCTACGAGGTCATCTATATCGACGACGGCTCCACCGACGCCACCGCGGCCCGGGTGATCGCGCTTCGTGAGCGCTTCCCGATGCTGCGACTGGTGCAGCATCCGCTGAGCGCCGGCCAGTCGGCCGCGATCCACAGCGGCGTCAAGGCCGCCCGCGGCGCGGTGATCTGCACCTTGGACGGCGACGGCCAGAACCCGCCGGCCGAGATCCGCAAGCTCGCCGCCCGGCTCGAGGGCACCGGCTTCCCCGACGGCGTGGCGCTGATCGCCGGCCAGCGCGTCGGCCGCCAGGACACCGCCTCCAAGCGCTGGGCCTCCAGGGCCGCCAACGGCCTGCGCGCCCGCCTGCTCAACGACGGCACCCGCGACAGCGGCTGCGGGCTGAAGATGATCCGCCGCGATGTCTTCCTCGGCCTGCCCTACTTCGACCACATGCACCGCTACCTGCCGGCGCTGGTCGCCCGCGACGGCTGGAAGACGCTGCACGTCGATGTCGCCCACGCCCAGCGCCATGCCGGCACGTCGAACTACGCCAACCTCGGACGGGCGCTGGTCGGCATCACCGACCTCTTCGGCGTGATGTGGCTGATCAAGCGCCGCAAGAAGGCGCGCGGCACCGAAGTGACGCCGGCAGCGGAGGCCTGAGCCTTGCAGACCCTCTTTGAGATCTTCCGCGTCGACCACTGGGGCGAGTTCTGGTGGGTTGTGATCGGCTTCCTCGGCCAGGCGCTGTTCTCGATGCGCTTCCTGATCCAGTGGATCATGTCCGAGCGGGCGCGCAAGTCGGTGATGCCGATCACCTTCTGGTACTTCTCGCTCGCCGGCGGGGTGGTGCTGCTGGCCTATGCCATCTACCGCCGCGACCCGGTGTTCATGCTCGGCCAGGGCATGGGCCTCATCGTCTATGCGCGCAATCTCTGGCTGATCCACGGCGCCAAGCATGCGGCCTGAGGCCCGGCTGCTGCTGATCGGCCTCGCCGGCATCGCCCTGGTCACCCTCTGGCGGGTCGCGCTCCTGCCGTTCGACCGCGCCGACCTCTATGTCGACGACGCGCAATACTGGCTCTGGGGCCAGGAGCTCGCCTTCGGCTACTATTCCAAGCCGCCGCTGATCGGCTGGATCCTGCGGCTCTCCACCTCGATCGGCAACGACGGCATGTTCTGGATCCGGCTGCCGCTGCCCTTGATCCACGCGCTGACCTCGATCGTGCTGATGCTGGTCGGCCGGCGGCTGTTCGACGCCCGGGTCGGCATGCTCGCCGGCCTGATCTTCGTCACCGCGCCGGCGGTGGCTGTGGCGAGCCTGCTGGTCTCCACCGACACCCCGATGCTCTGCTGCTTCGCGCTGGCGCTCCTCGCGCAGTCGCACCTGATCGAGCGCCGCTCGGCCCTTTGGGCGCTGGCGATGGGGACGGCGATCGGCGCCGGGCTGATGTCGAAATACGCGATGATCTATTTCCCGATCTCGGCGATCGTGGCCGCGATCGCGCTGCCCGGCGCCCGCATCGCCTGGCGCGATGTGGCCATCGCCGCGGTGATCGCCTGCGTCATCGTCGCCCCCAACGTGTGGTGGAACTACGCCAACGGCTTCGCGACCCTGCACCACACCGCCGACAACTCCGACTTCGCCGAGGGCAGCTTCTTCCCCGGCAAGCTCGCGGGCTTTCTCGCCGGCCAGTTCGCGATCTCGGGGCCGGTGATCTTCGGCGCCTGGCTCTTCGGCCTCAGCCGCGCCCGTCGCGGCGGGCCCGCAGCCTATCTCGCGCTGATGTCGCTGCCGACGCTCGCCATCGTCTCGGTCCAGGCGCTGCGCGCCGGCGCCCATACCAACTGGGCCGCCGCCGCGCATGTCGGCGTCGTCGTCCTCGCCGCCGCGGTTCTCAGCGACCGCCGCCGCTGGCTGATCGCGAGCTTCGCGATCAACCTCGCCGTCACCGTCGCGGTGCCGGTCGCCTCGATCTTCGCGGGCAGCCTGCGTCTCGGCTCCGACAGGCTGGCGCTCGAGCGCTACGTCGGCCAGACCGAGCTCAGCAACCGCGTCGCCGCGGTCGCCAAAGAGCAGGGCCTCGACACGCTGGTCGCCGACAACCGCGCGCTGCTCGCCGATTTCTTCTACACGCTGCGCGATGCGGGCTTCGCGATCTACTCCGCGCCGCCGATCGGATTCCCCTCCGACCATTACGCCCAGAAGCACCCGCTGCCGCCTGGACCGGGCGAGGTGCTCTACATCACCCACGCCGCCGCTGGCCTCACATGTCCCGCCACCGCCGTCGCCCCGCGCGAGGTGGCGAACTGGACCCCGGAAGCCGGCTTCGTCACCAACACCGTCCGCGTCTACCGGCTGCCGCGGAGCTGCTGGTTCGGCCCGGAGGGCTAAGCGCGCCCGACCGCGCCTCGCCTTAGCCATGGCCCTCCACGTTCGCCACCCCAGCCTGATGCTCAGCGCGCAGCCGGGCGCCTGGACCTTCTCGATCCTGTTCTTCCTCGAATCGGTGGCGCGCGCCTCGCTGGTGACGGTGCTGCCGCTCACCGCCTACGCGCTCTTCGGCGGCAAGGAGGCGGTCAGCCTCGCCTACACCGGCGTCTCGCTGCTGGCGCTCGGCTTCACCTTCGCCATCCCGATGCTGGTGCGCCGCCTCAGCCGCCGCTGGGCCTATTCGCTCGGCGCCGCCCTGCTCGGCCTCTACGCGATCCTGCTGGCGCTCGATGTCCCGCCGGCGCTGGTCATCGGCATGTTCTGCCGCACCGCCGGGGCGGCGCTGCTCAACGTCACCCTCAGCCTCTACATCATGGACAATATCGGCCGGCGCGAGCTCACCCGCTCCGAGCCGCTGCGACTGGCGGTGGCGACGCTGGCCTGGGGTCTCGCGCCCTACATCGGCGTCCGGCTGATGCAAGCCTGGGGCCTCTGGGCGCCGGCGGCGCTCAGCCTCGGCGCCGTGGCGACGCTGCTTGTCGTCTTTTGGGCGCTGCGTCTCAGCGAGAGCGGCCCGATCCGCCCCGCCACCGCCACCGCCCCCGCGCCGGTGCAGCACCCGATCGCCGCCATCCGCCGCTTCGCAGGCCAGCCACGGCTGCGGCTGGCCTGGGCGATCGCCTTCGCGCGCTCGGCCTTCTGGACCACCTTCTTCATCTACGTGCCGATCCTGATGCTCGAGGGCGGGCTCGGCGCCACCGCCGGCGGCGTCGCGGTGGCCGCGGGCAACCTGATGCTGCTCAACAACCTCTTCGCCCGCGGCTGGGCGCTGCGGCATTCGCTGCGCCGGGTGCTCGGCGCGGCCTTCCTCTCCGCCGCCACCCTTACGCTACTCGCGGGCCTCCTCAGCCTGCGCCAGCCGGCGATAGCGGGTGCTGCAATGGTCGCCGCCGCCTTCTTCGTGGCGCTGATCGACGGCCTCGGCCCGGTGCCCTTCCTGCGCGCGGTTCGCGTCCACGAACGGGCGGCGATGACCGCGGTCTACCGCACCTACCTCGACGCCTCCGAGCTGCTGCCGCCGCTCGCCTACTTCTTCCTCTTCATGATCGGCGGCTATGCCGCCGCCTTCGCCGGCCTCGCGCTGCTCCTCGGCGGCATCGGCGCCCTGACCCTGCGCCACCTGCCGCGCGGCATGTGATAAGATCTCCGGGTGATCGCTTCGGGTGACACGACCCCCTCTCCACCGTCCCGCCCGATTTGGCCGTCGACAAATCGGCCCGCGCCTGCTCCCCCAGGGCAGGCGCGGCCCGGATAGCTCTCGTCGCCACCCTCGTGGCTTTCGCGCAGCCGGACTGACGGCCCCACGGCATGGCCCCGAGAACTCCTTGACGGATGCAGCGGGCGGGAGGACAAGCCGAGTTCTGCACGGGCCTGCAGATCAGGGGCCATCGAATGAACGTCCGCAGGCTCGCCGGCACGATCAACAAGCTGACGTTTCGATCTCGGCCCGGGCTCCTAGGCCGATGAGACCCGTTCTGGTCATCGCGGCGGTCGCAGAGATCGCGACCGGCCTTGTCCTCCTGCTCGCCCCGACGCTGGTCGGGCAGTTGCTGCTCGGGGCCGATCTTGCCGGCCTGGCGGCAACCGTGGCGCGGGTCGCGGGCATCGCCCTGATCGGGCTCGGCGTCGCCTGCTGGCCCGGCCCGCCGATCCTCGGCATGCTGTTCTACGGCGCCGCCGTCACGCTCATTCTCGCCTAGTTCGGCTTCGCCGGCGGTTCGGGAGGCATCCTCCTCAGGCCCGCCGTCGCTCTCCACGCGCTTCTGTCGCTCCTCCTCGGACGCACGCTGGCGGCCGACCAAAGGGCGGCGCTAAGCGCCGCAATCCATCCGTCAATCGGGCAGGGGTATTATGGATCGTCGGGCCCTAACTCGTTCGCTCTGGACCTGGATTCTCGGGCTCGTCGAACCGACACCGGCGGCATCACGGCCATTCATGCTGGGGTTCTCCGCGCCGCAGGGGGCGGGTAAGACCACGCTGACCGCCGATCTGCTCCGGATGGCGGACGAGCTGGGGCTTCGCGCCACCGGCGTTTCCATCGACGATTTCTACCTCACCCGGGCCGAGCAGCTGGCACTGTCGCAGCGGCATGGCGGCGTCCGGTTTTTCGCCCGCCGCGGCTATCCCGGAACGCACGACGTCGCGCTCGGCACGCGCGTTCTTGAGGCGCTCAAGTCGATCGGCGCGAACGGCGAGGTGCGCGTGCCGTCGTACGACCGTTCGGCCTTCATGGGGCAGGGCGACCGCCGGCCGGAAAGCAGCTGGCCGCGGCGGCAGGGGCCGCTCGACCTCGTGGTCGTCGAGGGCTGGATGCTGGGCTTTCTGCCCGTCGCGCCCTCGAAGCTCGCCGATCCGAGCCTGCGTCCGGTGAATGAGTATCTGAAGGCCTACTCGGCCTGGACCGCCGTACTCGACGCCTTCGTCTGGCTCGAGCCGACCGATCCCAGCTTCGTGGTGGACTGGCGGGCCGAAGCCGAGGCGCAGGCGCGCGCGGCGGGGCGGGAGGCGATGACGGACGCCGAGGTGCGCGCCTTCGCCGCCGACTTCCTCCCCGCCTACGAGACCTACCTGCCGACGCTGCGCAGCGTGCGGGCGGGGCCGGTCCTCAATCTCATGATCGGCCGCGACCGGTTGCCGGTCTAGAAGCAAGCTGACCAGAGGCAGGTTGTCGCGGAGGCCGGGAGGTCGAAACCGAGGACACGTCGTCGACCCGCACCTGACCACTTTCGGCCATCCAATTGGCAAGCCACTTTCCAGCCATTTTCCAGCCGGATTCCAGCTCCATCATCTAACTGAAATTCCATGACAAACCGCCGCTCCTCCGCCCCCTGTTTACTTTTGCCCGCAAAACCGCCAGAAGCATCCCCGGACTTCTGGAGAACCTCGCAATGGGCTACCGCGTCGCGGTCGTCGGCGCCACGGGCAACGTGGGCCGGGAAATGCTGAACATCCTCGCCGAGCGGGAGTTTCCCATCGCCGAGATCGTCGCGCTCGCCTCGCGAAAGTCGCTCGGCACCGAATGCTCGTTCGGTGACAAGACCTTGAAAACGCTGGATCTCGACACCTTCGACTTCAAGGGCTGGGACATCGCCCTCTTCGCGATCGGCTCCGACGCCACCAAGAAGTAC
Source organism: uncultured Alphaproteobacteria bacterium (assembly GCA_963750745.1). GTDB lineage: Bacteria > Pseudomonadota > Alphaproteobacteria > Rhodobacterales > Rhodobacteraceae > Amaricoccus. Next base: position 78,239 of record CAVVSO010000013.1, on the reverse strand, counting down.
GCGCCCGTCGCCGCCCGCGCCGGCTGCGTGGTGATCGACAATTCCTCGCTCTACCGCTATGACCCCGAGGTACCACTGATCGTGCCGGAGGTTAATCCGGACGCGATAGATGGATATTCGCGCAAGAACATCATCGCCAACCCGAACTGTTCGACCGCCCAGATGGTGGTGGCGCTGAAGCCCTTGCACGACCGCTCCCGGATCAAGCGGGTGGTTGTCTCGACATATCAATCAGTTAGCGGCGCGGGCAAGGAGGCGATGGACGAGCTCTGGCTACAGACCAAGGGCCTCTACGTGCCCGGCCAGGAGGTCGAGGCCAAGACCTTCCCCAAGCAGATCGCCTTCAACGTCATCCCTGAGATCGACGTCTTCATGGAGGACGGCTTCACCCGCGAAGAATGGAAGATGGTCGCCGAAACCAAGAAAATCGTCGACCCCGCCATCAAAGTCGTCGCCACCTGCGTCCGCGTCCCGGTCTTCGTCGGCCACTCCGAAGCGATCTCGCGTCGAGTTCGAAGACCCGCTCGACGAGGACGAAGCCCGCGAAATCCTGCGAGAATCCCCCGGCGTCCTCGTCGTCGACAAGCGCGAGCCCGGTGGCTACGTCACGCCCGTCGAATGCGTCGGCGACTATGCCACCTTCGTCAGCCGCATCCGCACCGACCCCACCGTCGAGAACGGCCTGATGCTCTGGGTGGTCTCCGACAACCTGCGCAAGGGCGCCGCGCTCAACGCCGTGCAGATCGCCGAACTCCTCGGCCGGCGGGTGCTGAAGAAGGGCTGAGCCCCAAAAGTCGTGCGCTCTCAACACGCTATGCCCGCAGAGGATCGATCATGAGCCAGGACCCGCACGCCCTCGCCGCTGAGCCGCTGACCGCCGCGGCGTTCGCGCCCTTCGGCGACGTGATCGAGGCCACCGGCGAAAGCTACCCGATCAACGACGGCATGTGCGATCGCTTCCACGACCGCGCGCGGATGGAGTTCACCGGCGACGGCGGCCGCGCCGGTATCAGCATCGGCTACGGCCGGCCCTACCCGCTGCCCTACCGCTTCACGCTGGTCGAGCGCCATCCGCTCGGAAGCCAGGCCTTCGTGCCGATGACCGAGGAGCCGTTCCTGGTAGTCGTCGCGCCGGACGAAGCCGGCCGGCCCGGCAAGCCGCGCGCCTTCATGACCAGCGGCAGCCAGGGCGTGAACTACCTGAGAGGGATCTGGCACGGCGTGCTGACCCCGCTCGGAAAGCCGGCGGCGTTCCTGATCGTCGACCGCGTCGGACCCGGGGTGAACCTCGAGGAGTTCCGCTACCCGCAGCCCTGGGAGGTGACCGCGGCCTGAGGAATCCTCCCCAGGCCGCAGCTCCGGGCGCGCTCCGCCCGATTGCACCGCTCACGACACACTCGCCACAGCCGCCTCCCTGGCACGAACCGGCGCGGCAAGCGTAGCGTCGGATGGTGTCAGCGGCGTGACGAGCCTGCCGCAGGGGACGCCCCTGCCGGGCGTCAGGTCGGCAGGGTGTCCTGCATCGACGGGCGCTCGGCGAAACGGGCGGCCCAGGCGGCAAGCGCTGGCCGCCCAGTGCGCCAGCCCCGGTCGTCGTGCCGGAAGTCGAGATAGCCGAGCGCGCAGGCGACCGCGATCTGGCCGATGTCGAGCGGTGCGGCGAGGTGCGACATCCAGCGCGCCTCGAGCGCGTCGAGCGATCGGGCAACCTTACGCCAGTTCGCCTCCATCCAGTCGGCATAGCGCAGCTCGACCGGCAGCAGCGTCGCCTGGTAGCGCATCGACACCGCGGCATCCATCATCCCGTCCGCGGTCGCCTCCAGCGTCAGCGTCTCCCACAGCCGCGGCTTGGCCGGGTAGAGCCGGCCGCCGGCGATGTCGTCGAGATAGCGGCAGATCACCGGGCTGTCATAGAGCGCCGGGCCGTCGCCGCGCTCGAGCGTCGGCACCTTGCCGAGCGGGTTGCGCGCGACCGGCAGCGAGCCCGAAGCGATCGGGTTGCCGCTGGACGGGACGAGCTCGACCTGGGCCGCGAGCCCGCACTCATGCACGACGACCATGACCTTGCGGACGAAGGGGGAGCCGGTGGAATGGTAGAGCCGCACGGGGTTCAGCCCGCGCGGCGCAGCCGCACCCGGCCGAGGCCCGCCGCCTCGATCTCCACCGCCGGCCCCTGCGGCCCGAGACGCAGCACGCGGCGGAAGCGGCCGGCCGCGTGCATCCCGCGCTCCGCTTCGGCACGATGGGTATGGGTGGCAAGCCCTTCGGGCAGGTCGTCCAGCACCTGCTCGTGACCGGCGTTCTTGGGGGCGCCGTTGCGGGAGGCGTAGACCGCCACCGCCGCAACAGCGCCGATGCGCAGCAGCCTCCAGGTCAGCGGGGAAAGGGCGAAGGGCAGCAACGGCGGATCCTCCCGAAGGTCTCCTCGAAAATATAAGCCCGAATTTGGCCCACGCAAACCGCCCCGCTGATTCTTGCGCAATTCTCACTGGATGCTAGTGTCGCGTGGCACCGCCCTTCTGGCGGCGGATGCGTTTCCTCGCGAACGGAGTCACGGATGCCGCGTTCCCTCATCGCCCTCCTCCTCGCCACGCTGGCGCTCGCCGCCTGCAACACCGTGAGCGGTGCCGGCAAGGACATTTCGTCCGCCGGCAACGCGGTCAGCGATTCCGCGACCGACGTCGAAAAGAAGATGTGAGGCCCCAAGGCAACCTCTCGGCGGCGTCGTGCGTTCTTGAGCGCAGTGAGACCGATACGCACCGAGGGAGTTGACCCATGCCGAAGATTCTTGTCGCCGCCGTGCTGGCCGCGTTGGCGCTTTCTGCCTGCAACACCGTGAAGGGTGCTGGCAAGGACGTGAGCGCCGCAGGCAATACCGTGACCAACGAGGCCAACAAGGCGCAGAACGAGATGTAGGCGTTACGCCGCCTCGGCGAGGAGCAGTCCGGCGTCTTGGCCAGTGACCCGGGCGGCGACGATCGCGCCGGGGTTCCGGGCACCGTCCAGCCGTGCCTGGGCGAAGCCTTCGGTCCGGCCCAGATCCGGACGCTCCATCAGAAGCTTCACCTCGCGGCCCTGCATGGCAGCCAGGTGCGCGGCAGTCGTCTGCACGCCCAGGGCGCGCAGACGGCCGGCTCGCTCGCGGATCGCCAGGAGCGCAACCTGCGGCATCCGCGCGGCGGGGGTGCCGCTTCGGGCGCTGTAGGGAAAGACGTGCAGCCAGGTCAGGCCGCACTCGGCAACCAGACGCAGCGTATTTTCGAACATCGCCTCGGTCTCGGTCGGAAAGCCGGCGATGAGGTCGGCGCCGAACACCATCTCCGGACGCGCGGCTCGCACCGCGGCGCAGAAGGCGATCGCGTCGTCGCGGAGGTGGCGCCGCTTCATCCGTTTCAAAGTCATGTCGTCACCGGCCTGCAGCGAGAGGTGCAGATGCGGCATCAGCCGGGGCTCGCAGGTGACCGCCTCAATCAGCCGCGGGTCGGCCTCCACCTGGTCGATCGAGGAGAGCCGGAGCCGCGGCAGGTCGGGCACGCGCCTGAGGATCCCGGCGACGAGGTCGCCCAGACGCGGAGCACCCTCGAGATCGGCGCCCCAGCTGGTCAGGTCCACTCCGGTCAGCACCACCTCGTTGAAGCCGCGGTCGACCAGCCGGGCGATCTGCTCGACCACAGTCGGAGCCGGCACGCTGCGCGAGTTGCCGCGGCCGTAGGGAATGATGCAGAAGGTGCAACGGTGATTGCAGCCGGTCTGAACCTGCACGTAGGCGCGCGCCCGGGTGCCGAGTCCGTCGATCAGCGGCGCGGAGGGCCGCGTCTCGGCCATGATGTCGGCGACCGCGACGCGCTCCTCCGGCCGGTCGCGCAGCCGGGTCCAGGCGTCGGGGCGGAGCTTCTCGGCATTGCCGAGCACGAGATCGACCTCGGGCATCGCCGCGAAGGCGGCGGGCTCGGTCTGGGCGGCGCAGCCGGTGACGATCACGCGCGCCCCGGGGTGATCGCGGTGGAGACGTCGGAATCTGCTGGCGGGCCTGGCGGACCGCCTCGGCGGTCACCGCGCAGCTGTTGACCACGACCGCATCGGTGACGCCGGCCGCGGCCGCGAGGCCCTTCATCGCCTCGGTCTCATAGGCGTTGAGCCGGCAGCCCAGCGTCGCGAAGATCGGGGCGTTCGAGACCGGCGCGTTCAAGATCGGCGCGGTCATGCCAGCGCTCCGAGGAACTCCTCCGAAAGCCTGCCCTCGAAGACCAGCGTGGTCGGGCCGGTCATCCAGACGCCGTCGTCGCGCCAGTCGATCAAAAGTTCGCCGCCATCGAGCCGCACCGTCACCCGCCGCCCGGTCAGCCCGCGCCGCGCCGTGACCACCACCGCGGCGCACGCGCCGGAGCCGCAGGCGAGCGTGATCATGCCGCCGCGCTCCCAAACCCGCATGCGGATCGTCTCGCGGTCGATCACCTGGACGAACTCGACGTTGGTGCGCTGGGGAAAGAGCGGGTCGTGCTCGAACCGCGGGCCGAGGGCCGCAAGGTCCACCGCCTCCGCGTCTGGGACCAGAAAGACGCAATGCGGGTTGCCCATGCCGACCGCCCCCGGGTCGCCGGCTATGGGCAGTGCGTCGAGGTCCATCGCGCGCGCGAGCGGCACTTCGGCCCAGCTGAGCTGCGGCGGTCCCATGTTGACCCGGGTAAGCCCGTCGCCGGCGTCCTCGGCGTGGAGGATGCCGCGACCGGTCTTGAGATCAACCGCGGTACGACCGCCTTCGGCCAGCAGCATCCGCGCGACGCAGCGGGTGGCGTTGCCGCAGGCGTCGGCCTCGCTGCCGTCGGCGTTCCAGAAATCCACCTCGGCCGCCACCCCGACGCCGGGCCGCACCACCGCGAGCTGGTCGAAGCCGATGCCGCGGTTGCGGTCGCCGAGCGCGCGCGCCAGCGCCGGCGTCACCGGCGCGCCGCCGGCGCGGGCGTCGATCACGACGAAGTCGTTGCCGAGCCCGTGCATCTTCAGGAACCTGAAATCGCGGGCTTGACGCTCGGGGTGAGATTCGCCATCCATGCGCCGCTATATAGGCGATGGGGGCGGGGCAGGCCACAGGGCGGACCGCGGGGCGATTTGCGCTTGACCGGCGCGGGCCGCCCGCTTAACTCCGGCGCCAGCTTCGGGCCCGTAGCTCAGTGGTAGAGCAGTTGACTCTTAATCAATTGGTCGAAGGTTCGAATCCTTCCGGGCTCACCAAAGCACCCAATGGCCTCGGGCCCGTAGCTCAGTGGTAGAGCAGTAGACTTTTAATCTATTGGTCGAAGGTTCGAATCCTTCCGGGCTCACCAATCCGGCCGTGGCGGGGGTTCCCTTGAGCAAGCCGACCCGCTTCTCCTGGCCGGATCGTCGACAGCGAGCCTGGCTTGCGGCCTCGGCGAGTAGCCACCGGCGGGCAATTCCACCGACAAGCGAAATTTCGCCTATCGAGAAATTCGTGCTTTGCGGCCTTGAAGCGAAGCCGATTCGCATACTACACGGAAATTCAAGCAAACAATCCGTCTTGCAGTGGCGACACAGGCGCCGGGCTAGATCTGCAACGGATAGAATTTGATTTGCCCTGAGCCTTTGGTCTGACCGGAGCATCGAAGGCTTCGGTTCCAAGCTGGCATCGCCACGACCAGCAGGTTTGCGGACTGACCGATTTTGACCTTTGCGCCGGCAGCGCGGTTTATCCGCGCCGCTTGGAGGAGCGTTGCCGTGAGCGAAGATCATCGAGATCGCAACACGAAACCAAAAGGAAGCGTTCTCGGGCTTATTTGAAGTCGCATCAGTGGGGGAAACACGGCATGGCGACCATCAGAGTAACAAACAACAGTGGACTAAATTCGGCCCTGCAATCCGCCGCAAGCGGGGACCAGATCCAGCTCGTCGGCGGTCACTTCACCCTAACCACCAATAATTATACCAAGGCGGTGACCATCACTTCCGACGGCTCGGCCGTGATCGACAAGCTCCAAATCGCCAAGTCGGCCAACCTGACGATCGATGGCGTGGATTTCAACGCAGTCGACGGGGTCGAGAAGCCGTTCATCGTGCAGTCTTTCGAACAACATCACCATCCGCAACAGCGACATGGAGGGGGTCGCGAGCGGCTATGGCGAGGGGCGGGGGCTCCATGCGGGTCAGAACGTCGGCTTTACCTTCGAGAACAACACGATGCACGGCTTCAGCACCGGTGCGTTCCTCGTCGGCTCGGACGACATCGTCTTCCGCAACAACACGCTTTCCAACATCATGTGGGACGGCATGATGGTTGGCCAGATCGACGGCGGGCGGATCGTTGGAAACACGATCGACATGAATTCCACACCCGGTCTGAAGCACTCGGACGGGATGCAGTTCTGGAACACCGGTAACAACAACCCGTCGAGCGGCCTGGTGATCGAGGATAACGTCATCCGGACGCACAACGCGCAGAGCCACGGCATCTACATGGCCAATGCCGTCGCCAATTCGACGCACAGCGCCGCCGCGTTTTTCGACAACGTCCGGATCTCGGACAATACTGTCGTCAATGCACACGGGTTCGGCATCGCCTGGGGGCAGACCGACGGGCTGACCATCAGCGACAACATAATCCTGCGCGACGTTGTTGCCCTGCCCGCGAGCGAGCGGGGAAGGGTCCCGCACATCCTGGTCCACGAGGATTCCGTCAACGTCACGATCACCGGCAACATCACCCACATGCAGCCGTGGTCGGCCGATGCCAATTGGCAGCAGACGAACAAGGCGGAGCCGACCTGGACGATCGCCAACAACACCATCGTTCCGATGGGCACGACGGTCGCCGAAGCGCAGGCCCTGCTCGACTCCGACCAGGACCCCGGCAACGGCCAACCCGACCTTTTCCGGTTTGACGCGGTGGGGCCAACCGACGTCCTCAACGGGCTCGATTTCACCGAAGGCGACGTGATCGAGCTTTACAACTACAAGGGCGGGACCTTCCACGCCCAGAGAGGCGGCAACGAGCTGATCGTCACCATCAATGGAGCGGTGATCGACAGCGTGGCCGACCTGCGCGAACTGGATACGGCATCGGATGCGGTGCACATCAGTCAGGGAAACAACGACACCCTGGTGATGGACATCGACCAGCCTGCCGGCGTCCATACGATCCAGATCCTGAACTTAGCGCACGAGTACTTCTGATAGCTGGACTGGGCGGATCGAGAAGCGAAAGCTGCCTGGTCCGCCCGACGTGCCGTCAACCCGGGATGCGGCGCCAGGCACTGCCCCGCGCCCAAGGTCGGGCAAGCCCGGTACGCCCCACCCCCGACGTGCCGTACCGGCGGCTTCATGCGCTGAACGCTCACTATCGTGCCCGAGGCATTGACCTTTTCGGTCCAAGCGCCAAAGTGTGGGCTTCGGCCGGGCGGGCGCGAGGGGCGGGAGCAGAATGATCTGGCGACTGATTCTGGCCGTCATTCTCCTTGGCGTTGTGGTCGGCGGCATCGTCGGCTTCAACCTGTTCCGCGCCAAGATGATCGCCGGCTACTTCGCGGGCATGCAGCCGCCGCCGGTCGCGGTCTCCACCGTTGAAGTCAAGCCCGATCACCTGGAAGCCCGGGCTCGAGGCGATCGGCACCGCGCGCGCGCTGCAGGGCGTCGAGCTCGCGGTCGAGACCGCGGGCATCGTCAAGGACGTGCTGTTTCAGGCCAACGACGAGGTGAAGGCCGGCCAGCACCTCGCGCAGCTCGACGACGCGATCGAGGCCGCCGACCTCGCGGCCTCGCAGGCCGAGCTCGATCTCGCCGAGACCCAGCTCGAGCGCGCGCGGGAATTGCGCCAGCGGGGCGTGACCGCGATCAACGATCTCGACGTCGCCCAGGCCAGCGAGTCGAGCGCGCAGAGCCAGGTGGTCAAGCTCACCGCGGTGATGAACCAGAAGAGCCTCGAGGCGCCGTTCGCCGGCACCATCGGCATCCCGCAGGTCGACGTCGGCGAGTATGTCATCCCCGGCACGGTCTATGCGACGCTGCAGGACCTCGACAACATGCGGGTCGACTTCTCGGTGCCCGAGCAGGAAATCCGCCTCGTCGCGTTCGACCTGCCGGTGACGGTCTCGACCGAGGTCGGCAACACCGAGCTCACCGGCCACATCTCGGCGATCGAGCCGCGGATCGACCCCAACAGCCGCCTCGTCACGGTCCGGGCCGAGGTCGACGACCCCGCGCCACAGCATCAATCCCGGCCAGTTCCTGCGGGTGCGCGTCGAGCTGCCCGAGGAGCCGAACGTGATCGCGCTGCCGCAGACCGTGCTCAGCACCACGCTTTACGGCGATTCCGTCTTCGTGGTCCGCACCGAAGGCGAGGGCGACGCCGCCAAGCAGAAGGTCGAGCAGGTCTTCGTCAAGGCCGGGCGTCGCTCGCAGGGTCTCGTCGAGATCGCCGAGGGGCTGAAGCCCGGCGAGCAGGTGGTGACCGCCGGGCAAAACCGGTTGACCGGCGGCGCGTCGGTCGTGGTGGACAATTCAGTGAACCCGGGCGCGCCCCCGGCGCCGGCTAACCCGGACGCCGCAGCGAAGAGCGACGGCGCGGACGCCTCCGCGCCGAAGCCGGAGCAACCCGCGGAGGCGAAGGCCCGGAGACGCCTGCGGAGCCGGCCAGTCCCGACGCGCCTGCGGCGGCGACGAACTAGAGCGCGCCGGGTGAATTTCTCCGAATCTTCATCCGCCGGCCGGTGCTCTCCACCGTGCTCGCGGCCTTCATCCTGCTGCTCGGCTTCCAGGGCATCGTCAACCTGCCGGTCCGCCAGTATCCGGAGGTCGAGGAGACGGTGGTGACGATCACCACGCTCTACGCCGGCGCCCAGCCCGACCTGATCCAGGGCTTCATCACCGCGCCGATCGCCGCCGCGGTCGCGACGACCGAGAATATCGACTACGTCACCTCGCAGAGCACGCCTTCGGCAAGCGTAGTCAGCGTGCACATGAAGCTCGGATCCGACCCGGACGTGGCGCTGACGGAGGTGCTCTCCAAGGTGCAGAGCGTGCGCGGCCAGCTCCCGGACGACGCCGAGGATCCGACGATCGTCAAGGGCACCGGTTTTGATTTCGCGCTGATGTATCTCGCGGCGCTGAACCCGAACATGACCCAGGAGCAAATGACCGAGTACCTGGAGCGGGTCATCCGGCCGCGGATGTCGACGATTCCGGGCGTTGCCGAGATCCAGATCATCGGCGCGGCCAACTATGCGATGCGGGTCTGGATCGACCCGCTGCAGCTCGCCGCCCGCGGGGTCACTGCCGCCGACGTGCAGGCTGCGATCAGCGCCTCGAACTTCCTCGCGGCGCCCGGCCGCACCGAGAACGAGTTCGTGGCGTACAACATCCAGATGCAGACGACGCTGCAGACGCCGGAGGCGTTTGGCGCCTTGCCGCTTTCCGCCGAGGGCGACGCGGTGGTGCGGCTGCGCGACGTGGCGCGGATCGAGCTCGCGTCGGAAGAGCCGGAGGAGATCGTCACCTTCAACGGCCAGCCGGGCACCTTCATCGGCGTGTTCCCCACGCCCGCGGCCAACCCGCTCAGCACCGCCGCGGCGGTGGTGAAGGAGCTTCCCGGCGATCAACGCCAGCCTGCCGCAGGGCATGAAGATCGAGCTCGTCTACGACTCCACCGAGACGATCAGCGGCTCGATCCGCGAGGTGTTCAAGACCATCGCCGAGGCGGTCGCGATCGTCGTGGTGGTGATCCTGCTCTTCCTCGGCTCGTTCCGCTCGGTGCTGATGCCGGTCCTGACCATCCCGCTGTCGCTGATCGGCGTCTGCTCGATCCTGCTCGCGGTCGGCTTCTCGCTCAACCTGCTCTCGCTGCTCGCCATGGTGCTGGCGATCGGGCTCGTCGTCGACGACGCGATCGTCGTGGTCGAGAACATCCACCGCCATATCGAGGAGGGGCTGACGCCGCTCGACGCCTCGATCATGGGCATGAAGGAGATCACCGGCCCGGTGATCGCGATGACGCTGACGCTGGCCGCGGTGCTGTCGCCGCTCGGCTTCACCGGCGGGCTGACCGGCTCGCTCTTCCGCGAGTTCGCCTTCACCCTTGCGGGCTCGGTCGATCATCTCCGGCATCGTCGCGCTGACCATTACGCCGACGATGGCGGCGGGGCTCTTGAAGTCCGGCGAGCCGGGGCGCTTCCAGCGCATCGTCGACCGCAGCTTCGAGCGGGTGGCGAACTGGTACGAGCGGCGGGTGTCGAGCTCGCTCGACTACCGCCCGATAACGATCCTCGTGGTGCTGGCGCTCCTCGGCGGCACCGGCTTCATGTTCTTCAACACCACGACCGAGCTCGCGCCGGAGGAGGATCAGGGCGCGCTTTTCGCGGTCCTGAACGGGCCGCGCTATGCCACGCTCGACTATACCCACCTCTACACCGAGCAGATCTCGCAGCTCACCTCCGGCATCCCCGAGGTCCTCACCGAATTCTCGATCGTCGGCTTCAACCGCCAGACGCAACTCCGGCTTCTACATCTGGGTGTTCAAGGACTGGTCCGAGCGCGATCGGTCGCAGGCGGAGTTGCAGCAGGACCTCCAGGGGCGGCTCGGCAACGTCGCCGGCGTCGAGGGCTTCGTCTTCTCGCCGCCAACCTTGCCGGGCGCGGGCGGCGGGCTGCCGATCTCGGTGGTGATCCAGTCGATCCACGACTCCGCCCGGGTCTACGAGATCGCCCAGGAGATCAAGGAGAAGGCGCAGGCCTCCGGCCGCTTCATCGTGGTGCAGAACTCGCTCGCCTTCGACGCGCCGCAGGTGACGGTGACGATCGACCGCGACCGCGCCGCGAGCCTCAACGTGCCGATCAGCGACGTCGGCAGCACGCTGGGCCTCTTCGTCGGCGGTGGCTCGATCGGCCAGTTCGACCGCGATTCCAACAGCTACGACATCATCACCCAGGTGCCGGCCTCGTTCCGGAACAATCCCGAGGCGCTCGGCCAGTTCTTCGTCCGCGCCGCCAGCGGGGAGATGGTTCCGCTGAGCTCGGTCGTCACCATCACGACCGGCGCCACTGCCGCCGCGGTCGAGCAGTTCAACCAGCTCAACTCGGCGACGATCTCGGCGCTGCCCCTGCCCGGCGTCTCGACCGGCGACGGTCTGGCCGAGATCCAGCGGATTGCGAACGAGGTGCTGCCGGAGGGTTTCTTCCTCGACTACGCTGACCAGTCGCGGCTGGAGGTCCAGCAGGGCAATACGATCATGATCGCCTTCGCGCTGGCGATCGTGGTGATCTATCTCGTGCTCGCCGCCCAGTTCGAGAGCTTCCGCGACCCCTTCATCATCCTGATGGCGGTGCCGCTGTCGATCTTCGGCGCTGTGCTGCCGCTGAACCTCGGGCTCGGCACGCTCAATATCTACACTCAGGTCGGGATGATCACCCTGATCGGGCTGATCACCAAGCACGGGATCCTGATGGTGGAGTTCGCCAACCAGCAGCGGGAGCTGCATGGGATGTCGCCGGCGGGAGGCGATTGTGGCGGCGGCGAAGATCCGGCTGCGGCCGATCTTGATGACGACGGCGGCGATGGCGTTGGCGGTGGTGCCGCTGATCATCGCCGAGGGCGCCGGTGCTGCGGCGCGGTATTCGATGGGGCTGGTGATTTTTGCCGGGCTTCTGGTCGGCACCTGCTTCACGCTCTTCGTGGTGCCGATGTTTTATACCTACATCTCGCCCCGGGATCACGCGCACGCCCGCGCCTGGCCGGAGCTCAGCTGACGAGGCTGGTGGCGGCGCCCGAAGGCGCCGCCGGGCCGGCTCATTTGCCGTAGACGGCTTCCCGGGCGACGTCCTCGACGCTCAGCCGCGACAGGCCGAGATCGGCCAGCTCGCGGTCGCTGAGGGCCTTGAGCTCGCCGGTGGTCGCGAGGTAGTCGCGGAAGTCCGCGTAGGCCTGGCGCAGGCGGGCGATGAGGCTGGGCGCCGGGGCGGACGGGGCGAAGTCATTGAAATTGATCACATGTGCCATGGTGTTGGCTCCTTTGGGTTCGGGTTCGGCCGGTCGGGGCGCCGTCGGCGCCGTCGCCGTCAGCGGCCGTAGACGTCGCGGCGAGCGATCGCGCTCAGGTCATCGCGGTTGAAGTCCAGGTCGCGCAGCCCCCGGTCCGAGAGGTCGCGCAGCTCGGAGAGCGTGCGGCGATAGGTCCGGTACTGCATCCAGGCGTCGCGGGCGCGGTTCAGCACCGAGCCCAGGTCGGCCTCAAAGCCGGATGCGAGCGACCGGCCCTGCGTCGAAGCGTATGCGTTCGTCATGGTCGGCATCCTTTGGTCTCTTACAGCGAGGGTCCTTCCTCGCCCCACCAAAATAAGCGCCATGCTGCAGCGCACAACGCATGCTTTGCGAAATGCCGTCATGCCGAGGATGCATTGCTTCGCGCTGCTGTGGGCCGACGCGGCCAGCGGCGGTGAGGGGGATATTCGTCTGGTTAATCAGGGGATTGGGCGATCTGAAACGCATCTGGAAAGCATCTTGAAACCGTCAATACGATTTCAGGGTCTCAGCGAAGGATTAACGCCGGCCGCCAGCCTGGCCGGGCCGGTCGTCACCGGCCCCGCCGATTTTGCATGGCTGGTCTCAGACGATTCCGCCGCCGCCGCCGGCCACGGCGGGGCGTTCGGCGGCGACGGCTGCGCGGTAGCCGGAGGCGCGGTAGGCGGCGACCGGGTCGATGGCGGCGGCCTTCTCGTGGCGGGCCATGGCGAGGATCGGCTCGACGTCGGTGCGGAAGGCGCGGTTCAGCGTCTGGTCGCCATCAGCGCGTCGTTGGCCTCCTGGAAGCCGTCGAGCGCGGCGCGATCGACCAGCAGCGCCTGGGCGTAGGCGCGCTGCACCTCCATCGCGCTCACCATCAGGCTCTCGATCGGGTCGGTGACGTTGTGCGACTGGTCGAGCATGTGCGCCGGGTCGAAGCCTTCGGCTGCCTTCGGCGTCGACCAGCTCGTTGAACACCAGGAACAGCTGGAACGGGTTGATCGAGCCGGAATCGAGGTCGTCGTCGCCGTATTTGCTGTCGTTGAAGTGGAAGCCGCCGAGCTTGCCGAACTGGATGAGGCGGGCGACGATCTGCTCGATGTTGACGTTCGGCGCGTGGTGGCCGAGGTCGACCAGGCACTTGGCCTTGGGGCCGAGCTCGCGGGCGACAGGTAGTTGCTGCCCCAGTCCGACATCACCGTCGAATAGAACGCCGGCTCGTACATCTTGTGCTCCAGCAGATCCGCCAGTCGTCGGGCAGCGCGGCATAGATCTCGCGCATCGCGTCGAGATAGCGGTCGAAGGCGCGGGTGAAGTCCTCTGGCCGGGGAAGTTGGTGCCGTCGCCGACCCAGACGGTCAGCGCCTTGGAGCCGAGCGCCTGCCGATCTCGATGCATTCGATGTTGTGCTCGACCGCCTGGGCGCGGACCGCGGCGTCGGTGTGGCGAGCGAGCCGAACTTGTAGGTGTGCGGCTGGCCGGGTGGTCCGAGAAGGTGTTGGAGTTCACCGCGTCGAAGCCGAGGCCGAGCTCCGCCGCCTTCTGCGCAGCGCCCGCGGTGTCGGACCTTGTCCCACGGGAAATGCAGCGAGACGGTCGGCGTCGCGCCGGCAGCTGCTGGATGACGGCGCAGTCCTCGAGCTTCTCGAGGATGTTGCTCGGCTCGCCCGGCCCGGGGAAGCGCGCGAAGCGGGTGCCGCCGGTGCCGACGCCCCAGGAGGGCACCGCGACGCGCGAAGGCGGCGACCTTGGCCTTGATCGCCGTCGATGTCGATGCCGCGGCGGGCGAGCTGCTCGCCGAGCGCGTCGTAGTCGCGCCGAGCGCCGGCGCGCTCGCGTCTCGGCTGGCGATCGGGTCGATTTCGATCACGCTCATCGGTGGCGCTCCCTAGCGGGTGAACGCCTGGGCGTTGCCGGCGTCGACGTTGAGCATGTTGCCGGTCGACTTTGCCGAGACGTCGGCGGCGAAGAAATAGACGCCCTCGGCGATGTCCTCGGGCAGCACGGCGCGCTTGAGCAGCGAGCGCTGGCGGTAGTTCTCCTCCAGCCTCTCCTTGTCGGTCCTGTGGGTCGCCGGCGCGCTGCTCGCGCCATTCGCCGTGCCCAGATCTTCGAGCCGCGCAGCACCGCGTCGGGGTTGACGACGTTGACGCGGATGCCGTGCGGCGCGCCTTCCAGCGCGAGGCAGCGGGCGAGGTGGTTCTCGGCGGCCTTGGCGGTGCAGTAGGCCGCGGCGCCCGGCGAGGCCGCCAGGCCGTTCTTCGAGCCGATGAAGACGATGGCGCCGCCGAGCCCTGCGCCTTGCAGCAGCTGGAACGCCTCGCGCGTGACCAGGAAATAGCCGGTCGAGAGCATCGACATGTTCTGTTCCAGAGCTCGAGCGTGGTGTCCTCGATCGGCGCCGAGGAGGCGATGCCGGCGTTGGAGACGAGGATGTCGAGGCCGCCGTATTCGCACCGCCACGTCGGCGAAGGCGCGCGCCGACCGCGCCTCGTCGGTGACGTTCATCTCGACGGTGCGCACCACGTCCGCCGAATAGCGGCCGCCGAGGCCGGCCGAGGTCTCGGCCAGGGCCTTCGGCGTCGATGTCGGCGAGCACGACGCAGGCGCCTTCGGCGAGCAGCCGCGCGGCGGTGGCCGAGCCGATGCCGCCGGCGCCGCCGGTGACCAGCGCGATGCGGCCGGCGAGGCTCTTGGGCTTCGGCATGCGCTGGAGCTTGGCTTCCTCGAGCAGCCAGTATTCGATGTCGAAGGCTTCCTGCTCCGGCAGGCCGCGATACTCGCAGACCGTGCTGGCGCCGCGCATCACGTTGATGGCGTTGACGTAGAATTCGCCGGAGATGCGCGCGGTGGCCTTGTCGCGGGCGAAGGTGATCATGCCGACGCCGGGGACGAGCTAGACCACCGCGTTCGGGTCGCGCATCGCCGGGCTGTCGGCATGCTTGCTGCGCTCATAGTAGCCGGCATAGTCCTGCGCGGTAGGCCTCGACCGCGGCCGGCAGCCCGGCGAGCGTCGCGGCGAGGTCGGGGGCGGCCGGGTCGAAGTCCACCACCAGCGGGCGGATCTTGGTGCGCAGGAAGTGGTCGGGGCAGCTGGTGCCGAGTGCCGCCAGCGGACCGAGGTCGCGGGCGCCGACGAACTCCAGCACCGCCGGCTGGTCGTCGAAATGGCCGACCATATGGACGCCCTTGGAGACCATGCCGCGGATCGCCGGCATCAGCGCGGCGGCGATGCGGCGGCGCTCGGCGGGCGGCAGGGGCGCGTGCTTGCGGGCCGCCGAAGGCGGGCTTGCCGGCGGTCTCGCGGTCGAGCCAGTCGATCGCCTGGTTGATGACGTCGAGCGTGGTCTCGTAGCAGGCCTTGGCCTCGTCCGCCCAGGTGAAGAGGCCGTGGCTCTCGAGGATCACGCCCCTGGCCTCGGGGTTCTCGCGGCAGAATGTCTCCAGCCAGAGGCCGAGCTCGTAGCCGGGGCGCTTCCACGGCAGCCAGCCGATGCTCTTGCCGAAGATCTTCTCGGTGAGTTCGCGCGAGTTCGCCGAGGCGGCGACGGCGATGATCGCGTCGGCGTGCATGTGATCGACATGGGCGCGCGGTACGTAGGCGTGCAGCGGCGTGTCGATCGAGGCGGCGCGCGGGTTGAGGCGGAAGGTGCAGTGGGGGAGGTAGCCCACCATCTCGTCCTCGTGTTCGACGCCGCGGTAGAGGCCTTTCAGCGCCTCGAGCTTTTCCATGTAGAGGGTGGCGAAGCCGTCGAGCTTGATCGAGCCGACGTCGCCGCCGGAGCCCTTGACCCAGAGCACTTCGACCGGCTCGCGGGTGAGCGGGTCGGTCTCGATCACCTTGGCCGAGGTGTTGCCGCCGCCGTAGTTGGTGATCCGCTTGTCCGAGCCGAGCAGGTTCGAGCGGTAGAGCAGCAGCTCCGGCTCGCTCATGCCCGCGGCGCGGGCGTCGTCCCACCGGCTCTCCAGGCGACCGGAACCCGCGTCCTTCGGCATCGTCGTACTCCCCTCCGACTTTCGTCCTCGGCGGTTGTCCTACCCCGGCGTGCGGGGCGATGTCACCGGACAGTTGTCGGGGGCACGTGGCCGGCCCTCGGCGCCCTGTGGATCTTCGCCATCGTGTATGACAGGAGTGGCGGATGGCGGGGCAGCAGGCACGTGGGCGTGATCGACATCGGCAAGACCAACGCGAAGGTCGCGCTGGTCGATCTTGTCGAGATGCGCGAGGTGGGCGTGCTGACCACGCCGAACCGGGTGCGGCAGGACGGGCTCTATCCACATTACGACACCGGGCGGCTCTGGGAGTTCATGCTGGACGGGCTCGCCGAGCTCGACCGGACGCAGCGGATCGAGGCTTTGGTCGTCACCACGCACGGGGCCTGCGGCACGCTGCTCGATGCGGCCGGCGATCTGGCGATGCCGGTGCTCGACTATGAGCATGCGGGGCCGGACGAGCTGACCGCGGAATATGACGCGGTGCGGCCGGGCTTCGCGGAGACCGGCTCGCCGCGGCTGCCGCTGGGGCTGAACCTCGGGGCGCAGGTGTTCTGGCAGCTCGAGACCTTTCCGGAGCAGGCGGCGCGGGTGGCGCGGTTCGTGACCTGGCCGCAGTATTGGGTGTCGCGGCTGACCGGGCGGTTCGTGAACGACGTGACCTCGCTCGGCTGCCATACCGACCTCTGGGCGCCGGGGGCGGGGGATTTCTCCGGTCTGGTGGACCGGCTGGGGTTGCGGGGGAAGATGGCGCCGGTGCATCGGCCGGCGGATGTGATCGGGCCGGTGCTGGGGCAAGTCGCGGCGCGGACCGGGATCGGTGGCGGGGTGCCGGTCTATGCCGGGATCCACGATTCGAACGCCTCGCTCTATCCGCATCTGCTGCGGCGGGCGGCGCCGTTCGCGGTGGTCTCGACCGGGACCTGGGTGGTGTCGATGGCGATCGGCGGCAAGGCGGTGGCGCTCGATCCGGCGCGCGACACGCTGATCAACGTCAACGCCTTCGGCGACCCGGTGCCCTCGGCGCGGTTCATGGGCGGGCGCGAGTTCGAGGTGATCGCGCACGGGCATGACGGGAGCTTTTCCGAGGCGGATCTCGCGGCGGTGCTGGGCGGGCCGGTGCTCTTGCTGCCGAGCGTCGAGACCCAGTCGGGGCCGTTCCAGGGGCGGCGGGCGGTCTGGCGGCCCGAGCCGGAGGCGGCGGGGGTGCGGTTCGTGGCGCTGTCGTTCTATCTGGCGATGATGACGGCGACGTGTCTCGGGATGATCGGCGCCGAGGGGCCGGTGGTGACCGAGGGGCCGTTTGCGAAGAACGGGCTCTATTTGCAGATGCTGGCGGCGGCGGTGGGGCGGCCGGTGGCGGGGGCGGGCGGATCGGCGACCGGGACCAGCCTCGGGGCGGCGCTGCTGACGCAGCCGGGGGCGGCGGCGGCAGCGCCGGCGGCGGAGGCGGCGGTGGTGCCGGATGGGCGGTTCGCGGGGTATGCCGAGGCCTGGCGGCGGGCGGTGGCGGCGTGCTGAGGCGCGGGGCCTGCCCGACGCTGGCGGCGCCGATGCTGACCGGCGACGGCTGGCTGGTGCGGCTGACGCCGGCGGGCGGGCTGACGCCGGCGCAGCTCGCGGGGCTGGCGCGGGCGGCGGCGCGGCTCGGCAACGGGTTGGTCGAGGTGACGGCGCGCGGCAGCCTGCAGCTGCGCGGGCTGACGCCGGCCTCGGCGGCGGCGCTGGCGGCGGCGGTGGCCGAGCTCGGGATCGCGGTCGAGACCGGGCTCGGGGTGCTGAGCGGGCCGCTCGCGGGGCTCGATCCCTCCGAGATCGCCGATCCGCGGCCGCTTGCGGCGGCGATCCGGCAGCGGGGGGCGGGGGTGGCCGGGCGGCTGGGGCCGAAGGTTTCGGTAGTGGTCGATGGCGGCGGGGCGCTGCATCTCGATGCGCTGCCGGCCGATGTGCGGCTGGTCGCGGAAGCGGGCGGCTTCTGGCGCGTAGGGGGCGTCCGGTATGATGTCGAGGGTGCCATCGCGGTGGCGGTCGATGTTCTGGAACGGCTGGCGCTGATCGGCCCTGTGGCAGGCGGTCGGCGTGCGTTGCCGGCCGGGCGGGGGCGGGCGGTGCCGATCGGGCGGTTTGCGCTGGCTTCGGGGAAGGTGGCGGTGGGCTTCGGGCTGCCGTTCGGACAGACCGATTGCGCGGTGCTGGCGGCGCTGGCGGCGGCGGCGACGGAGGCGTGCAGCTTCGTGCCGGCGCCCGGCAGGGCGCTGATGGCGGTCGGGCTGTCGCAGGAGGAAGCCGTGGCGCTGACCGGGACCGCCGGTGGGCTGGGTCTGGTGGTCGATCCCGTCGATCCGCGGTTGTCGGTGGTCGCCTGTTCCGGCGCGCCGGCCTGCGCTTCGGCCGAGCTTGCGACAAGGGTACTGGCGGCGGAGGTCGCGGCGCGGCCTGAACTGCTCCCGGCGGCGCTGGTGCATCTGTCCGGCTGCGGCAAGCGCTGCGCGCAGCCTTCGGGGCCGGCGGTGACCTTCGTGGGGCGCGAGCTTGCCGGCGACGGGCTGCCGGCGTCGGCGGCGCTCAGGTCGTTCGTGGCGGAATGGGCGGGATGATGCAGGCGCAGGACTATATCCGCGACGGCGATGCGATCTACGCGCGCTCGTTCGCCATCATCCGTGCCGAGGCGGATCTCGCGCGGTTTTCCAAGGCGGAGGCCGAGATCGCGGTGCGGATGATCCATGCCTGCGGCCTGGTCGAGGCGGCGGCTGAGTTCGGCTTCGCGCCGGGCTTCGTCGATGCCGCCCGCGGCGCGCTGCAGAAGGGCGCGCCGATCCTCTGCGACGCCGAGATGGTCGCGCATGGCGTGACCCGCGCGCGGCTGCCGGCGGAAAACCCGGTGATCTGCACGCTGCGCGATCCGCGGACGCCGGAGCTCGCGGCTCGGCTCGGTACCACCCGCTCGGCGGCGGCGCTCGAGCTCTGGCGCGACCGGCTGGAGGGCGCGCTGGTCGCGATCGGCAACGCCCCGACCGCGCTCTTTCACCTGCTCGAGATGCTCGCGGCCGGGGCGCCGCGGCCCGCGGCGATCATCGGCATGCCGGTGGGCTTCGTCGGCGCGGCGGAATCGAAGGCGGCGTTGGCCGGCGATGCTTGCGGCGTGCCTTACGCGATCGTGCGCGGGCGGATGGGCGGCAGTGCGATGGCGGCGGCGGCGGTGAACGCGCTGGCGAAGGCGGGGCTGTGAGCGGGCGGCTGATCGGCATCGGCACCGGCCCGGGCGATCCGGAGCTCCTGACGCTGAAGGCGGTCCGCGCGCTCGCCGAGGCGGACGTGGTGGCGCATTTCGCCAAGGACGGGCGCAGCGGCAACGCGCGGGCCACGGTCGCGGGCTTCCTCCGGCCGGAGGTGGTCGAGCTGCCGCTGCGCTACCCGGTGACGACCGAGATCGCCACCTCGGAGCCGGCCTATGGCGCGGCGATCGGCGGCTTTTACGCCCGCTCGGCCGAGGCGGTGGAGCGCCACCTGCGTGCCGGCCGCACCGTGGCGGTGCTGAGCGAGGGCGATCCGCTGTTCTACGGCTCCTACATGCATCTGCACGTGCGGCTGGCGCCGCACTACGCCGCCGAGGTGATCCCCGGGGTCACCGCGATGTCGGGCTCCTGGTCGCAGGCGGGGCTGCCGCTGGTGCAGGGCGACGACGTGCTGAGCGTGCTGCCGGGGACGCTGGGCGAGGCCGAGCTGGCGCGCCGGCTCGGCGACTGCGAGGCGGCGGTGATCATGAAGGTCGGGCGCAACCTCGCCAAGATCCGCCGGGCGCTGGCGGCGGCGGGCAAGCTCGACCGCGCGGTCTATGTCGAGCGGGCGACGATGGCGGCGACCGCGACCCTGCGGCTGGCCGACAAGCCGGACGAGCGGGCGCCCTACTTCTCGCTGGTGCTGGTGCCGGGCTGGGAGTGCCGGCCGTGACCGGGCGGCTCGCGGTGCTCGGGCTCGGGCCGGGGCCTGCCGAGCAGCTCACCGGCGAGGCGCTGGCGGCGGTCGCGGCGGCGAGCGACCTCTTCGGTTATGCACCCTACCTCGACCGGCTGAGCCTCAGGCCCGGCCAGACCGCGCACCGCTCCGACAACCGCGAGGAGCTGGCGCGGGCGCGGGCGGCGCTGGCGCTGGCGGCGGAAGGGCGGGCGGTGGCGGTGGTCTCGGGCGGCGATCCCGGGGTTTTCGCGATGGCCGCGGCGGTCTGCGAGGCGATCGACGGCGGGCCGGCGGATTGGCGCGGCATCGAGCTCGTCGTGGTGCCCGGGATCACCGCGATGCTGGCGTTGGCGGCGCGCTGCGGCGCGCCGCTCGGGCACGACTTCTGCGCGCTATCGCTGTCGGACAATCTCAAGCCCTGGGCGCTGGTCGAGGCCCGGCTCCGGGCCGCCGCGGCGGGCGGCTTCGTGATCGCGCTCTACAACCCGAGCAGCCGGGCGCGGCCGTGGCAGCTCGGCCGGGCGTTCGCGGTGCTGCGCGAGAGCCTGGGCCCCGAGACCGCGGTGATCTTCGGCCGCGCGGTGGGCCGGCCCGACGAGGCGATCGCGATCCGCTCGCTCGGCGCGGCGGACCCGGCGATGGCCGACATGGCGACCTGTGTCATCGTCGGCAGCGCCGAGACCCGGCTGGTCGTCCGGGATGGCCTGTCGCCGCTGGTCTACACGCCGCGCTCGGCCGCGGGGTTGGCCAGCAGATGATCGAGGCGGGCGATCAGCGCCTCGACGCTGGCGGCCGCCTCCGGCCGCGGTGGGCGATCCACCAGCACCACTTCGAGGCCGAGCGCGCGCGCCGCGGCGATCTTGCCGTAGGTGGCCGTGCCGCCGCTGTTCTTGGCGACGATCACTTCGATCGCGTGGCGGGTCAGGAGATCGCGCTCGCCCATCTCGCTGAACGGGCCGCGGGCGAGGATGGTCTCGGCGCCCGGCAGCGCATCGGGTGCGGGCGGATCGACGCTGCGCAGCAGATAGTGGTGCTGCGGGGCGGCGCGGAGGAGATGCACCTCCTGCCGGCCGATGGTCAGGAAAACCCGGCGCGGTGCCTCTCCGAGCGCGGCCGGGGCGTCGGCGAGGCGGGCGACGCGGGTCCAGCGGTCGCCGGGCTGCGCCTGCCAGGGCGGGCGGCAGAGCGCGAAGAGCGGCACGCCGGTGGCCGCGGCGGCGGTGCGGGCATTGGCGGAGATGCGCTCGGCAAACGGGTGCGTGGCGTCGATCAGGATGTCGAAGGGCGTGGTGGCGAGGGTGTGCGCGAGGCCCTCGGCGCCGCCGAAGCCGCCGATCCTGAGTCGGCCGGCCTGCGGCGCCGGGTCGCGGGTGCGGCCGGCGAGCGACAGGGTGACGGCGAGGCCGGGGCGGGCGGCGAGCCGGGCGGCGAGGTCGCGCGCCTCGCCGGTGCCGCCGAGGATCAGGATGCTGCGGGGGCCCATGCAGACTTTTAGGGACGAGACGCGCCCGGTCACAGAGCGAAAGTGGCTGGCGGTGGTCGGCATCGGCGAGGACGGCGTCGCCGGGCTCGGCGCGGCGGCGCGGCGGCATATCGCCGAGGCGGAGGTGGTGTTCGGCGGGCGGCGGCATCTGGCGCTGGCGGCGCCGCTGATCCGCGGCGAGGCGCGGCCCTGGCCGAGCCCGTTCGATCCGGCGATGGCGGCGGTGGTGGCGCTGCGCGGCCGGGCGATCTGCGTGCTCGCCTCGGGTGACCCGTTCCTGCACGGCGTGGGCGCGACGCTGGCGCGGCAGGTGGCGCCCGCGGAGATGGCGGTGGTGCCGGCGGTCTCGGCCTTCAGCCTCGCGGCGGCGCGGCTCGGCTGGCCGCTGGCCGAGGTCGAGACGGTGTCGCTGCACGGCCGGGCGGTCGAGCGGGTCCGGCGGCTGCTGCATCCGGGGACGCGGATCCTGGCGCTGACCTCGGACGGCGGGGGGCCGGCGGCGATCGCGCGGCTGCTGGTGGCCGACGGGTTCGGCGGGTCGTGGCTGACGGTGCTGGAGGCGCTGGGCGGGCCGGAGGAGCGGCAGCTGCGGCTGCAGGCGGAGGCGTTCGGCGCGCGGGCGTGCGCGGCGCTGAACCTGGTGGCGATCGAGGTCGAGGCCGGGCCGGAGGCGCGGGTGCTGAGCCTCGGCGGCGGGCTCGCGGACGGGCTCTTCGCGCACGACGGGCAGATCAGCAAGCGCGAGGTGCGGGCGGTGACGCTGTCGGCGCTGGCGGCGCGGCGGGGGGAGCTGCTCTGGGACATCGGCGCCGGCGCTGGGTCGGTGGCGGTGGAGTGGATGCTGCTGCATCCGTCGCTCAGGGCGGTCGCGGTGGAGGCGCGGGCGGACCGGGCGGCGCGGATCGCGGAGAATGCGCGGGCGTTCGGGGTGCCGGAGCTGCACGTCGTCACCGGCGAAGCGCCGGCGGCGCTGGCGGGGCTGCCGGCGCCGGATGCGATCTTCGTCGGCGGCGGCGGCAGCGATCCGGGGGTGCTGGAGGCGGCGGAGGCGGCGCTGAGGCCGGGCGGGCGGCTGGTCGCCAATGCGGTGACGCTGGAGATGCAGGCGCGGCTCCTGGCCTGCGGCCGGGCGGCTGGGCGGGACGCTGGCGACGATTGCGATCGCGCGGGCGGCGCCGGTGGGCGGGATGACCGGCTGGCGGCCGGCGATGCCGGTGATGCAATGGGCCTGGGTGAAGCCGTGAGAGTTGCGGGGATCGGCTGCCGCCGGGGGGTGACCGTGGCGGAGGTGCTGGCGGCGCTCGATGCGGCCTGCGGCGCGCGGGGCGTCAGCGTCGACGCGCTGGCGGTGCTGCCGGGCAAGCGCGGCGTGGCGGCGCTGGGCGAGGCGGCGGCGCGGCGGGGGCTGCCGCTCCGGATCGCGGAGGGCGCGGTGGCGCCGGAGCGGCTGGCGACGCGGTCGGCGGCCTCGCTGGCGGTGACCGGGACCGGGTCGGCGTCGGAGGCGGCGGCGCTGGCGGTGGCGGGGCCGGCGGCGCGGCTCCTCGGGCCGCGGCTGGTGCTGGGGCGGGTCACCTGCGCCATCGC
The DNA here is from genome assembly GCA_963750745.1 of uncultured Alphaproteobacteria bacterium. Taxonomy (GTDB): domain Bacteria; phylum Pseudomonadota; class Alphaproteobacteria; order Rhodobacterales; family Rhodobacteraceae; genus Amaricoccus. The sequence continues at coordinate 55,218 of CAVVSO010000013.1, read as the reverse complement.
GGTGTCGGGATGACGGTACATTTCATCGGAGCCGGGCCGGGGGCGGCGGATCTGATCACTGTGCGCGGGCGCGATCTCTTGGCGCGCTGCCCGGTCTGCCTCTATGCCGGCTCGATCGTGCCGGCGGCGGTGCTGAGCCATTGCCCGCCGGGGGCGCGGCTGGTCAATACCGCGCCGCTGTCGCTGGCTGAGATCGAGGCGGAGCTGGTGGCTGCGCATGGCGCGGGGCTGGACGTGGCGCGGCTGCACTCGGGCGATCTCTCGGTCTGGAGCGCTGTGGCCGAGCAGGTGCGGCGGCTCGACGAGCTCGGGATTCCATACACGCTGACGCCGGGGGTTCCGGCCTTCGCCGCCGCGGCGGCGGCGCTGGGGCGGGAGCTGACGATCCCCGAGGTGGCGCAGAGCCTGGTGCTGACCCGCGTCTCCGGGCGGGCCTCGGCGATGCCGGCGGGCGAGACGCTGGCGGGGTTCGGTGCCACCGGGGCGACGCTGGCGATCCACCTCGCGATCCACGCGCTGGAGCGGGTGGTGGCGGAGCTCCTGCCGCTCTACGGCGGCGACTGCCCGGTCGCGGTGGTGGCGCGGGCGAGCTGGCCGGAGGAGCGCATCGTGCGCGGCACGCTCGCCAGCATCGCCGCGGCGGTCGCCGCCGATCCGATCGACCGGACCGCGATCATTTTCGTCGGGCCCGGCCTCGCGGCCGAGGGGTTCCGCGAGAGCGCGCTCTACGACGCGGGCTACCAGCGGCGGTTCCGCGGGCGGGCGGGGCCGTGACCCGGGCGCTGATCGTCGGCGCCGCGCGCTCGGGGGCGGGCAAGACCACGATCAGCGTCGGGCTGATGCGGGCGCTGCGTCGGCGCGGGCTGGCGGTGCGCGGCGCCAAGTCGGGGCCGGACTATATCGATCCGGGGTTTCATGCCGCCGCGACCGGCGCGCCGGGGGTCAACCTCGACAGCTGGGCGATGCCGCCGGATCTGCTCGACCGGCTAGCGGCTGAGCAGGCGGAGGGCGCCGACATCCTGGTCATCGAGAGCGCGATGGGGCTCTTCGACGGCATCGCCGCGCCGCCGCAGCGCAGCGGCTCCGCCGCCGATCTGGCGCGGCGCTACGGCGCGCCGGTGCTCCTGATCCTCGACGTCTCGGGCCAGTCGCAGACCGCGGCCGCGGTGGCGCGCGGCTTCGCGGCGCACGATCCGGCGGTGCGCATCGGGGGCGTGATCCTGAACCGGGTCGCGAGCGAGCGGCACGAGCGGATGGTGCGCGAGGCGCTGGCGCCGCTCGGCCTGCCGGTGGTCGGCGCGCTCTACCGCGATCCGGAGATGGCGCTGCCGGAGCGGCACCTCGGGCTGGTGCAGGCCGGCGAGCATGCGGCACTCGAAGCCTGGATCGACCGGACCGCGGATACGATCGAGGGGGCGCTCGATCTCGACGCGATCCTCGGGCTCGCCGGCCCGCTGGCCGGCGCTCACGGGGCGCAGGAGGCCGCGCTGCCGCCGCCCGGCCAGCGCATCGCCATTGCCGAGGACGCCGCCTTCAGCTTCGTCTATCCGCACGTCGCAAGGGCCTGGCGCGCGGCGGGCGCCGAGCTCTTGCCCTTCTCGCCGCTGGCCGACGAGGCGCCGGACCTCGGCTGCGACGTCTGCTGGCTGCCGGGCGGCTATCCCGAGCTGCACGCCGGCCGGCTCGCGGCCGCCGCCGGGTTCCGCGAAGGGCTGCGCCGTTTCGCCGAAGGCCGGCCGGTGCACGGCGAATGCGGCGGCTTCATGGCGCTCGGCCGCGCGCTGGAGGACGCCGGCGGCGTCACCCACCCGATGGCCGGGCTGCTGGGTCACGTCACCAGCTTCGCCAGGCGCAAGATGAACCTCGGCTACCGGCAGGCGCGGCTCCTCGCCGACGCGCCGATCGGCCGGGCCGGGCAGTCGGTGCGCGGCCACGAGTTCCACTACTCGCAGGCTGGTCGAGCCCGGCGGCGACGCCCCGCTCCTCGCGCTCTGTCGACGGTCAGGGCCAGCCGCTCGGGCCGGCCGGGGCGCGGCGGGGCCGGGTCACCGGCACCTTCTTCCATGCGATCGCCCAGAGCGATGGCTGAGCCGCTCGAGCTCGCGGTCATCGGCATCGGCCCGGGCAACCCCGAGCAGGTGACGATCGAGGCGATCCGCGCGCTGAACCGCGCCGATCTGGTGCTGATCCCGCGCAAGGGCGCCGAGAAGAGCGACCTGGCCGAGCTCAGGCGCGAGATTCTGCGCGCGCTACCTGGAGAATGCGGCGACCCGGATCGTGGAGTTCGACCTGCCGCGGCGCGACGCGGCGGCGGGGTATCTCGCGGGCGTCGAGGCCTGGCACCGGGCCATCGCCGCGACCTACCGCGACCTGCTCGCCGCGGAGGCGCCGGGCGGCGGCACGGTCGCGCTCCTGGTCTGGGGCGACCCCTCGCTCTACGACAGCACGCTCAGGATCATCGAGCACCTGCGGGCGATCGCGCCGATGCCATTCGAGACCAGGGTGGTGCCGGGCGTCACCAGCCTGCAGATGCTCGCGGCCAGCCACGGCATGGCGCTGGCGACGCTCGGCGGCGAGCTTTTGGTCACCACCGGCCGGCGGCTGCGCGAAGGCTTCCCCGAGGGCGCCGAGACGGTGGTGGTGATGCTCGACGGCGACTGCGCCTTCCGGAGCCTGCCGGCGGAGGATTTCACCATCCACTGGGGCGCCTACCTCGGCATGGCCCAGGAGATCGTTATCGCCGGGCCGCTGGCGGAGGTCGGCGAGCGGATCGCGGCGGCGCGGGCGGAGGCGCGAGCGCGGCACGGGTGGATCATGGATACGTATCTGCTGCGCCGGGTGAGGGGCGCTGGGGGGCGGGAGTGGCGCTAGGCTAGCGGCCGGGGAGGAGGCCCTTGAGCTCGTAGAGCGAGCGACAGCGCCTCGCGCGGGGTGAGCTCGTCGGGCATGCACCTCGCCGAGGCGGTCCTCGACCGCCGAGGCGGGGGCCGGCGGCGGCGGGCGGCTGGCCACGGCGAAGAGCGGCAGGTCGTCGATGAGCGCGCGGGCCTTGCCGCGCTTCGCGCTCGCTCTTCTCCAGCGCCTCCAGGACGACGCGGGCGCGCTCGACCACCGCGGCGGGGAGGCCGGCGAGCCGCGCCACCTGCACGCCGTAGGAGCGGTCGGCGGCGCCGTCCTGGACCTCGTGCAGGAAGATCACCTCGCCCTGCCACTCGCGGACCGCGACGGTGGCGTTCCGGAGGCCGGGGAGCTTGGCCGCCAGCGCGGTCAGCTCGTGGTAGTGGGTGGCGAAGAGCGCGCGGCAGCGGTTGACGTCGTGCAGGTGCTCGAGCACCGCCCAGGCGATCGAGAGGCCGTCGTAGGTGGCGGTGCCGCGGCCGATCTCGTCGAGGATGACCAGCGCCCGCGGCCCGGCCTGGTTCAGGATCGCCGCGGTCTCGACCATCTCGACCATGAAGGTGGACCGGCCCCGGGCGAGGTCGTCGGCGGCGCCGACCCGGCTGAAGAGCTGGTCGACGAGGCCGATCTCCGCCGCCTCCGCCGGCACGAAGGCGCCCATCTGCGCCAGGAGTGCGATCAGCGCGTTCTGCCGGAGGTAGGTGGACTTGCCGGCCATGTTCGGGCCGGTGATCAGCCAGAGCGGCCGCGCGCCGGGGCCGTCGGCGTTAAGGTCGCTGTCGTTGGCGACGAAGCTGCCGCCGGAGCGGGCGAGCGCGGCCTCGACCACCGGGTGGCGGCCGCCGGCGATGCGGAAGGCGCGGGTCTCGGCGATCTCCGGCCGGGTCCAGTCGCCGGCGCGGGCGAGATCGGCCAGTGCTGCGGCGACGTCGATCTCGGCCAGCGCGCTTGGCGGTGGCGCCGATCGGCCCGGCGCGGTCGAGGATCGCGGCGCGCAGCTCGGCGAAGATGCGCTTCTCGATCTCCAGCGCGTGGCTGCCGGCGTTGAGGATCTTGCGTCTCGATCTCGGCCAGCGCCAGCGTGGTGAAGCGGATGGCGTTGGCGGTGGTCTGGCGGTGGACGAAGAGCTCGGCCAGCGGCGGCTTCAGCATGCGCTCGGCGTGCGATGGCCGGGGTCTCGATGAAATAGCCGAGCACGTTGTTGTGGCGGATCTTGAGCGCGGCCGACGCCGCTCAGGCGGACATACTCGGCCTGCAGCTCGGCGATCACCCCGCGGCCCTGGTCGCGCAGCCGGCGGGTCTCGTCGAGCTCGGCGTCGAAGGCCGCCGCCACGAACGCCGCCGTCGCGGGCGAGGAGCGGCGGCTCGGCGACCAGCGCAGCGTCGAGCCGCGCGATCAGCGCCTCGTGCCCGGCCAGCGCCTCGCGCGCCGCGGCGAGCACCGCGGGGAGCTCGTCCGCCAGCAGCGCGTGCAGCCGCTCCGCCTGCGCCAGGCCGTCGCGGATCGCCGCGAGATCGCGCGGGCCGCCGCGGTCGAGCGCCAGCCGCGACAGCGCCCGCTCCAGGTCGGGCACCTTGCGCAGGTGCTCGCGCACCGCCCGCGAGGTCTCGGCCGCGGCGTGGAAGTGGCCGACCGCGTCCTGCCGTTCGCGGACCAGCCGGGCGTCGGTCGAGGGCGCGTTCAGCCGGATCTCGATGCAGCCGCGCGCCGCCGCCGGTCACCGTGCGGTCGATGGTGGCGAGGAGCGAGCCGTCGCGGCCGCCCGAGAGGCTGCGGGTCAGCTCGAGGTTGCGCCGGGTCGCGGCGTCGATCTGCATCAGGCCGCCGGCGCCTTCGCGGACCGGCGGGCGCAGCAGCGGCAGGCGGCCGCGCTGGGTCAGCTCCAGGTAATCGACGATGGCGCCGAGCGCGCCGATCTCGGCGCGGCCGAAGGCGGCGAAGCCGTCGAGCGCCGCCACCTTGTAGACCGCGGCGATCCGCGCCGCGGCGGCGGTGGAATCGAAGCTGGCGCGGGCCAGCGGCGTCGCCACCGCGCCGGCCTCGGCGATCAGATCGCGCAGCTCGTTCTCCTGCGCGTCGGAGACCAGCACCTCGCGCGGGCCGAGCCGCGCCAGCATCGGTCCCAGCATGACCCGCGGGCATTCGGTGACCGTCAGGTCACCGGTGGAGACGTCGACCCAGGCGAAGGCGCCGTCGCCGCGGATCTCGGCGAAGGCGGCGAGATAATTGTGCCGCCGCGCCTCGAGCAGGGTCTCCTCGGTCAGCGTGCCGGGGGTGACGAGGCGGACGACCTCGCGGCGGACCACGGACTTCGCGCCGCGCTTGCGGGCCTCGGCCGGGTCCTCCATCTGCTCGCAGACCGCGACGCGGAAGCCCTTGCGGATCAGCGTCAGCAGGTAGCCCTCGGCCGCGTGCACCGGCACGCCGCACATCGGGATGTCCTGGCCGAGGTGCTGGCCGCGCTTGGTCAGCGCGATGTCGAGGGCGGCGCTGGCCGCCTCGGCGTCGGCGAAGAACATCTCGTAGAAGTCGCCCATCCGGTAGAACAGCAGCGCATCCGGGTGCTGCGCCTTGTTCTCCAGATATTGCGCCATCATCGGCGTGAGGATGGGGTTGTCGGACACCGGCGCTCCTGAGGCGTCAAGGGCACCGGTGTAGCGTCGCGGGGTGGCCGCTGCCAAGGGCGGCGTCCGATAGAGACGCAAGGGCCGCGTGGCTCACTGTCTTGCCCGGGCCTTGGCCCGGGCAGCGGCCGACCCGCCCCCCTGGGGCGGCCGCTTCTCGGCCGCCCCGCGGGTCGGCCGCTGCCCTTGACGCGGGCGGGGGCGGCGGGCGGAACGGTCGGGGCTAGGCGTGCTCAGGACGGGGCTCTGCCCTGTTCTTTCAGATCCGGATCAGGTGGTTGTCGAAGGCGAGATCCGGCAGCCGCACCTCGGCGCCCTCGAAGCCGGCAGGGCCGCGGGTCAGGAAGTGGCCCTCGCCGGTCGAGCAGGCGAAGCCGAAGCCGGCCGGGGCGACGCCGCAGATGTCGGCGGCGGCGACCACCTCCTCGGTCTCGCCGGTCGCGAGGTCGAAGACCAGCATCAGCCCGCCCTTCGGCGCGGTCAGCGCCGCCAGCCGGCCGTCGTCGCTGACCGCGACGCTGCCGGCGTAGTTCCGGAGCCGCCGCTGCAGCCCGGGCTCGGCGGAGAAGAGCGCGAGCGCGCCCGCGCCGGGGCGATGCACGGTGAGGAGCGGCGGAGTGTCCGTCTCCGAGCCCTGCCATTGCATCGCCGCCGCCAGCGTGCCGTCCTGCCCGGCGGCGATGTGGCGGATCGAGAGCAGCCTGAGCGGCTCCGGCAGCGACAGCACGTCGAGGATCTCGCCCGAGGCGGCGTCGATATAGGCGAGGTTCGACTCCATGGTGGCGACGTTGAGGTTGGTCCGGCCGGAGGTCGGATCGGTCTCCAGGCCGCCGTTCGCCACGGCGAAACGCTCGCCGTCGGGCATCAGCCGGACCTCGTGCGGCTCGGTGCCGCCGGTCGGGATCTCGCCGACCCGGCGATAGCCGTGCATCGCGTCCCAGATGCCGAGCCGGCCGGTGCCTTCGGAGATCGCGTTCTCGGTGGTGAAGAGCAGGCTGCCGTCGGCGGTGAAGGCGCCGTGGCCGTAGAAATGCCGGTCCTCGGGGCGTGGTGAGCCGGGCGATCTCGCGGCCCTCGGCGCAGTCGATCACCAGCGCGAAGGTGCCGGGCCGGCGGGCGAAGGCGACCGCCTCCGGCCGCTCGGGATGCGCCGCCGCGGCGTGGCCGCGGTCGGGCAGCGGCAGGCGGAAGCACTCGCCACCGGCGCGCGGTGATGCCGACGAGGCAGTAGCCGCCGGCGGGCAGCGCCGCGGCGGCGAGATAGTCCGGGCTGCCGGCGGCGGCCCAGCCGATCGAAGGGATCAGCCCGGCGGTGCCGATCCCCGCCGCTCCGCGCAGGAAGCTCCGCCGCGATTTGTCGATCCTGGCCATGTCAGTCTCCGTCCGATGCGTTGAAGCCGCTGGTCACGCCGAGCGCCGGGCCGACGTGCTCGGCGATCTCGGTCTGCACGTGCTTGACCGCCGTCTGCAGCGCCTCGACCCGGACCCGGCCCTGGGTCGTCGCTACCGCGACGTCGATCGGCTCGCCGACCCGGCCGACCGCGGCCAGCCCCGCGTCGAAGGTGGCATCGACCTTGGCCGCCTCCTCCGGGCCGATCGCCGGCGCGAAGACCGCGGCGACGTAGGCGCGGAGCGCCGCGAGCGACTGCTCGACGTCGGTGAGCGAGCGGCCGGAGCGCCAGGCTTCGGCGCGGCGCGGCTGCGGGTTCTCGAAGGTGCCCATCGGCCGGCCGAGGCGGAGGTCGATGTCGGCGGTGAGCGCGTCGGTCAGCGCGCCGTAGAGCGCGCGGGTGGATTCGTCGGGCGCGCGGTAGATCGGGTTGCCCTCGGCGCCGGCGCTGGTCAGCGTGGTCGCCCATGCGCCCTGCCAGCCGGCGAGCACGGTTGCGGCGGTGGTGGCGAGGTCGCGGGTGATCGCGGTCAGCAGGCGGCAGCTGTAGTCCTCGGCGGCGATCGGCTTCGCCTCCGGGTCGTAGAGCAGGTAGTCGAGCGCGAAGAGGCCGCGCGCCGCCACCGAGACCGAGGCGAAGGCCCTGGGGTCGTCGACCACCGGGTCCTGGGCTGCCAGCATCGCGTCGAGGGTGCGCGGCGTGGCGCCCTTGGTGTCGGGCCAGAAGGCGATGGCGAAGCCGGCGTTATTGTCGTCGAGCGGCCCGAAGCGGACCGCCTCGACGCCGACCCATGCGTCGAAGGCGCGGTTGAAGGCCGCCTTGACCGGCGCGGCCTCGATCGGGCCGGCGCCGGAGCAGGCGGCGTCGGCCTCGGCGGCGAGGGTCTCGGTGGCGTTGGCCAGCCGCTCGAAGCCGGGCAGGATATAGCCGTTCAGCGCCTGCTGCGCGATCGCGGCGTGGTCGGTCGCCGCGGCTGCCGGGGTGGCGGCGAGGGCGAGAAGGGCGGCGAGCATGCGCGTTCTCATAGCGACTCCAGGAAGCGGATCAGAGCCTCGCGATCGGCCTTGGGCAATTGCGCCACGTTGTCGCGGGCGGCCTGAGCCTCGCCGCCGTGCCAGAGGATCGCCTCCATGAGGCTGCGGGCGCGGCCGTCGTGCAGGTAGCTGGTCTGGCCGGTGACGGTGCCGGTCAGCCCGATGCCCCAGAGCGGCGCGGTGCGCCATTCGGTCCCGGTGGCGCGGCCTTCCGGGCGGTGGTCGGCCAGCCCCTCGCCCATGTCGTGCAAGAGGAGGTCGGTATAGGGCCAGATCAGCTGGAAGCTCTGCTCCGGCTGGCCGGCGAGCCGGTCGGTCACGAACTTCGGGTGATGGCAGGCCGGGCAGCCGGCGGCGGTGAAGACCGCCTTGCCGGCCAGCACCTGCGGGTCCGCCGGATCGCGCCGTGCCGGCACCGCGAGGTTGCGGCTGTAGAAGGTCACGAGGTCGAGCACGGTGTCGCCGGCCTCCGGCGCGCCGCCGTCCGGCAGGCCGCGGCAGGCGGCCTCGGCGCCGGTGCAGTCGCCCCAGCCGTCGGGATGCAGCGTGGTCGAAATGCCGATGTCCCCGGCGAAGGCGGAGGCGGCCTGGTCGCGGATCGTCGGCTGCCCGGCCTTGTGGCCGAAGCGGCCCAGCATCGGCCGGTCGCTCGGCCGCCGACCAGGCGGTGTTCGGCCGGCCGCTGATGCCGTCGCCGTCGCGGTCGTCCGGGTCGGCGAGCGCCAGGATGTCCGCCTCGGGCACCGCCTCGATGAGGCCGAGGCCGATCATCTGCGGCGCCACCCGCGGCGAGATCTGCATGTCGGCGCTGGCCGGCCCGTAGGCGAGATCGGCGGCCGCGTAGCGCGGGCGGCGCAGCGACACCGTCTCGCCGTCGCCGAGCGTCACCGGCACCTCGGTATAGTCGATGGCCATGCGGCCCTCGGAGGCGAGGCCGGGCACGCCGAAGGTCTGGAGCTGGCCGCCGTAGGTCGGCTCCGGCAGCGTCGCGAGATAGCCCTCGACCGCGGCCATCGCCGCCGGCAGCTCGGCGTGTTGCGCCGGCACCGAGAGCCGCAGGAACATGCCCACCGCCGGATCGTCCGGGCCGGTCGGCGGATGCGCGCGGCCGTCCTTGAGGTGGCAGGACTGGCAGGAGCGGGCGTTGAACAGCGGCCCGAGGCCGTCGGAGGATTGCGTCGAGGAGGGCGCGGTCACCCAGAGCTTGCGGAAGAAGCCGTTGCCGACCTTGAAGTCGAGCTCGCGCTCGAAGGACATGTTGGCCGACGAGCGCGAGAAGGCGTTGGCGTCCGGCGGCTCCTTGCGGGTCGCGGCGCCGCCGGGCAGCGCCTCGAAGCGCTCGGGCGCGGCGAAGTCGGTAGCCGGCGCCGTCACCGCCGCCACCCGCGCCGCCTCGGCGGCGGTGCGCGGGACGACGCTGGGCGACGGGCCGCCGGCGGCACCGGCCGCCGCGGCGGCCGGCATGAGGATCAGCGCCCAGGCGAGCCGGTTCACGGATGGCTACTGGAACACCGCGTCGGGGTTGTCGAGGCTGTCGGAGCCCTCGAAGGCGATCGCCGAGAGATCGAGTGCGGTGACCGCCCGCTCGATCGAGCGGGTCTGGGCGACCAGCGCGTTGACCCCGCCCATCACCAGCGCCTCGCCGGCGGCGTTGCCGGTGGCGAGCAGCTGGTCGTAGTGGGTGCCGGCCTCGCCGACGGTCTTGATCGCGCCGAGCGCGGCCATGGTGTCGTCGAGCGCGCCGCTGAGCTCGGCGTCGAGCGCGGGATCGGCCTCCCTGACCAGGTCCGAGACCGACGGCCCCTCGACCAGGCTGCCGTCGATCCGGACGTAGCGGCCGGTATAGACGTTCCTGACCCCCAGCCCGTCGTAATAGTGGCTGTTGAAGGTATTGTCGGAGAAGCAGTCGTGCTCCTCCTCCGGGTCGTGCAGCATCAGCCCGAGCCGCATCCGCTCGCCGGCCTGCTCGCCGTAGGAGAGGCTGCCCATGCCGGTCAGCGCCGCGACGATGCCGGCGCCGGGATCGGCGGTCACCGCCTTTCGCGCCGCGCCGGCCTCGGCCCACTGGCCGGCCATCCACTCCAGGTCGGAGACGAGGAGATCGGTCGCGGTCTTGAGGTAGGCCGCGCGGCGGTCGCAGTTGCCGTGGGTGCAGGCGTCGCCCGCGGCATAGTCGGTCCAGGGCCGGTTGCCGGCGCCGGGACCGGTGCCGTTCAGATCCTGGCCCCAGAGCAGGAACTCGATGGCATGATAGCCGGTCGCGACATTGGCCTCGATCGCGTCGGCCTCCTGCAGCGTGTCCGAGAGCAGCGCCGCGTTGATCGTCGTCGCATCGACCTCGCCGCCGGACAGCGTGAAGTGCGGGTTGGCGATCACGTTCAGCACCGCATAGGGGTTCTCGTCGGTGGCGCCGCCGTAGGCGGGATCGACATAGTCGATCAGCCCCTCGTCGAGCGGCCAGGCGTTCACCCGGCCCTCCCAGCCGTCGACGATCGGGTTGCCGAAGCGGAAGGCCTCGGTCTGCTGGTAAGGCACCCGCGCCGCCAGCCAGGCGGCGCGCGCGGCGAAGAGCGTCTCCGGCGAGGGCGCCGCGATCAGCGCATCCACCGCCGCGTCGAGCCGCTGGGCGGTGGTGAGCGCGTCCTGGTAGCCGGCCTCGGCGATATCGGCGTAATTCGTGAGCACCGCCGCCCGATCCACCGCGAGAGCCGGCGCCGTCAGCGCCGCCGTCGCGCCGAGCATCATTCCGAGAAATCTCATCTGCTTCCGCACCCCTGCCGCTGTTCACGCCGGGGCCAGCCGCCCCGTTCGGCGGCGGAGCATAATTCCGAGCAATTGAGTCGGAAACCCTTATCCGAGTGATTTGGTCATAAATGTTGGGCGCTCATACCAGCGGCCCGACAGCATGACTCTTGCTCTTAGAGGCTGCGCGGATCCCCCGGGCCTGATCTCGCGCGGAACGGTGCGGCCTGCCGGATTTGTCCGTCGACAAATCCGGCCGCGGCCGCCCCTCCGGGGGGCGGACGCGATTCCGCGTCCGCCGGGGCGGCCACGCCCGGATTGCAGCCCTTCGGTCCAAGCCGCACCCCCCTTCGCCTCCGCGCACAGCGCTCCGGCGAACGGCCCGGCCGGGTGTCCACAGGACACCCGGCTCTTTCGGGCCGGGACTCGCGGGCCAAGGCCCGCTTCGGTCGGAAGAGAGGTACAACTACTCGCAGGCGGGGCGGTCATTCGAGAGGGCCGCTGGTTATCAATTCCCGAGGATCCCCGGCAGGCGCAGGCCGTTCTCGCGGGCGCAGTCGAGCGCGATCTCGTAGCCGGCGTCGGCGTGGCGCATGACGCCGGTCGCCGGGTCGTTCCAGAGGACGCGGGCGAGGCGGGCGTCGGCGGCCTCGGTGCCGTCGCAGCAGATCACCATGCCGGCGTGCTGGGAGAAGCCCATGCCGACGCCGCCGCCGTGGTGCAGGCTGACCCAGGTGGCGCCGCTGGCGCAGTTGAGGAGCGCGTTGAGGAGCGGCCAGTCGGAGACGGCGTCGGAGCCGTCGGCCATCGCCTCGGTCTCGCGGTTCGGGCTGGCGACCGAGCCGGAATCGAGGTGGTCGCGGCCGATGACGATCGGCGCCTTCAGCTCGCCGGAGCGGACCATCGCGTTGAAGGCGAGGCCGAGGCGGTGGCGCTGGCCGAGGCCGACCCAGCAGATGCGCGCGGGCAGGCCCTGGAAGGCGATGCGCTCGCGCGCCATGTCGAGCCAGGCGTGCAGGTGCGCATCGTCGGGGATCAGCTCCTTCACCTTGGCGTCGGTGGCGTAGATGTCCTCGCGGGTCGCCGGAGAGCGCGCACCAGCGGAACGGGCCGATGCCGCGGCAGAAGAGCGGCCGGATGTAGGCCGGCACGAAGCCCGGGAAGGCGAAGGCGTCGGCGAGGCCCTCCTCCAGCGCCATCTGGCGGATGTTGTTGCCGTAGTCGAGCGGTGGGGACGCCGCGCGTTCCAGAACTCGACCATCGCCGCGACGTGGATCTTCATCGAGGCGCGGGCGGCCTTGGCCACGGCCTTGGGGTCGGTCTCGCGCCTCGCGCGCCATTCGGCCATGGTCCAGCCCTGCGGCAGGTAGCCGTTGACCGGGTCGTGGGCGGAGGTCTGGTCGGTGACGATGTCGGGGCGGACGCCGCGGCGGACCAGCTCGGGGAAGATGTCGGCGGCGTTGCCGAGCAGGCCGACCGACTTCGCCTCGCCGGCCGCGGTCCAGCGGTCGATCATCGCCAGCGCCTCGTCGAGGGTCTCGGCCTTCTCGTCGAGGTAGCGGGTGCGCAGGCGGAAGTCGATCGAGTCGGGGTTGCACTCGACGGCGAGGCAGGAGGCGCCGGCGAAGACCGCGGCGAGCGGCTGGGCGCCGCCCATGCCGCCGAGGCCGGCGGTCAGGATCCAGCTTGCCCTTCAGCGATGCCGCCGTAGTGCTTGCGGCCGGCCTCGGCGAAGGTCTCGTAGGTGCCCTGCACGATGCCCTGGGAGCCGATGTAGATCCAGGACCCGGCGGTCATCTGGCCGTACATCATCAGGCCCTTGCGATCGAGCTCGTTGAAGTGGTCCCAGGTCGCCCAGTGCGGCACCAGGTTCGAGTTGGCGATCAGCACGCGCGGCGCGTCGGGGTGGGTGCGGAAGACGCCGACCGGCTTGCCGGACTGCACCAGCAGGGTCTCGTCGTCGCTCGAGCGTCTTCAGGGTCGCGACGATGCGGTCGAAGTCGTCCCAGGTGCGCGCGGCGCGGCCGATGCCGCCGTAGACCACGAGCTCGTGCGGGTTCTCGGCGACGTCGGGGTGCAGGTTGTTCATCAGCATCCGCATCGGCGCCTCGGTCAGCCAGGACTTGCGCGGTGATCTCGGGGCCGGTCGGCGGATAGACGTCGCGGGTGTTCTTGCGCGGATCGCTCATGGCTCGCTCCGGAGGTCGGGGGCCAGCGCGGCCAGGGTTTCGAGGATGTCGCGCGAGGTGGCGGCGCAGGCGGCCGGCGCGCTCGGCATCGCCAGGTCCAGGGCGGCGCCTCGGCGGCGAGGTAGGTCGACTGCGCCAGCTCCATCTGGATGGCGTGCACGCCGTCCTCGGGGCGGCCGTAGTGCCGGGTGGTCCAGCCGCCCTTGAAGCGGCCGTTGGCGACGTAGCTGTAGCCCGGTCGCCGCGCGGCAGCCGGCGATGACGCGTCGCCTCGACCGCGGGCGCGCAGCTCGCGCCGTCGGCGGTGCCGACGTTGAAGTCGGGCAGCGTGCCGTCGAAGAGGAAGGGGATGCTCGCTGCGGATCGAGTGGCAGTCGTAGAGGATCGCGACGCCGTGCCGGGCCCGGACCCGCTCGATCTGGGCCGCGAGCGCCGCGTGGTAGGGCGCGTGGAAGCCGGCGAGGCGCGCCGCGACCTCCGCCGGCGTCGGCTCCGCGCCGTCCCGCCAGATCGGCCGGCCGTCGAAGTCGGTCGAGCGGGCAGAGGCCGGTGGTGTTCTGGCCCGGGTAGAGGCTGGCGTCGTCCGGCGCCGCGGTTGGCGTCGATCAGGTAGCGGTGGAAGGTGGCGCGCACCGTGGTCGCGCCGGGCAGCAGCCCGGCGTAGAGCTCGTCGACGTGCCAGTCGGTGTCGGCGAGCGCGCGGCCCGGTCGTCGTTCAGCCGCGCCGCGACGTCGTCGGGCAGCCAGGTGCCGGTGTGCGGCAGCCCGAGGACGACCGGGCCGTCGCCCTCGGCTGACCTCGACCGGGGTCATGGCGCGAGCTCCGGGAAGGCGGCGCCGGAGGCGGCGAGCAGCGCGCCGTCGCGGACAGCGTGCGCGGCGGCCTCGAGGTCGGGGGCGAGGAAGCGGTCCTCGCCGAGCGGCGGGCACCGCGGCGCGCAGGCGGGCCAGCGCCGCGGCGAGCGGCGGCGCTGGTCGTGAGCGGCGCGCGGAACTCGATGCCCTGGGCGGCGCAGAGCGCCTCGATGCCGAGGATGCGCTCGAGGTTCGCCACCATCGGCGTCAGGCGGCGGGCGCCGTGCGCCGCCATCGAGACGTGGTCCTCCTGGTTGGCGCGAGGTCGGGGTCGAGTCGGTCGAGCAGGGGGTGGCGAGGTGCTTGTTCTCGCTCATCAGCGCCGCGGTGGTGACCTCGGCGATCATGAAGCCGGAGTTGAGGCCGGGGTTCGCGGTCAGGAACGGCGGCAGGTCGTAGGAGAGCGTCGGGTCGACCATCAGCGCCACCCGGCGCTGGGCGATGGCGCCGATCTCGGCGACCGCCAGCGCGATGATGTCGGCGGCGAAGGCCACCGGCTCGGCGTGGAAGTTGCCGCCGGAGACGATGGCGTCGTCGAGCACCAGCGGGTTGTCGGTGGCGGCGTTGGCCTCGATCGCGAGCGTGGCGGCGGCCTGGCGCAGCAGGTCCATCGCCGCGCCGGTCACCTGCGGCTGGCAGCGGATGCAGTAGGGGTCCTGCACGCGGGTGTCGCCCTCGCGGTGGCTCTCGCGGATCGCCGAGCCGGCCATGATGCGCGCGCATCGCCGCGGCGGCCTCGATCTGGCCGCGGTGGCCGCGCAGCGCGTGGATCTCCGGCGCGGAGCGGCGCGGTCGAGCCCATGATCGCGTCGGTGGACATGGCGGAGATCAGCAGCGCGTTCTGCGCCGCGCGCCAGGCGCCGAAGAGGCCGGCGAGCGCCCAGGCGGTGGAGAACTGGGTGCCGTTGATCAGCGCCAGCCCTTCCTTGGCGGCCAGCGTCATCGGCGCGAGGCCGGCCGCCGCCAGCGCCGTCGGCGCCGGGCAGCCGCGCGGCCGCCGTGCTCGGCCTCGCCTGCGCCGAGCATCACCGCGGCCATGTGCGCGAGCGGCGCGAGGTCGCCGCGAGGCGCCGACCGAGCCCTGCAGCGGCACGACCGGCGTCACGCCGCGGTCGAGCATCGCCTGCAGGAGCTCGACCAGCTCCCAGCGCACGCCGGAGGCGCCGCGGCCGAGCGAGACGAGCTTCAGCGCCATCATCAGCCGCACGACCGGCGCGGGCGTCGGCGTCGCCGACGCCCGAGCAGTGCGAGAGGATCAGGTTGCGCTGCAGCCGCGCGGTGTCGCCGGCCGGGATCGTCGACGCTCGCGAGCTTGCCGAAGCCGGTGTTGACGCCGTAGACCGGCGCGCCCGCCGCCACCGCCGCGGCCACCCGCGCCGCCGCCGCCTCGATCGCCGGCCGCGCCGCCGGGTCGAGCGCCGCCGGGCCGCCGCGCCAGACCGCCTCGAGCGCGGCCAGCGTGACCGCGCCCGGGCGTCAGCATGTCCGGCGCCTCCGAAGATGCGCTCGGCCAGCGGGTTGAAGCCGATGCGGTAGGCGAGCTCCGCCGGGTGGGCGGCGTCCCAGACCGCGAGGTCGGCGCGCAGCCCCGGCGCGATCACGGCCGCAGTCGTCGAGCCCGAGCGCGCGGGCCGCCTCGCGGGTGGCGCCGGCCAGCGCCTCCTCCGGGGTCAGGCGGAAGAGGGTGCAGGCCATGTTCATCGCGAGCAGCATCGAGGCCATCGGCGAGGAGCCGGGGTTGCAGTCGGTCGCGACCGCCATCGGCACGCCGTGCGGCGCGGAGGAGCGCGATCGGCGGCGCCTGGGTCTCGCGCAGCGTGTAGAAGGCGCCGGGCAGGATCACCGCGACGCGTGCCGGCCGCCGCCATCGCCGCGCACGCCCTCGTCGTCGAGATATTCGAGATGGTCGGCCGAGAGCGCCGCCGAACGCGGCCGCGAGCCGCGCGCCGCCGAGGTTCGAGAGCTGCTCGGCGTGGATCTTCACCGGCAGGCCCGAGGTCGCGGGCGGCGGCGAAGACGCGCGCCACCTGCGCCGGGGCGAAGGCGATGCCCTCGCAGAAGGCGTCGACCGCGTCGACCAGCCCCTCGGCGTGCGGCGGCGCGCAGCGTCGGGATGCAGACCTCGTCGATGTAGTCGTCGGCGTCGAGCCCGTCGGGCACCGCGTGCGCGCCGAGGAAGCTCGTGCGCACCCGGACCGGCCGCGCCCGGCCGATCTCGCGCGCGACGCGCAGCATCCGGAGCTCGGTCTCGCGGTCGAGGCCGTAGCCGGACTTGATCTCGAGCGCCGCCGACGCCCTCGGCGATCAGCGCGTCGACGCGGGTCAGCGCGGCGGCGAGCAGGCGCCTCGAGTCGGCCGCGCGGGTCGCGCGCACCGTCGACGACGATGCCGCCGCCGGCGCGGGCGAGCTCCTCGTAGCTCGCGCCCTTCAGCCGCAGCTCGAACTCGCGCGCCCGGTCGCCGCCGAAGACGACGTGGGTGTGGCAGTCGATCAGCGCCGGCGTCACCAGCCGGCCGCCGAGGTCGCGCACCGGCAGCGCCGGGCAGCCGTGCCGCCGGCGGCGGCCGACCGCCGGCGATCCGGCCGCCGCGCACGGCGATGGCGGCGCCCGCGATCAGCCCGTAGGGCGCGCCGCCGGGCGCCATCGTGGCGACCGTGGCGTTGGCGATCAGGAAATCGGCCGGTTCCAGCGTCGCGCCCCCTTTGCCTTGCCGCGCATATTCGACTTAAGTCGGCCGAGCCGCAAGCCGGATGGCCGCCGATGACCGACGCTCTTTGCGCCCCGAGGCGCTGCTGCCCGACGGCTGGGCCCGCGACGTGCGCGTCAGCCTCGACGGCCGGCCGCATCGCCGCGGTCGAGCCCGGAGCCGCGCCCGCGCCCGGCGACCTGCGGCTCGCCGGCCGCGCGCTGCTGCCGGCGATGCCGAACCTGCACAGCCACGCCTTCCAGCGGGCGATGGCGGGGATGACCGAGCGGCGCGGGCCGGGCGAGGACAGCTTCTGGACCTGGCGCAGCCTGATGTACCGCTTCCTCGACGTGCTCGGCCCCGAGGACGTCGAGGCGATCGCCGCGCTCGACCTTCGTCGAGATGCTCGAGGCCGGGCTACGCCGGCGGTCGCCGAGTTCCACTACCTGCACCACCAGCCCGGCGGCGCGCCCTATGCCGACCCGGCCGAGCTCGCGCATCCGGATCGTGCAGGCGGCGGCCGACGCGGGCATCGGCCTGACGCTGCTGCCGGTGCTCTACAGCTACGGCGGCGCCGGCGCGCAGCCGCTCGCCGGCGGCCAGCGGCGCTTCGGCAACGACCTCGACGGCTTCCTGCGCCTGCGCGAGGCCGCGCGCGGCGGCGCTGGCCGGCGACGCGGTGCTCGGCGCGGCGCCGCATTCGCTGCGCGCGACCACGCCGGACCAGATCGCGGCGCTGGTCGCGGCGCTGCCGGAGGGGCCGCTGCACATCCACGCCGCCGAGCAGGTCGCAGGAGGTGGCGCAGGTCGACCGGCCTGGCTCGGGGCGCGGCCGGTGGAGTTCCTGCTCGACGCGATCGGGCTCGGCCCGCGCTGGTGCCTGATCCACGCCACGCAGATGACCGCCGGTCGAGACCGGCCGCCTCGCCGCGCTCGGGGGCGGTCGCCGGCCTCTGCCCGATCACCGAGGCCAACCTCGGCGACGGCATCTTCCAGGGCACCGCCTATCTCGCGGCCGGCGGCGGCTTCGGCGTCGGCGGCGATTCCAACGTCCGGATCTCGCTGGCCGAGGAGCTGCGCGGCCTCGAATACAGCCAGCGCCTGACGCCACCGCGCCCGCAACGTGCTGGCGGCGCCCGGCGCCTCGGTCGGCGACGACGCTCTACCGCGGCGCGCTGGCCGGCGGCGCGCAGGCGCTGGCGCGCGACGCCGGCGCGCTGCGCGCCGGGCGCGCTCGCCGACCTCGTGGCGATCGACCGCGACCATCCGGCGCTGGCGGCGCTCGACGCCGGCCAGCTCCTCGACGGCTGGATCTTCGCCGCCGACGACCGGGTGGTGCGCGAGGTCTGGTCGGCGGGGCGGCACGTCGTCACGCGGCGGCCGCCACGTCGCGCCGCGACGCGGTCGAGGCGCGCTACCGCACCGCCATCGCCGGGATACTCGCGCGGATCTGAAGCCCGGCCGCCGGGCAGGACGGAAAGCCTCTTTATCCTTCGGCGGTCTGGACCTATATACCGCTACCAATTCCCCACGAAAACCGACCCTCGCGCCCTCGGCGCAGCCGAGTTTTCGGCAGCGGGAGCGGCTTGTTCGACGAAAGGGGCCACGCCATGGCGCTTCCATTGATGCAAAAGGCGACCGCCGTCTGGCTGGTCGAGAACACCACGCTGACCTTCCGGCAGATCGCCGAGTTCACCGGGCTGCACGAGCTCGAGGTCAACGGCATCGCCGACGGCGAGGTGGCGCAGGGCATCAAGGGCTTCGACCCGATCGCGAACCGCCAGCTCACCGCCGAGGAGATCAAGCGCGGCGAGGCCAACCCGGCCTACAACCTCCGGCTCTTCCACAACCCCGCCGCCGACGGCGAGGAGAAGCGCAAGGGCCCGCGCTACACCCCGCTCTCCAAGCGCCAGGACCGCCCGGCGGCGATCGCCTGGCTGGTCAAGTTCCACCCCGAGCTGACCGACGGCCAGATCGCCAAGCTCGTCGGCACCACCAAGCCGACCATCCAGTCGATCCGCGACCGCTCGCACTGGAACATCGCCAACGTCACGCCCGGTCGATCCGGTGGCGCTCGGCCTCTCCAAGCAGAGCGAGCTCGACGCCGCGGTGGCCAAGGCGGTGAAGAAGAGCGCAGGCGAAGGCGGGGTGATGAGCGACGCCGAGCGGATGAAGCTCGTCTCCACCGAGCAGAGCCTGGCGATGGAGCCCGAGCCGCGGCTGCCGTCGGGCATGTCCGGGCCTCGAGAACTTCCGGCTCGGCGGCGGCGGCCGCAAGGACGACCAGCGGGTCTCGCCGCAGTCGGCCAAGGCCGATGCCGAGAGCCTGTTCAACCTCGCGCCGGCGCCCGCCGACGCGACGACGACGAGGACGTGACGCCGCGCGCCGGCGGAGGGCGGCATGCAGGCGCGCGTTCGACTATACCGGCTGCGCGGTCTTCGTCGCCGGCGGCACCAGCGGCATCAACCTCGGCATCGCCCGCGCCTTCGCCGCCGCCGGCGCCCGGGTCGGCGTCGGCAGCCGCCGGCAGGAGAAGATCGACGCCGCGCGTCGCCGGCCTCGGCGCGCCGCCGGCCAGCGCTCGGCTACCGGTTCGACGTGCGCGACGCGCCGGCGGTCGCGGCAGCGCTCGCGGCCTTCGCCGCGGCCGCCGGGCCGATCGACGTGCTGGTCTCCGGCGCCGCCGGCAACTTCCCGGCGCGGGCGCGCCGATCTCAGCCCGAACGGCTTCAAGGCGGTGGTGGACATCGACCTCCTCGGCACCTTCCACGTGATGCAGGCGGCCTATCCGCACATGCGCCGGCCCGGCGGCAGCCTGATCAACATCTCCGCGCCGCAGGCGGTCTGGCCGATGGCGCTGCAGGTGCATGTCTGCGCCGCCAAGGCCGGCGTCGACATGGTCACCCGCTGCCTCGCGATCGAATGGGCGCCGGAGGGCTTGCGCGTCAACGGCGTGATGCCCGGCCCGATCGCCGGCACCGAGGGCATGGCCCGGCTCGCGCCGACGCCGGAGGCGCAGGAGGCGGTGCCGCCGCGAGCGTGCCGCTGCGCCGCTGGGGCACGCCCGAGGACGTGGCCCGCGCCTGCCTCTTTCTCGGCTCGGAGGCGGCAGGCTACGTCAACGGCGCGATCCTGCCCGCCGACGGTGGCTGGTCGCTGACCGGCGCGAAGCTCAGGCGCCGCGCAGCCGCGCCACCACCCGGTCGGCCATGTGGGCGCAGCGCGCGCCGTCGAAGGGGAAGATCTCGGCGAAGCCGGCCGACAGCTCGCGCTCGATCGCGCGGCGCAGCAGCCGGCGGGCCCGGTGCAGCCGGGTCTTGACCGTCTCGGGCCGGATCGCGAGCAGCGTCGCCGGCCTCCTCGGTGCTCAGCCCCTCGATCTCGCGCAGCACGAAGACCAGCCGGAACGGCCTCGGGCAGCGCGTCGACCGCGCGCTCGAGCACGCGCGCGCACCTGGGCGCGGCCCGCCTCGCTCTCGGGGCCGGGCGGAGCGGGCGACATCGGGAACATGATGATGCGTCCTCCCTCGGCGGCTTCGGCTCGAGCACGGCGATGTCGGCGCTCGGCCGGCGCCGGCGCAGCCGGCCGAGCGCCTCGTTCAGCGCGATGCGCGTCAGCCAGGTGACGAGCGCGGCCTCGCCGCGGAAGCCGTCGAGACGGGTGAAGGCGCGCACGTAGGTCTCCTGCACCACGTCCTCGGCCTCGGCGTCGTCGCGCAGCACGCCGCGCGCCACCCGGAAGAGCCGCTGGTTGTGGCGGCGGACCAGGATCGCGCACCGCCGCCTCGTCGTGGCGCCGGGCGAGCTCGACCAGCGCCGCGGTCGTCGAGCGCGGCGTGATCGAGCGGGCATTCTGGCAGCCAGCTGCATCGGTTCTCTCCTCGGGCATGCGCCTCAGGCGGTCATCACGCGCCGGACGATCCCCGGTCCATGATCGTCCGCGACCGGCGGGAAAGCCGTTCGAGCGCCACCTCCGGCAGATCGCCGCCGGCCGCCGGGTCCTGCATCCAGGCATCGGCGTCGGGGTCGCCGACGATGATCGCGGCCGACCATGCCGGCATGCTCGTGCGGCACGCAATAGTAGTCATAGACGCCCTCCGCCGTCAGCGTGACCTCGAAGCCCTCGCCGGCCAGCAGATAGTCCGAATCCCACGGCGTCGGCCGCCGCGGGGATGCGCCGCGGCCGGTCGAAGTTCGCCGGATGGTAGGCGGTCGCGGTGTGGGCGTTGCCGGCATCGGCGTTGATCCAGCGCACGGTCTCGCCCGGGCGGATGCGCAGGCCGACCGGATCGAAGCCGACATGCGCGCCGGTCGCGTCGCCCTGCATGCGGATCGCGTGCGTCACCGGCGGCGGCGCGCCGGCCGCCGGCAGCAGCGACCAGGGCGGCGAGCCGCCGCCGAGCCCGAGCAGCCGGCGCCGGGTCAGGATCATTTCGCCACCCGCGCCTCGTCCGCCGCCGGCACGTGCCAGAGCACGAGATGCGCGTGCGGCACCTCGACGCCCGGATGGCCGGCGTTGAAGTAGATGTCGACGTGGTCGACCGTCGCCGCCGGGCGCGGCGAGATTGTCGAAGCTCTTGTCCGGGTTCAGGTCGGCGACCGGGATCATGTAGATGGTGCTGACCAGCTTGCCGTCGTGGTCGTAGGCGAGGAACGGGCCGGCCGGCAGCGTCGCCGGATCGACGAAGAGCTGGCCGAGGCCGGGCAGGAAGTCCGGCAGCTTCACCAGCTTGCTCACCTCCTGGTAGGGCGCCGGCGGCGGCGCCTCGCCGACGTCCTGGGCGAGCGCCGGCAGCGCGCCGGCGGCGAAGGCGGCGAGCAGGAAGGCGGGCAGTCTGGTCATGGCGGTCTCCTCTTGCCGACGCCGCCATCCATGCAGCGTCACGGCAGGTTGGATGTCGCCGGTCGGAAAAGGTTCCCGGCACGACCGGGTTGGCTCCGGGCGGGTACGGTGGCTTCATCGCGCCCGGTCACAGGCGCGCGAGGGTCGCGTCAGCCGCGGCTCCAGCGCTCGAGCGCGGCCTCGTCCGCGGCCCGGGCCTCGACCCAGCGCTCGCCCCCGGCCAGCGCCTCCTTCTTCCAGAACGGCGCCCGCGACTTCAGATAGTCCATCAGGAACTCCGCCGCCGCGAAGGCGGCCTGCCGGTGCGCCGCGGCGGTCGCCACCATCATGATCTGCTCGCCCGGAGAGAGCCGGCCGGTGCGGTGGATGATCAGGCAGGCGTCGAGCCCCCAGCGCGCGCAGGCCTCGGCCTCGATCGCGGCGAGCGCCTTCTCGGTCATGCCGGGATAATGCTCGAGCTCGAGGCAGCCGAGGCCGTCGCCGCGATCCCGCACCAGCCCGGTGAAGCTGACCAGCGCCCCGATGTCGCTGCGCCCGGCGCGGAGCGCGGCGAGCTCGCGGCCGAGATCGAAGTCCTCGCGCTGGACCCGGACCGCCATTCAGCCGCCGGTCATCGGCGGGAAGAACGCCACCTCGCGCACGCCTTCGAGCGGCGCTGCGAGATCGGACAGCTCCTGGTCCACCGCCACCCGCACCGCCCGCAGGTCGGCGAAGGCCAGCGCATGCCCCTCGTCGCGGCCGCGCAGCTCCTCGACCAGATCGGCCACCGTCGCCGCCCCGGTCTCCACCGACTCCCAGGGCTCGCCCACCCGCTCGCGCAGCCAGGCGAAATAGCGCACGGTCAGCGTCACCGCTTGCGGTCCTTGAGGAACGGCAGCGCCTTCATCAGATAGTCGTAGCCGGTCATCAGCGTCAGCAGCCCGGCGATCCAGATCAGGATCATCCCGCCGTTCGACAACAGCCACTCCGCCCAGTTGTGGAACCAGTCGCTGACCCAGGGCGTGTGGTGCCGGCGATCCCACTCGAAGACCCCGGCGAGCAGCAGCACCGGGATCGCCACCATCTGCGAGGTGGTCTTCCACTTGGCGAGATAGGTGACCTTGAGCTTGGCGGCCTTGCCGCCGAGGAACTCGCGCAGGCCCGAGACGAAGACCTCGCGCAGCAGGATGAAGGCGACCGGCACCAGGATGAAGGCCTTGGGCCCCCAGAGCCCGACGATCACCGCGAGTGCGATCACCACCATCGCCTTGTCGGCGATCGGGTCCATCATCCGGCCGAAGTTGGTCTCCTGCTTCCAGGCGCGGGCGAGCTTGCCGTCGACGAAGTCGGTCAGCGCCGCGAGGATGAAGAGGAAGAAGGCGATCCAGTCGGCGTAGGGCCGGTCGAAGATCACGAACGCGAAGGCCACGCCCGGCGCCGCGAGCAGCCGCATCACCGTGAGAATGTTCGGCACGGTCCAGCGCATTGCCGCGGGGCTCCAAGCTCAGTCGTTCCGGCGGACATGCGGACATATAGCCCTTTGCCCTGCCGCATGGAAGGTGACGCGATCGCGCGCGGGGTCAGAGGGGACGTTCCATGAAGATCGTGATCGCCTCGAGCCCGCTCGGGACACGGCGGAACGGCGAGCAGGACTCGAATCCGCTCGCGCGATAGAGCGCCACCGCCGCCGCCATCACCGTGGCGGTCTCGAGCCGCGCCCGGCGGTAGCCGTGTTCCGCCATCCCGGCGAGCACCGCGCGGAGCAATGCGCCGCCGACGCCTCGGCCACGCGCGTCCGGGCGGGCGTAGAGCTTGCAGCGGCCTCGGCTCCCGGCGCATCCGACCGGGCGATCCGAGGCGAGGCACAGGAAGAACGCGGCTCCCGGCGCGGTGAACTTCGCTTTTTCAGTGTCGCGGGGGAGTCGGAATAGTGGGTGCGCAGGAGATCGTCGCTGTCGATGCCGAGCGCCGCCATTTCCGCAGCGTCCCAGGCCGCCAGCTCGCCGACCAGGGCGTGGACTTGAGCGAATTGCGCCTCGGACCGGGCGCGCGTGATTTCGGTCATGCGTCACCATGGAAGAAGCCGTAGATCACCTCGGCGAGGGTGTCGGAAATTCCCGGCGCCGCCTTGAGATCGGCGAGCCCGGCCCGCGTCACCGCCTTGGCCGATCCGAAATGCGCGAGCAGCGCCCGCTTGCGCGCCGCCCCGACCCCCGGCACCTCGTCGAGCGGCGTCGCCCGCGTCTGCGCCGCCCGCTTCGCCCGATGCGCCCCGATCGCGAAGCGGTGCGCCTCGTCGCGCAACCGCTGGACGAAGTAGAGCACCGGGTCGCGATGTCCAAGCGCCATCGGCGGCTGGCCCGGCCGGTAGAACTCCTCCTTGCCGGCGTCGCGGTCGACGCCCTTGGCGATGCCGATGACCGTCACCTCGTCGATGCCGAGCTCCAGGAGCGCCGCGCACGCCGCCGCCACCTGCCCGGCGCCGCCGTCGATCAGCACCAGATCCGGCCAGGCGTCGGACTGGCGGTCCGGGATCCTCCTTGGCCAGCCGGGCGAAGCGGCGGGTCAGCACCTCGCGCATCATCCCGAAGTCGTCGCCGGGGGTGAGCTCGGTCGAGCGGATGTTGAACTTGCGGTACTGCGACTTCAGGAACCCCTCCGGCCCGGCGACGATCATGCCGCCGACCGCGTTGGTGCCCATGATGTGGCTGTTGTCGTAGACCTCGATCCGCTCCGGCGCCCCGTCGAGCCCGAACGCCTCGGCCAGCCCGTCCAAGAGCGCCGTCTGGCTCGCGCTCTCCGCCATCCGCCGCGCCAGCGCCTCGCGGGCGTTGCGCGCCGCCTGCTCGACCAGCCCCGCCTTCTCGCCGCGCTCGCGGCTGGGCGATCGCCACCTTGCGCCCGAGCTGGGTGGTCAGCGCGTCGGTCAGGAGATCGGCGTTGTCCGGCGCGTGGCTGGTCAGGATCAGCCGCGGCGGGGTCTTGTTGCCGTAGAACTGCCCGAGGAACGCCTCGAGGATCTCGCCCGGCTCCGCCCCCGACCCGGTGCGCGGGAAATACGCCCGGTTGCCCCAGTTCTGGTGCGCCCGGATGAAGAAGACCTGCACGCAGGCCTGGCCGCCCTCCTGGTGCAGCGCCACCACGTCCGCCTCCTCGACCCCCTCCGGGTTGATGCCCTGGTTCGCCTGCACGTTGGTCAGCGCCCGGATGCGGTCGCGGATCGCCGCGGCGCGCTCGAACGCCATCGCCCGGCTCGCCTCGCCCATCGCCTCGGCGAGCTGCTCCTGCACCCGCGTCGACTTGCCGGTGAGGAACAAGACCGCGTCCTCGACCAGCGCGCCGTAGTCGGCCTCGCCGATCAGCCCGACGCAGGGCGCGCTGCACCGCTTGATCTGGTGCAGCAGGCACGGCCGGGTCCGGCTCTCGAACATCGGGTCCGAGCAGGAGCGCAGCAAGAACGCCTTCTGCAGCTGGTTCAGCGTCCGGTTGACGCTCCCCGCCGAGGCGAACGGTCCGAAATAGCGCCCCGGATCCTTGCGCAATCCGCGATGCTTCTCGATCCGCGGGAACGGATGCCCGGCGGTGACGTGGATGTTCGGGAAGCTCTTGTCGTCGCGCAGGAGCACGTTGTAGCGCGGCTTGAGCTGCTTGATCAGGTTCTGCTCCAGGAGCAGCGCCTCGGTCTCGCTCCCGGTGGTCAGGAACATCATCGACGCCGTCGCCGAGATCATTCGCGTTATGCGCGAGTCGTGGCCGAAGGGCTTGGCGTAGGCGGCCACGCGCTTTTTCAGGTTCCGCGCCTTGCCGACGTAGAGCACCTCGCCCTTGGGATCGAGCATCCGGTAGACGCCGGGCCGCTCCTCGAGCCGGCGCAGATAGTCGCGGATCACCAGATGCCCGGTGCGCGCCGAGGCGTTCGCAGCACCTTCCTCGTCGAAGCCCCGGCCCTTGCCGCGCTCGGCGTCCGTCACCTGCCCGCCGTCACCCATGCCGTCACCCATGGCCCGATTCTCCCTCGCGCTGCCCGGAACCGCAACCGATTTCAAGTGTAAACCTGTCCACCATTCCTGTGGACAACTCGGGGGAAAACTTTGCCCCGTGGGGCAATTCCCCTGCAAAACAAGATCGTTTGTCGGTTTGCCCAAATTTTGTGCAAATCTGTAAGCCGCGGGAATCGCTAACCATTTCATGTCAACCAAAGTAAATTTCTGAAATCATTGACAGAATCAACACGGATTTGTGACGACTCATTGCAGGGGTGGAAAAGTCAAGCACGGCAGCGCGCGGAAGGGCAATCGGGGGACGTGCGTTACTCGATCCCCGAGCACATCCGGCGTCCGCCATGCCAGGTGCTGGCCGCCGTCGATGCAGATCAGCTGCCCGGTCAGCCCCGGCGCGTCGAGGATGAAGCTCAGGGCCGCGGCGATCTCCTCGGGATTGGAGCCGCGGCCGAGGATGGTCGCCGCGCGCTGGCGGGCGAAATGCGCCTCCGACTGGTGCGCGCCGCGCAGCGTCGGACCCGGGCCGATCGCGTTCACCCGGACGTCGGGGGCAAGGCCCTGGGCGGCGATCCGGGTCAGCGCCCAGAGCCCCATCTTGGCGATCGTATAAGTGGCAAACTCCGGCGTCAGCTTGCGCACCCGCTGGTCGATCATATTGACCACCGCGGCGCGCGCCACCGGCTCCCCGTCCGCGTCGCGCCCCGCCTTCGGCGCCTGCGCGGCGAAGGCCTGGATCAGCTCGAACGGCGCGCGCAGGTTCGAGCCGACGTTGCGGTCCCAGGTCTCCGCCGTCGCGCTGGCGATGGTGTCATAGTCGAAGGCCGAGGCGTTGTTGACCAGCACCGTCAGCGGCTGGCCGAGCGCCGCCGCCGCCGCCGGCACCAGCGCCGCGGTCGCCGCCCGGTCCAGGAAATCCGCCTCGACCACCGCGGCGCGGACGCCGGCGCCGCGCAGCTCCTCGGCCAGCGCCTCGGCCGCGTCCCGGCTGGCGTTGCAGTGGACCGCCACGTCGCTGCCGCGCGCCGCGAGCCGCCGCGCCAGCGCCGCCCCGATCCGCTGCGCCCCGCCGGTGACCAGTGCCGCGCCCGCCATTCCCGCTCCTCGTCCGATTGCGGGAGGGAACCTAGCGACGCCGCCCCGCGTGAACAAGCCCGCCCGGCGGAACTCTGCGATGGCCCCGCACGTTTGCCGGCGTCGCACGATCCGCGACGAGGGGGATGCCCGTGCCCGTGCCCGAGCCCGCCAATCCCGGCCCCGCGCTGCCGCCGGGGCTGGTCTATGTCTCCGACCGGATGCCCGGCATCCGCCGCCGGCGGCAGGGCCGGGGGTTCAGCTACCTCTGCCCCGACGGGCGGCCGGTCGCGGCCGCCGAGCGCCAGCGGATCGCGGCGCTCGGCATCCCGCCCGCCTATGCCGACGTCGATCTGCCCCGATCCTTCCGGCCACCTGCAGGCGACCGGCATCGATGTGGCCGGGCGCAAGCAGTACCGCTACCATCCCGACTGGAGCGCCTGGCGGTCGCTGGCCAAATACGACGGGCTCGTCGCCTTCGGCGCCGCGCTCGCACGCTTCCGGTCGCGGATCGAGCGCGATCTCGCCGGCGAGGCAGGGGATCTCGACTTCAGCCTCGCCGCGATCGCGGTGCTCCTCGACCGGCTGCACCTGCGCGTGGGCTCGGCGGCGCATACCGCCCGCAGCCGAAGCTACGGCGCGACGACGCTCCTGCACCGCCATCTGACCCTCGGCGACGGCGAGCTGCGCCTGCGGTTCCGGGCCAAGGGCGGCCGGCTGGTCGACCACCGGCTGCGCGACCGGCGGCTTCACCGGATCTTCGAGGCGATCGACGATCTGCCCGGCCGCACCCTCTTCGGCTGGGTCGGCGCCGACGGCGAGATGAACCCGATCGGCTCGCACCAGGTCAACGCCTACCTCGCCGATCGCACCGGCGTCCAAGGCGTGACCGCCAAGACCTTCCGCACCTGGGCCGGAACCCTCGCGGCCTTCGATGCCGCCCGCGCCGCGAAGCACCGCCTGGCGGTGCGGGTCATGGCCGAAGCCGCGGCCGCCCGGCTGCACAACACCCCGGCGATCAGCCGCTCCGCCTATATCCACCCGGCCGTGCTCGAGCTCGCCACCCTGAACACCGCCGAGCGCACCGCGCGGCTGCAGGCGCTGCGCCCGGCCGGACCCGCCCGGCTCCTCGCCGACGAACGCCGGCTGCTCGTCAGGCGTGCCGTTCCCGCGCCGCCGACCCCGCAACCCGCCACGCCCACCTGAAGGCCGAGCTCGAGGCCTCGCTCGGCCGCGCAGCGGCATGACTACGGCGGCAGCGGAATGAACTCCGCGTCGTCGCCGGGCGGCAGCCGGAAGCGGCCGTGTTCCCAGTCCCCGGCGCGCCAGGCCTCCTTGGCCGCCTCGATCCGCTCCTTCGACGAGGCGACGAAGTTCCACCAGATGTACCGCGGCCCGCCCAGCGTCTCGCCGCCGAGCAGCATCAGCCGCGCCCCCTCCGGCCCCGCCGTCACATGCAGCCGGTCGCCGGGGCGGAAGGTCATCATCCGCGCCGCCTCGAAGCTCTGCCCGCCGATCACCACGCTGCCGGAGACCACATAGAGCCCGCGGTCCTCGTGCCCGTCCGGCAGCGCCACCCGCGCTCCGGGCGCCATCTCGACGTCGGCATAGAACATCTCGCTGAACACCTTGATCGGCGCCCGCTCGCCCCAGGCGTTGCCGAGGATCAGCCGCGCCGTCACCCCCTCGGCCTCGATCACCGGCAGCGCCTCCTTGGCCGCGTGCTCGAAGTCGGCCTCGACGTCCTCGGCCGCCTCGGGCAGCGCCACCCAGGTCTGGATGCCGAACAGCGAATGCGGATGCTTGCGGGTCTCGACGCTGGTCCGCTCCGAATGGGTGACGCCCTTGCCGGCGGTCATCCAGTTCACCGCACCCGGATGGATGATCTGGTCCGACCCCAGGCTGTCGCGGTGCTGGAACTCGCCCTTGAAGAGATAGGTGACGGTGGCCAGCCCGATGTGCGGGTGCGGCCGCACATCGACGCCCTGGCCGGTCAGGAACTCCGCCGGCCCCGCCTGGTCGAAGAAGATGAACGGCCCGACCATCTGCCGCTTGGGCGCCGGCAGCGCCCGGCGCACCTCGAAGTCGCCGAGATCGCGCGCCCGCGGGATGATCAGCGTCTCGATCGCATCGACCGCGTCGCCGGTCGGGCAGGTCGGGTCGAGGGCGGGGTTCCAGCTCATGATTGCGTCTCCTTGCGGCCTTCGAGCACGTCGGCCCATTCGGCATGCTTGCGGAACTGCGCGGCGGCGAACGGGCAGAGCGGCAGGATCCTCTTGCCGGCGGCCCGGGCGTCGGCCACCCCGCGCTCGACCAGCGCCAGCCCGGCGCCGCTGCCGCGGAACGCCGGCGGCACCTCGGTATGGTCGATGATGACCAGATGCGCCCCGGCCTTGGAGAAGGTCATGAACGCTTCGTCCTCGCCGACGCGATAGACGTAGCGGCCCTTGCTCGGGCCTTCCTCAAGGATGATGTCACTCGGGTCGATCGCCATGAATGCCTCCTCGCCTCTCGCTCGCTAGCTAGCGCAGGAACTGCGCGATGGCAGTGATTTCGGACCGGTCGATCTCGTGCCCGCCGCGATGCCAGTGGCTGGTCACCGTTGCGCCCTGCGCGATGAGCCAGGCTTCGAGCGCCCGCGTCGTCTCGGGCGGGCAGATCGGGTCGCGCTCGCCGGCGGTGATCAGGATCTCGGTGGTCACCGGCGCCGGCGCCGGGACAAACGGGATCAGCGGATGCATCAGCACCGCCTTCCCGAACAGCGCCGGCCGGGCGAAGATCACGCTGGCGAGGATGTTGGCACCGTTGGAATAGCCGAGCCCGACGACGCGGCTCGGCTTGGCGATGCCGACATGCGCCTCGACGAAGCCGGCCATCGCATCGGTCCGTGCCGCGAGATCGGCCATGTCGTAGTCGCCTTCGGCGCGGCGACGGAAGAAGCGCAGCGCCCCCTGCTCCGAGACGTCGCCGCGCGGCGCCACGATCGCGGCGCCGGGCATCAGCTCGCGCACCAGCGGCACGAACTGGTTCTCGGTGCCGCCGGTGCCGTGGAACACGAAGGCCAGCGGCTTGCCCTCGGCCCGGCCCTCGGCGTGGTAGAAGTAGGACTCGCTGGCCTCGCTCATGCGATCGCCTCCAGGTGCGTCTCCAGCCACTCCCTGAGGTGCGCGTGCTGCTTCGGCAGCTTCAGCGCCTCGCCGAGATGCGCGAGCTCCTCGTCGCGCTCGAAGCCGGGCTCGGCGGTCGCCACCTCGAACAGCACGCCGCCCGGCGTGCGGAAGTAGATCGACCAGAAATAGTCGCGGTCGATCACCGGCGTCACCTGGGCGCCGGTATCGACCAGCGCCTGGCGCACCGCGAGCTGCGCCGCCCGATCGGGCACCGCGAAGGCGATATGATGCACCGAGCCCGCCCCGAGATCGGCGCTGCGGCCGCCGGGCAGGGTCTCGACGTCGATCAGGTCGGCGCCGTTGCCGGCCGGATGGCGATAGCGGACGAGATCGCCCGCCCGCTCCGCCGGCTCGTAGCCCATGAAGCGCAGCAGCGCGTCGGTGGCGCCGGCATCGCGCAGCCGGAGCGCCGCCGAATGAAAGCCGCGGATCGCCGCGTCGTCAGGCACGCCGCCGCCGGTCCAGGGCGCGCGGGCGTCCTCGGCCTCGACCAGCGCGAGCTCGTCGCCGTCCGGCCCGGTGAAGCTCAGCCGCGCCTCGCCGAACCGGCTGTCCTCGGCAAGGCCGCCGGCGCCGGCGGCCGCCAGCCGCTCGCGCCAGAAGGGGATCGCGCCCGGCGGCACCGCGAAGACGGTCTCACCGACCTCGCCGGTGCCCTTGCCGCGGGCGCCGATGTTGGGGAAGGGGAAGTAGGTCATCACCGAGCCCGGGGTGCCGTGCTCGTCGCCGTAATAGAGGTGATAGACCTCCGGCGCGTCGAAGTTCACCGTCTTCTTGACCCGGCGCAGGCCGAGCGTGTCGGTGAAAAAGCTGTTGTTGGCCCGCGCATCCGACGCCATCGCGGTGACGTGGTGCAGGCCCTGGATCTGCTTCAGCATCTGGTCCTCCCGATCTCTGGTTGCCGGGGAGATAGGCAGCGCCGGCGCTCAGCGGTACCGCGCCGCCGCGGACGGACTGTCGCCGCCCGCGAAACGATCGCCGCCGCCGGTCACGGCTTCAGGCTCTTGTCGACGCCCGCCGGCAGCGGCCGCCGCCTGAGCGCCCGGGCCAGCGCGATCCGCCCCGCGACCAGGGCGCTGCGCATCGCCGCCGCGGCGCGCGAGACGAGCGCGCGGGTCGGGCTCGGCCGCTGCGCGGCGATGACCCATGGGCGGACCTTGCGCGCGCGCAGGCCGCGCAGCAGCAGGTCGCGGACGCTGCGGTGGCGCAGGATCTCGCCCTCGATGCAGAGCATCTCCGGCCCCTGCGGCAGCTCGGCGAGCAGGAAATCGACGAACTCGCCTGGCCGCTCGGCGGCGAGCGCGTTGCCGACCCGGTGGAAGCTCACCGGCGGCGGCAGGAACCGCCGCACCCGGGCGGCGAGCGGCATTCCGTCGTAGCGCGGCTCGCGCAGCAGCCGGCTCAGGAGCCGGTCGGTGCTCACCACTGCGATCTCGCGCTGACCGAACTCGCGGGCGAGCGTGGACTTGCCGCTGCGACTCGGTCCGATCACGATCAGCGCCATGCTCTCCTTCAGCGCGCAGTGGAACACCCGCCGCGGCACCGGATCGCCGCTCTGCGCCACGCTCGGCCCGACCATGCGGGTGGCGAAAGGCTGGCAGACCTCGCTGACGAAGAGATCGAGCGTCGGATAGCGCCGCTTGCCGTCGGCGCGGGTCACCGACCGCCAGGCCTTGCCGCGGCCGGAGGCGATGCCGCATTCGACGATCAGCGTGCCGCCTGGCGCGAGGTGGCCCGCGAGCTTGCGCAGCAGCGCCGCCGGCTCCGGCTCGTAGTGGATCGCCGAGAGGAACAGGATCACGTCGAACCTCGCGTCCGGCAGCTCCCACCACGAGCCGTGCCGGAACTCCGCCGCCGGGAAGCGGGCGGCGGCGCGGGCGAGAAACCCCTGGTTGGCATCGATGCCGACCACCCGGGCCGCGCCCTGGCGCAGCGCCTCGCCGCAGAAGAAGCCCTCGTTGCAGCCGAGATCGAGCACCGACAGCCCCTTGAGCGGGCTCTGCGCGTTGCCGTGCCGGTTCGGCAGCAGCGACAGCCGGAGCGCCGCGAGCTTCGCGGCGGACCGCGAGGCGCCGTGTGCGTCGTCGAAGCTCTGGTACTGCCCCCGCTTCCGCCCCGCCGGCTGCGGTTGCCCCAGCGCCTGCCACGGCAGGTCCGGCGCCGCCCGCGCCTCGACCACCATCCGCGGCACCTCCTCGGCGCCGAGCGCGAACGGCAGCCGGAAGCCATGGTCGCCCCCGACGCCCAGGGCCTCGCTCACGTCCGGCCGCGGCAGCGAGGCGCGGCCTGCGCCGATCACCCGCTCGCCGACCCGCAGCCGCACCTCGACGCTCTCTGCCTCCGCCCCGGGATCGAACGCCCAGCCGCGAACCTCGTTGGCCCTGACCTGCAGACTACCGCGCAAACCGCCCCCCGGACCCGCAACGCCGATCAATCGCACGGCCGCGACCCTTGTGTCACCAAACCGTCACCATCGCAAACCTCCCGGCCCGGAGGGCTCACGGGCGAGGAAGGAAATGATCGGGAGCTGATAGCTTCGGGTAACTCAACTCCCTCTCCACTGTCCCGCCCGATTACGAGCGTCGGTCCAGGCCGCACCCCCTCGCCCTCCGCCATGGGCTCCGGGCGACGGCCCAGGCGAGGCTCCACAGGAGCCTCGCCGGATCGGCCGAAGAAAGCAGTCGCCCCGGTCAGGCGACGATGGCGATGGCGAAGCCGTCCCAGCCCTTGGAGCCGACCGTCTGCACCGCGGTGCCGGTCAGCCGCGGCTCGGCGGCCAGCATCTCGAAGAACCGCCGGATGCCGACGATGGCGCTGTCGCGGCTCGCCGCATCGGCGACCCGGCCGTCGCGCACCACGTTGTCGCAGATGATGACGCTGCCCGGCCGGGTCAGCTTCAGCGCCCATTCCAGATAGCCCGGGTTGTTGGCCTTGTCGGCGTCGATGAACACCAGATCGAACGGCGCATCCGCCGGCAGGTTCGGCAGGTTCGCGAGCGCCGGCCCGACGTGGATCTCGACCACCGCGTCGAGCCCGGCCCGCGCGATGTTGGCCCGCGCTACCTCGGCGTGGCGCGGGTCGGCCTCCAGCGTCACCAGCCGGCCGCCCGGCTCCAGCGCCCGCGCCAGCCAGATCGTCGAATAGCCACCGAGCGTGCCGATCTCGAGGATCCGCCGCGCCCCGACCATCCGCGCGAAGATATGCAGGAGCTTGCCCTGGTTCGGCGCCACGTCGATCGCCGGCAGCTTCGCCGCCGCATTGGCCGCCATCGCCGCCGCGAGCGCCGGATCCGCCGGCACCAGTGCGCCGACGATATAGTCGTCCACCCGTCCCCAGTCCGCCGCGTCCGTCACCCCAAACCTCCCATATGCTTTCAAGATGGTTTCAAGACGCGTTCAAGATCGCAAAAAGCGAGCCGTTGCAGCGACTTGGCCTCAATCCGGCGCCAGCATGTACCCCGACCCCCGCACTGTCTGCAAATACCGCGGCGCCCGCGGATCATCCTCGATCTTGCGCCTCAGCCGGGTGATCTGCACATCCACCGCCCGCTCCTGCGCCTCGGCGATGCCGCCGCCCAGATCCTCGACTAGCTCCTGCCGCGTCACTGCTTCATTGGGCCGCGCCGCAAAGATCCGCATCAGCATCGACTTGGTCGCCGTCAACCGAATCATATCCCGCCCCCGCCACAACTCCCCCCGCCCGAGGTCGTAACGCACCTCGCCGAGCTGCAGCGTTTTCGGCGGCTCGGCCTTCGGCTGCGGCTTCGGCACCCGCCGCAGGATCGCGTTGATCCGGAGCAGAAGTTCCCGTGGTTCGAAGGGCTTGCCCAGATAATCGTCCGCTCCGGCCTCGAGCCCGAGGATGCGGTCGTCGGCGTCGCCGCGGGCGGTGAGCAACAGGATCGGCGTCGTCATCGTCTCGCGCAGGCTGCCGGTGAGCTCAAGCCCGTCCTCGCCCGGCATCATCACGTCGAGCACGATCAGATCGAACTCCAGCCCCTCGAGCAGCCGTCGGCCATGGGCCGCGTCGCGGGCGGTGGTGACCATGAAGCCGCTGCGCGCCAGGAACTTCTGCAAGAGCGCGCGGATCCGCGCATCGTCGTCGACGACAAGGATATGCGGCTGCGCGGCCTCGCTCACGGCCGGCCGCCCTCGAGCCAGCCCACCACCTGCTCGCGCAGCACCGGGTCGATCATCTGCTCCAGCACCTTGCGAAACCCATGCACCGCCTCCGGCCCCGCCGTCGAGAAAGCCGCCCGCATCCGCCGCCGCTGCGCCGCCGACAGCTCCTGCTCGAAGCTCCGCCCGGCCTCGGTCAGGTGCAGGTTGCGATGCCGGCGATCGGCGAGCCCGACTCGGCTCTCCACCATCCCATCGTCGACGAGCTGGCGCAGCACCCGATTCAGGCTCTGCTTGGTGACGCCGAGAAAGTCGAGAAGCTCGTTGACGGTCAGCCCCGGCCGGCGGTTGATGAAATGGATCGCCCGGTGATGCGCCCGTCCGTAGCCGCGCTCGGCGAGGATGCGGTCGGGGTCGGCGGTGAAGCCGCGATAAGCGAAGAACATCAGCTCGATACCCTGGCGCAGCTGGTCGTCGGTCAGGAACAGCAGCTGCTCGCTGCGGCTGGGATTGGTCGAGTAGCCTGCGCCCATCGGGGATCCCTGATCACGGTTCCGCTCACAGTTTATGTCAGGCATGTTGACATTCCAAGTGGCAAATGCTAGCCCCTCCGCGACCTGACGCAACAAACGGTCGGATAAGGCGACCGCGGCGAAACATCGCGAAATCCAGTGGGGAACGGCCATGGCGGGCGCATACGACGATCGGGACGGTGTCATCTGGATGGACGGGGCCTTCGTGCCGTGGCGCGATGCCAAGATCCACGTGCTGACCCATGCGCTGCACTATGCGAGCTCGGTCTTCGAGGGCGAGCGCGCCTATGGCGGCGAGATCTTCAAGAGCCGCCAGCACACCGAACGGCTGCTGAGATCCTGCGCGTATATGGATATCCCGGCGTCCTTCTCCGCCGACGAGATCGAGGCCGCGAAGGCCGCCGCCCTCGCCAGGAGCGGCCTCGCCGACGCCTACATCCGCCCGGTGATCTGGCGCGGCTCCGGCCCGGACATGGGGGTCGCGAGCGCGCGCAACCCGGTGCATATGGCGATCGCGGTCTGGGAGTGGGGCGCCTATTACGGCGACGCCAAGATGAAGGGCGCCAGGCTCGACATCTCGAAGTGGAAGCGGCCGAGCCCCGAGACCATCCCCTGCTTCGCCAAGGCCGCCGGCCTCTACATGATCTGCACGATGTCCAAGCATGCCGCCGAGGCCAAGGGCTGCTCGGATGCGATCATGATGGACTATCGCGGCTTCATCGCCGAGGCGACCGGCGCCAACGTCTTCTTCGTGCGTGACGGCGAGGTGCACACCCCCGAGCCCGACTGCTTCCTGAACGGCATCACCCGCCAGACCGTGCTGCAGATGCTGAAGGAGCGAGGCGTCCGGGTGATCGAGCGCCACATCGAGCCGCAGGAGATGGCCGACTTCCAGCAATGCTGGCTGACCGGCAGCGCCGCCGAGGTCACCCCGGTCGGCTCGATCGGCGACTACAGCTTCGAGGTCGGCGCCCTGACCCGTGCCATCGCCGGCGACTACGAGAAGCTGGTGCGCGGCCAGCTCAAGGCCGCCTGACCTGAGCCACGGCGCGGCCGCCGCGCCGGGCGTCGGGTTTTCTTTCGCACGTGCTCGGGTAACGCTCCGCTAACCCGCAGCGATCAGCATCCTTGAGACGAGGCACCGTCTGAACTACATTGGGAATGCCGGCGCCGGGCAGGATCGACGCGACAAACGGAGGAGTCGGACCTGAACTCATCAGACCCCGGCGGCTCACGCCGCCACTCCCGCAGGCGCTTTGGCGCCGACCGCGGGGACCATCGACAGCAACGACCTGCTGTCAACCATCCTCGCCTCGCTCGAGGACGACAAGGCCGAGGACATCCTCACCATCCCGCTGGCAGGCAAATCCGAGATGGCCGATCACATGGTGATCGCCACCGGACGCTCGTCGCGCCAGGTCTCGGCGATCTCCGAGAAGCTCGCCGATCGGCTCAAGCGGGATCTCGGGGCTGATCGTCCGCACCGAGGGCAAGGATCTCGGCGACTGGGTGCTGATCGACGCGGGCGACGTGGTCGTCCACGTGTTCCGTCCCGAGGTGCGCGAGTTCTACCAGCTCGAGAAAATGTGGCTGCCGCAGTCCGCAGCGCGTCCCCGGGCCACCGGCACCGCCTGACGCCGACGTGCGGGTGACGATACTCGCCGTGGGCCGCCTGCGGGCGAGCCCCGAGGCGGAGATCGTCGCCGACTATCTCGCGCGGTTCGACCGCAGCGGACGCGCCTTGGGCCTCGGCCCGGCAAAGCTCGTCGAGATCGACGACCGCCGCGGCGGCGGTCCTGCGGTCGAGGCCGAGCTCCTTTCCGCCGCCATCCCCAAAGGCGCGCTGCTGGTCGCCCTCGACGAGCGCGGCGATCAGCCCGACTCGCCGGCCTTCGCCGCTCTGCTGCGCCAGGCCGCCGATGCCGGCCGCCGCGATCTGGCTTTCGCAATCGGTGGCGCCGACGGGCTGGATCCCGGGTTTCGCACCCGGGCCGACAAGCTCCTGTCGCTCGGGCGGCTGGTCTGGCCGCATATGCTGGTGCGGGCGATGCTGGCCGAACAGCTCTACCGCGCGGCGACGATCCTTGCCGGCGGGCCTTATCACCGGGGCGGCGCCTGACCGTCACCGGCTGCCGGGCAGCCTGGGCTTGGGGTCGAGCGGAAACATCGGAAAGTAGGGCGCCGCCTCGGTCAGAACCCGGGCGAAGGACGGCCGCAGCATCAGCCGGTCGAGATAGCCGCGCAGCCGCGGCTCACGCTCGCCGAGCGGCTTGACCGTGTCGGCGTAGAAAAGCGCCGGCGCCGCGGCGCAGTCGGCGAGCGTGAAGTCCTCACCGGCGGCCCAGGGCTCGGGCCGCAACCGCTCCTCAAGGAAGCGGTAGGCGTCGCCGAGCGCTGCCTCGGCCTCGGCGACGCCGTGCGGGTCGTGGCCGTCGGCGGGACGGATGGCGTCGGTGACGATCTTCTGCATCGGCAGCTCGAGATACTGGTCGAAGATGCGGTCCCAGAGCCGCACTCTCCAGGCGAGGTCGGGATCGGCCGGCACCAGCCGGCGCCCGCGCCCGTGAAAGGCATCGAGGTATTCGACGACGATCGTCGATTCCGCTACCGTGGCGTTGCGGAGGCTGTCTTGCAGCACGGGAAACTTGAGCGGGGGCCAGACGCGGGCGAACTCGGCGCGAGAGGCGGGGTCGCCAAGATCGACGATGACCGGCCGGAACGGCAGCTCGAGCTCGTAGAGCGCGATCAGCGCCTTGTGGCAGAACGAGGCGAGCGGATGGAAATGCAGCGTCAGAGTCATCGCGACAGTGTGGCGAACGCAGGCCGGAATGCAAGCGCGCGCCGCGTCAGGCAGCGCGGCGGTCGCGCAGGTCTCGTCGCGTGGAAATGGGCTCGGGCGCCGCTGCTCCTGGCCTTGATCGGAGCGGCGCTCGCAGCCGGTTCCACAACGGCAGCGGAGCGGTCGGAAGGCTCATTTGTCGCGATGAAGTCCTGCGAGGCGTTCCAGTCGAAGAACAGGGGGACCAATCCGGGAGACATCCGCACCGAGCCGCTCCGGGCCTATCCGATCCATGCGGTGAACCCGTCAGGCGGCGGCTATTTCCTGATCGCGGTTCCTGAGGCGCCGGTCGCGACCGAACGCTGGGTATCCGCCGCCTGCGGGGTCCGGGTCGTCGAGCCGGGCGGCCAGGCGGACGAGTTCGAGCCTCGGGCCGGCGCAAGCCGCCGGCGGGCGACGAATCGACCGAGAACCTGCTGGTCCTGAGCTGGCAGCCGGCGTTCTGCGAGACGATGTCCCGCACCGCCGAATGCCGCGCGCTCAACGACGGCGGGCTGCCGGCCGCCGCGACGCGGCTGTCGATCCACGGCCTGTGGGCGCAGCCCGAGAGCCGAGCCTACTGCGACGTGCCCGCAGCACTGGTAGAGCTCGACCAGGAGGGGCGGTGGTCGAAGCTGCCGCCGGTCGATCTCGACGCCCGCGGCCGCGCCCGGCTCCGTGTCGCGATGCCCGGCATCGCGAGCGCCCTCGACCGGCACGAATGGCTGAAGCACGGCAGCTGTCACCGCGGGCCTGACGGTGCGGACGGATATTTCGACGACATGCTGTCCCTGGCCGACGCGATCAACGCCTCGCCGGTCGCGTCCTTGCTGGCCGACCGGGTCGGCGCGAAGGTTCGGGCCTCCGATATCCGCGCCGCCTTCGATGCGGCCTTCGGCGCCGGGACCGGCGCGCGGGTGCAGGTCCGTTGCGCCGACGACGGTCGCCGGACGCTGATCCACGAGCTGACGATCAGCCTCCGCGGGGAGATCGCGCCACGGGCTTCCCTGCGCGCCCTGATGCTTGCCGCCGGTCCGGTGGCGCCCGGCTGCCGAGAGGGCGTGATCGACCCGGCGGGGCTGCAATAGGCGAGCCTTCAGCCCCAGGCGAAGCCGATCTTGTCGAGTGGCACGCCGCAGAAGCGATCCTGGCATCGCGCGCTCTCGACGCCGCCCATCGCGCGGTAGAAGCGACAGGCGAGCGCATTCTCCGCCAGCGCCCAGACCATCAGCCGCTTCAGCCCGTGCCGGCCGAGTTCCAGCCTGGCCTCGTCGAAGAGGCGCCGGCCCAGCCCGCAGCCGTGGCACTCCGGCCGCAGATAGAGCTCGTAGATCTCGCCGCAGGGCCGCGGGTCGGGGGCGCGGCTGCGGCCGAGCGTGGCGTAGCCCGAGAGCGTGTCGTCGCAGTCGAGCACCAGCGCCCGGAAGCCGCGGTCATGCATCCGCGCCCACCAGTTCGGACCCCGGCGCGAGATCATGCGCTCCAGGGTCAGCCCGGGGATGATGCCGGCATAGGCATAGCGCCAGGCCTCGCGGTGCGCGTCGGCGAGGCCACGGTCGTCGGCACCGGTCGACCACCGGGTCACGATCAGGCCGCCTTCCTCGGGTTCGGTCTCGCCCATGGCTTGCAGAATACTCCGATATTCGCCCGAGTGCCGCATCTTTCAGTGATCGTGTCGGTGGACGCCGGAATGCGATTGTGCGAGGGTAGTGGCATTACCCTCAGGCGACGAGACGGCATCGGGAGCGGTCCGCGCGAATGAGCACACTCGTTGGCAGGCCGCGCACCGAAGCCAAGCCGAAGACCGAGCGGCCGAAGGTCTACAAGGTCATCCTGCTGAACGACGACTACACGCCCCGCGAGTTCGTCGTGATCGTCTTGCGCGCGGTCTTCCGCATGACCACCGACCAGGCGCTGGGCGTGATGCTGACAGCGCACAAGCGTGGCGTCTGCGTGGTCGCGGTCTTCACCCGCGAGATCGCCGAGACCAAGGCGACCCAGGCGATCGACATGGCCCAGCGCGAGGGCTATCCGCTGATGTTCACCACCGAGCCGGAGGACTGACCGGCGTCACGGGGCCCGGCAGCCGCGGATATCGACGGCCCGTCGCGGGTCGAGCACCGTCAGTCGCAGGTCGCTGCGTTCGAGCATCGGGCCGGCGCCGCCCGCTGCCTCGACCGGGGCGCGGGCGATCACGCTGCGTCCCTCGGTGCGGCTGGTGGCCGGGCCGATCCAGAGGTCCGGCTGGCCGGCTTCGAGCACGGCGACCTGCCCGGGACCGGGATCGGCGGCGAAGCTGATCTCCGCCGCGATCTCGTAGCCGTCCGCCGCCGGAGTCAGCGTGCAGGTGACGCGGGTGACCCCGGCCTCGGCAGGGCTCTCGGCGCGCTCCGCCAGCGCGGCTTCGATCTCGGGCCTGCCCTCGGGCGGTGCATCCGGCGGGAGCATCGCTCTGGCCTCGGCCTCGGTCGGAACGCAGATGTCGGCGCAGACCCCGAAGAATAGCGCCACGGCGAGATCGAGCGGCGCATCGGGGTCCTTCGGCACCAGCCGCACCGGCAGCACCAGCGTGCCGGAATAGCCGATCGTCCGCCCGCCGAAGCTGTCGAAGACCACCGGCCGGGGCCACTCGTAGGAGAGCGAGGCGAGATTCTTCGAGCCGCTCCAGTCGAAGCTCGGCGGGATGCCGGCGTCACCGGGCACCCGCCAGTAGGTGTGCCAGCCCGGCGCCAGCTTGATCTGCAGCGCCGCGAGGCGGCTGCCGTCAGGCTGGCGCCAGCCGCCGAGAATGGCGACCGAGGCCTGCCCGCCGGGAGCGGTCGTCTGCGCGGCCGTCTCTGCGACGGTCGCCCCGGGCAGGGCAGCCGCGGCGCAGGCGGCGAAGGCGGCAACAAGCGGGCGCATGCAGGAGATCCGGATGAAAGCGGCTCGGACGATAGCCGCCAATTCGTGGCATGATACAAGTCACATTGCGGCGAGCCCGCCGGCCGGCGCCTCGCTTGTATTCAACCGGCAACCGGACCATGTTCGGGCCATGAGTTCGCGCGACGCCAAGTTTCTCGACGGCCAGCTGCTGATCGCCATGCCGGGAATGGGCGATCTGCGCTTCGAGCGCTCGGTGATCTTCATGTGCGCCCATTCTCCCGGCGGCGCCATGGGGCTCATCATCAACAAGCCGGCGAACGAGCTCAGCTTCGCCGACCTCTTGGCCCAGCTGAAGATCCCGGCGAGCGTCGATCTGAAGGCGGCACGGGTGCATTTCGGCGGACCCGTCGAGCACGGCCGCGGCTTCGTGCTGCATTCGGCCGAGTATTCGGTGGCCGAATCGAGCCTCTGCGTCAGCCCGGACTTCGCGATGACGGCAACGGTCGACATCCTGCAGGACATGGCGAAAGGCGAGGGGCCGAGACGCGCGCTGCTCGCGCTCGGCTATGCCGGCTGGGGACCGGGCCAGCTCGAGGGCGAGATCCAGGCCAACGGCTGGCTGATCGCGCCGGCGGACGAGGATTCGGTCTTCGGCGCCCGGGACGATGACAAATGGGGCGCTGCCCTGCGCTCGATCTCGATCGACCCGCGTCTCCTCTCCGCCGAGGGCGGCCGCGCCTAGGACCGTGGGGTGGCAGCGCGGGCGAGCCGGTCGTTGATGGCCAATCCCAGCCCGCTGTGCGGGATCGGGGCCACGGCGATACGGCTCGCGCCGACCCGTCGAGCGAGCGCGTCGATCGCGCGCAGGTGCCCGAAGAGGTTCGCCGCGGCTTCGGCGAGATCGCCGGAGGCCGACAGGTTCAGGCCGGGACGATCGGGCGCCGAAGGACCGAAGCCGAGCCAGACCTCGTCGGACCCGGCCTCTCCCGCCTCCAGCCTCAGCGCCGCCTCGGGGGCATAGTGCGACGCTAGCTGTCCGGGCGCGGAAACGGTGCCGGTGCCTGGCAGCGCCAAGGGCCGGCCCAGCGCCGCAGCGAGGATCTCGACCGACAGCCCACCGGGACGGAGCAGCACCGCCAGATCGCCGTCAAAACCGACGATCGTCGATTCCAGTCCGACCTGGCAGCCGCCGCCGTCGAGAATTGCCGCAATCCGGCCGTCGAGCCCGTCGCGGACATGCGCCGCCGTCGTCGCGCTGACCCGCCCGGAGAGATTGGCGGACGGCGCCGCGACCGGACCACCGAAGGCCGCGAGCAGGCGGTGGGCGAGCGGATGCGCCGGGACGCGCAGCGCGACGGTCGGCAGCCCCGCGGTGGCGAGCGCGGAGAGGCCGGAGTCCGGGCGGCGCGGCAGCACCAGCGTCAGCGGACCGGGCCAGAAGCGTGCGGCCAGCGCTCCCGCTTCGGTCGTGAATATCGCGAGCCGTTCGGCATCGGCGAAAGCCGCGATATGGACGATCAGCGGGTTGAAGGCCGGCCGGCCCTTGGCCGCGAAGATGCTTGCCACCGCGCGATCGTTGCGGGCGTCGCCGCCGAGGCCATAGACAGTCTCGGTCGGGAAGGCCACGAGCTCGCCCGCGCTCAGCAGCCCCTCGGCCGCGCGCAAGCCGCGGTCGCTGTCGGAAAGTGTCACGGTGTTGTGCCGGGCCATCGAATGGCGTTCCCGTGTCCTGCTTGTCGGGCCGCGCGGCCGGCCCTAGCATCCGCCTGCGGCGGCCCTGATAGCGGTCCGGCCTCGCGGCCGCAATCGCTGAGCGGCGAACCCGCGAGGAGATGCCCGATGACCTATCGCGCCCCGGTCGGTGAGATGCGCTTCCTGCTCGAGCATGTGCTGGGCGCCGGGCGGCTCGCCGAAACCGGGCGCTTCGCCGACGCGACCTCCGAGACGATCGAGGCGGTGCTGGGCGAAGCGGCCAAGCTCGCCGAGGAGGTTCTGGCGCCGCTGCGTCGCGCCGGCGACCTCGACGGGGCCCGGCTCGAGAACGGCGTCGTGCGGACCACCCCCGGCTTCGCGGCCGCCTACCGCGCGCTTGCCGCGGGGGGCTGGGTCGGGATCGCCGCCGATCCGGCGCATGGCGGCATGGGGCTGCCGGTGATCCTGCTTACCTGCGTGGGCGAGATGTGCTCGGCCGCCAACATGGCGCTCTCGCTCGCGCCGCTGCTGACCCAGGGGCAGATCGAGGCGCTGGAGCATCACGCGCCGGAGGCGGTCAAGGCGATATTCCTGCCGAAGCTCGTCGCCGGGGAGTGGACCGGGACGATGAACATGACCGAGCCGCAGGCCGGATCGGACGTCGGCGCGGTCCGATCCCGGGCGGAGCCGCTGGACGACGGCACCTATGCGGTCAGCGGCCAGAAGATCTTCATCTCCTGGGGCGACCACGACATCGCCGACAACGTCTGTCACCTGGTCTTGGCCCGGCTGCCGGACGGCGCCCCGGGCACC
Source organism: uncultured Alphaproteobacteria bacterium (assembly GCA_963750745.1). Taxonomy (GTDB): domain Bacteria; phylum Pseudomonadota; class Alphaproteobacteria; order Rhodobacterales; family Rhodobacteraceae; genus Amaricoccus. The sequence continues at coordinate 12,891 of CAVVSO010000013.1, read as the reverse complement.
AGGGGGATCTCGCTCTTCCTGGTGCCCAAATTCCTGCCCGACGCCGACGGCCGCCCAGGCGTGCAGAACGCGGTGCGGGCGCTGTCGCTCGAGCACAAGATGGGCCTGCACGGCAGCCCGACCTGCGTGATGGAATACGAGCGCGCCAAGGGCTGGCTGATCGGCGCGCCGCATCAGGGCATGGCGGCGATGTTCACGATGATGAACAACGCCCGGCTCGGCGTCGGGGTGCAGGGCCTCTCCCAGGCCGACGCCGCGCTGCAAGCCGCACTCGGCTTCGCGCGCGAGCGGCGGCAGGGGCGGACGCCGGTCGAGCACCTTCCGACGATCCTCGGCCATGCCGACGTGCGGCGGATGCTGATGACCATGGCCGCGACGGTGGCGGTGGCGCGGGCGATCTGCCTCGACTGCGCCTTCTCGACCGACATGGCCACGGCAACCGGCGAGGAGGCGTGGCGGGCGCGGGCCGCGTTCCTCACCCCGATCGCCAAGGCGTTCGGAACCGACGCCGGCTGCGAGGTCAGCGCGCTGGCGATGCAGATCTTCGGCGGCATGGGCTACGTCGAGGAGACCGGCGTGGCGCAGTTCTACCGCGACGTGCGGGTCACCGCGATCTACGAGGGCACCAACGGCATCCAGGCGATGGACATGGTCGGCCGCAAGCTCGCCGACGGCGGTGCCGCGGCGCAGGCGCTGATCGAGGCGGCCGAGGAGACCGCGCGGCAGGCCGCCGGAGAGACCGGGGCCAAGCTGGCCGCGGCCGCGCAGCGGCTGGCGGTGGCCACCGGCTGGATGGCGGCGGCCGAGCCGAACGACCGCTTCGCCGGGGCGGTGCCTTTCCTGCGCGCTTTCGCGCTGACGCTCGGCGGCCACTACCTCTTGAAGGCCGCGCTCGCCGAAGGCGAGGGCGGGCCACGGGAAGCGCTCGCCGCGTTCTACATCCGCCAGCTGCTGCCGCAGGCGTCCGCGCTCTGCGATGCCGCCTGCGAGGGCGCGGCGCCGCTTTACGCGCTCAATCTCGCGCCCTGACGGCGCCCTGCGGTGCATTGTGGGGACTGACAGCGGCTAAGGATCGCGCTAGGAATAGGCCGAGGCGGCCGCGTGGCTGCGGACCGACCCGAGGAGGCAGGAATGGCCGAGCAGGAAGACGGCGGTGCGGACGTCGCCGAACACCAGAGAACCTTCGATGGGTTCATCCGCTTCTGGGTCTACACCTTCGGGGCGGCGCTCCTCATCCTGATCTTCCTCGCGATCTTCAACACCTGACCGGCCGGGACAGCGGAGGCATCCGGATGCGGCGTGCGCTTCTCGCCCTCGCAGCCGCGTCGGCGCTGGCCGGCTGCGAGATCTACCAGCCGGCGAGCCCCGACGCGATCGCGCGTGCCCGATACGTCAGCCCGGAACCGCCCTCGGTGACGCTGATGTCGATGGTCAACGCCAAGTCCGGCCGCTCGGCGCATTCCGGCCTGCTGATCAACGGCTCGCAGCAGGTGCTCTACGACCCGGCCGGCACCTTCACCCATCCCGGCCTGCCGCGACGCGGCGACATCCACTACGGGATGACCCCGCGTTTCGTGGACTACTACGAGCGCTATCATGCGCGGTTCGACTACTTCGTCGAGGCGCAGAAGGTGCCGATCAGCCGCGCCGCCGCGGACCAGCTGATCGCCAACGCCGAGGCCCAGGGCCAGAGCATGAAGTTGACCTGCGGGCTCGACGTGGCCGACGTGCTGCAGCCGGTGCCGCCGTTCCAGGGCGTCCGCAAGAGCTGGTTCCCGCAGGCGCTGCGCGACGATTTCGAGCATATCGCCGGGGTGCAGGACAGCTACGTCTACGAGAACGACGTCGGCCAGAACAAGGCATGGGAGCGGAGCGACACGCCGCGCTCGTGATCAAGGCTCCGGCAACACCCGTGCATGGATTGTGCATGGATTGTGCAGTTGCTTGCTTTGCACAGCGCTTTCAATGACAAAGGCGCCCGCGAGGGGCGCCGTGCCGTTGGCGTGACCTTTGGTCGGTCAGGGGGTCAGGCGAGGCCTTCGCGCTGCATCTTCTTGCGCGCCAGCTTGCGCGCGCGGCGGATGGCCTCGGCCCGCTCACGGGCCTTCTTGACTGACGGTTTCTCGAAATGTTGGCGGAGCTTCATCTCGCGGAACACGCCTTCGCGCTGCAGCTTCTTCTTGAGCGCGCGCAACGCCTGGTCGACGTTGTTGTCACGAACCATTACCTGCACTGTGCTTTCACCACCTTTCACGTGTCTATCGAGTTTCGAAAATCGGCAGGAAGGCGCTATATAGCGGGGGGCGGCCGGAGTGTCCATCGGTCGCCTCGATAAAAATGCGGGGAGTGTCAATGCCATGACCGAAAAGCTCCGGAGCGAGGACGACCATCTCGTGACGACCCGGCGGGCAGTGATCGCCGCTGCGCTCGCGCACGTTCCCTTCGATGGCTGGTCAGACCGGACCCTCGCCAATGCGGTCGAGGACGCCAGCGTCGATGCCTCCCTGTCGCGGCTCGCCTTCCCGCGCGGCGGCGTCGATCTCGCGCTCGCCTACCATTTCGACCGCGACACAGCGCTCGCCGAGGATCTGGCCGCTGCCGACCTCCTTGGGCTGCGCTTCCGCGACCGGGTGGCCTACGCGGTGATGCGCCGGCTCGAACTGGGCGCCGGCGAGCGCGAGGCGGTGCGCCGCGGGGTCGCCCTGTTCTCGCTGCCGCATCACGCGGTCGACGGCGCCCGGGCGATCTGGCACACCGCCGATGTCATCTGGAAGGCGCTCGGCGACGACAGCCGCGATTTCGCCTGGTACAGCAAGCGCGCGACGCTGTCGGCGGTCTATTCCTCGGCGCTGCTCTACTGGCTCGGCGACACCAGCCAGGACGCATCGGCGACCCGCGAGTTCGTGGCCCGGCGGATCGACAACGTAATGCAGATCGAGGGGGTCAAGGCTAAGATCCGCGGCAACCCGATCGCCGCCGCGATGCTGCGGGCGCCGCAGGCGCTGTTCGACCGGGTGCGTGCCCCGTCCGATTCCGGCCCGGCCGACCTGCCGGGCAGCATGCACCGCCGCGACTGACCGCAGGAGATCTCTGAATGGCGCTTGGAAACGGGGTTCTCACCTGGTTCGACGGACGCTGGCACGACGGCAACCTGCCGGTCATGGGCTCCGCCGACCACGGCACCTGGCAGGGCACGCTGGTCTTCGACGGCGCGCGCGCCTTCGAAGGCGTGATCCCCGATCTCGATCTGCACTGCGCCCGCGTGGTCCGCTCGGCGGCGGCGATGGGGCTCGAGTCGCCGCTCGAGCCCGGCGGCATCGCGGCGCTGATCGAGGAGGGCGTGCAACGGCTCGGCAGCGAGCGGCCGCTCTACCTGCGGCCGATGCTCTGGTCGCGGGAAGGCTCGCCCGCGATCGTCGACGCATTGCCCGAATCGACCGCGCTGGCGGTCTGCCTCGAGGACCTGCCGTTCCGCGCGCCCGGCCCGATGACGCTGACCGTCTCGCCGTACCGCAGGCCGCCGCCGGACGCAGCACTCTGCGAGGCCAAGGCCGCCTGCCACTATCCCAACAACGCCCGCATCGTCCGCGAGGCGCGATCCCGCGGCTTCCACAACGCGCTGTCGCTGGATCAGGCCGGCCATATCGCCGAGACCGCCTCGGCCAACGCCTTCCTGGTCCGCGACGGCGTGGTGATGACCCCGATCCCCAATGGCACCTTCCTCGCCGGCATCACCCGGCAACGGGTGATCGCGCTGCTCCGCGCCGACAGGGTCGAAGTTGTCGAGGCGTCGCTCGCGGTGTCGGATTTCGCCGCGGCCGACGAGATCTTCCTGACTGGCAACGCCAACAAGGTGACGCCGATCACCCGCTTCGAGGACCGCGACCTCGAAACCCCCAGCATCGCGACCCGCGCCCGGGCGCTCTACTGGGACTTCGCGCATGCGAGGCGGAAGGCCGCGTGATCGAGGGCGCGCGGGCGGTGAACGCCGTGAACCTGCCGGCGGAGATGCGGGTAATCGAGATCGCCGAGCCCGGCGGACCCGAGGTGCTGCGGCTCGCCACCCGGCGCGTGCCGCAGCCGCGAGCCGGCGAGATCCTGATCCGGGTACGCGCGGCGGGGGTGAACCGGCCGGATGCGCAGCAGCGGGCAGGAGCCTACGCGCCACCCCCGGGCGCCTCGGATATTCCCGGGCTGGAAGCGGCCGGTGAAGTTGCCGCGGTCGGCCCCGGCGGGTCGGTCTGGCGCATCGGCGACCCCGTCACCGCGCTGCTGCCGGGCGGCGGCTATGCCGAATACGCTCTGACCCACCAGGCTCACGCGCTTCCGGTGCCGCCCGGCCTCGACATGTTGCAGGCGGCGGCGCTCTGCGAGACCCTCTTCACCGTCTGGACCAATGTCTTCGGGCGCGGGCGGCTCCGCGCCGGCGAGACGCTGCTGGTGCATGGCGGCTCCTCGGGGATCGGGACCACCGCGATCCAGCTCGCGGCGCGCCGCGGCGCGCGGGTATTCGCGACCGCGGGCTCCGAGGCGAAGTGCCAGGCCTGCCTCGCCCTCGGCGCCGAGCTCGCCATCAACTATCGCGCGGCCGACTTCGTCCCGGCGGTGCTCGACGCCACCCACGGCCGCGGGGTGGACGTGATCCTCGACATGGTCGGAGCCGACAATCTCGCCCGCGACGTGAAGGCGCTGGCGCCCGATGGCAGGCTGCTGATGATCGCGCACCAGACCGGGCCGAAGGTCGAGCTCAACTTCGCCCGGATCATGGTCAAGCGGCAGACCCTGACCGGCTCGACCCTGCGACCGCAATCGGTCGAGGCCAAGGCGCGGATCGCGGCCGACCTGCTGCGCGAGGTCTGGCCGCTCCTTGCCACCGGGCGGATCGCGCCGGTGATGGACCGGAGCTTCCCGCTCGTGGACGCGGCGGCAGCGCATGCGCGGCTCGAGACCTCGGCGCATATCGGCAAGATCGTGCTTTCGGTGGCCTGAGCGTCACCAGGTGTCGGCGGGTGGAAGGCCGTCGAGGATCTCCTCGAGCCGCCGGCGCGTGCCTGCGGTCGCTCCGGCCGGGAGCGCGTCGGGCGCATGGAAGCCCGAAGCGATGATCTCGAGCGTCGGCGGCTTCGGCCGGGCCTGGCGCACCCCGCGCGCCACGAACAGCACGAGATGGTCGCGCCCGGGCCTGCCGGCGCTGCGGTAGATGTGGAAGAGCTCCGGCCGGGCGCCGAGCTCGAGGCCGCCCTCTTCCCGCGCCTCGCGCACCACCGCCTCGCGGCAGGTCTCGCCCGCGTCCACCGCGCCGCCGGGAAAATGCAGGCCGGGCAGGTAAGAATGGCGTACCAGAAACACCCGCCCCAGATCGTCGAAGGCGACCAGCCGCGCCCCGAGGCTGAGCCGCGGCCGCAGCGCGTTGGCCACGCCGGTGAGGATGCGGCCGGCGCTCCGGTGCAGCATCTCGAGCGCGCGCAGTTGTTCCGGGCGCGGGGTCGTGTTCACCAGATCCTTGCCTGGTCTCATGCGGCCGAGCCTAGGTCGGTCCCGGCCGGGGTGCAACGACACCGGGGCCGCCGGCATCCCGGTTGACCTGCCGCGAGGGAGCACCCAGGGTTCGTTCCGTTCGGCCGGAGGGATGCCGCATGACCGATTTCGTGATCGAACCGCCGGCCCGGGTTGTGCTGCCGGTCGCCGGCACCCGGTCGGGCTTCCCGGTACGCCGGGTCTACTGCATCGGCCGCAACTACGCCGCTCACGCCGTCGAGATGGGCCACGACCCGACCCGCGAGCCGCCCTTCTTCTTTCAGAGGAACCCTGAAAACCTCGACCCCTCCGGCAGCTTCCCTTATCCCTCGCGGAGCGCCGATGTGCACCACGAGGTCGAGCTCGCCGTCGCGCTCGGGAGCGGCGGCATCGACATCGCCGCGGAGGCGGCGCTCGGCTGCGTCTGGGGCTACGGCGTCGCGCTCGACATGACCCGCCGCGACCTGCAGGCCGAGGCAAAGGCGCAGGGCCGTCCCTGGGAGGTCGCCAAGGCCTTCGAGCGCTCCGCGCCGATCGGCCCGCTGGTGGCGGCCGCCAGCCTCGGCCACCCGGATCGCGGCGCGGTGACGCTGACGGTCAACGGCGTCCTGCGGCAGGAGGGCGACCTCGCGCAAATGATCTGGCGGGTGCCGGAGATGATCGCGACCCTCTCCGGCTTCTTTGAGCTCGCCGCCGGCGACGTGATCCTGTCGGGAACCCCTTCCGGGGTCGGGGCGGTGGCCCGCGGCGACGTGCTGGAGGCGCGGATCGCCGGCTTGCCGCCGCTCGTGGTGACGGTGATCTGAGAGCCGCGGGCGCCGGCCATGGCGACCGCATTTGGCGGGGCCTTTCCCGTTAACCGATCGCTGACAATCATGTATACGAGCCGCGCATGCGCTGTGCGGGCCTGGTGCATCCGCTTCTCACCGCGTTTTCAGTGACCTACGCGTCACCTTGGCCTCAGGTGCGATTCCCCTGGGGCGCCGGCGGTGCCCTCTTGCCATCGTCGGAAGCCTCCCTTATAGACGGCGCCGGACGCGGGTGTAGCTCAGGGGTAGAGCATAACCTTGCCAAGGTTAGGGTCGAGGGTTCGAATCCCTTCGCCCGCTCCAATTAAACTAAATAAAACAACGGGTTAGGCGGGACCGCCAAGCCTTTGTGAAGTAGCCGTTCCCACGTTTCAATCGTGGATATCGTGGACGCCGAAATCTCCCCGCCCTTAGCGATTATGTGCATCCTTTTGAAAAGACAGTGGATTGCGCGAGCCTTCGAGAGAGCGAGCACAACCTTAGGGGGGTTTTGCCCGGCCTGTCTCCCCCTCAACGCGATTTATTTGGGTGGCGGGTGGGATCGCCACGATGCGGCGAGCGAGCCGGAAAGGCTCCACCTGCACCGAGTTGCCCCAGGCTTTTCGGCGGCGACCCCGAAGCGTGCGCCACAGTGTGTCCAGTGAGCTGCCCTCGATCCACGTATAAGCGATGCCTCCGGCGTGATACTGCCTTGACGGACGTGCCGTCCCGACGGCGTGATGCCCGAAAACTCGACGAGCGGATCCGCCGGATCAGGAGCAGAGCATATGTCCAACAGTGATGTAGAGAAGCGCCTCTGGGAGGCCGCCGACGAGCTGCGGGCCAACTCCGGCCTGAAGCCCGCGGAGTACTCGATGCCGGTCCTCGGCCTGATCTTCCTGCGGTTCGCCGACAAGCGGTTCGCCGAGGCCGAGCGCAGATCGGCACGCCCGGGGCGTGGCGGCCGGCGATCGGCGAGCCGATGGACTACCAGGCCGAGGGCGTCCTCTACCTGCCCGAGGAGGCCCGCTTCGCGCACCTGCTTCACGCTCACCGAGGGCGAGAACATCGGCAAGGCCATCAACGACGCGATGGCGCGTCGAGGAGGAGAACCCCGAGCTCAAGGGCGTCCTGCCGCGGACTACAACCGCCGTCGACAACGCCACGCTGGTCGAGCTGCTGCGCGCTCGCTGGCTCCGCTCGACCTCGAGGGCGACGCCTTCGGCAAGATCTACGAGTACTTCCTCGGCAAGTTCGCCATCGCAGGAGGGCCAGAAGGGCGGCGAGTTCTTCACGCCCGACGTCGATCGTCCGGCTGATCGTCGAGATCATCGAGCCGTTCCACGGCCGCATCCTCGACCCGGCCTGCGGCTCGGGCGGCATGTTCGTCCAGTCCGCCGGCTTCGTCGAGCGAGCACCAGCAAGAGCGCCAGCGGCGAGCTCTCGATCTACGGCCAGGAGAAGGTCGAGCGAGACGGTCAGCTCTGCAAGATGAACCTCGCGGTCCACGGCCTCGTCGGGCGACATCCGCGAGGCCAACACCTACTACGAGGACCCGTTCACAGCGCCGTCGGCCGGTTCGACTTCGTGATGGCCAATCCGCCGTTCAACGTCGACAGGATCGACAAGGACGAAGCTCGAAGGACGACCCGCGCTTCCCGTTCGGGCTGCCGAGCGCCGACAACGGCAACTACCTCTGGATCCAGCTCTTCTACTCGGCGCTGAACGACAACGGCCGCGCCGGCTTCGTCATGGCCAACTCCGCCGCCGACGCGCGCGGCAGCGGAGCTGGAGATCCGCAGCAAGCTGATCGAGGACCGGCGCGGTCGATGTCATGGTCGCCGTCGGCTCGAACTTCTTCTACACCGTCACGCTGCCCTGCACGCTCTGGTTCCTCGACAAGGGCAAGCGCGAGACCGACGCGCGAGGACAAGGTGCTGTTCATCGACGCCCGCCAGATCTTCCGCCAGATCGACCGCGCCCACCGCGACTTCGCGCCCGAGCAGATCGAGTTCCTCGCCAACATCGTCCGGCTGTACCGCGGCGAGGAGCTCGAGACTCGACGACGGCTCGACAGCGCTGCTGCGGCGAGCGACTTCCCGACGGGCGACTACGTCGACGTGCCCGGCCTGTGCAAGGTCGCGACGCTGGCCGAGATCGAGGCGCAGGGCTGGAGCCTGAACCCAGGCCGCTACGTCGGCGTCGCCGCGGCGCGCGGACGACGACGTTCGACTTCGCCGAGCGGCTCGAGGAGCTGAACGAGGAGCTGGAGCAGCTCAACGCCGAGGCGCGGACTGGAAGAGCGGATCGCGGCGAACGTCGCGGAGCTGCTGGAGGCGCGCGATGACAGTCGGCGAGCGCGTCGGCTGAGCCGTCATGCGATGCTCGATCGGCGGACACGTCTGTCGACGGCGATCCGCATCGCGGCATCGAAGCCGACGTCCGGACCGATGTACCCGGCATCAGCGACATCGCGAGCGATCGAGTCTCGACGACATCGTCCGTACGTCGATGACGCCGACTTCAGCTCGATGAGACGCGAGCTGCGCGAGTCCGCTCGATCGCCGGCGACGTCGTGCATCGCCGACGGGCATCGCTCGGCAGGTCGGGCTCATTCGCAGATCGCACGTCCGACGCTTACTCGGTCGCAGACTCGCATCGATCTTGCACCGGTCGACGTGACTGACAGGCTGATCCGTCGACTACTGTCTACTTCGTGCTTGCGCGAGCTCGCATGCGACAGTCGAGACTGGCAACGCGAGCGGCGTCGGCACCAGCTCAGTCGAACGCATGCGTCGCTCGAGATGCTGACGGTTCCCGACTCCCGCCACTTGCGACCCAGCGCAAGATCGCCGCGATCCTCTCCGCCTACGACGACCTGATCGAGAACAACACGCGGCGGATCGAGATCCTGGAGGAGATGGCCCAGCGCATCTACCGCGAGTGGTTCGTCCACTTCCGCTTCCCCGGCCACGAGGACGTGCCGCTCGTCGACTCGGAGCTGGGGCCGATTCCGGAGGGATGGGAGCGTCGACCGCTGTGCGGACGTCGTGCGATCGCGACGGATACACCGAAGGCCAGCGTGCCGAGCGACTGATCGGACGAGTGCCTATCGTCAGTCATGGATCGTGACGGACATCGTCGATCGACTGGTCGCAGGACGATCATGCCGCACGTCGGCAACAGCGCGAGCACAGTCGTCGAGCGGCGACATCGCTGTTCGCCGATCACGGCGAGCCTGGCGAAGTCGGCTTGACCGGATCGTGCAGCTCGCTGATCCACGACGTTGCGGTCGTGACGGCTCGGCGACGGTGCTCATCGATTCGCTCGTGCACGCCTGTCCGAATCGCGTCTTCCGGTCGACTCTGAGCCACGAGTCTGCGATCGACGGCGATCGAGCACGTCAGGCACGACTCGACGCGAGTGCAGCGATGCTCGCGAGTCGCGCTCGATGCATTGCCGACTCGTACGCTCGGCGTGCGACGCGACTCGCTTGTGCCGATGTCGCGCTGACTCAGTCGCAGCGATCTCGAACGCAGAACGCGAACCTCCGCGCGACGCGCGACCTCCTGCTGCCCCGTCTGATCTCGGGCGAGATCGACGTGTCGGACCTCGACATCGAGACCGTCGCGTGAGCTGGCGGCGTGACGTCTCGCGCCGCTACACCGAGGACGCAGCTGGTCGAGCAGCCGGCGATCGAGCTGTTCGCCGAGCTGGGCTGGGAGACCGTCAACGCCTACCACGAGACGTTCGGCGCCGACGGGCACGCTCGGACGCGAGAACCAGCGCGAGGTCGTCCTGCGCCGCGGCTGCGCGACGGCGCTCGAGCGGCTGAACCCCGACGCTGCCCGCCGAGGCGATCGACCAGGCCGATCGAGCGAGCTCACCAGGGACCGCTGCGCCATGGATCGCGGTCCGCGCCAACCGCGAGGTCTACGAGCTGCTGCAGGGACGGCGTCGAAGGTCGACGTCCGCAGACGAGGACGGCGGCAGACGCACCGAGACGCGTCCGCGTCATCGACTGGGACGACCCGGCGAACAACGACTTCCTGCTCGTCTCGCAGTTCTGGGTCACCGGCGACCTGTACAAGCGCCGGGCGGACCTCGTCGGCTTCGTCAACGGCCTCCCGCTGGTCTTCATCGAGCTGAAGGCGCCGCACCGGCGACCTGCAAGCACGCCTACGACGACAACCTCACGCGACTACCGGGACACGATCCCGCAGCTCTTCTGGTCCAACGCGCTTCATCATCCTCTCCAACGGCGCCGAGACGCAAGGTCGGGCACGCATCACCGCCGACTGGGAGCACTTCGTCGAGTGGAAGAGGATCGACGCCGAGGGCGAGCAGGGCGTCGTCTCGCTGGAGACGGTGATCCGCGGCACGTGCGACCCGGACCGCCTGCTCGACCTGGTCGAGAACTTCACCGCTCTTCCAGGAGCGCCCGGGCGGGCTGGTCAAGCTCGTCGCGCAAGAACCACCAGTACCTCGGCGTCAACAACGCCATCGACGCCGCTGCAGCGACATCGACGAGCAACCAGGGCCGGCTCGGCGTCTTCTGGCACACGCAGGGCAGCGGGCAAGAGCCTCTCGATGGTGTTCTTCGCGCAGAAGGTGCTGCGCAAGATCGCCGGGCAACTGGACCTTCGTGATCGTCACCGACCGCGAGGAGCTCGACGACCAGATCTACAAGGACGTTCGCCGACGCCGGCGTCGTCACCGAGCGAGGCACGTCCAGGCCGACGAGCGGCGAGCACCTGCAAGCAGCTGCTGCGCGAGGACCACCGCTACGTCTTCACGCTGATCCAGAAGTTCCGCACCGAGCAGGGCGAGCCGTACCCGGTGCTCTCCGACCGCTCCGACATCATCGTCATCACCGACGAGGCGCACCGCAGCCAGTACGACACGCTCGCGCTGAACATGCGCAACGCGCTGCCGAACGCCGCGCTTCATCGGCTTCACCGGCACGCCGCTGATCGCCGGCGAGGAGAGGACCCGCGAGGTCTTCGGCGACTACGTCTGCATCTACAACTTCCGGCAGTCGATCGAGGACGGCGCCACGGTCCCGCTCTACTACGAGAACCGCATCCCCGAGCTGCAGCTCGACAACGCCGAACTTCGACGACGACCTGGACGCGCATCGCTCGAGGACGCCGAGCTCGACGAGGACCAGGAGACGCAAGCTCGAACGCGAGCTCGGCCAGCAGTACCACCTGATCACCCGCGACGACCGGCTGGAGACGATCGCCGAGGACCTCGTCGACCACTTCCTCGGCCGCGGCTTCCGCGGCAAGGCGATGGTGGTCTCCATCGACAAGGCCACCGCGGTGCGGATGTACGACAAGGTGCAGGCGCACTGGGCAGCGCGACCTGGCCGAGCTCGAGGCGCGAGCTCGCCGCGGTCGCCCGGACGCCGCGAGCGGGCGTCGCTCGAGGCGCAGATCGCGCTGCATGCGAGACGACCGACATGGCGGTCGTCGTCTCGCAGGCGCAGAACGAGATCGACGACCTGGCCGAGCAAGGGCCTCGACATCATGCCGCACCGCAAGCGGATGGTCGAGGAGGACCTCGACGACCAAGTTCAAGGACCCCGACGACCCGCTCCGGCTCGTCTTCGTCTGCGCGATGTGGATGACCGGCTTCGACGTGCCGACGCTGCTCGACGATCTACCTCGACAAGCCGATGCGGAACCACACGCTGATGCAGACCATCGCCCGCGCCAACCGGGTGTTCCCGGGCAAGAACAACGGCCTGATCGTCGACTACGTCGGCGTCTTCCGGAACCTCCAGAAGGCGCTCGCGATCTACGCGGCGGGGACCGCGGCAGCGGCGACGCTGCCGGTCCGCGAAAAAGACGGCGCAGGTCGAGCACCTCGCGCCAAACCTCGTGCAGCGGGGGCGCTCGACTACATGCGTCGATCGCGGCATCGACCTCGCTTGCGATGACGGCGGCAGAAGCCTCAGTGGGTGGTCGCCCTCGCTCGACTGATGCGGTGGAGGCGCTGATCGAGACCGAACGCGGCAAAGCGGGAGTACCTTGGCTGGGCGCGGGTGGTCTCCCGCGTCTACAAGGCGATCCTTCCGGACCGGTCATCGTCGGAGTTCACTTCGGAGTCGTGCTGATCTCGGTGTTGGCCGAGCGGTTTCGTCGCTCATGCCGAAGCCACGACATCAGGGCCATCATGCAGGACGTGGAGGACCTGTTGGACCCTCGGTCGCGCCGGTTCCGTACGTATGCCGGAAGCTCCGGAGTTTCTTGACATCAGCAAATCGACTTCGAGGCTCTGCGGGCGAAGTTCGACACCGGGAACAAGCGGACCGAGGCTGAGCGACTTCGGGCATTGCTGAACCAGAAGCTCGTCGCCATGATCGCGCGGAACCCGACACGTGCCGACTTCCTGGAGCGGTTCCAGACGCTGATCGACGCCTACAATACGGACCGCCAAAACATCGAGGCGTTCTTCCGCGCCCTGATGGACCTCGCTCAAGCTCTGTCAGCGGAAGAACAGCAGGCGATGCGCGAGGGTCTTTCTGAGGAAGAGAAGGCGCTTTTTGACATCCTGACAAAGCCGACGCCGGAACTGACCG
>CAVVSO010000012.1:0-66021 GCA_963750745.1 uncultured Alphaproteobacteria bacterium | reverse complement strand
CCCACCCGCCCCGGCACCATAGAGGAATTCGCGCATCGGGCTGCCATGGCTGCCAAAATGCCGGACCATGCTCGAATACCACTTGTCCTCGTCCCGGACGGTCAGAATGAACCTGCTGCCCGGGTGAAGCTCGTCCATCTGGCGGTAGACTATCGGCCAGGGATTGTCTTGAAACGCATCATACTTGAAGGACAGCTTCCGGACCATGCTGTCCATGTTCTTGACGATGTCGGGGTCCTTGGTCCCACTGGAGCCGGTAACCCGATACCCGAGGATCTTCAGGGCATCTTCCATCGTCGTCGTGCCGGTCTTTTGGAAGCCGATGCAGAATACCTTGCGCTTCGCGGCCCGAGCCATCTCAGTACAGTCCTCCGCTCGACATCGACCCGAGCGAGGGGTTGCTCGGCAGCGCCCGGGTCTGGCCGCGCACCTGCACCCGTTCGATCTGCGGCGAATTGCGCACGCTCTCGAACAGCGGCACGTCGGCGCCCATCTTCCAGCCCGCGTCCACCGTCTCGCCGAAGCCGCCGACCATCAGCTCCTGGCCGTCGCGGATGTATTCCGCCTGCACGTTGTCGCCGCGCGCGTCGTCCGCCAGCCGCTGGCCGGTGTGGCGGTCGATCATGATGAAGTGGCCACCCGGCGGCACCGGCCAGCTGACCGGACCCTGTCCGGCCATCGCCTTCTTGATGAACTCGACGAAGATCGGCGCGCAGAGCGTGCCACCGAAGGCCGACTTGCCCAGCGGCCGCGGCGTGTCGTAGCCCATGTAGCAGCCGGCTACGATGCGCGGGCTGAAGCCGATGTACCAGACGTCCTTGGCCTCGTTGGTAGTGCCGGTCTTGCCGGCGAGGTTCAGGTGCAGCTGCCCGACGCTCGCGGCGCTGGTGCCGCGGGCGACCGCCCCCTGCAGCATCGAGGTCACCTGGTAGGCGGTGATCGCGTCCATCACCCGCTCGGCGTCGGAATGCACCCGCGGCTCCGCGGCGTCGGCGATATCGTCGGCGGTGCAGCCTTCGCACGGCCGCTGGTCGTGGCGGTAGATGGTCTTGCCGTAGCGGTCCTGCACCCGGTCGACCAGCGTCGGCTCCACCTTGAGCCCGCCGTTGGCGAGCTCGGCATAGGCCGCCACCATCTTGTAGAGCGTCGTCTCGCCCGCCCCGAGCGAATAGCTGAGCAGCGGCGGCATCTTGTCGTAGATGCCGAACCGCTCGCCGTAGCGCGCCACCACGTCCATGCCGATGTCCTGGGCGATGCGCACCGTCATCAGGTTGCGCGACTGCTCGATGCCGGTGCGCATCGGCGTCGGGCCGTAGTAGGTGTTGCCCGAGTTCTCCGGCTTCCAGATGCCGGCGCCGGTCGCCACCTCGATCGGCGCGTCGAGCACGATCGTCGCCGGGCTGTAGCCATTGTCGAGTGCTGCGGCATAGACGAAGGGCTTGAACGACGACCCCGGCTGGCGCAGCGCCTGGGTCGCCCGGTTGAAGACGCTCGACTGGTAGGAGAAGCCGCCCTGCATCGCCAGCACCCGGCCGGTCTGGGTGTCCATCGCCATGAAGCCGCCCTGGATCGCCGGGATCTGGCGGTAGGACCAGTGGTCGAAGCCGCCGTCCTTCTCGATCGCCTTGACCAGCACCACGTCGCCGACGTCCCAGAGGTCGTCCGGCCCCTGCGCCGCGCGCAGGCGGCCGGTTTCGCTGGCGCGGATCCGCGCCCAGGAGGCGTCCTCGAAGCTCAGGACGTCGCCGCCCGCCGCTTCCGGCACGCCCTCGACGCCGATCTTGGCGCCGGTCTCGTCGAGCGACAGGATCACCGCCGCGTGCCAGCCGCTGATGTCGCGCGGCACCGGCGTGGCGCCGAGCGCCCGCCGCCAGCTCGCCTCGTCGGCGACATCGAAGCTCGCCGGATCGATCTGCGCCACCGGCCCGCGATAGACCTTGAGGCCGCGGTCGTACTGCTCCAGGCCGGCGCGCAGCGCGTCGGCCGCCACCTGCTGCAGGTCGGGATCGACGGTGGCGCGGATGGTCAGCCCGCCGGTGAAGAGCTCCTCGTCGCCGAACTTCTCCGAAAGCTGCCGCCGGATCTCGTCGGTGAAATAGTCCCGCGGCGGCATCTCGCTGCGGGCCGAGGCGATGGCGCCGCTCTGCACGGTGAGCAGATCCTGCGCCTTGGCCGCATCGGCCGCGGCGCGGGTCACGTAACCGTTCGCCGCCATCTGATCGAGCACGTAGTTGCGCCGGGCGATGGCGCGCGCCTTCTCGCGCACCGGATGCAGCACACTCGGCGCCTGCGGCAGCGCCGCCAGATACGCGGTCTCGGCGAGCGTGAGCTGCTCCAGCGATTTGGCGAAATAGATCTGCGCGGCCGCGGTGACGCCGTAGGAGTTCTGGCCGAGAAAGATCTCGTTGAGGTAGAGCTGGAGGATCTCGTCCTTGCTGAGGGTATTCTCCAGGCGGGTGGCGAGGATGATCTCCTTGATCTTGCGCTCGCCCGAGCGGTCGCCGGTCAGGAGGAAGGTCTTCATCACCTGCTGGGTAATGGTCGAGGCGCCGCGCAGCCGCCCGCCGTGCACCGCCGCATCGTAGAGCGCGGCCACGATGCCGCGCGGATCGAAGCCGTGATGCGCGTAGAAGTTCTTGTCCTCCGCCGAGATGAAGGCTTCCTTCACCAGGTCGGGGATCTCGTCGATCGGCGTGAAGACCCGCCGCTCGCGGGCGAACTCGTCGATCAGCCGGCCCTGGCCGGAGTAGATCCGGCTCAGCGTCGCCGGGGCGTAGTTCTCGAGCTGGGCATAATCGGGCAAGTCCTTGCCGTAGATCGCGAAAACCGCCGCGAGCCCCGCCAGCGCCATGATCGAGCCGATCGCGAGCCAACTGAAGAGAAAACCGAAAAACCTCAAAATCAAACGCAGCACGATTCGGGCCCCATCATCGCTGGCGGCACACTATCGAAGACCGCCGCAAACGTCAAAAACCGACGCCCGGCCGGCGGTCCCGCGCGACCGCGGCCGCGGTCGCGCCGAAACGGCGAGCCGCCGGGCCGATGAACGCGTCATGGCGGAAATCACTCGACTTTCCACCGGCTTCGGCGATGCCTTGCGTTTGCGCGCCGGAAAAACCATTTGTCATTGTGACGCGCCCATGCATAAGGTGAGCGGTCGAAACGGCGGCATAAGCAGCCGGGTCGTACTCGTATTCGTCGCACGCTCGCGGCATCGCAAGACCACTACAGTCGTCTTGGATCGTCCGGCACACCTGCGGCATGGCGTTCGCGCCGAGAAGGAATCCAACCGGGCCGTCGGCCCGGACTGAATGGGCCCGGGGCCTGAGAATGCCCCGCGCCGGAGACAAACCGCGGTGAAGCGCGCAGGACCCGAAGCCGTCACAAACACCGGCCCGACCCAGGGCACGGCGGTGATGGCGGGTCGGCGCTCGTCCGCATCATCCCTTGGAACGCAGCATCGACGCGGCCGCTTCGCGGCACGCGGCGCTGCCGTTCACGAAAGCAATCATGACCAAGAAAATGCTGATCGACGCCACCCACGCGGAAGAGACCCGCGTGGTGGTGGTGGACGGAACCCGGGTCGACGAGTTCGACTTTGAATCGCTGAACAAGCGACAGCTCGCCGGCAACATCTATCTCGCCAAGGTCACCCGCGTCGAGCCGTCGCTGCAGGCGGCCTTCGTCGACTACGGCGGCAACCGCCACGGCTTCCTGGCCTTCTCGGAAATCCATCCCGACTACTACCAGATCCCCAAGGCCGACCGCGAGGCGCTGATCGCCGAGGAGGCCGCCCTCGCCCGCGAGGCCGAGGAGGAAGCCACCCGCGAGAAGCCCAAGCTGCGCACCCGCTCGCGCAGCCGCCGCGCGGCCGCAGGCCGCCGCCGAGGGCGCTCCCGGCCGGCGAGGATGCGGTGCTCGTAGCACCTGTGACCGAGATCGAGCCGGCGCCGGGGCTCGAGGACGTGCCGCCGCCGTCCGCGGCCGCCGGTGATATCGCCGATCGACGTGCCCGAGGAGCCCGGCGAGGATGCGCACGACCTCGAGCCTGCGCACGACCTCGATCAAGAGCATGACCACGACCACGAGCCCGAGTACGAGGCGGTCGGCGGTGACGACGCGGCCGAGGAGCGCGCGCCGCGCAAGCCGATGCGCCAGCGTCGCTACAAGATCCAGGAAGTGATCAAGGTCCGCCAGATCCTCCTGGTGCAGGTCGTCAAGGAGGAGCGCGGCAACAAGGGCGCGGCGCTGACCACCTATCTCTCGCTCGCCGGCCGCTACTGCGTGCTGATGCCCAACACCGCCCGCGGCGGCGGCATCTCCCGCAAGATCACCAACGCCGCCGACCGCAAGAAGCTCAAGGAGATCTCCTCCTCGATCACCGTGCCGGACGGCGCCGGGCTGATCATCCGCACCGCGGGCGCCGCGCGCACCAAGACCGAGATCAAGCGCGACTACGAATACCTGCTGCGCCAGTGGGAGATGATCCGCGACCTGACGCTGAAGTCGATCGCGCCCTCGCCGATCTACGAGGAGGGCAGCCTGATCAAGCGGGCGATCCGCGACCTCTACAGCCGCGAGATGGACGAGATCCTGGTCGATGGCGAGCGCGGCTACCGCGAGGCCAAGGACTACATGAAGATGCTCATGCCTTCGCACGCGAAGAACGTGAAGCATTATGCCGACGTCGCTGCCGCTCTTCTCGCGCTTCCAGGTCGAGAGCTACCTCTCGGCGATGTTCAACCCGACGGTGCAGCTCAAGTCCGGCGGCTACATCGTCATCGACGTCACCGAGGCGCTGGTCGCGATCGACGTGAACTCCGGCCGCGCCACCCGCGAGGCCTCGATCGAGGAGACCGCGCTCAAGACCAACATGGAGGCCGCCGAGGAGGCCGCCCGCCAGATGCGGCTGCGCGACCTCGCCGGCCTCATCGTCATCGACTTCATCGACATGGAGGACCGGCGCAACAACGCCGCCGTCGAGAAGAAGCTCAAGGACAAGCTCAAGACCGACCGCGCCCGCATCCAGGTCGGCCGCATCTCCGCCTTCGGCCTGCTCGAGATGTCGCGCCAGCGCCTGCGCCCGGGCATGATCGAGGCGACCACCAAGGCCTGCCCGCACTGCCACGGCACCGGCCGCGTCCGCTCCGACGACTCGATGGCGCTCGGCGCTCCTGCGCGAGATCGAGGAGGAGGGCGTCAAGGCGCGCTCGAAGGAGGTGCTGATCGTCGCCCCCGTCGAGATCGCCAACTACCTGCTGAACCAGAAGCGCGAGCATATCGCGATGATCGAGGCCCGCTTCGGCCTCTCGGTCCGCGTCGAGGGCGATCCCTCGCTGATCAGCCCCGACTACCGGGTCGAGCGCTTCAAGACCGCCTCGCGGATCATCCCGGTGCTCGAGGCCTCGCTGCTGCCGTCGGTGCCCTACCCCGACGATGTCGCCGAGGAGGAGGACGTCGCCGAGGACGAGGAGGAGACTACCGCCGAGCCCGCCGCCTCCGGCGAGCGGCATACCAACGGCAAGCGCAAGCGCCGTCGCCGCCGTCGCGGCGGCAAGCCCTCGCAGGATGGGGTAACGCCGGCCGAGACCGCCGCGGACCCGGACGCCGAAGCCGTCGAAGCCGCGCCCGAGGATCCGGTCGCGCAGGAGCCGGTCGCCGACGAGGCGCCGGAAGCCGAGGAGCGGCCGAAGTCGCGGCGTCGCTCGCGCGGCGGCCGCGCCGCGGCGACCCCGGCGCCCGAGGAAGCCACGACGCCCGAGCCGGTGGCCGCCGCGGTTGCCGCCTCGCCGTTCGGCGAGGTGATCGACCTCGGCGAGGAGCCGGTGTCCGAGATCGTCGAGGTGCCCGAAGCCGACGCGCCGCCGCGGCGCCGCGCGCGCGAGCGGGTGCGCAAGCCGGTGACCGCGGTCCTGGCCGAGGTGGTGGCCGCCACCGTCGGCACCGTCGCCCCGAGCCTGGTGGAAACCCCGCCGCCCGCCCCTGCCGCCGCCGACGACACCGCGGCCGACGAGGCCGCACCGGCACCGCGGGAGCCCCGGGCCGAACCGGCGGAAGACCCGGAAGCCGCCGAGCGCGCCGAGGAAGGCCCCAAGCGCCGCGGCTGGTGGTCGCGCGCGCTCAGCGGCTCCTGACCGACCCGGCCGGCGCCGCTGCGGCGCCGGCCCAGGCCGCGAGCCGCTCGATGCCCTCGGCGATGTCGGCGGTCGCTCCGGCATAGGAAAACCGCAGCGTGCCGCCGCCGCGCCGCGGGTCGAAGTCGAGCCCCGGCGTCACCGCCACCCCGGCCTCGCGCAGGATCCGCGCCGCCAGCGCCCGGCTGTCGCCGGTCATCTCGCTGACGTCCGCATAGATGTAGAACGCCCCGTCCGGCGGCGCGATCCGGCTGAACCCCGCCTTCGGCAGCCCTTCGAGCATCAGCGCCCGGTTGGCGCGATAGACCGCGAGGTTCTCCTCCATCTCGTCGCCGGCATCGAGCGCCGCCAGCGCCGCCACCTGGCTCGCGTGCGGCGCGCAGATGAAGAAGTTCTGCACCAGCCGCTCGACCCGGCGGACGTGCGCCTCCGGCACCACCATCCAGCCGATCCGCCAGCCGGTCATCGAGAAGTACTTCGAGAAGGAGTTGATCACATAGACCTCGTCCGAGATCTCCAGCGCCGACACCGCCGGCGCGCCATACTGGATGCCGTGGTAGATCTCGTCCGAGATGAAAGCGATGCCGAGCTCGGCCGCCCGCCCGATCAGCGCCGCGAGCTCCGAGCGCGCCAGCATCGTCCCGGTGGGATTGGCCGGGCTCGCCACCAGCACCCCTGCGAGATCCGCCCCCAGATCCGCCGGCACCGGCTGGAACCGATCCTCCGGCCCGGTGGCGATCCCCACCGGCACGAGGTCGAGCGCGCTCATGATGTGGCGGTAGCTCGGATAGCCCGGCTCGCCGATCGCCACCCGGTCGCCGGCGTCGAACAGGCTGGTGAAGGCCAGGATGAACCCCGCCGACGACCCGGCGGTGACCACCACCCGCCCCGGATCGAGATCGACCCCGTACCAGTCGCCATAGAGCCGCGCGATCCGCGCCCGAAGCTCCGGCAGCCCCAGCGCCACCGTGTAGCCGAGCGACCCCGCCTGCATTGCCCGCGCCAGCGCCGCTCGCGCCGCAACCGGCGCCGGCGTACCGGGCTGGCCCACCTCCATGTGGATCACCGAGCGCCCCGCCGCCTCCTCGGCGCGCGCCGCCTCCATCACGTCCATCACGATGAAGGGATCGACCTCGCCCCGGCTTGATGTCCGCACCGCGCCCCTCCTAGGCTTCGCTCGCGCCCATCAGGCACGAAACGCCGCAGCGCGCAACCCGGGGGACTGCCGCGTGCGGACCATCGCCTGCCTCCTCGCAAGCCTGGCGCTGGCCCTCGCCGCGGCGCCCGCCGGAGCGGCCGCCCTGATCCGCGACGCCGAGATCGAGCACAGCCTGGAGCGGATCGCCTACCCGCTCTTCCGCGCCGCCGGGGTCAATCCCGGCACCGTGCGGCTCTATATCCTGCAGGACCCCGAGCCCAACGCCTTCGTCGCCGGCGGCCAGAACATCTTCGTCAACACCGGGCTCCTCACCGAGCTCGGCAGCATGGACCAGGTCCGCGCGGTGATCGCCCACGAGCTCGGCCATATCACCGGCGGCCACCAGACCCGCCGCGACCAGGCGCTGGCCGGCGCCAGCGGCATCGCCGCGATCGGCATGCTCGGCGCCGCCGCCGCGGCGATCGGCGGCGCGCCCGGCGCCGGCGTCGCCATCGCCACCGGCGCGACCCAGGCGGCGCACCGCAGCCTGCTGGCGCACAGCCGCACCGAGGAGGCGAGCGCCGACCAGGCCGGCCTGCGCTACCTCGCCGCCGCCGGCAGCGACCCCGACGCGATGCTCCAGGTCCTCGACCACTTCCGCGGCCAGGACGAGATGCTCGGCGCCTATGCCGACGCCTACGCGCAGAACCACCCGCTCTGGAGCGACCGCATCGCGATGATCGAGGACCGCGTCGCGCAGCTGCCGAAAGGCGGCCCGCCCTCGGCCGAGGACGCCTATTGGTACGGCCGGATGGTGGCCAAGCTCGACGCCTTCCTCAAGAGCCCGGCGCAGACCTTCCGCAAGTATCCCGCCAGCGACACCTCCGAGACCGCTCTCCTCTCCCGCGCCATCGCCTGGCACCGCCGCCCCGATCCGGCCAAGGCCGCGGCGACCGTCGACGCGCTGATCGCGCTCCGCCCGGACGATCCCTACTATCAGGAGCTCAAGGGCCAGATCCTGCTCGAATCCGGCCACGCCGCCGCCGCGGCCGAGGCTTACCGCCAAGCGGTGGCGCTGGCGCCCAAGGAGCCGCTGATCCTCGGCGGCCTCGGCCGGGCGCTGCTCAACATGGACGACGACAGCGTGACCGCCGAGGCCCGCGACGCGCTGGCGCGCTCGGCCGCCGCCGACAAGGCCAACAGCGACGTGCTGCGCGACCTGGCGCTGGCCGAGGCGCGGCTCGGCCACGAGGGCGCCGCAGCGCTCGCCACCGCCGAGCGCTTCACGCTGGAAGGCCGCTTCCGCGACGCCGACCGCAACGCCGAGCGCGCCGCGGCGCTCTTGCCGGAAGGCTCCCCGGGGTGGCGGCGGGCGCAGGACATGATAACCATGGCGAAACGCGCGCTGAACTGAAGGATCTCATGCGACAGCTCCTCCTCTGCCTGACCGCCGCCCTCGCCCTCGCCACCGCACTTCCCGCGGCGGCGCAGGAAGCCAACCAGTCCTCGCCGTTCAGCGACAGCGACAAGGCCGCGCTCCACGCCGAGATCCGCGCCTATCTGCTCGCCAACCCCGACATCCTGATGGAGATGATCCAGCTCCTCGAGGCCAAGAAGCAGGCCGCCACCGAGGAAGGCGACAAGGGCCTGGTCGCCGCCAACGCCGCGGCGATCTTCGACGACGGCTTTTCCTGGGTCGGTGGCAACCCCGACGGCAAGTTCACCCTGGTCGAGTTCCTCGACTACCAGTGCGGCTTCTGCAAGCGCGCGCAGCCGGACCTCAGCGAGCTCGTCACCTCCGACGGCGACATCCGCCTGATCGTCAAGGAAATGCCGATCCTCGGCCCCGGCTCCGAGCTCGCGGCGCGGGCGACCATCGCCACGCTGATCACCGACGGCCCGGAGAGCTACGCCGAAGCTGCACAACCAGCTGATGTCGCAGAAGGGCCAGGTCACCGACGCGACCCTCGATCACGCGCTGACCGAGACCGGGCTCGATCCCGCGGCGATCCGCACGGCGATGGCCGATCCCGAGGTCGACCGCCGGCTCGGCGCCACCCGCGATCTCGCCGAGAAGCTCGCCATCGCCGGCACCCCGACCTTCGTCTTCGACAACCGGATGGTGCGCGGCTACCTGCCGCTCGATCAGATGCGCGCGCTGGTCGGCGAGGTGCGCTCCGCCGCCAACGGAGGCTAGTCGCGGCGGCGCACTCCGCCCTTCCCCTGCCGCGCGGCGCCGAATATACAGACCCTCACCCGAAACGAGGGCAGGCGGCGAAGCCCGCTGCGATAAGAACAAGGGCGCATCATGAGCAAGAGACCTCAGGAGTCGGACATCGAGTTCATCAAGGCGATGGCCGCCTTGTTGCGCGAGAACGATCTGACCGAGATCGAGGTCAACCGCGACTATGGCGACGAGGATGCGCTGACCGTGCGCGTCGCCCGCCAGCCGGCGCCGGTGATGCAGGCGCCGGCCGCCGCGCCGCTGCACGTGGCGGTGCCCGCCGCGCCGGCGGCGGCGCCGGTCGCCGGTGGCGGCGCTCGACCCGGCCGAGGATCCCGGGCGTGGTGCCCTCGCCGATGGTCGGCACCGCCTATCTCCAGCCCGAGCCGGACTCGCCCGCCTTCGTCAAGGTCGGCGACGCGGTCACCGAAGGCCAGACCATCCTGATCATCGAGGCGATGAAAACGATGAACCAGATCCCGGCGCCCCGCGCCGGCCGGATCAAGCGCATCCTGATCGAGGACGGCCAGCCGGTGGAGTTCGGCGCTCCGCTGATGATCCTCGAATGACCGTCGCTCCCCTGGCCCGGACCTGAGGCGCGCGATGTTCAAGAAGGTCCTGATCGCCAACCGCGGCGAGATCGCGCTCCGCATCCACCGCGCCTGCAAGGAAATGGGCATCCAGACCGTCGCCATCCATTCGACGGCGGATTCGAACGCGATGCACGTGCGGATGGCCGACGAGAGCGTCTGCATCGGCCCGCCGCCGGCGAGCCAGAGCTACCTCTCGATGCCGAACATCATCGCCGCCTGCGAGATCACCGGCGCCGAGGCGATCCATCCCGGCTACGGCTTTCTCTCCGAGAACGCGACCTTCGTGCAGATCTGTCGAGGACCACGGCCTGAACTTCATCGGCCCGACCTCCGAGCACATCCGCCTCATGGGCGACAAGATCACCGCCAAGGAGACGATGAAGGCGCTCGGCGTGCCTTGCGTCCCCGGCTCCGACGGCGCGGTCCCGACGCTCGAGGAGGCGCGCAAGGTCGGCGCGGCGCTCGGCTATCCGGTCATCGTCAAGGCCACCGCCGGCGGCGGCGGCCGCGGCATGAAGCTCGCCCGCACCGCCGACGAGATGGAGAGCGCCTTCCAGACCGCCCGCGCCGAGGCCAAGGCCGCCTTCGGCAACGACGAGGTCTATCTCGAGAAGTACCTCGGGGAGCCGCGCCACATCGAGGTCCAGGTCTTCGGCGACGGCAAGGGCGGCGCCGTGCACCTCGGCGAGCGCGACTGCTCGCTGCAGCGCCGCCACCAGAAGGTGCTCGAGGAAGCCCCCTCGCCGGTGATCGACGGCCGCACCCGCGCGCGGATCGGCCGGATCTGCGCCGATGCGGTCGCCCGCATCAGCTACGCCGGCGCCGGCACGATCGAGTTCCTCTACGAGAAGGGCGAGTTCTACTTCATCGAGATGAACA
The DNA here is from genome assembly GCA_963750745.1 of uncultured Alphaproteobacteria bacterium. Lineage (GTDB taxonomy): Bacteria > Pseudomonadota > Alphaproteobacteria > Rhodobacterales > Rhodobacteraceae > Amaricoccus. The sequence goes on along the minus strand of CAVVSO010000012.1, from coordinate 55,053 downwards.
CCCGGCTGCAGGTCGAGCACCCGGTCACCGAGGCGATCTACGACGTCGATCTCGTCCAGGAGCAGATCCGCGTCGCCGCCGGCCTGCCGATGTCCTTCACCCAGGCCGACCTCGAGCCCGCCGGCCACGCCATCGAATGCCGGATCAACGCCGAGAAGCTGCCGCAATTCCAGCCCTCGCCCGGCAGGATCCGCACCTACTATTCCCCCGGCGGCCTCGGCGTGCGCATGGACAGCGCCATCTTCGACGGCTACACCATCCCGCCCTACTACGACAGCCTGATCGGCAAGCTGATCGTGCACGCCCGCACCCGCGACCTGGCGCTGGCGCGGCTGCGCCGGGCGCTCTCCGAGCTGATCGTCGACGGCATCGACACCACCACCCCGCTCTTTCACGCGCTGCTCGAGGAGCCCGACATCCAGGCCGGCCGCTACAACATCCACTGGCTCGAGAAATGGCTCGCCCGCGAGATCCTGCCGGAGACCGTGACGCCGCTGAGCCCATGCGCGACGACGCCCCGCCTCCGATCACTCCCGCGCCTGCTGCTCCAGGCCTACGCCTCCGGCGTCTTCCCGATGGCCGAGTCCGCCGCGACCGACGAGATCTTCTGGGTCGACCCGCAGCGCCGGGGCGTCCTGCCGCTCGACCGGCTGCACGTCTCGCGGCGGCTCGCGCGCAGCTTCCTCGCCGGCGGCTTCGAGGTCCGCATCGACCACGATTTCGCCGCCGTGCTCGCCGCCTGCGCCGACCGGCCCGAGACCTGGATCAACGGCGAGATCGCCCGGCTCTACCGCGAGCTCCACCGGCTCGGCCACGCCCATTCGGTCGAGGTCTGGCAGGAGGGCGCGCTCGCCGGCGGCCTCTACGGCGTCGAGCTCGGCGCCGCCTTCTTCGGCGAGAGCATGTTCAGCCGCCGCCGCGACGCCTCGAAGTTCGCGCTGATCGCGCTGGTCGCGCGGCTCAACGCCGGCGGCTTCCGGCTCCTCGACACCCAGTTCGTCACCGACCATCTCGCGACGCTCGGCGCCATCGAGATCAGCCGCGCCGCCTACCACCGCACGCTCGACGCCGCCGTCGCCCGCCCGGCCCGCTTCCTGACCCTGCCCGCCGCCACCGGCCGCGCCGCGCTCCTCGGGCTCGCCACCCGGGCGCCGTGATGCCGGCGCGGCTCATCCGAAGACCCACATCCGCGAAATCGAGCCTTGCAGCAGCGACTGACCCCCCGCCACCCCGATGCCGGCCGAGTGGTCGCTATAGACCCAAATCCCCGCGTTGAACGTGTAGCCGAGCCCCGGGCGGTTCGTGAACGCCAGTTCCGGCCCGGTGAATGCCTGCGGCCCCTGCGAGCCGGAGGCGGATTCGGTCGGGTCGAACAGGGTGCCGCTGACCCGGCTGCGCCACAGCTTGCGGCTGGCGTCGACCAGCGGCCGCCCGTCCTCGAAGACCGTGAGCTCGAAGCCGCCCTCCGACGTGGCATTGCTGCCGACGCCATTGGTGCCCACCGCGAAGCTGAACCGGCCGGGGTTGAGCACCGCATGCGGGAACCGCTGCCCCTCCACGTCGGATCGCAGGAACACGCCAAAGCCGGCGTGCGCGTTGACGAACCCCGGCGCGCCGCCGGAGACATGGCCGGAGCGGGCGTCCAGCCCGGCGCGGCCTCCCGTCTCGAGGATCTGCTCGAAGGCAGGGTCTCCCGCGTGCCATGACCAGCCGAAATCATACGGTGGTGTGAAGTCCAGCGATCGGTTTACCGACGCGCCGGACGGCGCGGTGTCGTAGATCAGCGCCGGCCCGTCCCGCCCCAGCGCGTCCAGGTCGATCGACGCCAGCGGGCGGGAGCGGAGCACCTCCAGAGCGTCAGCTGCCCGAGCATCGTCCTGAACCAGCTTCATCAGCGGCCCGCGGAGCGCCTCGCCCAGGTCGCTCGACTCCGCTTCGGCGGCGCGCCTGGCCTCGAACGCCGCCTTCGAACGCGCCACGAGCGCCGCCACCGACCGCTCGGCATTCAGCCGGTCGGCCGCGGAGGCATCCTCGCGAACCCACATCCGAAGCCCGTCGGCCCCTGGCTGGTAGTCTCTCTCGGTCATGGTGTCGCCGCCCTCCCCGTTGAATCGACGCGATCGCGGATCCGGCGGGGGATCTGGCCGCCTCGGACCCGCGGCACCTGCCCGATGTTCCCCTTCGGTGTAGGCCGCCGCTATCCGGCGCGAGGGTAGCATCAACCGTGGCCGACGACGACCCACGGTCACGCAGCCCGACGCTGCGCCGTCAGTCGTTGCCGCAGCTCACCACCCAGACGTCGTAGCGCGGGTGGTCCATCGCCGACAGCGCCGGCGACGAGGCGAACATCCAGCCGGAGAAGCGCGGCGTCTGCTCGCGGATGTCGCGGATCCGCAGGAAGGCCTCGGCGTCGCCGGCCGGATCGTCGCGCGGCACCTGGCAGCGCTCGGCGGTGATCTCGAGATAGCCGAAGCGGATGGTCTCGCCGGCCCGCATGTCGATATCCTGGGCGGTGCCGTTCAGCGAGTCGAGCCCGCGCAGGTGCAGGTTGCGCACCTCGACCACGGACTCGCCGTTCACCGCCTGCGCCGATTGCGCCGCCACCGCCTGCCCCGCAACCAGGACCAGCACCGCGCCGAGCAGCACCCGGATCACTTGCCGGTCCCGAAGCGCATCAAAAGATTGAGCAGGCTCACCGCGCCCTGGGTGTTGACGATCTCGTCGCCGGCCGCGAGCACCGTGTCCGACGCGCCCGGGGTGATCTCGACGAAGTTGCCGCCGAGCAGGCTCTCCGACGAGATCTTCACGTCGGAATCGTCGGGGATCTGCAGGTTGCCCTGCACGGTGAAGGTGGCCTTGGCCTGAAAGCTCGCCGGGTCGAGGTCGAGCGCGCTCACCGAGCCGACGTTGATCCCGGCCACCCGCACGTCGGTGCCGACGCTGATGCCCTCGGCGCTGCGGAAGCTCGCCTTCAGCGGATAACTCTCCGCCGCCGAGCTGCAGCCCGCGGCTCTGCCCGGCATAGACCACGAAGCCCACCGCCGCCGCCAGCACCACCGCCCCGATCACGGTCTCCGCGACACTGTTCGCCATCGCCCGAACCCTATTCCGGAACCCAGGCCTCGTAGTCCGGCTGCACCTTCGGGCCGGACGAGAGGATGCTGCCCGGCGGGCGATAGGCGAGCGTGCTGCCGGTCATGTTCGGCACGTACGGCTGCTCCCAGGCCTTGCGCGGCAGCGGCGCCACCGTCGGCGGCTCCTGGTAGGTATGATGCAGCCAGCCGTTCCACTCCGGCCCGACCCGGCTCGCCTCGGCCTCGCCGTTGTAGATCACCCAGCGCTTCGAGCCGTCGGCGTTCTGGTAGAAGACATTGCCCTGGCTGTCCTCGCCGACCCGCTTGCCCTTGCGCCAGGTGAAGAACTGCGTGCCGATGGTCTGGCCGTTCCACCACGTGAGGATCTTCACCAGAAAGCTTCATGCCGTCCTCGCCACCGCGACCGTTCCGCCCCTTATGGCGCAAGCGGCCGCGGTGGTCCAGCGCATCGGCCGACGCCGCGGCCTCGGGCCGGCACTTCAGGCCGGCACCGCCGCCGGCGTCTCCTCCCGGGCGAACGGCCGGAAGGTCAGCGCGATCAGGAACGCCCCGAGCCCGATCCCCCAGGCGCCGACATAGAGCCAGCCGTAGCTGCCGAAGGTGTCGTAGATCAGCCCGCCGGCCACCGGCCCGAGCGCCATCCCGAGGCTGCCCGCCATTGCCGTGCCGCCGATCACCCCGCCCATGATCCCGAGCGGGAAGTTCTCGCGCGCCAGCACCGCGTAGAGCGGCATCACCCCGGCATAGATGAAGCCGAAGAGCGCCGCCACCGCGTAGAAGGCGCCGAGATCGCGCACGAAGACATAGCCGAGCGCCCCGAACGACTGCGCCAGCAGCCCCGCGACCAGCACCCGCTTGGCACCGAGCCGGTCGCCGAGCACGCCGAAGGCGATCCGGCCGCCGAGCCCCGCCAGCCCCTCGACGCTGTAGATGGTGACCGCGGCGATCATCGGGATGCCGCAGCTCACCGCATAGCTCACCGTGTGAAAGATCGGCCCGGAATGCGTGGCGCAGCAGAAGAAGTTGGTCAGCATCAGGATGGCGAACTGCGGCGTCCGCACCGCCTGCCCGAGGGTCATTCCGGAGTTCGGCCCCGGCTCGGAACCGGCCGCGGAACCGGCCTCGGGAGTGGCCCCGGCGGCAGCCGCCGCCAGCGCCGGTGGCCGGCGCACCAGGAGCGCCACCGGAACCATCACCGCCGCGGCCAGCGCGGCGATCATGAGGAGCGACGACCGCCAGTCGTGACCGGAGATCAGCCAGGCGGCCAGCGGCGACATCGTCATCGGCGCCATGCCCATGCCGGCGGAAACCAGCGACACCGCGAGGCTGCGCTGGGTGTCGAACCAGCCGGTGACGCAGGCCATCATCGGCGCCATGATCGCCGCGGCAGCGCCGCCGGCGACCACGCCGAAGAGGATCTGGAACTCCAGGAGCGACGACGCCCGGCTGGCCAGCGCCAGGCTCGCGGTCAGGAGCACCGAGCCGATCAGCACCACCGGGCGAGGCCCGATCCGGTCCGACAGCGTCCCCCAGGCCATGCTCGCCACCGCCATCGCCAGAAAGCCGATGGTCATCGCCGTGGAGACGCCGGTGACCGACCAGCCGGTGTCCCGCGCGATCGGCTGCAGGAACACCGGCAGCGAGAAGAGCGCGCCGATCGCCATGCAGCCGAGCAGGCCCCCGGCCGCGACGATCACCCAGCGATACTGTTGATTTCCCATAGCCCTGCCCGCGTCAGTTCGGCTCGTCGATGACCGCGGCGATCCGCGGCACCACCGTCTTCCAGCCCTGGCCCATGTTGGTGAAGGCCGTTGTGTTGCGCGGCAGCACGAAGCCGGAATGCACCATCCTGAGCCGCGTGCCGGCCTCGACCCCCGCCAGCGTGAAGGTCACCACGGTATCGAGCCGCGAGCCGTATCCCCCGGCGTTGCTGTCGTGCCCGCCCTTCCAGGCATAGGCCAGGCGTTGGTTCGGCACCGCTTCCAGCACCTCGCAGTGGATGACCCCGTCCCAGGCACCGGCCGGCGTCGTCTGGAAGGTGAAGCGCGTTCCCGCCACCGGCGCGAAGCCCTTGGGCTCGATCATCCAGCGCGCGATCATCTCGCCGGTCGTCAGCGCCCGCCAGACCGTCTCCGGCGCATGCGGCAGCACGTCGTCAACCACGATGTCCCGCGTGGTGGACATCATCGCGGCCTCGTTCATGGATCGATCTCCTTCAGAAGGCTGCGAAGACTTTCGAACCGCTCGCGCCAGAAGGCGCCATAGTGGTCCATCCAGTCGACCAGCGGCGCCAGCCCCTCGGGCTGGGCGCGGTAAAAGACGTTGCGGCCCTCGGGCCGCTCGATGACGAGGCCCGCCTGCCTCAGCGACCGCAGGTGCTGGGAGATCGCACCTTGCGTCACCCCGCTGCCGCGCGTCAGCTCGGCCACGCTGATCTCCGCGGACCCGTAGACCCGCTCGAACACCGCGCGCCGCGTCGGATCGGCCAGCGCGCGCATGACGGTGGTGATGGCGACGGGTTGGTTCATGGCCGTCCAATTAGCAGGCGCTAATTCATTAGGCAAGACTAATCTGCCGGCCGCCGCAGCGCCATGACCCCGCCGGCGGCGAGGCCCGCGGCCAGCGCGAACCAGGTCAGCGCATAGACGAGGTGGCTGTTGCGAAAGGCGATCACCGTCAGGCCGCCCACCGGCAGGCCGCCGGGATTGCCGGTGGCGTCGGCATCGATGAAGTAGGGCGCCACCGGGCCGAGGTCCTGCGCCCGGGCGATGGCCGCGACATCCCGCGAATGCCAGCGCCCCGCCGCCGGGTCGTTGCGGCGCAGGAAGCCGCCGCCGGGCTCGCTGATCCGCAAGAGGCCGGTGATCGTGACCTCGCCGCCGACCTGGCCCGCGGCCCGCGTCGCCGGATTGCGGCGGTCCGGCGGCACGAAGCCGCGGTTGATGAGCACCGTGAACTCCTTGGTCTGAAACGGCGTCAGGATCCAGTAGCCGGCGCCGCGCTCGGTCACCGCCTGCACCGCCGCCTCGCGATCGTGCCGGAAGCGGCCGGTGACCCGCACACGCGCGTAGGCATCGCGCTCCGCGCTCACCAGCGGCCAGTCCTGCCGGCGCCGGCGGCGCCACCGGCGCCGCCGCGACCCGGGCATCGACCCGCGCGATCAGGTCGAGCTTCCAGGCGCGCCGCTCGACCTGCCAGACCCCGAGCGCCACGAACCCGGCGATCCCGGCGAGGATCGCAACCCGCGCCAGCGCGCCGCGGACCGGCCTCACTCCGCCGCCGGCGCCTCCGTCTCCGGCATCTCGCCCATGCCGGGCATCATGTTCCGGTTGAGATGGAAGACGATCCAGAGCGACCCCGCCAGCGTGATCACCACCAGCACGATGGTGAAGGCGGTGGAGAGCAGCAGCCAGCCGCCTTCCGCCTTCGGCGTCATGTGCAAGAAGAAGATCATATGCACCAGGATCTGCACCAGCGCGCAGGCGAGCACGATCGCGGCGGTATAGCCGGCGTTCGGGATCATGCCGGTCGCCACCAAAAGGAACGGCACCGCGGTCAGGACCACCGAAAGCCCGAAGCCGGTCACGTAGGAGCGGAAGGTGCCGTGCGGCGCCGCATGCTCGTCGTGGCCGAGCTCGGGGTCATGGATCTCGCCGGCGCTCATCGCAGCACCCCCAGCAGATAGACGAAGGTGAAGACCCCGATCCAGACCAGATCGAGGAAGTGCCAGAACAGCGACAGGCAGGTCAGCCGCCGCTGGTTCGCCGGGATCAGCCCGAGCTTTTTCACCTGGACCATCAGCACGATGATCCAGACGATGCCGAAGGTGACATGCAGCCCATGGGTGCCGACCAGCGCGAAGAAGGCCGAGAGGAACCCCGAGCGCTGCGGCCCCGCCCCCTCGTGGATCAGCTCGGCGAACTCGTAGAGCTCGACCCCGACGAAGACCGCGCCGAACAGCCCGGTGACCGCCAGCCACCTGCAGCGTCTGCCGCCGGTCCGCGCGATAGAGCGCCAGCATCGCGAAGCCGTAGGTGATCGACGAGATCAAGAGCATCGTGGTGTTGAACGCCACGATCCCCAGGTCGAACAGATCCCGCGGCCCCGGACCGCCGGCGAGGCTGGCGCCGAGCACGCCGTAGGTGGCGAAGAGCACCGCGAAGATCAGGCAGTCGCTCATCAGGTAGATCCAGAAGCCGAGGTTGGTTGCCCCCCCGGCCGCATGATGCTCCTCCGCCTCGACGTAGAAGGCGTCGGCGGTGGGCTCTGCCGCTGCGCTCATGGCATCACGCCCCTTCCGCCATCAGCCGCGTCCGCGCGCCCTCGACCGCCGCCACCTCGCCGGCCGGCACGTCGAAGTCGCGGCTGTAGTTGAAGGTATGCGCGATCGCCGCGGCGATGGCGCCGATGAAGGCGAGCGCCGCCAGCCACCAGATCCACCAGATCAGCGCCATCCCGCAGACCGTGGCGAAGCCGGCGATCACCATGCCGCTCGCGGTGTTCTTCGGCATATGGATCGGCCGGAAGCCCGCCACCGGCCGCACGTAGCCATGGGTCTTCATGTCCCACCAGGCGTCCACGCCGTGCGCGATCGGGGTGAAGGCGAAGTTGTAGGCCGGCGGCGGCGAGGAGGTCGCCCATTCCAGCGTGCGTCCGTCCCAGGGATCGCCGGTCAGGTCGCGCAGCGCGTCGCGCCGCCAGATCGAGACGGCGATCTGCACCAGGAAGGCGGCGATGCCGCCGGCGATCAGCACCGCGCCCATCGCGGCGATCAGGAACCAGATCTGCAGGGACGGGTCGTCGAACACCCGCATCCGCCGGGTCACCCCCATCAGGCCGAGGATGTAGAGCGGCATGAAGGCGACCCAGAAGCCGGAGACCCAGCACCAGAAGGAGACCTTGCCCCAGAACGGGTCGAGCCGGAAGCCGAAGGCCTTCGGCCACCAGTAGGTTATGCCGGCGAAGAGCGCGAAGACCACCCCGCCGATGATGACATTGTGGAAGTGCGCGACCAGGAACAGCGAGTTGTGCAGCACGAAGTCGGCCGGCGGCACCGCCAGCAGCACGCCGGTCATCCCGCCGATCGCGAAGGTCAGCATGAAGGCGACGGTCCACATCATCGGCACCTCGTAGCGGATGCGGCCGTGGTACATGGTGAAGAGCCAGTTGAAGAGCTTGGCGCCGGTCGGGATCGAGATGATCATCGAGGCGATGCCGAAGAAGGAGTTCACGCTGGCGCCGGCCCCCATCGTGAAGAAATGGTGCAGCCAGACGATGTAGGAAAGCACGGTGATGCAAATGGTCGCATAGACCATCGACGAATAGCCGAACAGCGGCTTGCCCGAGTAGGTGGCGGTAACCTCGGAATAGACGCCGAAGGCCGGCAGCACCAGGATGTAGACCTCCGGGATGACCCCAGATCCAGATGAGGTTGACGTACATCATCGCGTTGCCGCCGTTGTCGGCGGTGAAGAAGTTGGTGCCGACGTAGCGGTCGAGCGCCAGGAGCGTCAGCGCCGCGGTCAGCACCGGGAAGGCCGCGACGATCAGGATGTTCGAGCAGAGCGCGGTCCAGGTGAAGATCGGCATGCGCATCATCGTCATGCCGGGACAGCGCAGCTTGATGATGGTCACGATCAGGTTGATGCCCGACAGGGTCGTGCCGATTCCGGCCACCTGCAGGCCCCAGATGTAATAGTCGACCCCGACCCCGGGACTGTTGTCGAAGCCGGAAAGCGGCGGATAGGCGAGCCAGCCGGTCTGGGCGAACTCGCCGACGAAAAGCGAGGCCATGGTGATGGCGGCGCCGCCGACCGTCATCCAGAAGCTGAAGTTGTTGAGGAAGGGAAAGGCGACGTCGCGGGCGCCGATCTGCAGCGGCATGACGAAGTTCATCAGCCCGGTGACCAGCGGCATCGCCACGAAGAAGATCATGATCACGCCGTGCGCGGTGAAGATCTGGTCGTAGTGATGCGCCGGCAGGTAGCCCTCGGAGCCGTTGAAGGCCATCGACTGCTGCAGGCGCATCATCACCGCGTCGGCGAAGCCGCGCAGCAGCATGATGATGCCGAGCACCACGTACATGACCCCGATGCGCTTGTGGTCGACCGAGGTGAACCACTCGTGCCAGAGGTAGCCCCAGAGCCGGAACCAGGTCAGCGCGGCGATGAGCGCGATGCCGCCCAGGGCAGACCGCGGCGAAGGTCGCGACCAGGATCGGCTCGTGCAGCGGCAGGGCGGCCAGGGTCAGCCGGCCGAAGAGAAAGCTGGTCTCGATATGTTGCTCGGTGGCCATCGGCGTCGCGCCCCGTTCAGAGGGTTTCGTCGGACCCGCGCGGGGCGGGCGGCGGGGCGAGCAGGACGACGGTGTCCGGCCCGTACTCTGCGATCGAACTCGGCGGGCGTGCAGAAGTTGCTGACGTGGAACGGCGCGAAGCCGAAGGCGCTCGCCTGCCTGCCCTCGGCGGGCCGCGTGTTCAGCGTCCCCGCCAGGCCGGTGCCGCCGCGGGCGTCGAGTGCGGACATCTCGTCGATGCACATCCGCCCCTCCTCGACGCAGCGGTTGACCACCCGCCGGAAGAGGTCCGGATCGACCTCGCGGAAATGCATCGGCGCGACGTCCTCGCTCGGCGCGGCCAGCGCCAGATATTCGCTCCGGCCGAGCGTCCCGCCGTCGCCGCGGACGTTCGCCGACCCACTTGTCGAAGCCGATCGAGTCGGTCGAGTGGAAGCGGAAGCGCATCTTGGAGAAGCCGGCGCCGCTGTAGTTGGTCGAGAATCCGTCGTAGTCGCCGGGGAAGTTCATCACCGCGTGCAATTGCGATTCCATGCCGGGCATGGCGTAGATCATCCCGGCCAGCGCCGGCACGTAGAAGGCGTTCATCACCTCCGACGCGGTCAGCCGGAAGTGGATCGGCCGGTCGACCGGCGCCGCCGCGTCATTGACCGTGGCGATGCCGTACTGCGGGTAGATGAAGAGCCACTTCCAGTCGAGCGCCACCACCTGCACCTCGACCGGCTCGACCCCTTGCGGCACCGGCCGGCGCTCGCCGATCCGCTCGAGCGGGCGGAACGGATCGAGCAGATGCGTGGAGACCCATGTCATCGCGCTGAGGCAGATGATGATCATCAGCGGCGCCACCCAGATCACCAGCTCGAGGCTGGTCGAATGGTGCCAGTCCGGATCGTAGCGCGACTTGCGCGCGGCGCTGTAGCGCCAGGCGAAAAAGGCGGTCAGCCCCATCACCGGGATGACGATGACGAGCATCAGCAGCGTCGCGCTGATCACCAGGTCCTTCTGCTGGGCGGCGACGTAGCCCGAAGGCGAGAGCACGACCATGTCGCAGCCCGCGAGGAGCGCGAGGATCGGCAGGGCAAGAAACAGCGGTCGTCTCAAGATCGTCCCCCCATTCAAGCCCACCGGGCCCGGGGCCGGAACCGGTGCGGGGCCGGATCCGCCTCGGGTGCTCGATTCCCGTTAGCATAGCCAAAAGCCGAAGGTATAAGGAGAGTCGGATGTGGGGGCCGGCAATCTCGGCCCGATCGTTGCGGGGAGGCGCTCGCGGATGTCATACGAGAGCGGCAGCGCGCGCGACGGCGAGGCCGGCAGCCACACCAGCCTGACCGACATCGCCGTCGGCGTGGTGATCGGGCGGAGCTCGGAGTTCTTCGACTTCTTCGTCTTCGCGCTGGCGTCGGTGCTGGTGTTCCCGCGGGTGATGTTCCCCTTCGCCGATCCGCTCGCGGGCGTGCTCTGGTCCTTCGCGATCTTCGCGCTGGCCTTCATCGCCGGCCGTTCGGCACCGTGATCTTCATGGTGATCGACCGCCGCTATGGCCGCGGCGTCAAGCTGACCGCGGCGCTGTTCCTGCTCGGCTGCGCCACCGCCGGCATCGCCTTCATGCCCGACTATTCGCTGGCCGGCGGCTACGCGATCGCGATCCTCGCGGTGATGCGGATCGCCCAGGGGATCGCGCTCGGCGGCACCTGGGACGGGCTGGCCTCGCTGCTCGCGATGAACGCGCCGGAGAACGAGCGCGGCTGGTACGCGATGATCCCGCAGATCGGCGCGCCGGTGGGGCTTTTGGTCGCAAGCGCGCTCTTCGTCTACCTGATCACCGGGATGAGCGAGGCCGACTTCCTCGAATGGGGCTGGCGCTATCCGTTCTTCGTCGCCTTCGCGATCAACGTGGTCGCACTCTTCGCCCGGCTGCGCATCGTGGTGGCGCCGGAATACGAGCGGCAGTTCCAGAGCCTCGACCTCAGGCCGGCCGGCGTGCGCGAGACCGTCTCCGCCGAGGGCGCCAACATCCTGATCGGCGCCTTCATCCCGCTCGCCACCTACGCGCTCTTTCACATGGTGACGGTGTTCCCGCTGTCCTGGGTCTATCTCGAGACCACCGAACTCGGTGCCGGGCTTTCTCGCCATCGAGATCGGTACCAGCCTGATCGGCCTCGCGGCGATCATCGGCTCGGGCGCCTTGGCCGACCGGATCGGCCGGCGGCGCCTCCTGCTCGTCTGCGCGGTCGGCATCGCGATCTTCGCGCTGGTCGCGCCGCTCCTGCTCAACGGCGGGCAGGTCGGCGAGTTCTTCTTCATGGTGATCGGATCCGCGCTGCTCGGCTTCTCCTTCGGCCAGTCCTCCGGGGCCGTCGCCTCGCGGTTCACCGCTCGCTACCGCTACACCGGCTCGGCGCTGACCTCCGATCTCGCCTGGCTCTTCGGCGCCGGTTTCGCGCCCTTGGTGGCGCTCGTTCTCGCCACCCGCTTCGGGCTCGCCTCCTCCGGCGCCTACCTGCTCTCCGGCGCCATCTGCACGGTGATCGCCCTGCTCCTCAGCCACCGGCTCGAGCTTCCCAACGACTGAGCGCGGCGGGGGCGGCGTTAACCCGCCGTCAACACCCGTCTAGATGCAAAGAAGATACAAAAGAAGACGCTTTCCTGACGCATTTTTCCAAACCTTTTCCGCGGCTTCAGCATCTCCACCTCCACGTCAGCCATGCCGCTTCCGCCCGGCCGGGCCGAGATGCGTCATGCCGGCCCGGTCCGGATCCTTCAGCCCGAACCCGAGCGCCCGATCCACCGCGATATGCAACACCCAGGCCAGCGCGATCGCGGCGGCGGCATCGCTGTGCGTGGCGAGCCAGACCGCGGCGACCAGCGCCGGCCCGAGATAGGTATGCGCGGCGTTGTAGATCAGCGCGCCCTTGCGCGTCCCGAGCACACGGCCCGCGAGCGCCAGATCCGGCGCGGCCAGCGCGAGCAGGAGGAGCCACCACGGCGGCCCCAGCCGCCACAGAAGCACGGCCGCCACCACCGCAACCACCGCCGCCTCGGCGCGCAGCAGCTTGCCGATACCGTTCACGCCCAGCCGATCCCGGCGCGTACCGCGTCGGGCAGGCGCTTGGCCTCCGGCGCCTGCGTCGCGTCGATCATCCCCGGCAGCGGTGCGGCTGGCATCCCTCGGCCCTCCCGGCGACCATATGGACCGCCTGCCCGCAGGAAAATCAACCCGGGGACCCGGCGCGGGCCGACGGTGCCGAAGGCAGGGCCGCGGCCACCCGGCCGCCCTCGGCGTTGCCAAGCGGCGAGCGAGCGGTGTACCAGACAGAAACAGAATGGCCTCGGGCCGCTCCCGATCTTGCGCCGTCGTCAATCGACGCGCCCGGATCCGGCGCGCAATCCGGGCAACACGCGCAAAGGGGAGGAAACCACCATGCAAACGCTCACGCGGCGCACCCTGCTCGGCACCTCGGCGGCGCTCGCCGTCGGCGCTCGGCTTGCGGACGCGCCTTCGCGCAGTCCGACGAGACCGCGCACGCTGAAGCTGCAGGCCTTCGGCGGCGAGGCCGAGCTGCAGTCGATCACCAACGCGATCGCCCGCTTCAACAAGAAATATCCGAACGTCAAGGTCGAGGTCTCCATCGACCCGATCACCGACCGGCTGGGGCGACTATGTCACCAAGGTGCTCGGCCAGTTCAACTCGGGCAGCGCCGCCGACGTCTACGGCACCGCGATCGAGACCTTCCAGGCCTTCTCGTCGCGCGGCCTCTTCCTGCCGCTCAACGACTACGTCGCGGCGCAACACCGGCTTCTCGGACTTCGCGCCCAGCCTGTTCGAGCAGGCTCGCTACAAGGGGAAGATCTATTACATCCCCATCAGCTGGAACAACATCATGATCAACTACAACCGCGACCTGTTCGACAAGGCCGGGGTCGCCTATCCCAAGCAGGGCTGGACCTGGGACGAGTTCCGCGAGGTCGCCAAGGCGCTCACCGTCAAGGACGGCTCCGGCAACGTCACCCAGTTCGGCTACGAGGTGCCGAACCAGAACTTCTTCGTCCAGCCCTGGTTCTTCACCAACGGCACCGGCGTGCTCAACGCCGACTGGACCGCGTCGAACATGCTCGATCCCAAGGTCGCCGAGAGCCTGCAGTTCCTCCACGACCTGATCCACGTCGACGGCGTCTCGCCGATCCCCGGCAAGGACACGATGGACAACCAGTTCATGGCCGGCCAGGTGGCGATGATCAGCCGCGGCCACTGGATCGTGCAGAGCGCCAAGACGCAGCAAGGCTCAACATGGACATCGCCATCCCGCCGGCCAAGGAGAGCGACACCACGGTCATCGGCTTCGGCGGCTATGCCGTCTCCAAGACCGACCGCAGCATCCCGAACTCGCCAAGGCGCTGGTCGCTCGAGCTGACCAGCGACGAGACGCAGAAGGAGGAAGGCGAGGGCGGCGGCGGCGTGCCGGGCCGCAAGTCGGCGGCCGAGACCGAGGCGTTCCTCGCCTTCCCGCCGAGCGCCGCCCTCTACTACCAGACGCTGCCGCACACCAAGCCGGTGCCCTCGCCCGCCAACTTCCAGGAGGTCGAGAAGATCTTCATCCGCTACTACACCGCGATGATGGCGGACGAGGTGTCGATCGCCGACGGCGTGCAAGCAGGCCGACGCCGAGCTCAACGCCTCCTTCGCGCGGCTGAAGAAGCAGATGGGCGGCTGAAGTTCCTCCCGGCGCACGCCCGTCCCGTCGCGCACGCCGGCGGGACGGGCGTCGCGCGACTCCGTCGAACCGGCAGAGGATTCCGTGACGACGACGATCGCGAAGCCGGCAAGCCTCCGACCTGCGCCCGCGCCCAGGCGCGCGCCGGCTATCTCTTCGTCCTGCCGACCGTCGCTGCTCTACCTCACCTTCGTGCTGGCGCCGGTCGTCCTCACCTTCGATCCTGAGCTTCGCCTACTACGACCCGATGCTCGGCTCGCGCTGGGTCGGCTTCGACAATTTCACGCGCTTCTTCACCGACCGCCGCTCGCTGCAGATCTTCTGGAACACGCTGCGCTTCGCGCTTCTTCGCGGTCACCTTCAACGTCGCGGTCGGCCTGCTGCTGGCGCTGGCGCTCAACCGCGCGATGCCGGGCTGGCTGCTCTACTTCTTCCGGCTCGCCTTCTTCCTGCCGGTGATCATCGCCGCCGCCTTCGTCTCGATCGTCTGGAGCTACTTCTTCGCCGACGACCTCGGCGTCATCAACTACTTCCTGCGGCTGCTCGGCCTGCCCGGCGGTGCGCTGGCTGACCGACGCCGACAACGCGATGACGTCGATCATCATCATGGACGTCTGGAAGAACACCGGCTTCTTCATGGTGATCTTCATCGCCGCGCTGCAGGGCGTGCCGAAGAACATCATCGAGGCCGCGGTGATGGACGGCACGCCGGCCTGGCGGCAGCTTCTTCCGCATCACCCTGCCCTACATCTCGCCGGTCGTCTTCTTCGCCATCGTCTACGCCTCGATCGGCGCGCTGCAGGTCTTCGAGTCGATCGTCATCCTGACGCAGGGCGGCCCGGGCGACGCCACGCGCTCGCTGTCGATCCTGATCGTCGAGGAAGGCTTCGGCAGCTTCCAGATCGGCTATGCCGCCGCGATCTCGGTCGTGATGACCGTGATCATCCTCGTCATCACCGCCGATCCAGCAATTGCTGTCGCGCCGCTGGGTGCAGCAATGAGCGCCGCTCGCATGCAGACCCGCGCCGCCAAGCGCTGGATCGACCGCGCGATCATCGCGGTGATGGTCGCTGCTCGCCATCGCGCATGCTGCTGCCGTTCCTGTGGCTGTTCTCGATGTCGTTCCGGCCGGTCGGCCGATGCCTACAAGCTGCCGCCGAGCTTCCTGCCGCCGAGCCTCGACTTCACGAACTACGCGGCGGTGCTCGCCTCGCGCGTGCCGTTCCTGCAGATCTACTGCGAACTCGCTGCTGATCGCCGTCGTGGTGACCGTCGGCCAGCTCGTCACCTGCACGCTCGCCGCCTTCGCCTTCGCCCGCCTCAACTTCCGCGGCCGCGACGCGCTGTTCTTCATCCTGCTGGTCGGGCTGATGTTCCCGGCGCAGGTGACGATCCTGCCGATCTATCTCGGCTACGCGCAGGTCGGCCTGATCAACCGGCCGATCGGCCTCGCGCTGATGTATCTGACCTCGAGCTTCGGCGTCTTCCTGATGCGCCAGTTCATGCTGAGCCAGCCCAAGGCGCTGGAGGAGGCGGCGCTGATGGACGGCGCCGGCTACTTCAAGATCTTCTGGCGCATCTCGCTGCCGCAGCTCCGCCCGGCGCTTTCCGCGCTCGGCATCATCACCTTCACCCAGACCTGGAACTACTACTTCCAGGCGCAAGCGTGCTGCTCGGCAAGGAACCGTCGATGACGCTGCCGATCGCCATGGACGTGCTGCGCGGCTACCTCGGCTCCGGCAACCTCTCGGTGGTCATGGCCGCCATGAGCATGTCGATCCTGCCGGTCGTGCTGCTCTTCCTCATCGCCCAGAAGTTCGTGATCGAGGGCATCACGATGAGCGGCATCAAGAACTGAGACCTGAACGGACCATCAGCGATCCATGTGGGACGACCTCGCCGCCGTCGACCCGCGCTTTGCCTACAACGGCGAGCGCACCCGCTACATCGCCTTTCCGCTCGGCGGCATCGGCGCCGGCGGCTTCTCGATCTCCGGCAGCGGCCGGCTGATCGACTGGTCGATCCGCAACCGGCCGGCGCTGCAGGGCTACAACGGCTACTCGCATTTCGCCATCAAGGCCGAGAAGGACGGCGAGCTGGTCGACGCGCGCGTGCTCAACGGCCCCTACGACCTCAACCCCTCGGGCGCGCCGGGCCTGCGCAAGATGTTCGACGGCTTCGGCCACGGCGCCAACCGGCAGACGCTGGTCGGCGTGCCGCATTTCCGCGAGGTCGATTTCTACGGCCGCTTCCCGACCGCCGATCTGGTCTTCAAGCGACGAGCGCTTCCCGGGCGGCGTGCGCATGACCGCCTTGTCGCCGTTCATCCCGCACAACGACCGCGACAGCGCGCATGCCGGTCGCGATGTTCGAGTTCGAGATCGTCAACGACACCGCCGACGAGCTGACCTACACGCTGGCCGGCACGCTCGGGAACTACGGCGCCAACAGCGGCGACCACACGCTTCGAGCGCAAGGACGGCGTCAGCAGCGCTGCACCTGACCTCGTCGGACCAGGATCTGCAGCCGACCGACCGCGGCGACCTGACCATCGCCACCGACGCCGCGGACGTCGACCACACCGACCACCACTACCGCGGCCAGTGGTTCGACAACCTCGCGGTGTTCTGGAAGGAGTTCGCCCGCCCCGGCCCGCTGCCGGAGCGGCACTACGACAAGCCGCGCGCCGTCGCGGCATATGAGCCTGCAGCCCGAGCACGGCACGCTCGCCGCGCGCGTCACGGTCCCGGCCGGCGAGCGCAGAAGCTGCGCTTCGTCATCTCCTGGAGCTTCCCGACGGGCGACATCTACTGGGCCTTCCGCAGCAGCCCGGACGCGCCGATCCCCGACAAGCCGACGCCGACCTGGCGCAACTACTACGCCAACCAGTGGGCCGACTCGCTGGCCAGCGCCACGCGAGGCGCTCGACGCGCTGGGACAAGCTCGCAGGCGACGACCCTCGCCTTCCGCGACGGCCTGTTCGGCTCGACGCTGCCGGCCGAGATCAAGGACGCCGCCAGCGCGACGCTGGCGCTGCTGCGCACCGCCACGGTGATCCGGCTCGAGGGCGGCGAGATCTGGGCCTGGGAAGGCCAGCACACGCAGGACGGCTCCTGCGAGGGCACCTGCACCCATGTCTGGAACTACCAGCAGGCGCTGCCGCACCTGTTCCCGGCGCTCGAGCGCACGCTGCGCGAGACCGAGTTCACCTACAACCAGCTGCCCGACCGGCGGCCTCACCTTCCGCCAGAAGCTGCCGCTCGGCTCCGGCTTCGACGTCATCGGCCCCTGCGCCGACGGCCATTTCGGCGCGATCATCAAGACCTATCGCGACTGGAAGCTGTCCGGCGACACCGACTGGCTGCAGCCGCTCTGGCCGAACGTCAGGCGCGCCATCGAATACGCCTGGAGCCCGGACAACCCCGACCGCTGGGACCCGGACGCAGACCGGCATCCTCTCCGGCCGCCAGCACCAGACCCTCGACATGGAGCTGTTCGAGCCGAACTCCTGGCTCGGCTCGATGTATGTCGCCGCGCTGCTCGCCGCCTCCGAGATGGCCGCGGCGCTGGGCGAGACGCGACTTCGCCGACAAGATGCGCGCGAGCTTGGCCGCAGACGGCGCCGCCTACATCGACGACAAGCTCTTCAACGGCCGCTGGTTCGTCCAGAAGATCGACCTCGCCGACAAGAGCGTGCTGGCGCCCTTCGACACCGGCCGCAAGGCCGGCGTGCTCGCCGACGGCTTCATGGAGACCTACTGGTCCGACGAGTATCGGCGAGCTCAAGTACCAGATGGGCGAAGGCTGCATCACCGACCAGATCCTCGGCCAGTGGCACGCCGAGGTCGCCGGCCTCGGCGGCTTCCTCGACGACGGCAAGGTCACGGCCGCGCTCAAGGCCGTGCACGCCAACAACTTCCGCCCAGCCTCGAGGACCACTTCAACCCGTGCCGCAACTACGCCTATCGAGGACGAAGGCGGCCTGCTGGTCGCGACCTATCCCGAGGGCGTCCGCCAGCCGATGGTCGCCGCGCCCTACGCCGAGGAGGTGTGGACCGGCATCGAATACATGTCGGCCTCGCACATGATCATGCGCGGCCTGGTCGACGAGGGCCTCGACATCGTCCGCGCCGCCCGCGACCGCCACGACGGCGCGCGCCGCAACCCCTGGAACGACATCGAATGCGGCTCCTACTACGCCCGCTCGATGTCGGCCTGGCAGCTGGTCAACGCCTGGTCCGGCCTCAGCGCCGACCTCGTCGCCGGGCCGCATCGGCTTCGCGCCAAAGGCCGAGGGCGACTTCGCGCTGTTCTGGTCGGCCGGCAACGGCTTCGGCAGCTGCTCGCGCGCAGCCGGCGACAGCTGACGCCTCGAGCGTGCTCGGCGGCAGCCTCGACGTCACCGAGATCGCCGTCGCCGGCCTCGGCGCGCACCGGCTCGCAGCGCCGCGCGATCGCTCCCGGCGAGCGGCTGACCTTGCAGTTCGCGCCGGAAACCGACGGTAGCGTGATGGCCGCGATCGAACTCAGGGATGTCCGCAAGAGCTTCCAGGCGCTCGAAGTCATCCACGGCATCGACCTCGCGGTCGACGACGGCTCCTTCACCGTCTTCGTCGGCCCCTCGGGCTGCGGCAAGTCCACGCTGCTGCGGATGATCGCCGGCCTCGAGGAGGTGAGCTCCGGCGAGATCCACATCGACGGCGAGCGCTGCGACCACCTGCTGCCGTCGGCGCGCGGCATGGCGATGGTGTTCCAGTCCTACGCGCTCTACCCGCACATGAGCGTCGAGCAGAACCTGCGCTTCGGCCTGGAGAACCAGCGCACTGCCCAAGCCCGAGATCGCCAAGCGGGTCGCCAAGGCCGCCGAGATCCTGCAGATCGAGCATCTGCTGAAGCGCCGCCCGAACCAGCTCTCCGGCGGCCAGAGCCAGCGCGTCGCCATCGGCCGCGCCATCGTCAAGGAGCCCAAGGCGTTCCTGTTCGACGAGCCGCTGTCCAACCTCGACGCCGAGCTGCGGGTCAAGATGCGCGGCGAGCTGGTCGCGCTGCACCGCCGGCTGAAGTCGACGATGATCTACGTCACCCACGACCAGGTCGAGGCCATGACCATGGCCGACCGGATCGTGGTGCTGAGCGAAGGCGTGGTCGAGCAGGCCGGCTCGCCGGTCGAGCTCTACGCGCGGCCCGCGCAACCGCTTCGTCGCCGGCTTCCTCGGCGCGCCGCAGATGAACTTGCTCGAGGGCAAGCTCGAGCGCCGCGACGGCGACGCTCGGCGTCCGCGCTCGACGACGGCGTCACCTCTGCCTTGCCCGGCCGCGATCGTCGCGCCCCCGGACGGCGCGCCGGTCGCCGTCGGCATCCGCCCCGAGCATGCCGAGCCCGGCCCCGGCGCGCTGGAGGTGACGGTCGACACCACCGAGATGCTCGGCTCCGAAACCATCGTCCACGCCGTCACCCGCTCCGGCGACAGCTTCACCTACTCCCGCCGCGGCATCAGCCGCGCCGTGCCGGGCGACCGGCTCCGGATCGACTTTCCCGAGCCCTTCGTCCACCTCTTCGACGCCTCGGGCCTCACCATCGGCGCCCGCCCGAACTGGCGGGACGCCTACCTCACCTGACGCTGGCTCCGGGCGCGTCGCCGATGCCGGCCCTAGTCCGCCACCCTGACGATCCGAAACTCTCCCACCGTCCGCTCGACCGGAAGGCCTTGCCACCGCTCGGGGTCGTGGAGAATGACGAGCTGCGCCAAGTCGCCGCCGATCGCATCGTTGAGCTTGTCGAGCGACTTCAACTGCTCCCAGACGCTGCCGACGGCGTTGTTCAGCGGCACAAAGACCCCGTCCTCGCCGCGGCCCGTCAGCTGGACCTTGTTGTAGAGGCAGTCGCCGGAGATCACCCGACGCCCCGCGCCGGTCTCGACGATCACGAATTGCTGGCCGATCGTATGTCCCGAGGCGATGCGGACGTGGATGCCGGGCAGCACGTTGTCCTTGTCGCCATCGACCATGTTGATCCGGAACTCGAACGAGGCCTCGAGCGCCGCGCGGATGTTGTCGGGGTCGATGATCGTGGTCAGATGCCGAAAGCGCTTGGGCAGGGCGAAGGCCTCGTACCAGGACAGCAACTCCGACTTCTGGATATGGATCATCGCGTTCGGGAACTCGGCGACCGATCCCATATGGTCGAAGTGGCAGTGGGTGAGGACGATGTCGGTAACCTCTTTTGCCTCCACGCCAATCTCGCCCAGCAGGCGCACCGGCGAAACCCAGTTCGGCACCCCGAACTTCCGCGAGAAGCTGCTGCCCGAGGTCTGCATGAATCCGCAGTCGATCAGCACGTTACGCTCGCCTGCTCGCGCCAGGCAGAAGGAGAACGGCAGATCGACAGCTCCGGCCGAGGCCATGCCCGAGATCAGGTCCACCCAGGGTTGCTGGTGCGACCGGGCGTATTCCAGGACGTGAAGGCTCCAGGTCTGCATGCCGATCTCCCTCAGCTTTCCGCCAGCATCCGCCCGAGCGACGACAGCCCCACGGCGACGATCAGAATGGCACCCTGGAATATGTACTGCGAGTAGGTCGGCGCCCCGAAGATGTTCAGCCCGTTGAAGCCGAATGCGATGATCAGCGCGCCGACGAAGGTGCCGAGCACATGGAACTCGCCGTCCCTGAGGGTGGCCGAGCCGAGGAAGACCGCGGCGAAGGCGGTCAAGAGGTAGCTGTCCGCGGCCGAGGCCGTGCCGGAGCCGAGGCGCGAGGCGAGCAGGATGCCGGTCAGCGCGGCGCAGCTGCCGGAGATGACGAAGCCGATGATCTTGACGCGATCGACGTTGATCCCCGACAGCCGCGCCGCGTTGGCGTTGCCGCCGACCGCCTGGATTTCCTGCCCGAGCGCGGTGCGCTCGACGAGTATCCAGAGCGCCGCCATCACCACGGCCATGATCACGATGTTGTTCGGTATCCCCCAGAGCCAGCGCCCGAGCGAGAGCTGGAGGAACGCCTCCGGTACGCCGGCGACGATCGGCACGCCCGCCGAGTAGGCGAAGGCGAGGCCGGTGATGATCGTCCCGGTGCCGAGCGTGGCGATCACCGAATTCACCCTGAGCTTGGTCACGATCAGGCCGTTGACCAGCCCGATCAGCGCCCCTGCGCCAAGCACCAGCAAAACCGCCAGCGGGATCGGCAGCTTGTCGTGGACGATGAAGCCGGTGACCAGGATGCCGTGCAGGCTGGCCGCGAAGCCGACCGAAAGGTCGAGCTCGCCGACGATGACCGCGAGCGTCAGCCCGCCGGCAAGGATCATCGCCAGCGACGCCTGATTGAGCACGTTGGTGAAGTTGTTCACGGTGGGAAACGCCCGCGGCGACAACAGCGAAAACGCCAGGATCATCGCGACCAGCCCGATGATCGTCGCAAAGCGCGAGAAATGCCCGAGCATCGTCCGGGTCCGCGGGGAAAGCCCCCGCGTGGTCTCCGCGAGGCTCATGCCAGCGCCTCCTCCCTTTCTCCCGCATAGCTCGCGGCAACGACGTTGCTCCGCGTCACCGCCGCCCCCCTCAGCTCCTGAACGATCCGCCCCTCGGCCATCACCAGCACCCGGTCGCAAAGGTCCGGCAACTCGTCCGGCTCCGACGAGATCGCGAGCACCGCCATTCCCTCCGCGGCAAGCTGCCGGATCAGCCGGTGGATCTCGGCGCGCGCACCGACATCGACGCCGCGGGTCGGCTCGTCGAGGATCAGCACCTTCGGCCGCCGCGCCAGCCAGCGGCCGATCACCACCTTCTGCTGATTGCCGCCCGACAGCCGTCCGACCGGCTGCCCCGGCCCCTCCGCCTTGACGGCCAGCGCGCGGATGGTGTCCTCGGCGAGGCTGCGCAGCTTCCGGCCCGAGACCAGCGGCAGCGCCGGCGAGAAGACCACCTTGCCGAGATTCGCCAGCGCGAGGTTGAAGGCGACGCTCTTGGTCAGCAGCAGCCCGTCGGCCCGCCGCTCCTCCGGCACCAGGCCGACCCCGGCCCGCAGCGCCGCCGCGGGCGTCCGCGGCGCATAGGGCCGGCCCTCGAGCGCCATGCTGCCGGCGTCCGGCCGATCCACACCGAAGATCAGCCGCGCGAGGTCGCTACGCCCGGCCCCGACCAGCCCGCCGAGCCCCAGCACCTCGCCGGCATGCAGCTCGAGCGAGACGCTCTGGACCATCGGTCGCCGGGCGAGGCCGTCGAGCCGGAGCACCACTGGCCCGGAGACCTCCTCGCGATGCGCGAGATGCGGCTGCCGCGCCAGATCCGCCCCGACGATCGCCCGAACCAGGTTGGCCCGGATAAGCGCCGGCCGGTCGATCTCAGCGACCAGCCGCCCGTCCCGGAGCACCGTCGCGCGGTCGCAGATCCCGGTGATCTCGTCCAGCCGATGCGAGACGTAGAGCGTCGCCACCCCCGAATCGGCAAGGTCGCGGATGATGGCAAACAGCCGATCCGCCTCCGTCGCCGAAAGCGAGGCGGTCGGCTCGTCCATGACGATCAGCCGGGCCTGGCGCACCAATGCCCGGCAGATCGAGATCAGCCAGTTCTCCGACGTCGCGAGCCCGCGCACCGGCGCGCTCAGCCGCGCCCGGATGCCGACGCGCTCGGCGATCGGCCGCACCTGCGCCTCGACCGTGCCCCAGTCCACCAGCCCGAAGCGGCTGGCCTTCGGCACCCCGAGCATGATGTTCTCGAGCACGGTCATCCCCGGGACGAAGGCCAGCTCCTGGTGGATGAAGCTGAGGCCCAGCGCATTCGCCGCCTGCGGCGTCAGCGGACCGGTCTCGCTGCCATCGACCCGCAGCGTCCCGCCATCCGGGTGAACCAGGCCGGCGAGCACCTTGATGAAGGTCGATTTCCCGGCGCCGTTCGCACCGACCAGGCCATGGATCTCGCCAGTCCGCACCGTCAGCCCGACGCCCTTCAGCGCCTGCGCCCCGCCGAACGACTTGGTGACGCCGGACGCCTCGAGGAACGGGGCCGTCGCCCGCCTGGCCTGTTCCAGGTCAGGCATCCGGCCGTCGTTCACCCGCCGGACGCTCCGCTATTGCAGCGCCTCGGGATGCTGGCTCAGGAACTCCCCGACGGTCTCCTGCGTCACCAGGACCGCCGGGACCTCGGCTGCCGTCGGCTTCCATGCGTCGCCGGCCTTTTTGATGTCGGCGAGCATCTTGACCATGTTGAACCCCTCGGTAAAGGAGTCCTGCCAGGCGGTGGCGGTCATATGGCCGTTCTTGATGTTCTCCAGCGCCTGCGCATTGCCGTTGATCCCGTAGACCTCGACATCGTCACGGCCCTGGGCGCGCAGCGCGCCGATCGCGCCGATCGAGGGGTCGTCCCAGCAGCCCCAGATCGCCAGGTTCTCCTGCCCCGCCGGGTGCGAGGCGAGCCAGGCGTTGGCATACTGCGCGCCGTCCTCGAAATAGCCGGGGATCCGCACCTCGTTCTTGGTCACGGTGATCTCCGGGTTCTTGGCGAGGATGCCGTCCATGACCTCCTCGCGGTTGCGGCAGACCTCGCCGGTCCGATAGGTGAGCGCCAGCACCGAGCCCTTGCCCCCCATCTTCTCGACCATCAGATCCACCACCGGAACCGCCATCGGTCCGCCCGAGCCGTTGGTCGCCGCCACCGTCGAGCCGAGCCCGCCGCCCCAGCTCACCACCGGAATGCCGGCCTGCTTGGCCGCATCGAGCCCGGCGCCGATCGAGGACCAGGGAAACACCATGTCGACGATGGCGGTCGCCCCCACCTGCGCGAAATTCTGGATCGCGGCGTTTGCCTGGTCGGCCGAGCCCGGCCGCGTCCACCACGTTGACGGCCCAGCCGAGCTCATCCGCCGCCTTGGTCGCGCCGTTGATGTAGCGCACGTTGTTGGCCTCGGTCGCCGAGATCGAGACGATGCCCAGCATCGGCTTGTCCTGCGCCTCAGCCTGCGCCGCCACGGCAAGCGCCACCAGTGCAGCGCCAAAGTGCAGTGCCTTCATCGAACCCTCCCTGCCGACGGCCGTTCCGCGCCGCCTAATCGTTTCGCCAGATTTCGCGATATCGCATGGAAGCGCAAGGGGTCAGGGTTAATCTACCCTTAAATCCAAGCCTCACGGTTGCAAACCCCCCGGCGAAACGATTAGCTCGCGCGCATGGCGACGATCCGGGATGTTGCGAGCGCGGCGCGGGTTTCGACGGCGACGGTCTCGGCGGTGCTGAACGGCACCTCGTATGTCTCGCCCGAGCTGAAGGCGCGCGTCGAGAAGGCGGTGAGGGAGCTTTCCTACCTGCCCTCGCGCGCCGCGCGGGTCCTGCGGCGCGGGCGTAGCGAGCTGATCGCGATCTCGGTGGCGGATCTCGCCAATCCGTTCTACGCGCGGATCGTCCGCGCCGCCGAAGCCGCCGCCTCTACCTCCGGCTACGCGCTGATCGTCTTCAACTCGGACGAGCGGTTCGACGCCGAGAGGCGCATCGTCTCGCGCGTCCAGACGCTGGGGTGCGACGGCATGGTGCTGGTGCCGGTCGGAGCCACCGCGGACTATGCCCCCGGAACGCTGGCTGCGCACCCGCCCAAGGTCTTGCTCGGCCGCGCGCTCGGCGGCGATCGGCTCGACACGGTCACGATCGACAACGTCGCGGCGGGACGCCAGGCGACCGACTACCTGCTCGATCTCGGCCACCGGCGGATCGGATCGATCACCGGACGGATGAGCATCTCCACCGGCCTCGGCCGGTTGCAGGGCATGCGCGAGGCGATGGCGGCGCGCGGTCTCGCCCCCGATCCGCACCACCTGCGTTCCGGTGAGTTTCGTGAGGAACTCGCCTACTCGGTGGCGCGCGAGATGCTTTCGGACGCGGATCGGCCGACCGCGCTCTATGTCGCCAACGGGGTCATGGCCCTCGGGGTGATGCGGGCGCTCAACGACCTCGGACTGCGATGCCCGGCCGACGTGTCCATCGCCTCGACCGACACCATCGCCGGGCACGGCGGCATCAGCCCGCGGCTGACCCGGACCGAGCATCCGGTCACCGAGATGACCACCGAGGCGATCCGGCTCCTCATCGAGCGAATCGAGGGCTGCGCCGGCGACAGCCCTCGCAAGCTGATCTTCGCCCCGTCCCTTGTCGTGGGCGACAGCTGCATGCCGATCCGCTGAACCGCCAGCCTCAGGCTTCGCCGAGAAGCGCCCGCGCGGTGGTCTCGTCGGTAATGAGCCCGGTCAGACGGCGGCTCATCAGCACGGCGGAAATGGCTGCGATCTTCTCGGCTCCTCCGGCAATCGCGACCATTGAGCTCGACCCCGCTTCTCCGAGCCCAGCCGCCAGCGTCCGGGCGGTGAGCGTGGTCGCCATCATCCGGCCTTCCGCGTCGAAGAAGTGGCCCAGAAGCTCTCCGACCCCGCCGCCGGCCATTATCTCCTCGATCTCGCCGGGTTCGATCATCCCGGACGACACCAGTTGCGCGTTCGGCTCCACGGTCCCGATGCCGACCAGCTTGAGGCTGGCGGCCTCCGCCATTTCGAAGACCTCCCGAACCCCGCGCTGATCGAGCAACACCTCGCGATCGCCGACCGAGTTGGCAAAGAACGGCACGGGCATGACATAGGCTTGCCCGGCGGTCCTTTCGGCGAGCCGATGCATCACATCATAGGGGTTCGCGGCGTAGTTGCGGGTGAGACCACCGAGCAGCGAGACAAAGCGAATGCCCTTGGCGTCGAGCCGCGGCAGTTGCTGGACCGCGGCAGCCAGGGTGCGACCATGGCCGAGGCCGATGACCTTGTGCGCGCTGCGATCGATCTCCCGCCGGAGATAGCTTGCGCCGGCGAGACCGAGCGACCGAAGCGGCAATCCAACCTCGCCGAGGTCCGGCGCCACCTCGCAGTAGCTGAGCCCGAAGCGGGCGCAGAGACCTTCCTCGAGGTCGATGCACTCGACAATATCGCCGTCGATGCTGACCTTCACCACACCGTCGGCCACCGCCCGGGCGATCAGCCGGTGCGCTTTTACGGACGGGATGCCAAGTCGCTCGGCCACCGCCGCCTGCGTCAATCCGCCGGCGTAATGCAGCCAGACAGCCCTGATCGCTAACGACTTCTCGGGATCCGTGGACGCCACTCGCCGGCCCTCTGGCCCGGTCCCTGCACTTCCGCGGCACGGGCCCTGTATTTTTTTTCACGAAGTGCAATCTATTCCAAATGCGGCGTCCTTGTCAAATTGAGCCGATCTTCCGGCTCACGCCGTCAGGTCGCAGGCGCCGGTCTCGAGATGCCGCGCCCAGAACGCGACGCTCTCCGCAATTTGCGGAATAACCTCGCGGTCGTTCGGTTCACGCTCCTTGAAGGAGAGCTCGAGGCAGATCTCGTTGTCCCTCGCGCCTCCCTCCGCGAAGGCGCGGAGCAGCGGCTCGGGCTGGATGCTGCCCCTTGCGTTGAACGCCGCGGTAAACGGCCGGTGTCCGCCCTTGTCCATCAGCGACTGCTTGATATGGATGATCGGAGACACCTTCGGCACGGCGCGCGCCCAGGCGTAGGGATCGTAGTCGGCCGGGTTGGCGCTGGTCACGTCGCCATGGTCGATATCGGCCATCATCCACATCGGGATCGCCATGCCGGCCGCGGCGAGCCGGTCCTGCAGCTTCAAGCATGCCTCGATCGTCTCGCCGAACTCGCGGCCGACGCTCATCGGCTCCCAGAAGACATACTGCAAGCCTGCGCCCCGGGCGTGCTCGGCAACCTCCGCCCAGCAGTCGATCGCGATATCGATGAGCGCATCGCGCCGCGCCGGCTCATCGAAGTCCCGATACGTCAGGATCGCGAACTGCGTGCCGACCGAAAAGCCGCCGAGCTCGCCGATGATGTCGGCGAACGCCTTGAACCAATCGACATAGTAGCGCCGGACATCGCGGTCCGGGTGCCCGAAGTGGTTGAGACGCCCGTAGGGACCGGTCATGCCCGAGGTCACCCGTACGCCGGTGCGCCGTAGAGCCGCGCCCATCTGGCGGGTGAGACGCCGGATCACGGACGCGGGCCAGCTCGGATTGATAAACTCGTGCGTGAGCTGGAGGTCGCGGATGCTTCAGGTCTCGCGCGACGGTATCGATCAGGTCGTCGGGATCGGCGAACCTGTTCACCAATGGGTTGGTGTTGAGCGAAAGGGTCAGAGGCATCGAGCCACTCCGTTCGAGGCGGCGGTATCTGCGGGTCGGGGCGCGCTGCCTCAGGCGGCCTGAGCAAGCTCCGTCTCGAACCAGTCGGCGAACGCAGCGCGCTCGCGCGGCGCTCATGTGCAGCTCCTGCTTGGTGCGGCGGTGCAGCACATCCTCCGGAGTCTGCGCCCACTCGTTGGCCACCAGGTAGCGGACCTCGGCCTCGTAGAGCCGGGCACCGAAGTGGCGGCCGAGCCCCTCGACCGAGGGCGCGGCGCCGACGACCCGGTCGGTCCGGGCGCCGTAGGTGCGGGCATAGTGATAGAGCAGGTCACGCGGCATCCACGGGTAGCTCGTCCGCAGATCCTCGGCGAACTGGACGAAGTCCGCATTCCTGATCTCGCCGCCGGGGAGCTGGGCGGAGCCGGTCCAGTCGCCGCCCATGTTCGGGAAGAACTTGGCAAGCCGCTGAATGCCGCGCTCCGCCAGCTCGCGAAACGTCGTGATCTTGCCGCCGAAGACATTGAGCAGCGGCGCGCCGCCGGTCTCGTCGAGGTCGAAGACATAATCGCGCGTCACCGCGGAGGGATTGCCCTGCCCGTCGTCGAATAGCGGCCGAACCCCGGAGAAGCTTTGGATCACGTCGCTGCGCCGCAGCTTCTCCTTAAAGTAGCGATTGACCGCCGCGATCAGATACTCGATCTCCGCCTCGTCCGCCTGAACATCCTCGGGCCGGCCTTCGTAGGCGATGTCGGTCGTCCCGATCAGCGCGAGGTCGCCCTCGTAGGGGTTGATGAAGATCACCCGCTTGTCGCGGTTCTGCACCAGGTAGGCGTGCCGCCCCTCCCAGAACTTCGGCACGATGATGTGGCTGCCCTTGACCAGGCGCACGTTGCGGCGGCTGCTCGAGGCGACCACCCGACCGATGATGTCGTTCACCCACGGTCCGGCGGCGTTGACGATCACCCGCGCGCGAACCGTTCGCACCTGACCGGTACGCTCGTCCCGCAGCTGCGCGGTCCAGGCGCCGTCCTCCCGCCGAGCGCTGACGCACGGCGTCCGCGTCAGGATCTCGGCCCCCTTCTCGGCGGCGCCCAGCGCGTTCAGCACCACGAGCCGGGCGTCGTCGACCCAGCAGTCGGAGTATTCGAATCCCTTGGCGTATTTCTCCAGGATCGGCGCGCCTTCCGGGTCCCGGCGCAGGTCGAGGGCGCGCGTTCCCGGAAGCTTCTTCCGGCCGCCCAGGTGATCGTAGAGAAAGAGGCCGAGCCGGACCAGCCAGGCCGGCCGGTCCTCGGGGCTGTGCGGCAGCACGAAGCGCATCGGCCAGATGATGTGGCTCGCCGACCGGAGCAGCACCTCACGCTCGATCAGCGCCTCCCGCACCAGCCGAAACTCGTAGTACTCAAGGTAGCGCAGCCCGCCATGCACCAGCTTGCCGGAGCGCGACGAGCAGCCTTCCGCCAGGTCGTCCTTCTCGCAGAGCACCACCGACAGGCCGCGTCCGGCGGCGTCGCGGGCGATCCCGGCGCCATTGATGCCGCCGCCGATCACCAGAAGGTCGATCATGCCGGTCTCTGTCATGCCGTGCTCCTCTCGGATGCCAGGGTCGCCGTGGGCGATCCCCCCTCCTTCGTCGATTGCGCTTCGGCACCCCTGCCCGCGAGCGCCTCCCACACCGGCGCCAGTGCACCGCGGGCCTGGACGTAGGCCGGAAACACCCGGTCATAGAGCCGGACGAGCTCGGGGTCCGGCGCCTCGGCAGCGCCGAGCAGCGGCGTGACCCAACGCGCGATGCAATCGTCCATGCTCGGGTAGGCGCCGATCGCTACCGCCGCCATCATCGCGGCGCCCGCAGCACCTGCCTCCTCCCGGCTCGAAACCCGGACCGGCGCGTGCACCGCGGCGGCGAGCACCCCGCGCAGCGACGGCGAACGGGCGGCACCTCCGCTCAGCCGCAATTCGGACGGCAGCTCGCCCATTGCCGCATAGCAGTCCCGCGCGGCCATCCCGAGGCCCTCCACCACCGCACGCAGCAGATCGGGGAACCGATGCGCGCTCGTCAGCCCGATGAAACCTGCCCGCGCGTTGGCGTTGACGAAGGGACCGCGCTCGCCGGCCTCGGAAATGTAGGGGTGATAGATCAGCGTCGCCGGCCGCGAAGCGGCAAGCCAGGGCTCGATCCGCGAGACGAGGTCGGAAAAGGCGACCTCCTGCCCTGCCTCGGCCATCAGATCGGCGGCGACGCGCAGCGCCCAGTCGATGTTGAGCGCAGCGGCCATGTTGGTCTGCATCTGCGTGACCATCCCCGGCACCGGCAAGGTCATCACATATCCGGTGCGCTCCGCGTTCAGCCGCACCTCCTCCACCCGCTTCGCGCGCAAATGCACGCCGGTCGATCCGATGATGGTGCAGGCGGCATGCGGATCGCCGGTATGCACGCCCGCGCCCAGCGCCGTCATCACCATATCGACGTAGCCCAGGCTGACCGGCGTTCCCGCGGCAAGGCCGGTGGCGCGCGCCGCCGCATCGGTCAGCGGATGGGTGATCTCGGTGCCGTCGATGATCCCGGGCAGGAGGCCGCGACGTCGGGTGAGGCCCAGGGCCTCGATCACCGTGTCGTCGTAGCGACGGGTGCGAAAGTTGCCGAAGGTCCAGCTCGCTTCCGACGGGTCGGTCGCACGCACCCCGGTCAGGTTCAGATAAAGCCAGTCCTTGCAATGGAGCGCCACCTCGGCCCGGTCGAGGATCTCGGGAGCGCTCCGATCGATCTGCGCTAACTGCGCACCCTGCTGGCAGGTGTTGAGGCCGGTGCCGGTCGCCTCGAACCGCTCGGCTTCCAGCCGCCCGGCGCTGAGGCGCTCGACCGTCGGAGCCGCGCGCGCGTCGAGCCAGAGCCAGGCGTCCCCGACCGGTGCGTTGCCGGAGCCGACCAGCCAGGTGCCATCCCCCTGCGCGGTCACGGCGATCGCGACCGTGCGGCGCGCGAGGTTCTCGACCTTCTCGCCCAGGTCGCGCAGCGCGCTCACGCAGTCGGTCCAGGTCTGCTCCAGCGACTGGCACGCGGAGCCGTCCTTCCCCGTCACGAACCGGTTAAGGACCGCGGCCGCGGCGACCTGCCGCCCGCCGAGATCGAAGGCCACCGCCTTGACGACGGACGTCCCCGAATCGATGCCGATCAGGAGGTCCGCACCATCAGCCATCCCGCGTCCCCCAGTTGCATTTTTTTGCTGACACCGTAATTTATTTCACATATGGTCAGAGGTGTCAACCGCAGCCTTGGAACTTCTCGGGCGAAGCGGCGGTTGCAAAGACGAAATGCAGAGTGCCGGAGACACAGGCCGCGCGAATCCGTTAAGGTCGGCGACGCAGCGCACGGGGAAGGAAACAGCAGCGCGGCCGGCGGAGAATTCCGTCGCGACGCGCCCTGGGGGAGCGGAACTCATGCAAATGGCCGATCCGATCGGTAGGCGACCGTCGGCACCACCCGCGCACTAGGCGCCGCTCGACCGCGCCCAAGCGCGGGAGCGGCAGCGTTCGCGGCGTCGATGCGGCAGAATTGCCCAAGTCTGGCAAGGGCAGGAAACTCGGAGGTCGTCACTTCATGAGCGCAAGCACGGAACTCGGAGAGCGGGCGCCCGCCAGATCGAACCGCAGCCGACTCGTGATCGCGGCGCTCGCCGTCCTCGTCGTCGCGGCGATCGCGCTCGACACCAAGGTCGTCAAGATCGGCTCGGACGAGGACGTGGCGAACGAAGTCTTCTCGCCGGAGAAGTTCGGCAGCGAGGAATTCCCCAAGATCCAGTCGAGCATCGAAGAGCGCGCCGTCGATGCGAAGACCCTCGCGGACGCCGTCGTCGCGGACAAGGCCGCCGCCGCCAAGCAGTACGGCGTGCCCGCAGGCATCGGCTCGGTGATCCCGGTCACCTTCACCGGCGTCGTCGGCGACGGGAAATCGGGGATCTACAACGTCGCGGTCGACGGCATGCCGCCCGAGATCAAGATCCGGGTGCAGACGGGTCCGGCGATCAACGGCACCGACCTTCGCGACGCGACCGGCGAGATCGAGTTCGGCCATTTCACCAACCAGATCGAATACCAGAACGCCGGTGCGGCGATAAACAACGAGATGAAAAAGCAGGTGCTCGCAAGCGTCGACACCAGCACGCTCAAGGACAAGACCATCTCGGTGGTCGGCGCCTTCACCCTGGTCAATCCCAAGAACTGGCTCGTCACGCCGGTGGAGCTGAAGGTGCAATGAGCGACGCGCCGTCAGCCAGCCCCGACGCGAAGGAAGTCGTTCTCGCCGCACGCAACGTCGCCAAATCCTACGGCGCGATCCATGCGCTCAAAGGCGTCAACTTCGACATCCATCGCGGTCAGGTCACGACTCTCTTCGGCGAGAACGGCGCCGGAAAGTCGACCCTGATGAAGGTCCTCTCCGGCGTGGTGGCGCCGACCTCCGGCGAGATCATCCTCGATGGCAAGCCGGTGAGCTTTTCCTCGTCGACGGACGCGCGCAACCGCGGGATCTCGATCATCCACCAGGAGCTCAGCCTGGCGCCGAACCTGAGCGTCCGCGACAACATCTTCATGGGACGCGAGATCCGCATGGCGACCGGCGTCGACTTCGCCGAGGAGGAGCGCCAGAGCCGCGCCCTGATGGAAGAGCTGGAAGAGGACATCGATCCGCTGACCCCGGTCGAGGATCTTCGGCTCGGCCAGCAGCAGATCGTGGAGATCGCGCGGGCGCTGTCGGTCAATTTGCGCATCCTGATCATGGACGAGCCGACCTCGGCGCTCAGCGCCTCCGAGGTCGAGGTGCTCTTCAAGGTCATCCGCGACCTCACCGCCCGCGGCGTCTCGATCGTCTATATCTCCCACCATCTCGAGGAAGCGCTGCAGATCACCAACCACGCGGTGGTCCTGCGCGACGGAGCCATGACCGCCTACGGGCCGCGCAGCGAGATCGATCTCGAGTGGATCGTGCGCAACATGGTCGGGGAGAATTTCGATCTCGGCTCCCCGCCGGCCGGGTACCAGATGGGCGATGTCGCGCTCGCGATCGACAACCTGAGCGTTCCCGCCCCCGGCGGCGCCGACTATTCGGTGGTCGACCGTCTCTCGCTCGACGTGCGCGCGGGCGAGATCGTATGCATCTACGGCCTGATGGGCGCCGGCCGCACCGAAATGATGGAATGCGTCGCCGGCCGGCTTCCCGCCTCCGCCGGCACGGTTCACCTCCATGGCAAGGACGTGTCGCGGCTCAGCATCGCCGAGCGCATCGCCGCGGGGCTGGTGCTGGTGCCCGAGGATCGCCAGCGTGATGGCCTGGTGCAGACCATGTCGGTCGGTCAGAACCTGTCGCTCGCCAGCATCAGCGGCTTCACCAAACGGCTCTTCACCTCGCGCAGGCGCGAGCAGGAGCTGATCGACCGATCGATCAACAGCGTCCGCATCAAGACCGAAGGCGGCGGCGCGATGATCGGCTCGCTCTCCGGCGGCAATCAGCAGAAGGTCGTGATCGGCAAGATGCTGGCGACGAACCCCTCCGTCCTCCTCCTCGACGAGCCGAGCCGCGGCATCGACATCGGCGCCAAGTCCGAGGTCTTCCGCCTCCTGGCCGAAGGCGCCAGGCGCGGCCTGGCCGTGGTCTACTCGACCTCGGAGGTCGGGGAATGCCTGAGCGTCGCGCACCGCATCATCGTCATGCGCCGCGGCAAGATCTCCGCCGAATTCGGTCCCGACGTCACCAAGGAGCGGATCATGGCGGCCTCCGGCGAGGTCGATCTGCAGCAGCAGCTCGCCGACACCTACGGGCTGCAGACATTGCGAGATCATCTCCGACCTTCATCTGGACGAGCTGCCGCTGAAGGCGCTTGGCGCCGCGGGATCGAAGTTCCTCTCCGACGAGATCGAACACAACCAGCGGATGCTGATCGGTATCGGCTACGGCCGCACGCTGGAGGCGGCCGTCGAAGATCTTGCCGGCCTCGCGGCGCCGCAAGTGCGCTTCGTGTCCCTGATGGGCGGGCTGACCCGCACCCTCTCGGCCAACCCGCATGACGTCATCAATCGCCTGGCCGAGCGCACCGGCGCTCAGGCTCTGCTGATGCCGGTGCCCTTCGTTGCCAGCTCCCGGGAGGACCGCGACATCCTGCTCGGCCAACCCGGCGCTCGCGAGGCGTTCGCGCGCGGCCAGGGACTGCGACCTCGTCGTCGCCGGCATCGGCACGGCGGAGCCCGACGCCTCGCTCGTCGCCTCCGGAATGATCGAGCCCGCGGAAATCGACGAGATCAGGCGCGCTCGGCGGCGTCGGCGAGCTGCTCGGCCACTTCTTCGACGAGCAGGGACGCCCGGTCGAGACCGAGCTCTCGCAGCGCATCGTCACCTTGCCCCTGGCTGCCCTGAAGAGCCGAAGGATCGTCGCGATCGCCGGAGGAACGGTGAAAGTCCGAGCCATCCGTGCCGTGCTCGAGAGCGGCCTCCTCGACGGTCTGATCATCGACGACCGCACCGCCCGCGCGATCGCCGACATGGGCCACGCCGGCGCGGCCAAGCCCGCTGCCAGGTTGGCCTAGATTACCTGCCGGACAATTTTCGAACTGGAGCCAGAACAATGAGCGACATCAGCCAAGCCGGCAATCGCCTCGGCGGCAATTTCGACCTCGCCCGGCTCCTGCTCGAGGGCCGCGCCTTCTTCGCGCTGATCGTCATCGTCATCGTCTTCTCCCTGCTGTCGCCCAACTACTTCTCGGTCTCCAACTTCCTGACCATGGCCAACCACGTCGCGATCTACGGCCTGCTCTCGATCGGCATGCTGCTCGTGATCCTGAACGGCGGCATCGACCTGTCGGTTGGCTCCGCGCTGGCGCTCGCGGGCGTGATCGCCGGGGCGCTGATGCAGGGCGTGACCCTCGCGGCGCTAGGCGTGGTGCTCTATCCGCCGGTCTGGGCGGTGGTGGTCCTGACCTGCACGCTCGGCGCCTTCGTCGGCCTCGTCAACGGCGTGCTGATCGCCTACTTCAAGGTGCCCGCCTTCGTCGCGACGCTCGGCACGCTCTACGTGGCGCGCGGCGTGGCGCTGCTGATGACCAACGGCCTCACCTACAACAACCTCGGCGGGCGCCCCGAGCTCGGCAACACCGGCTTCGACTGGCTCGGGTTCAACCGGCTCGCCGGCGTGCCGATCGGCGTGATCGTCCTTGCCGTCGTGGCGGTCGTCTGCCACCTGCTGCTGACCCGCACCGCCTTCGGGCGCTGGCTCTATGCCTCCGGCGGCAACGAGCGGGCGGCCGAGCTCTCCGGCGTCCCGGTCAAGCGGGTCAAGATCATCGTCTACGTGCTCTCGGGCGTCTGCGCCGCCATCGCCGGCCTCGTCCTCTCGTCGCAGCTCACATCGGCGGGCCCGACGGCCGGCACCACCTACGAGCTGACCGCCATCGCCGCGGTGGTGATCGGCGGCGCCGCGCTCACCGGCGGCCGCGGCACCGTCGGCGGCACCATGCTCGGCGCCTTCGTCATCGGTTTCCTCTCGGACGGCCTGGTGATCGTCGGCGTCTCCGCCTACTGGCAGACGGTCTTCACCGGCGCGGTCATCGTGCTCGCCGTTCTTCTCAACAGCATCCAGTACCGCCGTCGGCCGAAGAGGCCGTGATCGCCGTACCCCGCCCTTCTCGCAGCCGGCGCGAAGCCGGCGCGGAAAGCACCGCCGCATTGGCCGGCATCACCAAAGGGAGAGAGACTTCAAAATGCTCAAGCAAGGAAAACGCCTGCTGCTGGCCGCCGTCGCAGCCACACCGCTCCTGGCCGGGACGGCCTGGGCGGACGGGCTGATCTCGATCATCGTCACCGATCCGTCCAACCCCTACTGGCTGACCGAGGGCAAGGTGGCCGAGGCGACCGCCAAGGAGCTCGGCTACACCGCCAACGTCAGCGCGCACAAGGCCGACACCAACACCGAGTAGCAACCTGATCGACACCGCCATCACCAACAAGTCGGTGGCGATCATCCTCGACCCGGCCAACGCCGACGGCTCGATCGGCGCGGTCAAGAAGGCGGTCGCCGCCAACATTCCGGTGTTCCTGGTGAACGCCGAGATCAATCAGGAGGGCCTGGCCAAGGCGCAGCTCGTCTCCAACAACGCCCAGGGCGCTGCGATCGGCGCCCAGCAATGGGTGGAGAGCGTCGGCGACAAGGGCAACTACGTCGAGCTCTTCGGCAACCCAGCCGACAACAACGCCGCGACCCGCTCCAACGGCTACGAGACGGTGCTGACCCAGTACCCCGACCTCGTCAAGGTCGCCCAGGAGGTCGCCGACTGGGATCGCACCAAGGGCTACAACAAGATGCAGAGCATGCTGCAGGCGCATCCCGACATCGTCGGCGTTATCAGCGGCAACGACGAGATGGCGCTCGGCGCCATCGCGGCGCTGAAGGAAGCCGGCAAGCTCGCCGACGTCAAGGTCGGCGGCTTCGACGGTTCTCCCGACGCGGTCGCCGCGGTCAAGGCCGGCGAGATGCAGTACACCGTCCTCCAGCCGGTCGCCGTCTTCTCCGCCGAGGCGGTCCGCCAGGCGGACAACTTCATCAAGACCGGCAAGACCGGCGCGGCGAGCGAGAAGCAGCTCTTCGACTGCCTGCTGATCACCAAGGACAATATCGACAATTACACCGGACCGTTCGTGCTGAGCGAGTGATCGGTAAAGGGGGGCGCCGCACCGGCGCCCCCTGCCCCAGCGGATCGTTGAAAAAGCGTAGTGCTCGATGCCCAGCCTGCTCGGAATCGACAACGGTCTGACCGTCACCAAGGCCGTGATCTTCGACGTCGACGGCACCGAGCTCGCGGTGGCCCGGCGGCGCGTGCCGCAGCGCATGCCGGCGCCGCATCGCGTGGAGCGCGACATGGACGCGCTCTGGCAGGCCACGGCCGAGGCGATCGCCGAGGCGGTCCTCGCCAGTGGGCGGCCCGCGAGCGACATCACTCGCCGCCGCCGCGACGGCGCATGGCGACGGCCTCTACCTCCTGGACCGCGACCGCCGGCCGCTCGGCCCGGCGATCCTCTCGCTCGACAGCCGCGCCGGGGCCGTGGTCGATGCCTGGGAGGCGTCATGCGTCGCTGACGAGGCGCTCGTCCTGACAGGTCAGGTGCCGCACGTCTCGGCGCCCTCGGCGCTGCTCGCCTGGATCCGCAGCCAACGACCCGCAGCGCTTCCGACGCATCGCGCATGTCGTCGGCTGCAAGGACTGGCTGCGCTTCTGCCTGACCGGCACCATCGGCACCGACCGCACCGAGGCCAGCACATCGTTCACCGCGGTCCGCACCCAGGACTATTCGCCCGAGGCGCTGGCGCTCTTCGGTCTGGACGACCTCCTCGGCGCCCTCGCGCCGATGGCGGGCTCCGCCGAGATCGTCGGCGCGGTCACGCCCGAGGCCGCCCGCCTGACCGGCCTCGCCGCGGGCACCCCGGTCGCCGCCGGCCTGCACGACGTCACCGCCTCGGCGCTCGGCATCGGCGGGCATGGGGAAGGCGTGCTGGCGATCGTCGCCGGCACCTACTCGATCAACGAGCTGGTCTCCTCCGCGCCGCGCACCGATCGGCGCTGGTTCTGCCGCAACGCCGTCGCCGCCGGGCAATGGAACAACATGGCGATCTCGCCGGCCTCCGCCGCCAACTACGACTGGTTCCTCGACACCCTCTGCCGCCGCGACCGCTCCGCCGCCGAGAGCGCCGGACAATCGATCCATGCCCTGCTCGCGGACGAGATCGACGCGGCGCTGGCGCGGCCCTCCAGCGTGCTCTTCCACCCCTACCTCTTCGGCTCGCCGCACGGCCCGATCGCCAGCGCCAGCTTTCTCGGACTGCGCGGATGGCACGATCGCGGCGCGCTGCTCAGGGCGGTGCTCGAGGGCATCGCCTGCAATCACCGCGTCCATATCGACGCGCTGCGTGACGGCTTCACCGTCCGCGAGGCCCGGCTGACCGGCGGCGCCTCGCGCAACCCGGCCTTCGCGCAGATGTTCGCCGACATCCTCGCGATGCCCGTCACCGTCACCGAAACCGACGAGGCCGCGGCCTGGGGCGCCGCGCTCTGCGCCGGAGCCGGCGCCGAGATCTTCCCCACGCCACAGGACGACCCGCGCGACCTCGCCCGCCTCTGCCGGACCTATGCGCCCGATGCGGCCCGCAGCGCCGCCTACGCCGAGCGCTACAGCCTGTTCCGCCGTATCGCCGAGCGATGGCGCCCCTCTGGCCGCAGATCGACCGGCTCGCCCCGCCGGACAGAATGAACCGAAGGAGGGGGAACGATGACGTTCTGGGTGGGCACCAGCTGGAAAATGAACAAGACCCTCGCCGAAGCCCTCGCCTTCGCCGACGCCCTCGCCGCCTTCGTTCCGGGCTTCGACCCGCGGATCCAGCCCTTCGTCATTCCCTCCTTCACCGCCGTCCGCGAGGTGAAGCGCGCGCTCGCCGAAACCCGGGTCAAGGTCGGCGCGCAGAACATGCACTGGGCCGACGCCGGCGCCTGGACCGGCGAGGTCTCGCCGCTGATGCTCAAGGACTGCGGCCTCGACCTGATCGAGCTCGGCCACAGCGAGCGCCGCGAGCATTTCGGTGAGACCGACCGCACCGTCGGCCTCAAGACCGCGGCCGCCGTCCGCCACGGCCTGGTGCCGCTGATCTGCGTCGGCGAGACGCTGGCGGAACGCGAGTCCGGTCGCGCCGACGCGGTCCTCGCCACCCAGACCGAAGCCGCCCTGCAATTCCTCGACGACGCCGCAGCGCGCCGCGCCGATCCTTTTCGCCTACGAGCCGGTCTGGGCGATCGGCGAGAGAGGCATCCCCGCCACCTCTGACTACGCCGACGCCCGCCAGGCGCTGATCAAGGAGGCCGCCGCGACGCTGCTCCCCGCCGCGCCGCCGGTGCTCTACGGCGGCAGCGTCAATCCCGGCAACGCCGCCGAGCTGATCGCCCGACCGCATATCGACGGCCTCTTCATCGGCCGATCGGCGTGGCAGCCCGAGGGCTACATCGACATCCTGCGCCGCACCTCTGCGGCCCTCTGAAAATCGCATTTGATCGCGGCCCCGGATGGCCCACCATCCCACCCGACAGCCCAGGAGGAAGACATGAAGATCGCAGTGGCCGGAGACAGCGCCGGCGCCGAGCTCGCCCACACCCTGGCCGAGCACCTCAAGGCCAGGCACGAGGTCGCCGATCTCAGCAAGCCCGAGAACGACGCCGAGAAGTTCTACGCGCATCTGACCGACCGGGTCGCGAACGCGGTCAAGGACGGCACCTATGACAAGGCGATCCTGGTCTGCGGCACCGGCATCGGCGTCTGCATCTCGGCCAACAAGGTGCCCGGCATCCGCGCCGCGCTCACCCACGACACCTATTCCGCCGAGCGCGCGGCGCTCTCCAACGACGCCCACATCATCACCATGGGCGCGCGGGTCATCGGCCCGGAGCTCGCGAAATCGATCGCCGACAGCTTCCTCGCGCAGACCTTCGACCAGCAGGGCCGCTCGGCGACCAACGTCAAGGCGATCAACGAGGTCGAGGCGAAATACGCCAAAGGCTGACGCCCGCGGGCCTCAGCCCGCCAAGCCCCGCCGCATCGCCTCGATGACCACCACCGCCGAAGCCGCACCCGGATCGACATGACCCACCGCCCGCTCGCCCAGCCGCTCCGCCCGCCCCTTGGCCGCGACCATGCCGCGGGTCGCCTCCGCGCCTTCCCGGGCCGCCGCGGCCGCCGCGTCGAGACAGCCCGCGAGCGCCTCCGCCCGCGGCGTGCGCCTCGGCCGCCGCCTGCGCCGCCGGCGCCCAGGCGTCGAGCATGGTCTTCTGCCCGGGCTCGGCCTTGCCCCGATCGCGGATCCCGCTCGCCATTGCCTGCACCAGCGCGACGGCATCGCCGTCATCGAGCACCGCCTTGCCCTTGACCGCGGCCGCCGCACGCATCAGCGCGGTCGCATAGAGCGGCCCGCTCGAAGCCCCGACCGCGTTCAGGAACGCCTTCGCCGCGGCGTTGAGCACCGCCGTCGGCTCCGCGCCCGGCTCCAGCGCCTCGACCGCGTCGCGCGCCGCCCCGAAGCCCAGCGCCATGGCGATGCCGTGGTCGGCATCGCCGATCAGCCCGTCGAGCCGGCAAAGCTCGTCCTTGTTCGCCTCCATGTCGCGCGCGATCGCGGCGATCATCGCCCGCATCGTGCGTGCCGTCGATCGCCATCATCCCACCCTGAACATCGCGCAGTCGCAGGGATGATCCAGCATCGCCGCCAGCTCCGCGTCGAGGTGCATGCAGCGTCACCGACGCGCCGGCCATCTCGAGCGAGGTGCACCAGTTGCCGACCCAGGTCGCGCGCACCTCGAGACCGGCCTCGTCCAGCCGCTGCCGAACCCGCCGGTTCATGATGTAGAGCTCCATCAGCGGCGTGGCGCCGAGCCCGTTGACCAGCACCGCCACCTCGTCGCCGCGCTCCGCCGCCATCTCGGCCAGGATCCGGTCCATCATCGCGTCGACGATCGCGTCG
The DNA here is from genome assembly GCA_963750745.1 of uncultured Alphaproteobacteria bacterium. Classification (GTDB taxonomy): domain Bacteria; phylum Pseudomonadota; class Alphaproteobacteria; order Rhodobacterales; family Rhodobacteraceae; genus Amaricoccus. The sequence goes on along the minus strand of CAVVSO010000012.1, from coordinate 15,259 downwards.
GCGCTCGTCAGCGGCCCGCGGGCGATCCCGGGCTCGCCGTGGATGCCCATGCCGATCTCCATCTCGTCGTCGCCGATCTCGAAGTTCGGCCGCCGCGTCTGCGGCAGCGAGCAGGCCGCGAGCGCCACGCCCATGGTGAAGGTCCGCGCGTTCGCCTTGCGCGCCACCCGCTCCACCTCGTCCAGCGGCAGCATCAGGTCGCAGGCGGCGCCGGCGGCCTTGAAGATGAAGACGTTGCCCGCCACCCCGCGCCGGCTGTCGCGCCGGTCGCGCGGCGCCGAGGCGACATCGTCGGTGGTGATCACCGTGCGGACCTCGATGCCCTCCATCGCGGCCATCTCGGCGGCCATGTCGAAGTTCATCACGTCGCCGGCATAGTTGCCGTACATATAGAGCACGCCCACGCCGCCGCTCGCGGCGCGGGTGCACTCCAGGATCGGATCGGGCGGCGGCGAGGCGAAGACGTTGCCGACCGCCGCCGCATCGGCGAGGCCGCGGCCGACGAAGCCGAGAAAGCTCGGCTCGTGCCCGGACCCGCCGCCGATCACCAGGCCCACCTTGCCCGAACGCGGCCCGACCCGCGCCACGATCGAACGCGGACTGCCGGCGACCCGATCGAGATGCGCCGGATGCGCCGCGAGCACGCCCTCGAGCATCTCGTCCACCGCCTTGTCCCCGTCGTTCAGGATCTTCTTGGTTCGCACCGCTTCCCCCGTTCCCCTTCAACCCCGCATCTTAGCGGACCGTCCTCGCATTGCCACCCGCCCCTCACCTCTAGCCCGCCGGAGCCATACCCGCGATGACCTCGAGACTCGATCAGCTCTGTTCCATGCCGGCCGTCGTCGCCCTGGAGAAGGCATCGACGCCGGGCTGGACCGGCGATGCCGGCCCGCGCGCCGCCGTTCGGCAGCGGGCGGAGCAGTCCGGCTCCCGCGGCACGAGGGACTGAGCGGATGGGCACCCTGACCTTCGACTACTCTCTGGCCGGCAAGGTCGCCGCGGTGACCGGAGCGGCCTCCGGCATCGGCGCCGCCATCTCCGAGGCCTTCGCGACCAAGGGCGCCCGCGTGGCGCTCCTCGACCTGAACCGGGACGCCGCCGAGACGCGCGCGGCCGCCCTCGCCGGCGCCCGCAGCTACTTCTGCGACGTCACCGATGCAGCCAGCGCCGACGCCACCGCCACCGCGGTCGAGTCCGACTTCGGTGGCATCGACATCCTGGTGAACAGCGCCGGCATCGCCGCACTCGCCCCTGCCGAGGAGCTCGACGATGCCGCGTGGCAGCGGACGATCGACGTCAACCTCACCGGCAGCTTCCTGATGGCCCGTGCGGTCGGCCGGCGCATGATCGCGGCGGGCCGCGGCGGACGGATCGTGAATCTCGCGAGCCAGGCCGGAACGGTGGCGATCGAAGGCCATGTCGCCTACTGCGCCTCGAAGTTCGGCGTCATCGGCCTGACCAGGACCCTCGCCCTCGAATGGGGAAGGCACGGCATCACCGTCAATTCGATCTCGCCGACCGTGGTCCTCACCGACCTCGGCCGCAGCGCCTGGTCCGGCGCGAAGGGCGACGCCCTGAAGGCGCAGATCCCGACCGGGCGCTTCGCGGAGCCCGAGGAGATCGCCGCCGCCGCGGTGTTCCTCGCCTCGGCCGAGGCCGCGATGATCAACGGCGCCGACCTCATCGTCGACGGCGGCTACACGATCCGCTAAACGCGCCGGCGCGGGCGGGCCCTAACCCTCCCACCATCGGAGCACGCGCATCGCGCGGAGCGTCACCCACCGCGAGGGCTTGCCCGGCCCGTCATCCACCGCGAACCAAACCCGCCCGCGCGGGCTCCGGTCGAGGAGCCACCTGCCGTCCTCCAGGCGCCTGCAGCGAAGCTGGCCGATCGCCGCTTCAAGGCGCGGATCGGGCGCGGCGCCGGTCACCATCGCGGCAGCGCGGAAATAGTCGAGCCCCCGCAGCACGTCATACCGCCAGCGGTTCGGATGACCGAACCGGAGAAACCGCTGGTCCGCCGGCTCTCCCGTGGCCAAACGGCGGAAGAGCTGTCGCCGAAGCAGGTACGCCTCGCCCGACCTCCGCGCGTCCCGGGATGCAGGCGTGCCGCCGGTTGCCCTCTCGTACTCCAGCAGCCCCTCCAGCACGTTGATCGTGCTGTGAAAGGACGACCGCAGCGAGCCGTTGATCCGCTCGCAGTTCCAGCCGCCGTCGGCGAGACGCCCGCCGACCAGCCGCTCGACGATCGAGGCCACATCGACCCCGAAGTATGCGCCGTCGGCAACCGTCCGGCCGTTGATGCATTCCTCCACCTCACCGTCCCAGTAGCGCTGGCCGCCCTCGTCCCAGCGAGAGTTGGCGCCGATCAAGGCGACGGTCCGCCTCGCCCGATCCGATGCCGGATCGAGGCCGAACTCCCGGAGCTGCGACAAGGCAAAGCTCGTCGCCGTCCACGGCTGACCCTCTTCGGCCCAGGCGCGCGCGTCGAACCCCGCCGGCACGAACGCGCCACCCGCCCACTGCCCGTCCTCGTCCTGGCAGGACAGCAATCGCGCGCCCCACCCCTCCGCCTCGACCCGGGCACGCTCCGCCGCCCACTCCGCCTCGGGCGCATCGAGCAGGTCGCGCATCGCCTGCCACCGGATCGACGGGTCGGAGGCGAGCAGCCAGGCGATCACCGGATCGGAGTCGGTCACCGGAGCCACCGTCGCTTGCACCCGATCATCGGCCTAGCTGTTTTCCGGCCCAGCGCTCGAGGATCGCCGTCGCCTCGGCGTCCATCGCCTGCAAGGCAGGCATGCGGCGCTGCCCGACCGTCGCCCCGCACTCCCGGCGCAGCAGATCCACGTCGATCGGATGCCGCTCGCGCGCTGTCAGCCCGGCAAAGGCGGCCCCCGCCTGCGCCGACGAGGCGGCGTAGTAAAGCTGCCCGATCCGGGCAATGCCCATCGCCGCGACACAAAGCGGACAAGGCTCGCAGGAGGTGTAGAGCTCGCAGCCGGACAAATCCACCGTGCCGAGATTGCGCGCCGCATCGCGGATCGCCTCGATCTCGCCATGCGAGGTCGGGTCGAAGTTCTGCAGCGACCGGTTGATGCCCTCGCCGACGATCCGGCCGTCCTTCACGATCACCGCACCGAAAGGCTCGGTGCCGAGCGTGCTCAGCGCCTCGGCCGATATCTCGATCGCGCGCCGCATGAAGCCTTCGCTATACATCGCTCCTCCTGATGGGTCTCCGCGCCTTCGAGTGGCCTAGCAAGCGTTTTGCCCGGTCACCCACTACCGACCCCTGGCTCACCTCACGACACTCCCCCGAGAAACAGACACCGGATCCGGCGCTGGGTGAGGTCGGCGCCGTCGATGCAGACATGCACCTGGCCGTCGGGACTGATGCCCGCCTTGCCCTCGAAATGGAACGTCACCGGCGCGGTGGTGTGGACGCCCGCGAAGACCGTGCAGTAGGCGCCGGCGTAGAAGCACGCCCGCCAGTCGTCGGAGCGGACCATCGGGTGGCTGCCCGGCACGATTTCGACGTCATACCCTGCGGCGGTCCGCCGCACCCGCGCGTCGGCCATCGCCGCGCAATCCTCGCCATCGCAGCAGGGTTGCCCCTCCTCGTTGACCCGGCCGGAATACCAGTCATGCCCCGAGGCCCCGCCGGCGGCGGCCAGCGCGGCGACTGTCAGCACAGCGAACCCCTGATGCGAGCGCCTCATCGCAGGCCCCCGATTGCGCCATGTTAATCTTCTCCGCTGGCAGCTAAAACATCTAGATGGTTTCCAGATGCGTTCAAGATGCGATCAAGATCGCCCAAATGCCTGTTAACCCAGAGAGAATCGTCCCCGAGCAGGAGGCAGGATGACCGACCCCGGATTCACCCTCGACCACCGCACCCTCGCCGCCCTCGCCCGCGAGGTCGAGCGCGGCGATCCGATCGCCTGGGGACCGGTGGCGCTCGACCGCGACACCGCCTACGAGATGATCGCCTCGCAGATCGCCGAGATGTTCCGCGGCTATGAGACCGGCGGCGTCGCCCGCGAGCGGCAGATGGTGATAGCCCTCGCCGTCGTGGTCAAGCTGACCGTGGAGAATTTCATTCTCCACCAGCGCCTTATCCACGAGCGCCAGACCCCGCCGGGCGGCTGACCGCGCCTCACCCCAAGGCTTTGCGCTCCAGCCGCCGCGCGTGCAGGATCGGCTCGGTATAGCCGTTCGGCTGCCGCGCCCCCTCGAACACCAGATCGCAAGCCGCCTGAAACGCCACCGACCCGGCGAAATCCGGCGCCATCGGCCGATAGAGCGGGTCGCCCGCGTTCTGCGCATCGACCACCGCCGCCATCCGCTGCAGCGTCTCAAGCACCTGATCCCGCGAACAAATCCCGTGCCGGAGCCAGTTCGCCATGTGCTGCGACGAGATCCGCAGCGTCGCCCGGTCCTCCATCAGCGCGACATCGTGGATGTCCGGCACCTTCGAGCAGCCGATCCCCTGGTCGATCCAGCGCACGACGTAGCCGAGGATCCCTTGGGCGTTGTTGTCGAATTGCCGCTGCACCTCCTTCGCGCGACCAGTTCGGCCGCACCACCACCGGCGGGGTCAGGATGTCCTCGAGCCGCGCCCGCCTCCGCCCCGCGAGCCGCGCCTGCGCCTCGGTCACGCTCACCCGGTGATAGTGCGTGGCGTGCAGCGTCGCCGCCGTCGGCGACGGCACCCAGGCGGTATTCGCCCCCGCCGCCGGCTGCGCCCCCTTCTCCGCCAGCATCGCCGCCATCAGGTCCGGCGTCGCCCACATGCCCTTGCCGATCTGCGCATGCCCCGCGCAGGCCGCAGGCGAGCCCGACGTCGACGTTCCAGTCCTCGTAGGCCTTGTACCAGGCCGCCCGCTTCATCTCGCCCTTAGGAATCACCGCGCCGGCCTCCATCGCGGTGTGGATCTCGTCGCCGGTGCGGTCGAGAAAGCCGGTGTTGATGAAGACCACCCGCTCCTTCGCCGCCCGGATGCACTCCTTGAGGTTGACCGTGGTCCGCCGCTCCTCGTCCATGATGCCGATCTTCAGCGTGTTCGGCGCCATGCCGAGCGCCGCCTCCACCCGCCCGAAGAGCTCGACGGCGAAGGCCGACCTCCTCCGGCCCGTGCATCTTCGGCTTGACGATGTAGACCGACCCGGCCGGCGAGTTCGCCCGCCGCCCCTGCGGCCCGACGTCGTGCAGCGCGATCAGCGCCGGTGACCATCGCGTCCATGATGCCCTTCGGGCACCTCGGCGCCCGCCGCGTCGAGGATCGCCGGGGTTGGTCATCAGGTGCCCGACGTTGCGCACCAGCATCAGCGCCCGGCTGCGCAGCGTCATGCGTCGAGCCGTCCGGCTGCGGTATATTCCACGTCCGGGTTCAGCCGCCGGACGAAGCTGCGCCCGCCCTTCTCACCGGCTCGGCCAGGTCGCCCTGCATCAGCCCGAGCCAGTTGCGATAGACCGCGACCTTGTCCTCGGCGTCGACCGCGGCGACCGAATCCTCGCAGTCCATGATCGCGGTGACCGCCGCCTCCAGCCAGACGTCGGAGATATGCGCCGGATCGCTCCCGCCCGCTCGCGGTGCCGGCATCGATCATGCACCTCGATGTGCAGCCCGTTGTTGCGCAGCAGGATCACGTGCCGCGGCGCCTCCGGCGTCGCCGAGATAGCCCGCGAACTGCTCGGGCCGGCGCAGCCCGGCGCTCCTGCCCCGATCGAGCGCGATCCTGAGCCCGCCCTCCGCCACCGCGAAGCCCCGCGCCGCCGCCCAGCCTCGCGCCGTCGAGCGGCACCGCGTCGTCGAGGAAGCGCCCGCGCCCAGGCGATCACCGCCGCGCCGCGCCGCGGATTGTAGCCGTCGCCTCGCTCCCGGCCGTCGGTCTCGGGGATGGCGTCGGTGCCGTAGAGCGCGTCGTAGAGCGAGCCCCAGCGGGCGTTCGCGGCGTTCAGCGCGAAGCGGCGCGTTCATCACCGGCACCACCAGCTGCGGCGCCGAGATCGCTGGCGATCTCCGGATCGACCCCGGTCGTCTCGATCGCGAAGTCCGGCCCCTCCGGCGCCAGGTAGCCGATCTCGCTCAGGAACCCGCGATAGGCGGCCATGTCCGAGGGCGCGCCGTTCGCCGCGGTGCCAGGCGTCGATCTCCGCCTGCAGCCGGTCGCGCGTCGGCCAGGAGCGCCGCGGTTCCGCGGCGCGAGGTCGCCCAGGATCGCGGCGAAGCCCGCCCAGAAGTCGTCCGCGGTCGACGCCGGTGCCCGGCAGCGCCTCGCTCTCGACGAAATCCGCCAGCACCTCCGCCACCGCCAGCCCGGCCCGTGTCACTCGCTGCATCTCGTCTCGCCCGCTCGCCTGCCCGCGCCGCAGCAAAGCGGTCCCAGCGGCCGCGCGTCAACGCCCGCGCCCGGGCACCCCGCCTGAGCCCAGACCCGCTGCGCGAATTGACGGACAGTCGCGTCGGTGGTAGCTTTTCCCCATTAAAGACGGGCTTTTATTCTCTGCCCATTGTCGCCAGAGAATTTCGGTCGTGCGTTCGCCAGGGAGGAAACGATGCGTCTCGTCGGTCTGCTCGCCGGTCTGCGCTGGCCCTTCTCGCTGAGCCTCCCGGCCCCGCGCGCGCCCAGAGCGTGCTCAGCCCCGCCTTCGCCGCCACCGACGCCGGGCTCTCGCCGAGCGAGCGCGCCGGGCGCGAGATCTGGATGTTCGCCACCGCCTTCAACGACCGCTTCTTCACCTACACCTACCCGCAGCGGCTCGGCGGCGCGATCGACTGGTACGGCATCCTGCGCGCCGACCGGCGGCAGGACCTCTTCGAGGCCTGGGGCGCCATCCCCGACCCCGACTGCTGCGTGCCCGGCGATCCCGACTGCCCGGCCCGCTCGGCCACCGAGACCTACGGCTTCCTCTGGTGCCCCGGCGACGACGCGCTGCTCTCCTTCGTCGGCCGCGAGGGCTACCGCGACCCCGCCTGCGACTTCGCCGACGCGCCGTTCGACACCTCGACGCCGCACGGCAGCGCTCGACCAGCGGCAGAGCGCCTGCGACCTCCGCTTCGGCACCTCGACCGGCGCGCTCGGCCTGCGCAAGTTCCCCAACCCGCGCTTCGACGCCGCCGCCTGGGACAGGATCGGCGGCTGGGCAGGCTACGCCGCCTTCCTCTCGAACGACCCGGCCAGCCCCGACAGCCGCCTCAACCGGCTCTGGGACGGCTCGGTCGAGCCGCCGTTCCGCATCGGCATGGCCTGCGGCGCCTGCCACATCGCCTACGACCCGCTGAAGCCGCCGGCCGACCCGAAGGCGCCGGCCTGGGAGAACATCGACGCGCTGGTCGGCAACCAGTACAGCCGCATCTCCAACCTCCTCGGCAGCGGCCTCTCGCCGCACCGCCTGGAATGGCAGCTCATCGCCCGCGCCCGGCCCGGGATCGTCGACACCTCGGCGCTGCCGATGGACTTCGTCTCCAACCCGGGCACGATGAACGCGATCATCAACTTCGCCCGCCGGCCGCTGCATCGAGGACGACGTGCTGAAGTGGCGCAAGGCCTCGGCCTGCGCCGCCGACGCCGACCCCGACGGCCTGCTGGTGCGAGCCGGGCCGCGAGGGCAAATGCTGGGAGCGCAGCCTCAAGACCGAGATGGTGCCCTCGTCCTGAAGGGCGGCGAGGATTCGATCGGCTACAACGAGGCGATCCAGCGGGTCTACTTCAACATCGGCTCCTGCGCCGAGCAGTGCTGGATCAACCACCTGACCGACCTGCGCGCCGCCGACCCCGAGCAGCGCAACTACGGCCAGACCCCGTTCGACATCGGCCAGTGCCGGCGCGACTGCGGCTCGTTCCGCGCGATCGAGGACCGGCTCGACGACATCCGCGCCTTCTTCCTGACCGCGCGCCCGACCGACCTCTGGCGCGCCCGCGGCCTCGCCTCGCCGCGCGACCTCGAGGTCGACGCTCGACGCCGAGTTCTTCGACGGCGCGGTCGAGCAGGGCCGGCAGGTCTTCGCCGAGAACTGCGCCCGCTGCCATTCGAGCCAGCCCGGCCCCTACGATCACACCGACTTCACTCGCCACCGACCCGGCCGACCCGACGCTGCGGCTCGACTGGCTCGGCAACGACGAGATCGTCGCCGGCCTCCGAGATCGGCACCTATCCGGCGCGGTCGCTGCACTCCAACCACATGCAGAGCCGGGTCTGGGCCGAGTACGCCTCGCCGATCGAGCAGAGCCGCCCGGCCGACCCGCTGCGGCCCGAGGTGATGAACGGCGGCGGCCGCGGCTACTACCGCAACATCTCGCTGCTCAGCGCCTGGGCGCACGCGCCCTTCATGCACAACAACGCCATCGGCCCCGAGATTCTGCGGCAAGCCGCGAGACCGCCGGCGCTCGACTTCTACGCCTCGCCCTACGTCGACGCCGCCGGCAAGCCGCTCGCCGACCCGCCCGGCTGCCTGCGCCTTCGATCCCGAGCGTCGAGGGCCGCTACGCGCTCTACGAGGCCTCGATGCAGGAGCTGCTCAACCCCGACGCGCCGGATCCCCAAGATGTTCGTGCTCGACAGCGACATCGTCATCGACATCGCGCCGCGGCTGAACCTGCTCGGCCGCGACCTCGGGCTCGACGCTGACCATCCCCGCCGGCTTCCCGGCGGTCGACGTGAACTCGCTGCGCTACAAGGACATGATCCAGGACCTGGTGCTCGTCGGCAGCGACCCGGCCAGCTTCGAGGCCAAGTACGCGACGCTCCTCACCGCCGCCGAGCGCCAGCGAGCTGCGCGACGGCCTCGAGGCGATCCGCGGCGCCGCTGATCGAGAACGGCGCGCTCGACCGGCATCGAGCTGGTGCTCGGCCGCGACGAGGCGGTGGTCGGCCGGGTCCAGGACCTGACGCTGCAGGTCGGCAACGACTTCGTGCAGCGCTACTACTCCAACCTGCTCGAGCACGTGGAGAACGACGGCCACCGGTTCGGCGAGGGCCTGAGCGAGCGCGACAAGCAGGCGCTCATCGCCTTCGTGGCGACGCTCTGAGGCCGGCGATGCTCGAACGCCTCCTCCGCCTCGTCGTCGGGATCGTGCTGGTCCTCGTCCTCGTCGTCGCCGCGCTCTGGGGCGTCCGCCTCGCCGGCTTCGGCTACCTGCTCGCGGTGTCGCAGGAGAGCGTCACCCCGGTGCGCCCCGACATCCCCTTCGCGCCGCTGACCGACCCGAGCCTGCACGACCCGGACAACCCGACCAAGACCTTCCGCGTCGACCTCGCCAAGGTCGAGCACGACTTCCCGCTCACCCGCGCCGAGCGGGCGAAGCTCGACCCCCGCCAACATCCTGGCGCTGAGCCAGGAGGAGGTCGACCAGCTCTACGCCCGCCTCACCGCCGGCCCGATCCCCGACGGCCCCTACCTCGGCGACCTCTTCTTCTCCCGCGGCGAGACCCTGAAGCCGCGGCTCGAGGAGATCCTCGGCGGCCTCGAGGGCCGCGTCGCGGCCGAGAAGATCGATCTCGCCGAGAGCGCCGGCCGCGCGCTCTGGAAGGGCAAGATGTTCTACCGCGACGAGCGGGAGCTCCGGAACTTCATCGAGAACTTCCGCGCCCTGCGCAGGCCTGATCGACGACCCCGACGCGCTGCAGACAGCCACCGTGCCGCGCGAAGGCTGGCTCCGGCACATCCTGCCCACCACCGACGTCTGGCTGCTGTTCCCGGCCAAGCTCTACTGCGGCCAGAGCCTGCTCGACGGCCGCCGCGAGTCGGTGATCATCGACTACGCCTACAACGACGAGATCGCCCGGCTACCAGGAGCATCCCGACGCGCTCGCCGGCCGCAACGGCCTGCGCATCCGCGACGAGATCCGGATGATCCGGCCCGGCTTCTATCTGGGCCGCGCCTACGCCAACAAGATCTTCCTGCTGAACTTCATGCTCTACAACGACGAGGTGGCCGACGCCGGCCTCGACGGCTTCGCCCGCGGCGACGCGGTCGCCGAGGACTGCTGGCCCGGCGAGCAGGAACGCCAGGCCGAGCTCAATGAACCTCGCGGTGGCATGGCTGGCGGCCGCCGCAGCGCTCGCCACGCCCGCCGCCGCCGCGCCCGCGCTGCTCGACCGGCCCCGACCTCGGCCCCGACGCGCCGCCCGCCGGCCGCTCGCTGCTCGACGAGATCTTCCCCGACGGCCTGCCCACCCCGTTCGAGGCCGTCCTCGACCGGCTGCGCGCCCTCGCCGGCCCCGAGAACGTCGCCACCGCGCTGATCCCGCTCGGCCGCTCGCTGCAGCGCTACGCCGCCGACCCCGACTATCTTCGCCTCGCCGCGGCTCGTCGTCGCCGTGACCGGCGACCTCGCCGCCGGCCCCGACGGCCTCCGCCTCGCCGACCGGCTCTTCCTCGGCTACCAGCCCGCCGCCGAGGTGATCGAGGCGATCAGCTACAACCCCGCCGCCGGCCGCTTCGAGTTCCAGGAGATCGTCGGCTACGCCGCCGACGCCCCCGCCGCCGCCGAGCCGGCCGAGCGCCGCGTCTGCCTCGCCTGCCACCAGGGCCAGGGCCCGATCTTCCCCCGCCCGCTCTGGACGGAGACCAACGCCAACCCGGCGATCGCCGCCCGCCTCGCCGCCGCTCGGCCCGACGCTTCCACGGCGCGCCGGTGCGCCAGACCGTCGACGCGCTCGAGCGCTTCGACGCCGCCACCGACCGCGCCGCCCGCCTCCCGCTCGCCGACCGCCTCTGGGCGGAGGCCTGCCCCGACGCCGCCTGCCGCGCCGCGCTCCTCGCCGCCGCGCTGCGCTTCGGCCTCGCCGGCGCGCTGCCGACCGCCACCGCCGCGCCGCCTTCGACGCGCCGCCGCGCTCTGGCCCGACGGCCTCGCCGTCGATCTCCCCGGACCTGCCCAACCGCGACCCGCTCGCAGGACGAGGCCGGACGCCCTGGAGACCACCGGCCGCCTCGACCCCGAGACCCCGCGCCCCGCCGCTCACCCTCTGGCAACCCGGCGCCGACGCCTTCGCCGCCGCCGCCCGCGAGATCGCCGCCCAGTTCTCCCCGGGCGACCTCGCCTGGATCGACGCCCGGCTCGCGCCGCGGCCCCGGCCGCGCCGAGACCATCACCCTGCCCTGCACCACCACCGCCGCCGCCCTGCCCGCCGGCGCCAGCGAAGCCCGCTTCGCCTGCGCCGCCGCCGGCGCCCGCCTCGACGGCTTCCGCGCCCCCGGACGGCGCCGGCCGGATCGCGCTCCTGTCCCTCCCCGGCCAGCCGCCGACCCGCGGCATCGACCTGCCGCCCGACGGCGCCGCGCCGCCGCGCCCGCCTCGCCGACGGCCGCCGCATCGAGCGCGCTCACGCTCACCGCCACCGCCGTCGAGCTCACGCCTCGCCGACGACCTCGCCCGCCTCGACGCCGGCCTCGCCGCCGCACGCCGGCGCCGCGGCGCTCGCGGCCGGGCCTTTCCCGCGCGGCCGCGGCGCTGGCGCTGATCGGCACGCATCCTCGGGGGCACCGATGGCTGACGACGACGACGGCATCCTGCACGGCCTCGCCCGCTGGCTGATGTTCGCTGAGCCTGGTCTCCTTCGTCACCGCGCTGGCCGCCGGCGGCTACTTCGCCTGGCGGCTGACCCGCGACACCGCCGAGACCTTCGCCGACCCGGTCGCGCAGTTCAAGTACGGCTCGACCGGCGGCGACCGCAACTTCGGCCTGCCCTACGCGATGTGGCAGGCGATGCCGCACCTCTTCCGCGACCTGATGCCGCCGGGCCGCGAGGACGAGGGCTGGGCCGCCTTCGGCTTCCTCACCGAGGACCCCGCCGACCTGCCGCCCGAGCTCGACCACCCCCGCCCGGTCGGCACCTCGCTGCGCAGCCACCATGGGCATCGACCGCATCTTCCTCAACTGCGCCGGCTGCCACGCCGGCAGCGTCCGCACCGCCGCCGGCGCCGCGCCGCTGATCGTCGCCGGCATGCCCTCGAACACCGTCGACCTCTCGGCCTTCCAGGGCTTCCTCGCCGCGCGCCGCCGTCGACGAGCGCTTCAGCGCCGACCGCTTCCTCGCCGAGATCGACGCCGATGGGCCTCGAGCTCGACCTCGTCAACCGGCTGGCGCTGCAAGCTTCGTCGGCATCGGCATGGTCCGCGAGCGGCTGCTCGACCATCGTCGACCGCTTCGACGACTTCGTCCACGCACGAGCCGACCTTCGGCCCCGGCCGCTTCGACACCTTCAACCCGGCCAAGGCGCTGCTGAACTGGAACTTCGCCGCAGATCCCCGAGCGCGAGCGCATCGGCGTCGTCGACTTCCCGTCGGTCTTCCTGCAGGGCCCGAAGACCGGCATGCAGCTGCACTGGGACGGCAACAACACCAAGGTCTCCGAGCGCAACCGCTCCGCCGCCTTCGGCACCGGCGCCACCCCGCCGATCCTCGACCGCGACGTCGCTGAAGCGCATGGAGGACTGGCTCGCGACCGCCGAGCCGCCGCGCTTCGCCGACGTCTTCCCCGGCCAGTTCGACGCCGCCCTCGCCGCGCGAGGGCGCGCCGGTCTACGCCCGCGAGTGCGCCGCCTGCCACGGCGCCTCGGGCCGCGACTTCACCGGCGCCTACGTCGGCAAGGTCACGCCGATCGCCGAGATCGGCACCGACCGCGGCCGGCTCGACAACTACACCCGCGACCTCGCGGTCAACCAGAACGTGCTCTACGCCGACTTCGGCGCCGAGCGCTTCCAGACCTTCCGCAAGACCGACGGCTACGCCAACGCCCCGCTCGACGGCCTCTGGCTGCGCGCGCCCTACCTGCACAACGGCTCGGTCCCGACGCTCGAGGCGCTGCTCGTCGCCGCCCGACCGAGCGCCCGCGCGCCTTCCTGCGCGGCTACGACGTCTACGACCCGCGCGCCATGGGCTTCGTCAGCGACCCCGCCGCGCATCGACCCGGCGCTCTACGCCGCGCCTCTTCTGCTACGTCACCACCGCCGCCGCCGCCGCCGACTGCCCGGCCGGCGCGCCGCCGATGAACGGCGCCTGCGCCGCCGGCCCCTGCCGCGGCAACGGCAACGGCGGCCATCTCTACGGCACCGCCCTGCCGCCCGACGAGAAGCGCGCGCTGATCGAGCACCTCAAGACCTTCTGAGGGAGAGCCCCATGGCCAAGCCCGACGCCGGCCCCTGGTACACCGTCGCTCCGCATCGCCGCGGTGCTCGTCGTCCTCGGCGCCGCCGGCGGCGTCTACGTCTGGTACAAGGCCTTCCGCACCCTGCCGCAGGAGGTCTGCGGCGACGTCGAGCCCTCGCGCCGCGCCGAGCTCTGCGCCGACCCGGCCGAGGAGCGCTTCAAGTACGGCTCGCTCGGCGCCGAGGCCGACCTCGGCATCCCCTACCCGATCTTCCACGTGCTGCCGCGGGTCTTCGGCGACCTGATGCCCGGCCCCGGCGGCTACCGCGCCTTCGGCATCCCCTGGGAGGAGGGCCGCGAGCTGCCGGTCGGCTTCTCGAAGAAGACCATGGGCTTCCCGCGCATCACCCAGACCTGCGCCATCTGCCACGCCGCGAGCTACCGCACCGCGCCCGACGCCGACGCCCGGTCATCGTGCCCACCGGCCCCTCGCACACCACCAACGCCATGGCCTTCCTCGACTTCCTCGAGGCCGCCGCCAACGACCCGCGCTGGTCCGGCGACGGCATGATGGGCGAGATCGAGCGCAACTTCGACCTCGGGCTCGACGACAAGCTGATCTACCGCTTCGTCATCATCCCGATCGCCAAGCAAGCGCGTGCTCGAGCAGGCGCGAGGACTTCGCCTGGATCCACACCCACGGCCGGCCCGGCCTGGGGCCCCGGCCGCGACGGCCCGTTCAACCTGACCAAGTTCAACCTCCTCGGCCTCCCCGACGACGACACCGTCGACAACGCCGACTTCCCCTCGATCTGGAACGCCGGCCTGCGCGAGGGCACCTCGCTCAACTGGGCCGGCGAGACCCAGGACCCGCTCGCCGTCTACATCGACAGCGCGCTCGGCATCGGCGCCCCGCCCGAGACCGTCACCGACGACATGCTCGAAGCACCGCGACTACCTGCGCGCCAAGCAGCCGCCGCCCTACCCCTTCCCGATCGACGCGGCGCTCGCCGCCCAGGGCGAGGCGGTCTGGGCCGCGAACTGCGCCGACTGCCACGCCCCCGGCGGCGCCCGCTTCGGCCGCACCGTGCCGATCGACGAGATCGGCACCGACCGCGAGCGCTTCGACACCTGGACGCAGGCGAACGCCGACGCCACCAACGCCAAGGCGCTCGAGCTCGGCGTCGAGCGCAAGGCGATGGTCAAGGACGTCGGCTACGCCAGCCAGCCGCTCGACGGCATCTGGCTCCGCGCCCCCTACCTGCACAACGGCTCGGTCCCCTCGCTGACCGCGCTGCTCGACGCCGCCCGACCGAGCGCCCGACCGAGCTTCTGGCGCGGCTGCGACATCTACGACCCGGTCGCGGTCGGCTTCCGCAGCCACCGCCGCCCGACGACGACTGCCCGCGCGCTCTTCCGCTTCGACACCACCGAGCGCGGCAACGGCAACGGCGGCCACACCTACGGCACCACGCTGCCCCCCGCCGACAAGGCGGCGCTGATCGAGTACCTGAAGACGCTCTGACGCCGCAATTCCTGAGTCTTTTCCTTAGCATATGAGTTGTGCATACGTTGTGCATGCCCCGTGCATGAGCGGATCCCGCCATGTGGCGGTCGCCGCGGAAGAAATCGAGTCCGGATCAACGGGCCCAAAAAAGCGCCCGCCGCTGTCGATTCCCGTCACACGGGCAGCGTCCTTGCCTCGGTCATAGTCCTCTCACGGCACGTCGCCGCGAAGAACTCGAGCCCGGGAGGGACCAATGACCAAGTCGCACAGCCTTTCGCTCGCCGCCGCCATGATCCTGACCGTGGCCGTTCTCTCGACCGTCGGGACCGGGCAGCCGCCGGTCGCCGCGACTCCGTTCTGGCAGATGCAGGGCGCCTCGCCCGCCGCCACCGACACCGACGCCCTGACCGCGCTGCGCCACGCGTCCCGCGAAGGCGCCTCCGAGACCATCGTCGTCGCACACCGCTGATTCCCCTGGCCGTCCGTCAGGCGCACCTGCCGCCCTCCGCCGAGGGCGGCCTTTTTTACGCCTGCCGCGGCACCCACCGCTCGCCGGCCACGTAGGTCGCGGCGATCGAGCGGTCGTCGCCGAGCGTCTCGAGCAGGAACAGCTCCTCGGCCAGCGTCTCTACCGTCTCGCGCCTGAGCGCCA
>CAVVSO010000011.1:0-148229 GCA_963750745.1 uncultured Alphaproteobacteria bacterium | reverse complement strand
GGCCGAAGTGGCGGCGCAGCTTGGGGGCGTGACGGGCACCGGGTCGCGGCAACCCGAAGAACCCTGAGGCTCAAGCTTCGCATTTGGAGCGGGTGAAGGGAATTCGAACCCTCGTCAGTTGCTTGGGAAGCAACAGCTCTGCCATTGAGCTACACCCGCGCACCCGCCCGTTTAGCCTCGCGCCCCAGGACCGTCAAGCGGCGCCCCTATCCGGCCGAGGCCGGCTTGGGCCTCGCGCCGGGGCGCAGTCGCTCGCGCAGCGCCCGGAAGGTCACATAGAGCGGCGGGATCGTGAAGATGCCGACCGCCGAGGCGAGGATCATGCCGCCGAAGACCGGCGTGCCGACCGCCCGCCGCGCCAGCTCCGAGGCGCCGGTCGCGATCACCAGCGGCAAAAGCCCGAGGATGAAGGCGAGCGAGGTCATCATCACCGGCCGAAACCGCAGCCGCGCCCCCTCGGTCGCCGCCTCCCTGAGCGGCAACCCGGCCTCGCGTTGCTCCTTGGCGAACTCGACGATCAGGATGCCGTTCTTCGCCGCGAGCCCGATCAGCACCACCATGCCGATCTGCGCATAGAGATCGAGCGGCAGGTGCGCGATCAGCAACCCGCCGATCGCCCCGGCGATGGCGAGGGTGACCGAGCAGCACCGGCACCGGGATCGTCCAGCTCTCGTAGAGCGCCACCAGGAACAGGTAGGCGAAGAGCACCGCGAGCCCCAGCATCGATCGGCGGCGCCCCTCGGCGCGCTTCTCCTGGAACGCGGTGTCGGTCCAGGCGCCGGCATAGCCCGGCGGCAGCGTCGCCGCCGCGGTCGCCTCCATCGCGGTGAGCGCCCGGCCCGACGAGACCCCCGGCGCCGGCCCGCCCAGCACCGAGACCGCGCGGGTGTTGTTGTAGCGGATCATCGCCGGCGGCCCCACCGCCAGCCGCGCCTCGGCGAGGCTCCGGAGCGGGATCATCGCCCCGTCCCGCGCCCGCACGTGGATGCGGTAGATATCGTCGATCGCCGCGCGATCCTTGGCGTCGGCCTGCACCTGCACCTGCCAGGTCCGGCCGAACAGGGTCACGTCGTTGACGTAATACCCGCCGAGCGATGCCTGCAGCGACTGGAAGATCGCGCTGAGATCGACCCCGAGGATCGCCGCCTTGTCGCGGTCGATGTCGAGAAAGACCGACGGATTGGTCGCCGAGAAGGTGCTGAACACCCGCGCCAGAGCCGGGTTCTGGTTCGCCACCACCAGCCCGCGCAGCACCTGCGCCAGCGCGGCGGGATCGCCGTCGCGCAGATCCTGCAGCATGTAGGTGAAGCCGCCGCCGGTGCCGAGCCCGATGATCGGCGGTGGCGCCAGCGGCGCCACCAGCCCGCCGTGCACCGCCTGCAGCTTGGCGCCGACCCGGGTGATGATCGCGGCCGGGCCCTGGCCCGCGCCCTCGCGGGCGCCGAAGGGCTTCAACGTCACCACCCGGAAGGCCGAGCTCGACTGCGAATAGCCGTCGATGAAGTTGAGCCCGATAACGCTGGTGACGTCGGCGACCGAGGGCTCCTCGGCGAGGATCTTCTCCGCCTGCGCCATCACCACCTCGGTCCGCGACACCGAGGCGCCGTCGGGGAGCTTGGCCACCACGAAGGAGGCGCCCTGGTCGTCCTCGGGCAAAAAGCCGGTCGGCGTGACTGAGCATCCCCCAGATCGCGCCGCCGGCCACCGCGACCATGACGAGGCCGATCACCGCGATGCGCAGCAGCCGCGCCACCGCCGCGCCGTAGGCGTCGGCCACCCGGTCGATCGCGCATCACCGAACGGCCCGCGCCGTGGCCCGTGCTGCGGCTTCAAGAGCATCGCGCAGAGCGCCGGCGACAGGGTGAGCGCGTTGATGGCGGAGAGCAGCATCGCCGCGGAGACCGTCACCGCGAACTGCCGGAAGAGCTCGCCGGAGATGCCGGGGATGAAGGCCACCGGCACGACGACCGAGAGCAGCACCAGCGTGATCGCCATGATCGGCGCGGTGATCTCCGACATCGCGAGCTTGGTCGCCTCGGCCGGCGTGAGCTCGGGCCGTTCGTGCATCACCCGCTCGACGTTCTCGACCACGACGATCGCGTCGTCGACCACGATGCCGATCGCCAGCGACCCGGGGTGAGGTCCACCCGGTCAACCGCCGCGATACGGCCGACCACCGTCAGCGACTCGGTGACCGCCCGGTTCTGCACCGCGATCGTGCCGACCGGGATCGCCGGCGGCGCTGCGGACTGGGCCGCGGCGGCGCCGCCCGTCAGCAGGGCCAAGAGCCACAGGCCCGCCACCCGGCCTCCCAGGACTGCGCCCATGCTCCGTCTCCTTCGCGACCCCCCGCGTTGGCTTTATAAGTCACAGTTCCCGAGCCGTGTCATTAGCGTCCATAATGGCCGCGACCTCGGGTCGGACACGCGCCGATCCGACAGCCGAAAAGGGATCCGCCATGACCGCCGCCGCCCCCGTCCTCACCACGCCCCGCCCGGATCCGGGCGAGGCGATCGCCGAGATCCGCGCGCTGATCGGCGAGCGGCTTTCCACCGCGCCGGCGGTGCGCGAGCAGCACGGCAAGGACGTGACCTACCACGAAGGCCACCCGCCCGACGCGGTCGCCTTCGTCGCTTCCACCGACGAAGTGGCGGCCATCGTGCGGATCTGCGCCCGCCATGGCACGCCGGTGATCGCCTTCGGCACCGGCACCTCGCTCGAAGGCCATTTCGCGGCGGTCGAGGGCGGCGTTTCGATCGACCTCTCCGGGCTCGGCCGGGTGCTCGAGGTCAATGCCGAGGATTCTCGACTGCCGGGTCGAGGCCGGGGTGACCCGCACCGCGCTCAACACGCACCTGCGCGACACCGGCCTCTTCTTCCCGATCGACCCGGGGGCGGACGCCTCGCTCGGCGGCATGGCGGCGACGCGGGCGAGCGGCACCAACGCGGTGCGCTACGGCACGATGCGCGAGAACGTGCTGGGGCTGACCGTCGTCACCGCCGACGGCCGGGTGGTCCGCACCGGCGGCCGGGCGCGCAAGTCGTCAGCCGGCTACGACCTGACCCGCCTCTTCGTCGGCTCCGAGGGCACCCTCGGCATCATCACCGAGATCCAGCTCCGCCTCTACGGCATTCCGGAGGCGATCTCCGCGGCGGTCTGCTCGTTCGGCCACCTCGCCGGCGCCGTCGACACGGTGATCGCCACCATCCAGTCGGGGATCCCGGTGGCGCGGATCGAGCTTCTCGACGAGCTGCAGATGCGCGCCGTCAATGCCTACGCCAAGCTCGACTACCCCGAAGCGCCGACGCTCTTCTTCGAATTCCACGGCACTCCGGCGGCGGTGGAGGAGCAGGCGCGGCTCGCGGGCGAGCTCGCCGAAGCCTTCGGCGGCGGCGGCTTCCAGTGGGCGACCCGCCCCGAGGACCGCAGCCGCCTTTGGTCGGCCCGTCATGACGCGCTCTGGGCCTCCAAGGCGCTGCGCCCCGGCGCGGTCGCCTGGGCCACCGACGTCTGCGTGCCGATCTCGCGGCTCGCCGAATGCATCATGGCGACCCGGCAGGATGTGCAGGCCAACGACCTCCTCGCGCCGATCGTCGGCCACGTCGGCGACGGCAATTTCCACCTGACCTTCCTGCTCGACCCCGACCAGCCCGACGAATTCGCCCGCGCCGAAGCCGTCGCCGATCGCCTTATCGACCGGGCGCTGGCGATGGGCGGCACCTCGACCGGCGAGCACGGCATCGGCACCGGCAAGATCGCCTATCTCGAGCAGGAGCACGGGCAAGCCGTCGATCTGATGCGCACCATCAAGCGCGCCCTCGACCCGCAGAACATCCTCAACCCGGGCAAAATCTTCCGCCTCGACCCCGAAACGCCGGAGTAGGGCGTCTCCCGCGGGCGGGCGGCGTCCTCGCAAAAACGTAAAAAACGCGCCGAGACCGGCCGGGCCATTTGACTCAACTTGCCGGGGTCGCCAATCTCTCTCCACTTAGAGCGGAAGTAAGCGTGCATATTCGGCCGCATCTGTCCGCGACTCGGCGGAGCAATTGTCCGCATGGTCTGAGCTTATGGAGAGCCGCGCGCCGCTTTCGTACCAAGAGTGACTAGTTTTTTGGGAGGGGATTCCAATGGCGCTCAACGGCACACCGGCTGCGGACAACTTGTCCGCGCGTTTCGATGGGGATGCGGTCTACGGCCTCGGCGGTCGGGACATGCTGACCAGCTCGTCCTATGTGGACACCCTTCTCGATGGTGGCGTCGGCAATGACCAGCTGGCTACATACTACGATCTGGCCTTGGTGCCAGACGTGGACGAATTCAGGATTGCGTTCTCGCAGGTTGGCGGGCTCGGGAACGACAGAATGCGTGTTTGGCTATATGGCCAGCACGGGAGCGAGTTCTCACCATGGATTTATGCCAGCGTCAATTTAACGGGCGGAGATGGTTTAGACGAAATTTCTGTTAATTTGCTGAGTTCGGATGGATTTTTCGAGACCTCGAATATCTCCGCAGGTGCGGGCGATGACGTTATTACTGTAAGTGAGGACGTGCGCCGCAGCAACATATCAACCATGGAGCAAATAATAGATGCTGGTGAAGGAAACGACCAAGTAGTCATAAGCACTTTGGGCGGGTTCTTCTCCGTTGAGAATACCATCGTTGGAGGAGGGGGTAACGACACGATCTTTTCGGAAGCGGTGGCCTTCGAGTGGGAGGGGTCTAGTGGCGCAACGGCACGAAACGACATCTCCGGCGGGCTTGGTGACGACATGATCCAAGCTACGGCACACGGTATAACAGACCAGTACTACGCTACCGGGCAGAATATCATCCGAGGTGACGAGGGGAACGATAGGATCGCGGCCGAGACGTGGAACTACAACGAACTCTACGGCGGCACCGGCAACGACGTGATCCTGGCGACGCTGATCGATGAATACGACCAATCACGCGATTCATTCAACATCCTCGACGGTGGCGAGGGCGATGACTTCCTTTCGGCAGCCTCTCGTGTGACCACTTGGGGAAATGAACTGGACCTCCCAACTGTGGTGACCAACCGCCTGACCGGCGGCGCCGGCAACGACACCCTTCAGGCCACCACCTTCCTCGACAATTTCGACGGCAGCGGCTCTGCGCTGAACATCCTGCTGGCTGGCGATGGCAACGATAGCCTGACGGCGACGATGCAAGCCGGGACCGTCGGCGCCAACCGGCTCTACGGCCACGCCGGCAACGACCGGCTGCAGGTCAGCGGCGGCAGCGGCAACCTCTTGAACGCCGGGCCCGGAAGGGACATCCTGATCGCCGGGGCGGGGACCGACACCCTGGTCGGCGGCGCCGGCAACGACAGCTTCCGCTTCCTGAGCGTGGCGGCCTCCACCCCGGCGGCGCGCGACGTGTTGAGGGCCGACGGCAGCGTCGCCGCCTTCGAGCGGCCCGGCGGCCAGCCCGGCGACCGGATCGACCTCTCGGCGATCGACGCCAACGTCGCCGACGGGGTGCAGCACTTCGCCTTCGGCACCTCCCACGCCGCCGGGCGGCTCTGGGCGGTCGATTCCGGCGGGCTGACGCTGATCCGCGGCAGCATCGACGGCGACACCGTCGTCGACTTCGAGCTCGCCATCTACGACGGGAACGTGCGCGCCTCGGCCTATACCGGCGCCGACTTCATCGTCTGACCCCGCGCGCCTCCCTGGCCGAGCGGCTGCGCTAACCTTTCGCCGCGCGCGCGGGTCGTGGCGCACGCCGCGTCCACGGGTTTCATACGCTCCGCGCATGAGGAGAATCGCATTGACCTTTGGCATCGCGCCCCCGGGCAAGCCACCCTGCGAAGTCCCCCTCACCCCGTATAGGTCTCGTCCAGCGCATACCCCGACGACCGCACCGTTCGGATCGGATCCCGATCTCCCCGCCGATTCAATGCCTTGCGCAGCCGTCCGATATGCACATCGACCGTCCGGACCTCGACATAGACATCCTGCCCCCAGACCCGGTCCAGCAACTGCTCCCGCGAATAAACCCGCCCCGGCCGCTGCATCAGCGCATCCAGCAACCGAAACTCCGTCGGCCCCAACCGCACGTCCCGCTTGCCCCGCCGCACCCGGCAGAGCTGGCGATCGAGCACGATATCGGCGAAAACCGCCACGTCCCCCGCCAGCGCCGGCGCCGTCCGCCGCAGCACCGCGCGCATCCGCGCCACCAGCTCGGACATGGAGAAGGGCTTGGTCACATAGTCGTCCGCACCGACATCGAGCCCCCGCACCCGATCCTCCTCCTCGCCACGGGCGGTCAGCATGATGACCGGGATGTCGCGGGTGTTCTGGCCGCTGCGGATCTGGCGGCAAAGCTCGATGCCCGAGACGTTGGGCAGCATCCAGTCGAGCAGCACTAGGTCCGGCTTGACCTCGTCAACCGCGATCAGCGCCTCGTCGCCGTCGGCCGAGGTCGCCACGGTGAAGCCCTCCTTCTGGAGGTTATAGGACAGGAGCTGGCTGATCGGCTCCTCATCCTCGACCACGAGAATGCGTGCAGACATCGGCAATCCCTTCCGCGGTACTATTCCTGAACGAAGTCGATCCCCGTGGGCTCGCCCTTGGGCCGGTCGTCGCCGAGGCTTTGGCCGGTGACGATGTAGTAGACCATCTCGGAGATATGCGTGGTGTGATCGCCGATCCGCTCGAGGTTCTTGGCGATGAACATCAGCTGCGCGCCCACCCCGATCAGCCGGCCGTCCTCGACCATGTAGGTGACCACCTCGCGGAAGATCGCGTTGTAGAGCTCGTCGATCTCGTAGTCCTGGTTCCAGATCTGCACGGCGAGATCGACGTCCCGCGAGGCATGCGCATTCAGCACGTCCGACAGCTGCGTCAGCGTCTGCCGCCCCATCCGCACGATCGAGGTGGTGAGCTTGACCGGCCGGGCCGAGGATAGCGGGATCGCCCGCTTGGCGATGTTCTTGGCGAGGTCGCCGATCCTCTCCAGCGTCGAGGCGATCTTCATCGCGGCGATCAGCACCCGAAGGTCGGCGGCGACCGGCTGGCGAAGGGCAATAACCTTCACCACGGTCTCCTCGAGCGCCATCTCCATCGCGTCGAGCGCCTTGTCGCGCTCGATCACCTCACGGGCCAGTCTGGCGTCCCGGCTCTGCACCGATTCCAGCGCCTTGGCGAGCAGCTCCTCACTGAGCCCGCCCATCTCCGATATTCTGGCCTGGACTTGAACGAGGTCCTCGTCAAAGGCCGAGACGATGTGCGCCATTCCGACTTCCTGTTGCCGTGCGCCGTCCAGCACGGTCCGTTCGCGGGGCAGTATAGCCCGCGCCGCCACAGGATTGTGACAGATTTCGCGACGTTTTGGTGACAAACCAAGCCGATCAGGCTGAACGGAGATTTTCCGGCGGTGCGGGCTGGTCCGCTTCGAGCCCGACGTCGCCCGCGCGCGGCAGCCAGACGGTGAAGGCGCTGCCCTTGCCCAGGGTAGAGGCGATCTCCAGCCGGCCTTCGTGACGGTTCAGGATGTGCTTCACGATGGCGAGGCCCAGTCCGGTGCCACCCTTGTTCCGGCTGGTCGCCACGCTGACGCGATAGAAGCGCTCGGTCAGCCGGTGGATATGCTCGCGCGGGATGCCCGGGCCGGTGTCCTCGATGGTCACTCCATGCCGGTTGGGGTGCGCCTTGCTGGCGGAGGCGGCAAAGACCCTTACGGTCGCGCCCTCGCCGCCGTACTTCATCGCGTTGTCGATCAGGTTGGTGAACACCTGGTAGAGCTGGTCGCGGTCCCCCAGCACCCGCGCCTCGCCCGGCGCGAGGTCGATCTCGAGCGTCACGGACTGTTGGCGCGCGACCGGCAGCAGCGCCGCGGCACTTTCGGCGGCGATCTGGTTCAGCGACCATTCCTCGACGGGTCGCAGGTGCTCGATCAGCTCGATCCGGCTCAGTGACATCAGATCGTCCACCAACCGCCGCATCCGTCCGGACTCGCGGGCCATGATCTCGAGGAAACGCTCGCGCGCCTCCGGATCGTTCCGGGCGTGGTTCTGCAGCGTCTCGATGTAGCCGATCACCGAAGCGAGCGGGGTCCTGAGCTCATGGCTGGCATTGGCGATGAAGTCGGAGCGCAGCTGCTCGGTGCGGCGGGTCTCGGTCCGGTCCTCGATCTGCACGATCGCCAGCGCCTCCGGCCCGAAGGCACCGTCCGGGGGCAGCATTCCGACCCTGGCCTCGAAGAAGCGCTCGCGCCCGGGGTGTGCGGTGAAGCGCACCCGGCGCTCCTCGCCGTCGGCGATCGTAGCCGTCACCGCCTCGACGAAGGCCGGCGCGCGGATCAGATGGGCGAAATGCGCCCCGGTCTCCAGCCGCGGCAGCGCATCGTGGGCGGCCGGGTTGGCATAGCTGACCCGTCCGGTGCGCGTGACGATCAGGAGCGGGGTCGGCAGCTTCTCGATCAGCGCCCGGCCGAACGCCGACGGCATCGCGCCTTCGGAGACCTCGACCCTTGGCACCGCGAGCGGCTCCGGCACCACGACGGGCGGCGGTTCCCGGCGCCGCCTGATGGCGGAAGCGGCGATCAGCGTCATCAGCACGCCGGTGACGAAGGCCAGGATCGGCGAGATCGGCAGCGCGGCGGCGAGCGCGGCAAGGGCGCCGACGGCGAGGGAGAGGGCGAGGGCGAGGGGAACCATCTCGGCATGAAACCGGCCGTGTCTTTCGCTGGGCGTTGACTAGCAGGGCGGCGGCCGGGAAAGGAAGATTGTTTTCATGCAATCTACATATATCTATCGGGTTGCACTAACGTGACGAGGTCTTCCTGCTCATGATCCGCTATGCCCTCCGCTGCGAAAATGCGCACCGCTTCGACTCCTGGTTCGGGTCGAGCGAGGATTTCGCGCGATTGTCGGACGGCGGCTTGCTCACCTGCGCGGTCTGCGGCAGCAGCGCGGTGGAAAAGAACCTGATGGCCCCGGGCATTGCCGCCCCGGCTCCGGAGCGTCCGCTGTCAGCGCCGGCCTCGCCGGCCGAGCAGGCGTTGGCCGAGCTCCGGCGGCGCATCGAGGCGCAGTCCGAGGATGTCGGCCGCAATTTCGCCCGCGAGGCGCGGCGCATCCACGAGGGCGAGGCGCCGCAGCGCGCGATCATCGGTGAGGCCCGGCCCGCCGAGGCGAGGGCGCTGATCGAGGACGGCATCCCGGTGGCGCCGCTGCCGTGGTCCGGCCGCAAGACCAGCTGAGGACCCCCCTCCCGGCCGCTTGAAGCCCCCCGACCCAGCCGATAAGAGAGCCCGTCCACCCCCCTTGCAGGCCAAGGACCATGCCCCGTCTCGTGATGAAATTCGGCGGCACCAGCGTCGCCGATCTCGAACGCATCCGCAACGCGGCGGCGAAGGTCAAGCGCGAGGTCGAGAACGGCTACGACGTGGCGGTCGTGGTCTCCGCGATGGCCGGCAAGACCAACGAGCTGGTCGGCTGGGCGCGGCAGACCAGCCACCTCTATGACGCCCGGGAGTATGACGCGGTCGTGGCTTCGGGCGAGAACGTCACCGCCGGGCTGATGGCGCTGACCCTGCAGGAGATGGGCGTGCCGGCGCGCAGCTGGCAGGGCTGGCAGGTGCCGCTCCGTACCAACTCCAGCCACGGCGCGGCGCGGATCGTCGCCATCGAGACCGAGGGGCTGATCCGCAAGTTCGGCGAGGGGCTGCATGCGGTGATCGCCGGATTTCAGGGGATCAGCCCGGAAGGACGGATCACCACGCTCGGCCGCGGCGGCTCGGATACCTCCGCCGTCGCCTTCGCCGCCGCGCTCGAGGCCGAGCGCTGCGATATCTATACCGACGTCGACGGGGTCTATACCACCGACCCGCGGATCACCCGCAAGGCGCGCAAGCTGGAGCGCGTCGCCTACGAGGAGATGCTCGAGCTCGCGAGCCTCGGGGCCAAGGTGCTGCAGACCCGCTCGGTCGAGCTCGCAATGCGCTACAAGGTCCGTCTGCAGGTGCGCTCGAGCTTCGAGGACGTGCCGGGCACCATCGTCTGCGACGAGGAGGAGATCATGGAATCGAGGGTGGTCAGCGGCGTGGCGTTTTCGCGCGACGAGGCGAAGATGACGGTGCTCGGCGTACCCGACCGCCCCGGCGTCGCCGCGGCGCTCTTCGGCCCGCTCGCCGCGGCCGGGGTGAACGTCGACATGATCGTGCAGAACATCGGCGCCGATGGCCGCACCGACATGACCTTCTCCTGCCCGGTCGACGAGGTCGCCCGCGCCCGGCGCGCGATCGAGGCGACCAAGGCCGCGGGCGGCATCGACTATGCGACCCTCGATGTCGACGAGGAGGTCGCCAAGGTATCGATCGTCGGCATCGGCATGCGCAGCCAGGCCGGCGTCGCGCATCATATGTTCGAGGCGCTGGCGCGCGACGGCGTCAACATCAAGGTGATCACCACCTCGGAGATCAAGGTCTCGGTGCTAATCGAGCGCAAATATCTGGAACTGGCGGTGCAGGCACTACATGATGCGTTCGAGCTGGACCGAGCCAGTTGAGCGACGGGGACTTGACGCAGCAGATGTCCTTTTCCGAGGCAGTTGACAGCCGTGTCCTGCTGACACGGCTTCGCGCCACGCTGGCCGAGCCCGGCGGCGGACAGGAACGGCTCGACCGCATCGTCCGCCTGGTGGCCGAAGGGCTGGTCGCCGAGGTCTGCTCGGTCTATCTGCGGCGCGACGACCTGCTCGAGCTCTCCTCGACCGAAGGGCTTAACCCGAGCTCCGTTCACCTCTCGCGTCTGCGGGTCGGCCAGGGTCTGGTCGGCCAGATTGCCGAGACGGCCGAGCCGATCAGCACTCGCGATGCGCTGCACACCCGCGGCTTTCGCTATCTGCCCGAGACCGGCGAGGAGGTGTTCTCGAGCTTCCTCGGCGTGCCGATCCAGCGTCTTGGCGAAGTGCTGGGGGTCCTGGTGGTGCAGAACCGCGAGCCCCGCGAATACACCGACGACGAGACCTATGCGCTCGAGGTCGTCGCGATGGTGATCGCCGAGATGGCCGAGCTCGGCGCTTTCGTCGGTCCCGGCGCCATGGAGGGCGCGCGTCCGCACAAGCTGCCCTTCTTCGTGCGCGGCCTCGTCGGCCAGGAGGGGGTCGCCGAGGGCACCGTGGTGCTGCATGAGCCGCAGACCGTGGTCAGCGACCCGATCAGCGACGACCCCGAGCGCGAGCGGCGCCGCCTGCATCTCGGCATTGAGGCGCTGCGCGCCGAGGTCGACGAGATGCTGGCCGCCGACTATCTGACGGCCAGCGGCGATCACCGGGACGTGCTCAACGCTTATCGGATGTTCGCCCACGACAAGGGCTGGGTGCGGCGGATGGAGGCCTCGATCGACCTCGGCCTCGCCGCCGAGGTCGCGGTCGAGAAGGAGCAGTCGGCCACCCGCGCGCGGATGTCCCGCGCCGCCGACCCGTATCTTCGCGAACGGCTGCACGATCTCGATGATCTGGCGAACCGGCTTCTGCGGCTGCTTTCCGGAGACGAGCGGCCAGCGCGCGAGTTGCCCGAGGACGCGATCCTCGTGGCACGCAACATCGGGCCGGGCGAACTCCTCGACTATGGCCGCAAGCTTCGCGGGGTTGTGCTCGAGGAGGGATCGGTCGGCAGCCACGCGGCGATCGTGGCGCGCGCGCTGGCGATACCGCTGGTGATCCAGGCCACGCGCATCACGCGCGAAGCCGTCAACGGCGACGCGATCCTGGTCGATGGCGACCAGGGTCTGGTCCACCTGCGCCCCGAGGACACTGTCGCCAAGGCGTTCCGCGAGAAGGTCGACATGCTGCACGAGGCGCAGGCGGCCTATGCCGCGCTGCGCGACAAGCCTGCGACCACCCGCGACGGGGTGACGCTGAGCCTCTATATGAACGCGGGCCTTATGGCCGATCTGCCGAGCCTGCCGAAGTGCGGCGCGCTCGGGGTCGGGCTGTTCCGCACCGAGCTGCAGTTCCTGATCCGCACCACCGTGCCGAAGCGCAAGGAGCTTGCGGCACTCTATGCCCGCATCCTCGATTCAGCGCACGACAAGCCGGTGGTCTTCCGCACGCTCGACATCGGCTCGGACAAGGTGCTCCCTTACATGAAGCGCACGGACGAGCCCAACCCGGCACTCGGCTGGCGGGCGATCCGGGTCGGCCTGGATCGGCCAGGCATGATGCGGATGCAGGTTCAGGCCCTGATCCGCGGCGCCAAGGGGCGGCCGCTCACGATCATGTTCCCGTTTGTCGCCGAAGCCGCCGAGTTCGAGATGGCGCGCGAGCTGGTGATGCGCGAGATGGCGCGCGAGCAGGCCCTCGGCCGCACCGTGCCACGTGAGCTCAAGGTTGGGGCGATGCTGGAGACGCCGAGCCTGGCCTTCGGCCCCGAGCGGTTCTTCGAGCTGACCGACTTCATCTCGATCGGCGGCAACGACCTCAAACAGTTCTTCTTCGCCGCCGATCGCGAGAACGAGCTGGTGCGGCGGCGCTACGACATGCTGAGCTCGAGCTTTCTCGGCTTCCTCGAACAGATCGTCGGCCGCTGCGCCGCGCATGGCACGCCGCTTTCCTTCTGCGGCGAGGACGCCGGGCGGCCTCTCGAAGCGCTGGGCCTGGCGGCGATCGGTTTGCGCAGCCTGTCGATGCGTCCAGCCTCGATCGGGCCGGTCAAGGCGCTGCTGCGCAAGGTGGACCTCTCCGGCGCGCGCGAGGTCGTCGATGCCGCCCGCCGTTCCGGTCGTCCCAGCGTGCGGCCGGCGCTGGAAGCCTGGCTGCAGCAGGCGGGAGTCGCGCACTAATTCCAGGGAGCTTCGGCCTAGACCTATGGCCGGCCGGAGCCTTGCGGAGGGGGGCGAGCTGGGATAAGGCGCGGCCGTGAAGCGCACCAGCCCGGAGACTGCCGCCCCATGTCGATCGACAAGGAGACTGCGCGCCGCGTGGCGCACCTGGCCCGGATCGAGGTGGCAGAAGCGGAACTTGGGCGGGTGGCGGCCGAGCTTTCGCGGATCCTCGGCTTCATGGACGAGCTCGCCGAGGTCACCATCGACGATGTCGAGCCGATGACCTCGGTGACGCCGATGCGGCTCGCTTGGCGGGCGGACGTGATCACCGACGGCGGCGATCGCGAGCGGGTGCTCGCCAATGCGCCGGCGGCGCGCGACGGCTTTTTCACCGTGCCGAAGGTCGTTGAATAGGTGGGCGCGCTGTCGGGCCTGACGATTGCCGAGGCGCGGGCCGGGCTCCGGGCCGGCACGATCGGCGCGGTGGAGCTGACCGAGGCCTGCCTCGCAGCGGCCGACGGCGCCGGCGCGCTCAACGCGGTGACGGCGGCGACGCCGGAGCTGGCGCGGAGGCAGGCTGCCGCGGCGGCGGCGCGGCTTAAGGCCGGCGATGCGCCCGACCTTTGCGGCATGCCGCTGGGGATCAAGGATCTCTTCTGCGTCGAGGGGGTGCCGGCTCAGGCGGCGTCACGGATCCTCGAGGGGTTCCGGCCCGGCTACGAGAGCACGGTGACCCGGCTGCTCTGGGAGGCGGGAGCGGTCTGCATCGGCAAGCTCAACATGGATGAGTTTGCTATGGGCAGCTCGAACGAGACCTCGGTCTATGGGCCGGCGGTGAGCCCCTGGCGGCGGACCGGGGATTCCGGCGCCGCTGACGCCCGGAGGGTCTTCCGGCGGGTCGGCGGCCGCGGTGGCGGCGGACCTTTGCCTCGGCGCGACGGGTACCGACACCGGCGGCTCGATCCGGCAGCCGGCGGCTTTCGCCGGGATCGTCGGGGTGAAGCCGACCTACGGGCGCTGCTCGCGCTGGGGCATCGTCGCCTTCGCCTCGTCGCTGGATCAGGCCGGGCCGCTGGCCAAGTCGGTGCGCGACGCGGCGATCCTGCTTCGGGCGATGGCGGGCCACGACCCGAAGGATTTCGACCTCCGCCGATGCGGCGGTGCCGGATTTCGAGGCGGTGCTCGTTGGCGACATGCGCGGCAAGCGCATCGGCGTTCCCAGGGAATACCGGGTCGACGGGATGCCGGCGGAAATCGAGGCGCTTTGGGCCCGGGGCGCGGAGATGCTGCGGGACGCGGGGCGGAGATCGTCGAGATCTCGCTGCCGCACACCAAGTATGCACTGCCTGCCTATTATGTGATCGCGCCGGCGGAGGCGTCGTCGAACCTCGCGCGCTACGATGGGGTGCGCTACGGGCGGCGCGCTGCGATCAAGGCCGGCGAGGGCATCGCCGCGATGTACGAGCGCACCCGTGCCGAGGGCTTCGGCCCGGAGGTGCGGCGGCGGGTGATGATCGGCACCTATGTGCTTTCGGCCGGCTACTATGACGCTTACTATCTTCGGGCACAGAAGGTGCGGACGCTGATCAAGCGCGACTTCGAGACGGTGTTCGCCGCGGGGATCGATGCGATCCTGACCCCGGCGACCCCTCGGCTGCCTTCGCGATCGGCGAGCTGGCCGATGCCGACCCGGTGCAGATGTATCTCAATGACGTCTTCACGGTGACGGTGAACCTGGCCGGCCTGCCGGGAGTGGCGGTTCCGGCGGGTCTGGACGCGAGGGGCTTGCCGCTGGGGTTGCAGGTGATCGGTCGTCCCTGGGACGAAGCGGGAATGCTCGATGTGGCTTTTGCGATCGAGCGCGCGAGCGGATTTGCTGCAAAGCCGGAAAAATGGTGGTAAGACCGGCAATGCGGGCGGGTGCGCGAAAGGCAGGCTATTGATGCGATTGGCGGCGATTGTTCTCTGCGGCGGACTTGCGGCCTGCAGCAGCGGGGTCACCGTTCCCGACGGCAGCGTGATCACCGAGGTTCCTCAGGCCGGTACCGCGTCGAGCGCCGGCGGGGACAGCTTCACCAGCACGATCGAGGCGTCGCTCGGTGACGGCACCGGCGGCGCCGCCGTCGCGCCTTCGCCGGACGGGACCGGGGCGGCGCTGGACGACGACAAAATCAACCTGATGCAGTGGACGCTGGAGCAGCAGAAGATCGATGCGGCCAAGGCGCAGCGCGACCTGGACGCGGCGCGCAGCCAGCTCGTCGTGGTGCAGCCTCAGTCGGTGCCGATGGAGCAGCCCGGCGCCAACGTCGCGCTCTATGCCAAGCAGTCGACCAACGCCGTCGGCCAGTCGATGTACCCCCGTTCGATCGGGGCCCGGGTGGCCAGCGCCGGCAGCTGCGGGCGCTACCGCGATGCCGATTCCGCGCAGCGGGCGTTCCTGGCCGCAGGTGGTCCGGCGGGCGACCGGCTCGGGCTCGATCCGGATGGCGACGGCTTCGCCTGCAGCTTCGACCCGGCGGTCTATCGCGCCCTCAATTGACCGGCATGGTGGTGCTCGGATGGAGCTCCGGCCAGAAACCGGCGGCGAGGGCGGCGCGGGTGGCGGCCGGGGTGAGCGCCGTGATCGTCGCGTTTGCGTCGAAGTGCCGCGGCGGGCCATAGCCGGCGAAGCTCCATGGGAGGGCGTCTTCGGCGGCATGCAGGAAGAAGCCTCCCGCGGCGGCGAAGATCGCGCCCGCCGGCAGATCGCCGAAGCGGATGCGGTCGGGCGGGCCGAGACGCTCAGCGTGAAGCCTGCGGTCCATTGCGTCCGCGCGGGGCGGGGCATCGAGGCGAGCGGCGCGGGCCCAGGCTGCAGCGAAGGCCGTCGCGGCGGCCCGGCGGCACTCGAAGCACGGCCGGTGGCCCGCGGCGAGGGCCGTTGCCTCGTCGAGGAAGAAAAGCTCGGTGTAGCTTTCGCCCATCACCGGGCGACGGCGTCCGCGGAAGTCGGTCTGGCAACAGATCCAGGCGCGGCTGCGCCAGCGGGCGCGACCGAGCGTGAAGTCGGGCTGGTGCAGGCGGCCGCCGCGGTTGCCCATGAGGCCTCCGCGGTCGGGAACGGCGTGAAGCGTTCCATCCGGCGCAACGCGGTTCTCGAGCGGCGATGGTCGCATCGGCGAGCCTCCTGAGACGCGAGAAGCGCATGGAAGTCGCCCAAGCGTCCAGCCCGAACTTCGGCCCGCGCCGCGGCGGCGTGCTGCCTTCGCTGGTCGTGCTGCACTATACGGCAATGGAAACGGCCGAGGCGGCGCTGGAGCGCCTGTGCGATCCGGTGGCCGAGGTCTCCGCGCATTACCTCATCGCCGAGGGCGGGACGGTTTGGCGGCTGGTCGCCGAGGTGGAGCGGGCCTGGCACGCCGGCGCCGGTAGCTGGCGCGGCGTTGACGACGTCAATTCGCACTCGATCGGGATCGAACTTGCCAATGCCGGGCCGCCGGCAGATTTCCCGCCGTTCCCTGAGCCGCAGATGGCAGCCCTGGAGATCCTGCTCGACGAGATCCTGGCGCGCTGGTCCATCCCGGCCGCGCGGGTGATCGCTCATTCCGACATCGCGCCGGGACGCAAAGCCGATCCGGGCCCGAAGTTCGACTGGCGGCGGCTGGCTCTGGGCGGTCGTGCGAGCTGGGCGGAAGGGGTGGCGCCGGAGTGTGGCTGGGAGGCGTTCCGGCTGGCCGCCTCGGCTGCGGGCTACGCGGCCCCGGCCGATGACTGGCACCCGGTGCTCGCGGCGTTCCGGCTGCGGTTCCGTCCGTGGGCGAAAGCGACGGCGCCGGAGCATGCCGACGTCGGCGCGCTGAGGGCGCTCGCGGCGGCGGATTGACCGCGGCCGGCCTGACCCGTAAGGCAGGCGGGCGCGGATGACTGGATGGCCGCGGCCCTTCGGGGTCGAGGAAAGTCCGGACTCCAGGGAGAGATGGCGGCGGGTAACGCCCGCCCGGGGCAACCCGAGGGAAAGCGCCACAGAGAAGATACCGCCCGCGACTGCGGGCAAGGGTGAAAAGGTGGGGTAAGAGCCCACCGCGCCGGCGGCAACGTCGGTGGCATGGCAAGCCCCGCCAGGAGCAAGGCCAAATAGGGGTCGCGCGGGACTCACGTCCCAGGGTTCTCCCGCCCGAGCGATCCGGGTTGGCTGCCCGAGCCCGTCGGCGACGCCGGGCCCAGAGGAATGGTCATCGGCGACTTAGGCCGCTTACAGAATCCGGCTTAGAGGTCATCCGCGCGCTACCGCTCCCGCCGGCGCTGGGAGCAGATCTGCGTAAACAACTTTAGCGATAATCGCAGACGTATGGACAACCTCCGGGTATGCAAGATATAGTGTGCACGAGAGACTCGGGCACAACAAATGGAGTAGTTGCCACTAGAGCGGCTAACAGTCATCGCGAGCGATGACTTCGATCACGAATTCCCACAAAAATCCATTGAATCCCACGTGCTCCCATGGTATCCAATGACTCACGGAAGGCAGCGGTATTCGGACATGGGCAATCAAGACCCGAACAAGAAACCCGGCAGGTTTCATACAGGCCCGCAGTCTCCCCACACGAAGCAAGATCCGGCGCGGACCAAGTAACGAGCAGACTACGAGGCGCAGCCGGGCGCGGGACCCAGACGGGACCAGATGGCGGGTCGTGCCCTCAGGCAGCACGGCCCGCCATTCACGTCTCGGGGGCAGGACAGGAGAGCTGGCCGGTGATACGGCGCTTCAGGGGCGAATCGGTCCACAAGGTGGACCAGAAGGGCCGCGTGTCGGTCCCCGCCCCGTTCCGCCGGGTGCTGGAAGAAGGCGATCCCGACTGGACCCCCGGGCAGAACCCCAACTTCGTGCTGATCTACGGTATGCCCAGCGGGAATTGCCTCGAGGGCTATTCGGTCGAAGGCGCCAACGCGCTCGACGCGAAGGTGGCGCTGATGCCCACCTTCTCGAAGGCGCGGCGTGCGCTGGAGAGGCTGCTCAATACGCAGTCGGTCCAGGTCCAGGTTGACGAGAACGGCCGCATCGTGCTGCCGCAACGGCTTCGCGAGATGTTCGGTCTGGGCGAGGAAGCGCTCTTCGCCGGCATGGGCGCGCACTTTCAGATCTGGGCGCCGGACCAGTTCCGCCAGGACATGGCAAGCATCGAAGCCTGGCGCGAGGGACTGGCTCCCGACGAGGATCCGTTTGCGGAACTCGACGCGATGGACCGCGAGGACCGGTCATGATGATGACGCCGGTCCCGCATGTGCCGGTGCTGATCCAGCCGATCCTTCGGGCCGTGGCCCCGGTTGCCGGCGTCTGGCTCGACGGCACGTTCGGGGCGGGCGGCTATGCGCGCGCGCTGCTCGACGCGGGAGCGGAGCGTGTGATCGGGATCGATCGCGACCCGGCGGCACTGCAACGCGCGCAGGGGTGGGCGGACCTGTTCGGCGACAGGCTGACGCTCTGCGCCGGTCGCTTCGGTTCGCTGGACCGGGTCGCGGCCGAAGTTGGCGCGCCGGCGCTCGATGGCGTCGTGCTCGACGTCGGGGTCTCCTCGATGCAGCTCGACCAGCCGGAGCGGGGTTTTTCCTTTCTGAAAGACGGGCCGCTCGACATGCGGATGAGCCAGGCCGGTCCGTCGGCGGCCGATCTGGTCAACCGGCTGCCGGAGGCCTCGCTGTCCGATCTGCTGTTCCAGCTGGGCGAGGAGCGCGGGGCGCGGCGAATTGCGCGCGCGATCGCCGCCGATCGGGGCGGGCGGCCGTTTACCTCGACGCTTCAGCTCGCCGGCCTGATCGAACGGCTGATGCCACGGCCAAAGCCCGGTCAGCCGCACCCCGCCACGCGCAGCTTCCAGGCGCTGCGAATCGCGGTCAACGACGAGCTGGGCGAGCTGGCGCGCGGGCTTGCCGCGGCCGAGGCGGCGCTGGCGCCCGGCGGGTGGCTGGCGGTCGTGACCTTCCACTCGCTCGAGGACCGCATCGTCAAGCGGTTCATGCAGCTCCGCTCTGGAGCGGCGCCGCAGTCCAGCCGGCATGCGCCGGCGAGCGCGCCCGAGACGCCGCGGTTCGTGCTGGCCGGCCGCAAGGCGATCGTTCCGGACGAGGCCGAGCTCGCGGTCAATCCAAGGGCGCGTTCGGCGAAGCTGCGTCTCGCCAGGCGGCTGGATGCCCCGGCGGGCGGGGCCGATCCTCGCTCCCTCGGTCTTCCGCCGCTGGCGTTGGAGAGCGGTGCGGCGATGCATCGAACCAATCCGTTGGAGTGGCAATGAGACTTCTCCTGCATCTGTCGGCGGCAGTGCTGGTGGTGGTGTGTGCCACGTGGGCCTATCGCGTGAACTATGCGACGCAGGAGGCGGCGGACAGGGTGGCGGATCTGCGCCAGGAGATCGCCGGCGAGCGCGAGGCCATCGCGGTCTTGAATGCCGAGTGGGCCTACCTGAACCGGCCCGATCGCTTGCGGGCGCTTGTCGCGGCGAATACGGCCGGGCTCGGGCTTGCGGAGCTCACTCCGGACCAGTTCGTGGATGTCTCGATGGTCGCCTATCCCGCCGGCCCTGAGGATATCCTGGCCGCCGCGGCGGCTCCCTCGGCCGGAGCCGCGAAGTGATCCGCCGACCTTTGCGCCCGCTTGCCCGCATCCTCAGGGCGAGGGCGGAGGGCAAGGATCCGAACGTCGTCGAAGCCGAGGAGCGGGCCGCCCGGCTGGAGGCGCGGCATCAGGCCGAGCGGGTGAAGGCGGAGACGCGGCTCCTGCTGCTCGGGGTGGTGTTTATCCTCGGCTTCTCCACCGTCGCCGGCCGGATGGCGCTGGTGTCGGCGTCGGTGCCGGTCGAGCCGCGTGCCGGAATGCCGGGCGCGCCGATCCACACGCAGCGCGCGGACATCGTCGATCGCAACGGGGCGGTGCTGGCCACCAACATCGTCACCGCGTCGCTTTACGCCCAGCCCGCGGAGATGATCGATCCGCGGGCCGCGGCCGATGGGCTCGGGCAAATCTTCCCTGACCTGGATGCGAAGAAACTCTACGCCGAGTTCACCGACGGGCGAAAGTTCATCTGGATCAAGCGCACCATCTCGCCCGAGCAGCAGCAGTGGGTGCATGACCTCGGCGAGCCCGGCTTGCTGTTCGGCCCACGCGAGGCCAGGCTTTATCCCAACGGTGCGGTAGCGGCGCACGTGCTCGGTGGCGCGAGCTTCGGCCGTGAGGGCGTGGACGCGGCCGAGGTCGTCGGCACGGCCGGTGTCGAGCGGGTCTTCGACGCGCGGCTTCGCGATCCGGCGCTGGTGGACCAGCCGCTCAAGCTCTCGATCGACCTGCCGGTGCAGACCGCGCTCGAGGATGTCCTGGCGCAGGGCGTCGCGAAGATGCACGCCAAAGGCGCCGTCGGCATCCTGATGGAGGCCGGCACCGGCCAGAATCCGGGCGCTGGCGAGCCTGCCCGACTTCGACCCCAACCTGCGCCCCGCGCTGCCGATCCAAGGCGATCCTGCCGACAGTCCACTGTTCAACCGCGCCGCCCAGGGGCGCTACGAGCTCGGCTCGGTGTTCAAGCCGTTCACCGTCGCCACGGCGCTCGAGGCGGGGCTGATTACGCCGCACACCCTCGTCGACAGCAAGTCACCGATGCGCTACGGGCGCTTCACCATCCGCGATTTCCACGACTACGGGGCGTGGCTGACCGTCGAGGACGTGCTGGTGAAGTCCTCCAACATCGGCGCCGCGCACATCGGCATGATGTTGGGCGCCACTCGGCAGCAAGCGTTCTTCCAGAGGATCGGTCTTCTCGACGCCTCTCCGGTCGAGCTCTCGGAAGCGACGCGAACGGCGCCGCTGTTGCCAGCGCGCTGGACCGACCTTTCCACCGTGACGATCTCCTACGGCCACGGCATGGCGGTGACGCCGCTGCACCTCGCGGCGGGCTACGCGTCGCTGGTGAACGGTGGTTTCCGGGTGCGACCGAGCATCATCGAGAGCGATGCGAGGCCGGCCGAGGCAGATCGGGTGGTCTCGGCGCATACCTCGCAGCAACTCCGCGAGATGATGCGGCAGGTGGTCGTTCGGGGTACCGCGCAGGCCGCGGACGTCGAGGGCTACGACATAGGCGGCAAGACCGGCACCGCCGACAAGCCGAACGCCTGGGGCGGCTACTCGCGCGACCAGACGATCTCGACCTTCGCCGCCTTCTTTCCGTCCAGCGCGCCGAAATACGTGCTTGTGGTCATGCTCGACGAGCCGACGAGCGTCATCAACAAGACCGCTTTCCGCACTGCGGGCCTGACGGCCGCGCCGGTGCTGGCGCACGCGATCCGGCGGCTGATGCCGGTCATGGGGATACCGCCGCTTGAGACCCCCAAGGACGGAGCGCAGCTTTACACTCTCGCCGGAAATGACTAGCCCGTGGCTCGAAGGGCGCCGGGCGCGCGGATCACGATGACGGGAACGGATCGGACGGACAGGCTTACAGGATTTCGAGGCGCTCGGCCTTCTGAGCGGCACGCGCCGCGCGGGCGACTGGTCCGGGAGATTGCCGGAGATCACCGGTCTCGCGGTGGACAGTCGCCACGTGCGCGAGGGCGTGCTCTTCGCGGCGCTTCCCGGCAGTACGACCCATGGCGCCCGCTTTATCGGCGCCGCACTGCGGATGGGCGCCGTCGCCGTGCTGACCGATCCGGCGGGGCTTGCCGATGCCGAGGCGGCGCTCGGCCCGCTCGCTTTGCCGGTGATCCTCAGCGACGCTCCCCGGCACGCGCTTGCCATCGCCGCCAGCCGGTTCTACGGCAGCCACCCCGAGGTAATGGTCGCGGTGACCGGCACCAACGGCAAGACCTCGGTGGCGAGCTTCACGCGCCAGATCTGGGAGAGCCTGGGTGAGGCCGCGGTGAACTTCGGGACCGTCGGCGTCGAAGGCGCGGTCGCCGCACCCCTCGGGCAGACCACGCCTGAGCCGATCACGCTGCACCGCCTGCTGGCCGAGCTCTCCGACAAGGGAGTAACGCACGCGGCAATGGAGGCTTCGTCGCACGGGCTCGATCAGCGGCGGCTGGATGGCGTCGAGCTGGCGGCGGCGGCCTTCACAAATATCACCCGGGATCACCTCGACTACCATCTTGACTTCGAGGCCTATTTTGCAGCCAAGCTGGCGCTCTTCGAGCGGGTGCTCCCGCGGCGCGGCACCGCGGTCGTCAATCTCGACGATCCGCACGGGCCGCGGGTGCGTCGGATCGCGAAGGGACGCGGCCAGCGGCTGCTGACGGTCGGCCGGGCTGAAGGCTGCGCGTTGCGCGTGCTTGCCCAGCGGTTCGACGCCACCGGGCAGGAGCTTCTCTTCGCCTGGGAAGGCCGCAGCCATCGGGCGCGGCTCGACCTCGTCGGCGGTTTCCAGGCGCAGAACGCGCTGGTCGCGGCGGGGCTCGCCATTGGCTCCGGCAGCGCCGCGGAAGCGGTCCTGGGGGCGATCTCCGGTCTTCGGACGGTGCGCGGCCGGATGGAGCGGGCGGCGACGCGGGCGAATGGCGCGGCGATCTTCGTCGACTATGCGCACACTCCCGATGCGCTGACCACGGCGCTGACCGCCCTCAGGCCGCACGTGATGGGGCGACTTCATCGTCGTATTCGGGGCCGGCGGCGATCGCGACCGTGGCAAGCGTCCGCTGATGGGCGCGGCGGCCGCGGCCGCGGCGGACCTCGTCTACGTCACCGACGATAACCCGCGGACCGAGGACGCCGCGGCAATCCGTGCGGCGGTGATGAAGGGTGTGCCAGAGGCGACCGAGATCGGCGACCGCGCCGAGGCGATCCTGACGGCGGTCGACGCGCTGCAGCCGGGAGACGCGCTGTTGATCGCGGGCAAGGGGCATGAGACCGGGCAGATCGTCGGGAAGGACGTGCTGCCGTTCGACGACCTCGAGCAGGCGAGCGTCGCGGTGGCGGCGCTGGACGGGCTCGGCGCATGAGGCTGATCGCCTGCGGGACCAGCGGTGGCTCGGCGGCGTCTCGCGGGGCTGGGGGTTGCGCGCGCGCCGCCGGGCGAGGTGGCGAGGGGACGAGGCGTCGCAAGGCAAGATCTGCTTGGGAGGCGCTTGATGAAGCGGCTGCTTCATCAAGGCGCCTCATCCATGGTGGGGTTGCGAGTCGGGCCGGGGTCAAGGCCAAGCCGCGCTTACGCGCGGTCTCTGCGCGAGCCTTGACCCCGGCCCGACGCGCGATGGCAAGGGACGTGCGGTGAGCGGCGCCCTCTGGACGCGGGATACGGCGGTGGCGGCGACCGGCGGCGTGGGTACCCGCGACTGGGCGGCATCGGGGGTGTCGATCGACACCCGGTCGCTGGCGCCGGGCGATCTTTTCGTGGCGTTGAGCGCGGCGCGGGACGGGCACGACTTCGTGGCCGAGGCGCTGGCCAAGGGCGCGGCGGCGGCGCTCGTGGCGCGGCGGCCGGAGGCGGTGGCTGCGGATGCGCCGCTCTTGGTGGCGCCCGATGTGCTGGACGGGCTGCGTGCGCTCGGCGCGGCGGCTCGGTCGCGGTTCGGGGGTCGGCTCGTCGCGGTGACCGGATCGGTCGGCAAGACCGGCAGCAAGGAGATGCTGCGGGTGGCGCTGGGCGCGCAGGGGACGGTGCACGCGGCGGAGAAGAGCTTCAACAATCACTGGGGAGTCCCGCTGACGCTGGCGCGGATGCCGGCGGATCGTGACTTCGCGGTCATCGAGATCGGGATGAATGCCCCTGGCGAGATCGCCCCCTTGGCGCGTCTTGCGCGGCCGGATGTGGCCTTGATCACCACGGTGGCGGCGGTGCATCTGGCTGCCTTCGGTGATGTTGATGGGATCGCCCGCGAGAAAGCGTCCGTCTTCGAGGGGCTTGCGCCCGGCGGCGTGGCGATCCTCAATCGGGATATCCCGAGCTATCCGGTTTTGCTCGCCGCCGCCCGGCGCGCCGGGGCGCGGCCGGTCAGGTTCGGGCGCAGCGGGCGATCGGAATTCCGTCTGGGCAATGTGCTGGTGCATTCGGACGGCACCTGCGTCGCGGCGAAGGCGCACGGGCGGCCGTTCCTCTTCCGGCTCGGTGCGCCCGGGCGGCACCTGGCGATGAACGCGCTCGGGGTCCTCGCGGCGGTCGAGGCGCTGGGCGGGGACGTCGCCCGAGCGGCGCTGGCGCTCGGGCAATGGAAGGCGCCGGAGGGCCGGGGAGCGCGCTGGACGGTGCTGCTCGGCCCAGCCGGCGCCGACGGGGCGGTCACGCTGATCGACGAAAGTTACAATGCCAATCCGGCGGCGATGGCGGCGGCCTTCGAGGTCTTTGCCGGCGAACGGCCGACCGATGGGCTCGGGCGGATATCGCGCGGGCGGCGGGTGGCGTTTCTTGGCGACATGCTGGAGCTTGGGCCGCGCGAGCGCGAGCTGCATGCGGGCCTGGCCGAGGTGCCGGCGCTGCGAAGCGTCACCACCGTGCATTGCGCCGGGCTGCGGATGCGGGCGCTCTTCGAAGCGCTGCCTCCGGCGCAGCGCGGCGAGTGGTTCGAGGACGCGGCCGCGATGGCGGCGCGGGCGCGGCGGTTGCTGGATTCCGGCGACATTGCGATGGTTAAGGGGTCGCTCGGCTCGCGGGTCGGGCAGGTGGTCGAGGCGATCAAGTCAATGGGCGAGGCGCGCCCGGCGGAAGCACCGGAGGGGGCGCCGTAGCGACATGCTTTACTACCTGGCCGAATGGTCGCAAAATCTCAATGCGCTCAATGTGTTCCGCTATATCACCTTTCGGGCGGGCGGGGCTTTCTTCACCGCCTTGGTTTACGGCTTCCTTTTCGGGCGGCCGCTGATCGAGATGCTGCGGATCCGGCAGGGCCGCGGGCAGCCGATCCGGAGCGACGGGCCGGAGAGCCACGTATTGACCAAGTCGGGAACGCCGACGATGGGGGGGTTGCTGATCCTTTCGGCAATATTGGTCTCGACGCTGCTTTGGGCGCGGTGGTCGAACGGGTATGTCTGGATGGTGATGTTCGTGACGCTCGGGTTCGGGCTGATCGGGTTCGCCGACGATTACGCCAAGGTGCGCAAGCAGACCCATGCCGGGGTCTCGGGCCGGGTTCGGCTGGCGGCTGGTTTAGGAATTGCTTTGGTTGCAGGGGCTTGGGCGATGTGGCTGCATCCGGCGGAGCTGACCGGGCAGCTGGCGTTCCCGGTGTTCAAGACGGCGCTCCTGAACCTGTCTTGGGGGTTCCTGCCGTTCGCGATGCTGGTGATCGTCGGGGCGGCGAATGCGGTGAACCTGACGGACGGGCTGGACGGTCTGGCAATAATGCCGGTGATGATCGCGGCGGGTTCGCTCGGGATCATCGCCTATGCGGTGGGCCGCGTGGATTTCACCGAGTATCTCGGCGTGCATTATGTGCCGGAGACCGGAGAATTACTGGTGTTTGTTGCGGCTCTTATCGGCGGTGGACTGGGATTTCTCTGGTATAACGCGCCGCCGGCGGCGGTGTTCATGGGAGATACCGGGAGTTTGGCGCTGGGCGGTGCGCTCGGGGCGATCGCGGTGGCGACCAAGCACGAGATCGTGCTGGCGATTATTGGCGGGCTTTTCGTCGTCGAGGCGTTGAGCGTGATTATTCAGGTGCTTTACTATAAGAGAACCCAAAAGCGGGTATTTTTGATGGCACCGATCCATCATCACTTCGAGAAGCTCGGCTGGGCGGAGCCGCAGATCGTCATCCGCTTCTGGATCGTATCGCTGATCCTGGCGATGGTCGGGCTCGCCACGCTGAAGCTGCGCTGAGCTTGCACTTCTCATGCACATCCCATGCACAAAGCATGCACGCATCGAATGCATTCCCGTTTACGGGTCCCTTACCGATGAGCGAGGACGATTATGTCGGGGGCAACCCGCGCTGGTGCGCTTTGCCGGGGTCTGAGGCGTGATCCCGGCTCGCGGCTACGCCGGCCACAAGGTGGCGGTGCTCGGCCTCGGCCGCTCCGGGCTGCCGACGGTCGCAGCGCTCGCGGCCGGCGGCGCAGAGGTCGTGGCCTGGGACGACGGCGCGGCGGCGCGGGAGAAGGCTGCGGCCGAGGGCATCGCGCTTGCCGATCTGACCAAGGCCGCGGCCTGGCACGGGGTGAAGGCGCTGATCGTCTCGCCCGGCATCCCGCACCTCTATCCGGCGCCGCATGCCGCCGTGGCGGCGGCCTGGGACGCCGGTGTCGCGGTCGACAACGACATCGGGCTCTTCTTCCGCTCGTTCGCGACGCCGGAGTGGGACGATCTCGACCGGCTGCCGCAGGTGGTGGGCATCACCGGCTCGAACGGCAAGTCGACGACGACGGCGCTGCTCGCGCATGTGCTGGAGCGCGCCGGGCGGCGGGTGCAGATCGGCGGCAACATTGGCCGCGGCGTGCTGGACCTCGACCCGGCGGCGAACGGCATGGTCGTGGTGCTGGAGCTTTCCTCCTACCAGATCGAGCTGGCGCGGGCGTTGCAGCCCGACATCGCGGTGTTTCTCAACCTCTCCGCCGACCATCTCGACCGCCATGGCGGCATGGGCGGCTATTTTGCGGCGAAGCGGCGGCTCTTCACCCAGGGCGGGCCGTCGCGGTCGATCATCGGCATCGACGAGAACGAGGGGCGCTTCCTCGCCAACGCGATGCGCGAGGAGGCGGGGACCGGCGATCCGGTGATCACCGTCTCGGTGACGAAAAAGCCGGGCGGGCCGGGCTGGCAGGTCTGCGCGCGCAAGGGATTTCTCGCCGAGTGGCGCGGCGGGCGGCAGGTGGGGTCGATCGACCTGCGCGAGATGGCGACGCTGCCGGGGGCGCACAATCATCAGAACGCCTGCGCCGCCTATGCCGCGGCGCGGAGCCTCGGG
This sequence comes from uncultured Alphaproteobacteria bacterium, assembly GCA_963750745.1. Lineage (GTDB taxonomy): Bacteria > Pseudomonadota > Alphaproteobacteria > Rhodobacterales > Rhodobacteraceae > Amaricoccus. The sequence continues at coordinate 121,584 of CAVVSO010000011.1, read as the reverse complement.
CTCGGGCCGCGGCAGATCGAGGGGGCGCTCGCGAGCTATCCCGGGCTGCCGCACCGCAGCCAGCTCGTCGCCACCTGGCGCGAGGTGCGGATCGTCAACGACAGCAAGGCGACCAACGCCGACGCGGCGGAGAAGGCGCTTTTGTCCTTCGAGCGCATCCGCTGGATCGCCGGCGGCCGGCCGAAGGCGGGCGGGATCGAGCCGCTGCGGCCGTTGTTCGGGCGGGTGGTGAAGGCCTATCTGATCGGCGAGGCGGCGGGCGCGTTCGCGGCGACGCTCGGCGCGGTGCCGCACCTGGTGTCCGGAACGCTCGACGCCGCGGTGGCCGCGGCGCTCGCCGAGGCCGAGGCGGGCGAGACGGTGCTGCTGGCGCCGGCCTGTGCCAGTTTCGACCAGTTCGCGAGCTTCGAGGCGCGCGGGGAAGCGTTCGAGGCGCTGGTGCGGAGATTTATCGCCTCAAGCTGACGCGAACGCGGCGCAGCCGGGGCGCGCCCTCGGGGCGCGGTCCCGGCTGCAGGCGCCCGAGCGCGGGCTTACTTTACGGCGACCAGCTTGGTCTTGATCGGCTTCGGCGCGGCCTTGGGCTTCGCCGGCGCCTTGGCCATGGCCCGGGCGGGTGCCTTGGCGGTCGCCTTCGGCTTGGCCGACGTGGCCTTGGCCTTGGCCCTGGCGGCCGGCGCCTTGGCGGTGGCCTTGGCCTTCGCCGGGGCCTTCTTTTCGCCGGCGGCCATGAGCTTCACGGCGGCGGTTTCGAGGGCCCGGATGCGGACCACGAGGTCTTTCAGGGTGGGGGCGGGCATGCGTAGCACTCCTCATTGGGAGGTGGATGACCTGCCAGCGGGAGACCCCCGGCCTGGCGCCTCAACTTATTTTCGGTAAACCTTACTAATGTGTTGCCAGCGCGAATATTGCAGTAAGTCCCGGCGGGACCTTGCCGACGCGGCACTTACCGGCCGAGGCTGGTCGCGGCGACCGAAAGTCCCATCGATCAGAACGGCGCGGATACTGGCCAATCGTGCTTCGGTTCTTGGCCACCGCCGGGCGGGACCGGAGAGAACGGCCCGCGGCCGGGAGTTGGTGGCCTTCCGGAGACACTGGCATATTCGCAGCGCACCGGCTAGACTGGCCGGCAAGCGATCCGCGTCGGCAAGCACCGGGCGGGCACGAGGCAGGCAGATGGCGAAGAGCAGTTCCCGATGACCGACATGGTCTTTGGCGCGGCACCGGCGAAGACCGGCGAGCCGATCCTTCCGGAATGGTGGCGCACGATCGACCGCTGGTCGCTGGCGGCGCTGGTCGGGCTTTTCCTGATCGGCACGCTCTTGGGGCTCGCGGCCTCGCCGCCGCTCGCGGTCAGGAACGGGCTCGATCCCTTCCACTATGTCTGGCGGCAGGCGGCGTTCGGGGCGTTGGCGCTGGTGCTGATGCTGGTGGTCTCGATGATGTCGCCGCTGAGACTCCGGCGCTGGGGGGTGATCGTCTTCGGCGTCTCGGTGGTGGCGCTGGCGCTCCTGCCGGTCTTCGGCACCGACTTCGGCAAGGGCGCCGTGCGCTGGTACTCGCTGCGGGTGGTCTCGGTGCAGCCGGCGGAGTTCCTGAAGCCTGCCTTCGCGATCTTCACTGCCTGGCTGATGGCGGCGAGCTACGACGTCAAGGGGCCGCCGGGCAAGGCGATGTCCTTCGTGGTGGCGGTGGCGCTGACCCTGGTGCTGGCGCTGCAGCCGGACTTCGGCCAGGCCGGGCTGATCATCGCCACCTGGGCGCTGATGTATTTCGCCGCCGGGGCGCCGGTGCTCTTGCTCGGCGGGGTGGGGGCGGCGGTCGGCTGGGCGGGGTGGTTCGCCTATAGTCACTCCGAGCATGTGGCGGAGCGGATCGACGGGTTTCTCTCGTCCGACGTCGATCCGCTGACCCAGATCGGCTATGCCACAAACGCCATCCAGGAAGGCGGCTTTCTCGGGGTCGGCATCGGCAACGGCCAGGTGAAATGGACGCTGCCGGACGCGCATACCGACTTCATCATCGCGGTGGCGGCGGAGGAGTTCGGGCTGATCCTCTGCGTGATCGTGATGGCGCTTTACCTCACGGTGGTGGTGCGCTCGCTGCTCAGGCTGGTGCGCGAGCGCGATCCGTTCATCCGGCTGGCCGGGACCGGGCTTGCGGTACTGCTTGGAATGCAGTCGATGATCAACATCGGGGTTGCGGTGCGGCTATTGCCGGCCAAGGGCATGACGCTGCCACTGATCTCCTACGGCGGGTCGTCGCTGATAGCCGCGGGGCTCGGGCTCGGGGTGCTGCTGGCGATGACGCGCAAGCGGCCGCAGCACGCGATCGACGACATCCTGGGGACCGCCCGCTAGGTGGACGCGCCGCTTCTTGTCATCGCCGCCGGCGGCACCGGCGGGCATATGTTCCCGGCGCAGGCGCTGGCCGAGGAGATGCTGGCGCGCGGCTGGCGGGTGCGGCTTGCGACGGACGCGCGCGGGGCGCGCTATGCCGGGGGATTTCCGCCGGAGGTGGAGCGGCAGGCGACGGCGTCGGGAACCTTCGCGCAAGGCAGCCGGATCGAGCGGGCGATGGCGCCGGCGACCGTGGCGCGCGGGGTGGCGGCGAGCGTGATGGCGATGCGGAAGGAGCGCCCGGCCTGCGTCGCGGGCTTCGGCGGCTATCCCAGCCTGCCGGCGCTGACCGCGGCCTGGGCGCTGAAGGTGCCGCGGCTGATCCACGAGCAGAACGGGGTGCCGGGGCGGGTCAACCGCTTCTTCGCGGCGCGGGTCGGGGTGGTGGCCTGCGGCATCTGGCCTACCAGGCTGCCGGCGGGCGCCAAGGCGGTGCATACCGGCAACCCGGTGCGGGCGGCGGTGCTCGACCGCTGCGGCGCGACCTATGTCGAGCCGGGGGAGTGGCCGATGGGGCTGCTGGTGATCGGCGGCAGTCAGGGGGCGGGGCTCTTCGGACGGCTGGTGCCTGAGGCGCTGCGGCGCTTGGCGCCGGAGTTGCGCGCGCGGATCAGGCTCAGCCAGCAGGTGCGGCCGGAGGACATGGACCGGGTGCGGGCGGGCTATGAGGCGATCGGGCTCGCGGCCGAGCTCAGGGACTTTTTCGAGGACGTGCCGGAGCGGCTGGCGGAGGCGACGCTGGTGATCAGCCGCGCCGGGGCGAGCTCGCTCGCCGATATCGCGGTGATCGGACGGCCGGCGATCCTGGTGCCTTACCCTTACGCGACTGACGATCACCAGGCGGCGAACGCGGCCGGGCTGGTTTCCGCCGGCGGCGCCTTCATGATCCGCGAGGCGGAGTTGACGGCCGAGGGGCTCGCGGGGCACATCACCGCGATTCTCAGCGACCCCGAAGGCGCGAGCGCGATGGCGCGGGCGAGCCGGAGCCAGGGCCGCCCGGACGCGACCGAACATCTGGCGGCGCTGGTCGAGGACCTCGCCCAACAAGGAGTTGAGGCATGAATGGTGAGACGCGGCTGCCGCACGACATCGGGGCGATCCATTTCGTTGGCATCGGCGGCATCGGCATGTCGGGGATCGCCGAGGTGCTCTTGAACCACGGCTTCACGGTGCAGGGGTCGGATCTGAAGCCGAGCCCGATCACCGAGCGGCTGGAAGCCAAGGGCGCGCGGGTCTTCATCGGCCAGAAGGCGGAGAACCTGGAGGGCGCGGAGGTGGTGGTGATCTCCTCGGCGATCAAGCGCGGCAATCCCGAGCTCGACGCGGCGCGGGCGAAGAACCTGCCGGTGGTGCGGCGGGCGGAGATGCTGGCCGAGCTGATGCGGCTGAAGTCGAACGTCGCGGTCGCGGGGACGCACGGCAAGACCACGACGACCTCGATGGTGGCGGCGCTGCTCGACGGCGGCGGCATGGACCCGACGGTGGTTAACGGCGGGGTGATCCACGCCTACGGCTCGAACGCGCGGATCGGCGCCGGCGAGTGGATGGTGGTGGAGGCCGACGAGAGCGACGGCAGCTTCGTGAAGCTGCCGGCGACGGTGGCGGTGGTGACCAACATCGATCCCGAGCATCTCGACCATTACGGCGACTTCGAGGCGATCAAGGCGGCGTTCGACGCCTTCGTGTCGAACATCCCCTTCTACGGGCTCGCGGTCTGCTGCATCGACCACGCTGAGGTGCAGGCGCTGGTCGGGCGGATCACCGACCGGCGGGTCGCGACCTATGGGTTCAATCCGCAGGCGGACGTGCAGGGACGGAACGTGGTCTATGAGGACGGCGGCGCGAGCTTCGACGTGGCCCTGAACGCCGAGGGGCGGGTGATCGAGGGGCTGCGGCTGCCGATGACCGGCGACCACAACATCTCGAACGCGCTGGCGGCGGTGGCGGTGGCGCGGCATCTCGGCATCGCGCCGTCCGCGATCAAGGCGGCGCTGGCGGGCTTCGGCGGGGTGAACCGGCGGTTCACCAAGGTCGGGACCTGGAACGGCGTCACGATCATCGACGACTACGGGCATCATCCGGTGGAGATCGCGGCGGTGCTGAAGGCGGCGCGGCAGGCGACCAAGGGGCGGGTGATCGCGGTGCACCAGCCGCATCGCTATACCCGGCTGCGCGATCTCTTCACCCAGTTCTGCGGCGCCTTCAACGACGCCGATGTGGTGGCGATCGCCGAGGTCTATTCCGCCGGCGAAGCGCCGATCGACGGGGTGAGCCGCGACACCCTGGTCGGCGGGCTGATCGCGCATGGCCACCGGCGGGCGCTGCCCCTGGCCGGCGAGGAGGCGCTGGCGGATTTCGCGCGGGCCGAGTGCCGGCCGGGGGATCTCCTGGTCTGCCTCGGGGCCGGGTCGATCAGCGCCTGGGCCAATGCGCTGCCGGAGCGGCTGAACGCGGGAAACCACCATAAGGAGGCGGTGGAGGCCTGAAGCCTCCATGTCGCGCTGCCTTCCCGGCTGCTGCGGCCTTGCCGGAATCCCCCAGGTTCCGTATAGCTCCGTCGGCGGCATTCCGCGCTTCGGGGGGAAGAGATGGGCACCATCGGGAAGCCTTTGGTTGCAGGATTGCTCGGCGTGATCGCGCTTGCCGGCGCGGCGGGGGTGCAGGCAGCGCCGGCGTGCGCGGCGGGGGAGATCGCCGTGGCGGCGGGCTGCGTGACGCTGGACGCCGCGAAGCAGGGGATCGACAAGATCGTCCGCGAGGCGATGGCAGCGAAGAAGATCAAGGCGACGCTGGCGGGGATCAGCGTCGGGGACGGCGCGCCGGTGCTGATGGCCTGGGGCTTCTCGATGACCGGGGTGCCGGCGACGCCGGACATGCATTTCCGCAACGGCTCGGTGGCGATCGCCTATATCGGCACCGTGCTCTTGCAGCTTCGCGACAAGGGCGCGCTGAAGCTCGACGACAAGCTGTCGGCCTGGTTTCCCGACTATCCCCAGGCGGACCAGGTGACGCTGGCCATGCTGATGAACGGCACGTCGGGTTACGCCGACTTCGTCACCGACGACGGCTTCATCCAGCAGTTTCATGCCAACCCGTTCCGGCACTGGACGCCGGATGAGCTGATCGCCATCGGGCTCGGGCGGCCGATGGTCTGCGATCCGGGCACCTGCTGGTCCTATGCCCACACCAACTTCGTCATCCTGGGCAAGGTGCTGGAGAAGATCGCGGGGCAGCCGCTCGATGTGCTGATCCGCGACGGCATCATCGAGCCGCTGAAGCTCACCGGAACCCGGAGTGAGGCGACGGCGGTGATCTCCGAGCCGGTACTCCATGCCTTCGACGCCGAGCGCGGCAGCTACGAGGAGTTCGACCTACTGGGATCCGTCCTGGACGCTCGCCGAGGGCTCGATCATGACCTCGAATGTCGCGGACATCCTGACCAGCGCCGTGGCGATCGGCGAGGGGAGGCTGGTTTCGCCGGAATCGCACGCGCTGCAGTTCGCGCCGGACACCGCGAAGTTCCCGCCGTGGGACAAGGACAAGTACTACGGGCTGGGCGTCTTCAGCGTCGACGGCTGGGTCGCGCAGAACCCGTCCTTCGCCGGCTACGCGGCGACGATGGCCTATCTGCCGTCGCGCAAACTCGCGATCGTGGTCTCGACCACGATGCAGCCCGGAGGCGTCGCTGGAGGGAAATCTCTCGACCGACGTGCTTAAGGAGATCGCCGCCTACCTGGCGCCGGAGGCGCCGCTGTGAGGGCGGGGCTTGCAACCGCCGGTTGCTCGGCCTAGCGATAGCGGATGGGCCAGATCGACACAAAGGCGGCGCTGCCCGCGGTGCGGGGGACGCTGACCGCGGACCGCCCGATGGCGGAGCTGACATGGCTCCGGGTCGGCGGGCCGGCGGACTGGCTGTTCCAGCCGGCGGACGAGGCCGATCTTGCGGATTTCCTCCTCGGGCTCCCGGCCACGGTGCCGGTCTTCGCGATGGGCGTGGGCTCGAACCTGATCGTGCGCGACGGTGGCATCGCCGGGGTGGTGGTCCGGCTGGGACGCGGCTTCAACGGTATCCGGGTCGAAGGCGACGCGGTGGTGGCGGGTGCTGCGGCGCTCGATGCGCATGTGGCGCGGCGCGCGGCCGAGGCCGGGATCGACCTCACGTTCCTGCGCACTATCCCCGGGTCTATCGGCGGGGCGGCGCGGATGAACGCCGGCTGCTACGGCAGCTATACCGCCGACGCCTTCGTCTCGGCGCGGGCGGTGACGCGGGCAGGCGAGACGGTGGTGCTCGGACCGGCGGAAATGCGGTTCGCCTATCGCTCGACGGCGCTGCCGGACGGGCTGGTGCTGACCGAGGTGACGCTCGCCGGACCGCGGGGCGATCCGGAGGCGCTGGCGCGGCAGATGCAGGAGCAACTGGCGCGGCGGGACGCCAGCCAGCCGGTCAAGGACCGCTCGGCAGGCTCGACCTTCCGCAATCCGGCGGGCTTCTCGTCCACCGGGCGGGAGGATGACGTCCACGACCTGAAGGCCTGGAAGCTGATCGAGAGCGCGGGCATGAAGGGCGCGATCCTCGGCGGCGCGCAGATGTCGGAGAAGCACGCGAATTTCCTGGTCAACATCGGAACGGCCAAAGCCGCCGACCTGGAGAATTTGGGAGAATTGGTGCGAAAAAAGGTTTTGGAATCAACCGGGATCACGCTAGAGTGGGAAATCATGCGGGTCGGCCGACCATAAGGCCCGCTGACAACGAAAAAAACGACACCCGACAAGGCCGGAACAAGGGCCGCGGGGGCAGGATTGAGGCGGGCATGTCGAGCAGGACAGCAGCCCGCATCGCAGTGCTGATGGGCGGCCGTTCGGCCGAGCGTGAGGTTTCGCTCGTGTCGGGTCGCGAGTGTGCGGCTGCGTTGCGGACCGAGGGATTTCAGGTCGTCGAGATCGACGCCGGACCCGACCTCGCGTCGGTGCTGCAGCGCGAGAAGCCGGATGTCGCCTTCAACGCGCTGCACGGGCGCTGGGGCGAGGACGGCTGCGTCCAGGGGATCCTGGAGTGGCTGCAGATCCCCTACACGCATTCCGGGGTGCTGGCCTCGGCGCTGGCGATGGACAAGGCGCGGGCCAAGCAGATCTTCGCCGCGGCCGGGCTGCCGGTGGCCCGCGGCATGATCGTCTGCCGCGAGCACATGCGGGCGGCGCATCCGATGGCGCCGCCTTACGTCGTCAAGCCGAACAACGAAGGCTCCTCGGTCGGGGTCTATCTGGTGCGCGAGGGCGCCAACCGGCCGCCGGCGCTGGCGGACGACATGCCGGACCGGGTGCTGGTCGAGGAGTATGTCGCGGGGCGCGAGCTGACCACGGCGGTGATGGGCGAGGAGCCGCTGGCCGTCACCGACATCCTCGCCGAGGGCTGGTACGATTATCACGCGAAATACGCTCCCGGCGGCTCGCGGCACGTGGTGCCGGCGGAGCTGCCGCGGGAGATCACCGAGGCCTGCCTCGAGTATGCGCTTAGGGCGCACCGGGCGCTCGGGTGCCGCGGGCTCAGCCGCACCGATTTCCGCTGGGACGAGCGCGCGCGGGCTTGCGGGGCTCTATCTCCTGGAGATCAACACCCAGCCGGGGATGACGCCGACCTCGCTGGCGCCGGAGCAGGCGGCGCACCGCGGCATCTCGTTCGGGGCGCTGGTGCGCTGGCTGGTGGAGGACGCCTCTTGCTCCCGGTGAGGTCCCTGCGCGATCCGGCGCCGTCGCGGCTGCGCTACCGGATGACCCGGCTGTGGCTCCGGCCGGGGTTCCGCCGGGGGGTGAACTTCGGGGTGCCGATGCTCGCGGGCGTGCTCGCGGCCTGGACGGTGATGGCCGAGTACGACCTGCGCGATCGGTCGGCGGCGCTGGTCGAGGCGGTGCGCGAGGCGATCGTGCGGCGGCCGCAGTTCACCATCACCGAGATCGCGGTGCCGGACGTGAGCCGGGATCTGGCCGAGCAGATCCGGGTCGCGGCTTTCGTGCCGCTGCCGGCCTCGAGCCTGGAGCTCGACGTCAACGCGGTGCGCGAACGGGTCGAGGCGCTCGGCGCGGTCGAGCGGGCGCGGGTGCGGGCGCTGCCGAGCGGCGTGCTCGAGATCCGGGCGATCGAGCGGGTGCCGGTGGTGATCTGGCGGGGGCCGGAGGGGCTCGAGCTGCTCGATCAGAACGGCGTGCGGGTGGCGGAGGTCGACAGCCGGCTGCGGCGGCCCGGACCTGCCGCTGATTGCCGGCGATGGCGCCGGCGCGCAGGTGCCGGAGGCGCTGGCGGTGCTGGCGGAGGCGCGGCCGGTGGCGACGCGGGTGCGCGGGCTGGTGCGGGTCGGCGAGCGGCGCTGGGACCTGGTGCTCGACCGCGACCAGGTGATCCGGCTGCCCGAGGCCGAGCCGGCGCAGGCGCTCGCCCGGGTGATGGCGCTGAACAGTGCCGACGAGTTGCTGGAGCGCGACGTCACGGTGGTCGACATGCGCGATCCGCAGCGGCCGATGGCGCGGCTGACCGAGCATGCGGTGGAGGAGCTGGCCAAGCTCAAGGCGGCGGTTGCGGGAGAGGATGCATGAGGCGGCAGCTCTACGAGGTCCAGCGGGCGATGCGGGCGCGGCGCGAGACGGCGCTGCGGCGCGGCGTGGTCGCGGTGCTCGACATCGGCACCTCGAAGGTCGCCTGCCTGGTGCTGCAGTTCGTGCCCGAGGAGGTCGGCGAGGGGGTCGAGGTCAGGCCCTCAATCACCCAGGGCGCCTTCCGGGTGATCGGCGCGGCCAATACCCGCTCGCGCGGGATCGCCTTCGGCGAGATCGCGGCGATGGAGGAATGCGAGCGTGCGGTCCGCACCGCGATCCAGGGCGCGCAGAAGATGGCGGGGCTCAGGGTCGATCACGTGATCGTCAGCTTCTCCGGCGGGCGACCGCGGTCCTATGGCGTCACTGGCGAGGTCGAGGTCTTGAACGGCGCGGTGGCGGAGCGCGACATCGGGCATGTGCTCGCGGCCTGCGAGGTGCCGGACTATGGCCACGACCGCGAGGCGCTGCATGCGCTGCCGGTGAACTTCGCGCTCGACCACCGCACCGGGCTCACCGATCCGCGCGGGCAGATCGGCAAGGATCTCGCGGTCGACATGCATCTGGTCACCGTGGCGGCGACGCCGCTCAGGAACATCCTGCACTGCATCCGCCGCTGTGACCTCGAGCTCGGCGGCATCGTGGTGTCGTCCTACGCCAGCGGGCTCGCCAGCCTGATCGAGGACGAGCAGGAGCTGGGTGCTGCCTGCATCGACATCGGCGCCGGGGCGACCAGCGTCTCGATCTTCGTGCGACGGCAGATGATCTATGCCGACTGCGTGCGGATGGGCGGCGTGCATGTCACCTCCGACATCTGCCAGGGCCTGCAGGTCTCGATGCAGGACGCCGAGCGGCTGAAGACGATGCACGGCGGGCTGGTCGCCACCGGGCTCGACGACCGCGAGATGATCGAGCTGGCGTCGATCCTCGGCGACTGGGAGCACGACCGGCGGCAGATCTCGCGCTCGGAGCTGATCGGGGTGATGCGGCCGCGGGTCGAGGAGATCCTCGAAGAGGTCCGGCGCGCGGCTGGATGCGTCGGGGTTCGAGTATCTGCCGAGCCAGCGGATCGTGCTGACCGGCGGCAGCGCGCAGATCCCCGGGCTCGAGACCGCGGCGACGCGGATCCTCGGGCGGCAGTGCCGGATCGGCAAGCCGCTCCGGGTGCAGGGACTGCCGCAGTCGGCGACCGGGACCGCCTTCGCCACCGCGGTCGGGCTGGCGATGCATGTCAGCCATCCGCAGGACGAATGCTGGGATTTCGAGATGCCCGCCGACCGGCAGGGCAGACGCCGGGTGACCCGCGCGATCCGGTGGTTCAAGGAAAACTGGTAACTAGTGGAGGGACACACACTAATTCGAGTATCTGGTAGGAAACCCCAATATCTTGTGGGTGTTAACCCGAATTCTTCGTGACCCTAGCGGTCAATTCGGGTACGCTCTCGAATCAAGAAACCAGAACTTTGCCGCGCGGGGGCGCGGTTCCAGAGGCCAAAGCAACAGGCGGACGACATCATGGCACTCAACCTCAGCATACCGGTAACCCAGGACCTCAGCCCCCGGATCACCGTGATCGGCGTCGGCGGCGCAGGCGGAAACGCAGTCAACAACATGATCGACAAGCAGCTCGAGGGCTGCGAGTTCGTCGTGGCGAACACCGACGCCCAGGCGCTGCAGCAGAATTCCGCGGGCAACAAGCTGCAGCTCGGGGCGCGGGTCACCGAGGGTCTCGGCGCCGGGGCGCGGCCCGAAGTCGGCGCCGCCGCGGCCGAGGAATCGATCGAGGACATCGTCGAGCGCCTGTCGGGCTGCCACATGTGCTTCATCACCGCCGGCATGGGCGGCGGCACCGGCACCGGGGCTGCGCCGATCATCGCCAAGGCCGCCCGCGAGATGGGCATCCTCACCGTCGGCGTCGTCACCAAGCCCTTCCAGTTCGAGGGCTCGCGGCGGATGAAGCAGGCCGAGACCGGCGTCGAGGAGTTGCAGAAGCACGTCGACACGCTGATCATCATCCCGAACCAGAACCTGTTCCGGCTCGCCAACGAGAAGACCACCTTCACCGAGGCCTTCGCGCTCGCCGACGACGTGCTCTACCAGGGCGTCAAGGGCGTCACCGACCTGATGGTCCGGCCCGGCATCATCAACCTCGACTTCGCCGACGTCCGCTCGGTGATGAACGAGATGGGCAAGGCGATGATGGGCACCGGCGAGGCGACCGGCGAGGATCGCGCGGTCCAGGCGGCCGAGAAGGCGATCGCCAACCCGCTCCTCGACGAGATCAGCCTCAAGGGCGCCAAGGGCGTCCTGATCAACATCACCGCCGGTCCGGATCTGACGCTCTTCGAGCTCGACGAGGCGGCCAACCGCATCCGCGCCGAGGTCGATCCGGAGGCCAACATCATGGTCGGCTCGACGCTCGACCCGGAGATGGCCGGGCTGATGCGGGTCTCGGTTGTCGCCACCGGCATCGACGCGGTCGCGAAGTCCGACGCGATGCCGATGCCCAAGCGCGTCGCCGAGCCGGTGGCCGCGCCGGCCGCGGCGCGGACCGCCGCCGCCTACCAGGCGCAGCCGGTACAGCCGCGCCCGGTGGCGGAGCCGGTGCGCGAGCCGAGCTTCGCCGACCATCGGGTCGCGGCCGAGGACGAGCGCGAGGCGCTCTTCGCCGAGCCCGAGGTCCAGGCGGTGCCGCAGCCTGGCGGCTTGCAGCGCACGGCGCCGTTCGGCCAGCCCAAGTTCGACGCCGACGACGCCGAGGCGCGGCGTGCCGGCGAGCCCTCGCCCGATGCGCTGCGGCGCCTCCAGGCGGCGGTGCAGAACGTGCCGAAGGCGCAGCCGATGGTCCGTCCGATCACGGCGCAGGGCCGCGAGCCGGAGAAGCACAGCAGGCTGACGATCAACAGCCTGATCCACAAGATGACCGGCCAGGTCGGCCGGGACCAGGCGCCCGCCCGGCCTCGCGTCGAGCTGGAGCCGCGCGCTTCCCAGAAGACCGAGCCGGCGTACGAAGAAACCGAACGCGAACGCGTCGACATTCCAGCCTTCCTAAGACGGCAGGCCAACTAAGAGGGGCTCCTCCCCCCAACGCTGCTTGCAAAGTCCCCGAAAAGGCACCCGGTCCCCATCCGGGTGCCTCTTTCCATGTCGGGTCGAGACGATTTGGGTTGCCCGCTCTGCGGTCAAATGCCTGCGCTTGACCGATCCGGGGACGGGGCGGGCAGGGGTGGAGCAAGTCGAAGAAATCGTCGATCGCCGTCTCCTGAAATAGCGACCGGTCCTCGATAGGCTGAATGAACCTGATTGGTGAGGCGTCGCAAGGAACGAAGGGTGATGGTAGTATGGGCGATCGACAGGATCGAGGGCAAGCGATGGAGCACCCGAGGCAGTCCGGGTTCACCGCCGACGAGTTCATCGCCTGGGCGCTGGAGCAACCGACGGGTCGCTTCGAGCTCGACAACGGCGTCGTCGTCGCCATGGCGCCCGAGCGGGCGAGCCATGCCGTCGCGAAGCTCAATGCGGTGATCGCCCTGCGTGACGCCATCAGTGCGCGGGGCCTCCCCTGCCGGGCTTTTCCCGATGGCATGTCGGTCAGGGTGAATGACCGGACGGTCTACGAGCCCGACGCGCTGGTCCGGTGCGGCGCGCCCCTGCCGGGCGACGCGATCGAGGTTGCGGACCCCATCATCGTGGTCGAGGTCGTCTCCCCGTCGAGCCGGGGAGTAGACCGGGGCGTCAAGCTCGCGAGTTATTTCTCGCTGCCGAGCGTGCGGCACTACCTGATCGTCGATACCGACAAGCGTGTCGTCATCCACAATGGGCGAGATGCGGAAGGCCAGATCGTCGTCCGGATCGTCGGGGACGGGTCGCTGACGCTCGATCCTCCGGGATTGGCGATCGAAGTCCGAGACATTTTCGACGGCGTCTAGAGCCGGAGCAAGGGCTGGCCATCCGGGCGGCTCTTTCCCTTGCCAGGCGGATGTCCGGACCGACGGGATGGCCCCGAAGAGGCGCCATTGCCGGCGCGGCTCGGCGTTGACATCGATCCGGTGACCGGCCAAAGGAGGCCCCGGCCGGACTAAACCGTCCGAAACGCGGCCGGCAAGTGACTGTGAGCATTGTAGCAATCGGTCATAATCATTGATTTGTCGCAATTACGTCAAATCCCTACATTGCCTTGCAGCAGGCGAGAGGACTCGAGATCTCGGGCCGGGCCTGCGGACGTGGGGATGAAGATGCAGACGACCTTGAAACGCGAGACGACGCTGGTCGGGATGGGCCTCCATTCCGGACGGCCGGCGCGTATGGTGCTGCGGCCCGCGACCGAGGGCGGCATCCGGTTCCGCCGGGTGGACGTCACCGACCGCGACAACGTCATCCCCGCCCGCTTCGATCTCGTGACCGACACCAGGCTCTGCACGCTGCTCACCAACGACGCCGGCGTCTCGCTCGGCACCGTCGAGCACATCATGGCGGCGCTGGCCGGCACCGGGGTGACCCACGCGCTCATCGACATCGACGGGCCGGAAGTGCCGATCATGGACGGCAGCGCGATGCGCTTCGTGCAGGCGATCCTCAAGGTCGGCCTGCGCCGGCTGGAAGGCGCGCGCAAGGCGATCCGGGTGCTGAAGCCGGTCCGCGACGTACAGGGCGACGTGGTGGTCGAGCTCCGGCCGGCGGAGACGCTGTCGATCGACTTCGACATCGACTTCCCCGAGGCGGCGATCGGCCATCAGGCCAAGCGGCTGGACATGGAGAACGGCGCCTTCGTGCACGAGCTCGCCGACTGCCGGACCTTCTGCCGGCGCGACGAGGTCGAGACGATGCAGGCGCAAGGGCTGGCGCTCGGCGGCTCGCTCGATAACGCGATCGTCGTCGAGGGCGACAGGGTGCTGAACCCCGGCGGCTTGCGTCGCTCGGACGAGTTCGTGCGGCACAAGATGCTCGACGCGCTCGGTGATCTGGCCCTTGCGGGCGCGCCGATCCTCGGCGCCTATCGCGGGGTGAAGGCCGGGCATGGCGCGACGAACCGGCTGCTGCGGCAGCTGTTCGCCACACCGGATGCCTGGGAGGTAGTGACGCTCGACGACGAGGCGGCAGGCCATCTGCCCGGCGCGGGCGTGGATGCGGCAGACCTGCGCCGCGCCGGTTGAGGCAGCCCAGTAAGGCAGGCAGCGCAGCCCCCGCGGGGGCTGCGCTTTTCGTTTCAACCCCCCGGTAACCTGTGCTAACCCCAACCGGCCGGCGGGACCGGATGCGGTCCGCCGGGCCTGAGTTGCTGAGGGAAGGCATGGGAGTGGCCCGCGTGGCAAGTCGTGTTTTGGCACTTGCCGCCGTACTCGGGCTCATGTGCGCGCTCGGCGCATGCAGCAGCCTCGGCTCGCAGGGCTCCTCGCTGGGGTCGGGCCTCGGCTCGCTCGGCTTCGGCAAGAAAGAGGTGCCGGTCGAGATCCCAGACCGCCCAGGAGATCTACCTCGGGGCCGAGCAGACGCTGGCCGGCGGCGACCCGCGCGAGGCCGGCACGCAGTTCTCCGAGGTCGAGCGGCTCTATCCCTATTCGGAATGGGCCAAGCGGGCGATGCTGATGTCGGCCTTCGCCTACCACGAGGGGGCGCAGTATGCCGAGAGCCGCGCCGCCGCCGAGCGGTACCTCGAGTTCTATCCCGCCGACGTCGACGCGCCCTATGCGCAGTTCCTGATCGCGCTCTCCTACTACGACCAGATCGTCGACATCGGCCGCGACCAGACCAACGCCTTCGAGGCGCTGCAGGAGATGCGCGACATCATCGAGCGCTACCCCGACAGCGAGTATGCCAAGTCGGCGCAGCTCAAGTTCGAGCTGGCGCTCGACCATCTCGCCGGCAAGGAGATGGAGATCGGGCGGTACTATCTGAGCCGCGGCTTCTATACCGCGGCGATCAACCGCTTCCGGGTGGTGGTCGAGGACTATCAGACCACGACCCAGACGCCGGAGGCGCTGCACCGGCTGGTCGAGGCCTATCTGTCGCTGGGCCTGACCAACGAGGCGCAGACCGCGGCGGCGATCCTCGGCTACAACTTCCAGGGCTCGACCTGGTATCACGACAGCTACCTGCTCTTGACCGGGCGCGGGCTGCAGCCGGCCAACGTCGGCGACAGCTGGCTGAACCAGACCTATCGCCAGGTGGTCCAGGGCAAGTGGCGCTGAGCGCCGGAGGCCGCGGCCTGAGCGATGCTGCAGGCGCTGGCGATCCGCGACATGGCGCTGATCGAGGCGGCGGAGCTCAAGTTCCGGCCGGGGCTCAACGTGCTGACCGGCGAGACCGGCGCCGGCAAGTCGATCCTGCTCGACTGCCTCGGCTTCGTGCTCGGCTGGCGCGGCCGCGGCGGCGAGCTGCGCGCAGGGCGCGGCCGAGGGCGAGGTGGTGGCGGAGTTCCGCCTGCGGCCCGAGCCATGCCGCGCTGGCGCTGCTTGCCGAGGCGGGCCTGCCCGGCGGCGACGAGCTGATCCTGCGGCGGGTGGCCGGCGGCCGACGGCCGGCGGCAGGCTTATGTCAACGACCGCCGGGTGACCGCCGAGACGCTGCGCGCGCTCGCCGACACGCTGGTCGAGCTGCACGGCCAGCACGACGACCGCGGGCTGCTCGATGCCCGCGGCCACCGGGCGCTGCTCGACGCCTTCGCCGGGCCGAAGGCGGACCTCGCGGCGGTGCGGGCGGCCTGGGCGGCGCGGGGCGCGGCGGCGCGCGCGCTCGCGGCGGCGCGGGAGCGGCTGGAGGCGGCGGGGCGCGACCGCGACTTCGTCGCGCATGCCGCGGCGGAGCTCGAGGCGCTGGCGCCGGAGCCGGGCGAGGAGCCGGCGCTCGACGCGCGGCGGCAGGCGCTGCGCGCCGCCGAGCGCATCCGCGAGGACGTGGCGCGCGCCGCCGAGGCGCTGGGGCCGGACGGCGCGGAAGGGCCGCTGGTGCAGGCGCTGCGCTGGCTCGAGACCGCGGCGCCGAAGGCGGACGGGCGCGCTCGATCCGGCGCTCGACGGGCTCGGCCGGGTGCTTGCGGAGCTCGCCGAGGTGGCGCGGGCGGGTCGAGGCGCTGCTGGCCGGGCTCGGCGGCGAGCCGGGCGAGCTCGAGCGGGTCGAGGAGCGGCTTTTCGCGCTGCGCGGGCTGGCGCGCAAGCATCGGGTGCCGGCCGGAGGCGCTGCCCGAGCTCGCCGCCGAGCTGCGCAGGCCGGCTGGAGGCGCTCGAGGCGGGCGCCGAGGGGATCGCCCGGCTGGAGGCGGCGCTGGCGGCCGCCGAGGCGACCTATGACGCCGCCGCGGCGGGGCTCTCGGCGGTGCGGCGGGCGGCGGCGGGGCGGCTCGACGCGCGGATGGCGCGGGAGCTGAGGCCGCTGAAGCTCGAGCGGGCGGTCTTCGCCACCGAGGTCGAGGCCGGGCGAGCCGGGGCCGGAGGGCGTCGACCGGGTCCGCTTCACGGTCGCGACCAACCCCGGCGCGCCGCCGGGGCCGATCGACCGCATCGCCTCGGGCGGCGAGCTGTCGCGGTTCCTGCTGGCGCTCAAGGTCTGCCTGAGCGCCCGGGCGCCGGGGCTGACGCTGATCTTCGACGAGATCGACCGCGGCGTCGGCGGCGCCACCGCCGACGCGGTCGGGCGGCGGCTGCAGGCGCTGGGGGAGGGGGCGCAGGTGATCGTCGTCACCCATTCGCCGCAGGTCGCGGCCCGCGGCGGCGCACCACTGGCAGGTCGGCAAGACCGTGGCGAAGGGGGCGACGCGCACCGAGATCGCCGGCGCTCGGCGCCGCCGCGATCGGGTCGAGGAGATCGCGCGGATGCTGGCCGGCGACGTCGTCACCGACGAGGCCCGCGCCGCGGCGCGGGCGCTGCTCGACGGCTGAGGGCGTCGGCGCAAGGAGCTGCGCGGCGGGTCCGCTCGAAGCGCCTTGCGCCTGGAAGCCATCCAGACGTTCTCGGTTAGCGGCGGCCAGATCGCGCGGAGGGCGGCAGGGCATCCGGCCTCCGGTTGATCGCGCCGCGCCGGCGCCGGCCCGGGCGCGAGCGAGCTGCCGCGCGGCTATCAATCGCGAGCGCGCCGTGCCCGCGGCAGTGCAGGCGACGGCCGATCATGTCGACGGACGCATCGCCGGCTCGTGGACAGGGCGGCCGAGCTCTCGACGGTTCAGAGCGGCGCGCAGGCGGCGCGCAGCCAGCGCTCGGTCTCGGGGTCGACCAGCGGCGCCAGGCCGTCGGCGACGCGGGCGTGGTAGGCGTCGAGCCAGGCGCGCTCGGCGGGATCGAGCAGGCCCGGGTCGATCAGCCGGCGGTCGATCGGGGCGAGCGTCAGGATCTCGAAGCCGAGCATCGGCGCGCTCGCCGCCCTCGGGCACCTCGGGCGGGCGGACCACCGCGAGGTTCTCGATGCGGATGCCGAAGGCGCCCTCGCGGTAGTAGCCGGGCTCGATCGACAGGATCATGCCCGGGCAGCAGCGGCTCGAGGCCGCGGCGCGACAGGCTCTGCGGCCCCTCGTGCACGCCGAGGTAGGCGCCGATGCCGTGGCCGGTGCCATGGTCGTAGTCGAGGCCGTCGCGCCAGAGCGCCGCGCGCGCCACCGCGTCGATGTCGCGGCCCGGCGAGCCCGGGCGGCCAGCGCAGCCGGCACATGGCGATCATGCCCCTTCAGCACCAGCGTGAACGGCCGGATCGCCGCCGGCGGCACCGGGCCGATCGCGACGGTGCGGGTGATGTCGGTGGTGCCGTCGGCGTATTGCGCGCCGCTGTCGATGAGCAGGAGCTCGCCCGGCGCCACCTGGCGGTTGGAGGCGTCGCTGACCCGGTAGTGCACGATCGCGCCGTCCGGGCCGGCGCCGCAGATGGTGTCGAAGGAGATGTCGCGGAGCTTGCCGGTGGCGGCGCGGAACGCCTCGAGCTTCCTCACCACGTCGATCTCGCTCAGCCCGCCCTCCGGCGCGGTGGCGTCGAGCCAGGCGAGGAACTCGGTCACCGCCGCGCCGTCGCGCAGGTGCGCGGCGCGGGCGCCGGCGATCTCGGCGGGGTTCTTGCAGGCCTTGGGCAGGATGCAGGGGTCGCGCTCCGGCGACCACTTCCGCCGCGCCGGAGGCGGCGAGCCGGTCGGAGACCCAGGCCGGCGCGCTGGCCGCGATCGACGCCGACCCGGCCGCGGAGCGCCTCGAGCCGGGCGGCGAAGGCCTGCGGCGGCAGCACGGTGACCTCCGGGCCGAGGTGGGCGGCGAGCGCCGGCATCGGCCTGCGCGGGGTCGGCGAAGAGCTCGACCCGGGCGTCGGCGTGGAGGATCGCGAAGGCGAGCGGCACCGGGCGTGCGCGGCGATGTCCGAGCCGCGGACGTTGAGGAGCCAGGCGATCGAGTCCGGCAGCGTCAGCACCGAGGCCGCGAGGTCGCGCGCGAGGAGGCCGCGGGCGAGCTCGGCCCGCTTGTCCGCGGCGCTGCGGCCGGCGAGCGCGTCCGGATGCGGCACGATCGGCCGGGCGGGCGGCGCCGGCTGGTCCGGCCAGACCCGGTCGATCAGGTTCTCCACCCGGCACCAGCCCGATCTGCCGCGGCAGGAGCGCCGCGCTCAGCGCCTCGATCTCCTCGCGCGGTGTGCAGCCAGGGGTCGAAGCCGAGCCGGCCGCCGCCGGGCAGCGCGGCGGCGAGCCAGTCGGCGGGCTTGTCCTCGGGCAGGCGCATCACCTCGAAGGCGGCGGGATCGACCTGGCCGCTGCACCTGCAGCCGGTAGCGGCCGTCGACGAAGATCGCGGCGCGCTCGGCGGTGGCGATCGCCTGCCCGGCCGAGCCGGTGAAGCCGGTGAGCCAGGCCAGCCGCTCGTCGCGCGGCGCCACATACTCGCCCTGGTGCGCGTCGGCGCGGGGGATGAGGAAGGCGTCGACGCCGGCCGCGGCCATCGCCGCGCGCAGCGCCGCGAGCCGCGCCGGCCCGGTGTCCGGCGTGGTGCGGCGGTGGAAGTCCTGAAGCATCGGCGGCCCCGTCACCGAGCGATTAAGCATTTGCTGTTAGCGGCGGTTGGAGGGCGGCGTCAACACAGGTATCTTGGGCGCAGACCGGTCGCCCGGAGGTAGAAGAGGACAGCATGCGCGCCATTCTGACCATCCTGCTCGTCGCCGCCGCGCTCTGGCGCGCTCGCCGCCGACTGGAGCGCCACGATCGGCCAGGGCTACGCCTTCCGCACCGGCACGCTCGGCGGCCTGATCTCGGCGCACTGGCCGGGCAACTACGCCCAGCTCGTCGACAGCCTGCAGCGCAGCGGCGTGCCCTTCGCCTGGAACCCGGTCGGGGCGCTGGTGATGTCGATCCCGCTGGCGCTGCTCTTCGCCGCGCTCGCCGGCTGCTGCTGGCTGGGGCGCCCGCAAGGCCGCTGAGCGGGCGGGGCGGGCGTCAGACGATCCGATCGTTTCATCGCCGAGCGCGACGCGCCGGCGATTGCTCACCCCGGACCGAAAAGGCGAGGCTGCAGTGCAGCCTCGCCCGGTCCGTCGCCCGGAGCCAGCTGGCGGAGGGCAAGAGGGGCAAGCGCTTGTCCGACGGTTGTAATCGGGACGCGCCTGCCTGGGCGGGCGCGTTTACGCGCCTGCCAACGGGCAGGCAGGCGCGGCCCGATTTGTCGACGGACAAATCGGGCGGGCTCTTGGGAAGGGCGCCGCGTCACCCGAGGCAATCACCCGGCAATCCGTATCACACGACCCCGCGCACCAGCGCGTGGATGAAGCGCAGCTTCTCGATGGTCACCGGCGTCAGCGCGAAGGGGTAGAGGTCGGGCTGGCCCATGCTGCGGTTGAGGCTGTTGACCGCGACCGTCAGCGGCAGCCAGGCGGCGACCAGCTTGTCGAAGTCGCGCGAGGCGTAGGGGTCGAAGGCGATCTCGGTCTCGAGCGTCGGGTCGTCGGTGTTCTCCGGCGCGACGGCGAGGCCGAAGCTCGCGGCGGTGTCGAGGGTGTCGACCATGTGCAGATAGTGGGTCCAGGTCTCGGCGAAGTCCTCCCAGGGGTGCATGGTCGCGTAGGCGCTGACGTAGCTCGCTTCCCAGTCGGCCGGCGCGCCCTGCTGGTAGTGCCGCTGCAGCGCCTCCTGATAATCGGTCCGCTCGTCGCCGAAGACCGCCCGCGCCGCCTCGACTTGCCGCCGTCGCGCACCAGCACGTCCCAGTAGTAGTGGCCGACCTCGTGGCGCAGGTGGCCGAGCAGCGTGCGGTAGGGCTCGCCGAGCTCGACCCGCCGCCGCTCGCGCTCGGCGGAGTCGGCCTCGGCGATGTTGATGGTGATCAGCCCGTCGTCGTGGCCGGTCATCACCGGCTGGCCGGCGGGGGCATCGGCGAGGAAATCGAAGGCGAGGCCGTGCTCGGCGTCCTCCGCCCTGGTCCGGAGCGGCAGGCGCAGCCGGAGCAGCGCATAGATGAGCCGCCGCTTGGCCGCCTCCAGCGCCTGCCAGCGTTCGAGATTGCCGGCCTGGCCGAGGTCGGGAATGGTGCGGTTGAGCGCGCAGGCCGGGCAGAAGCTGGCGCTGTCCTCGGCCGGCACCAGCCAGTTGCAATGCGCCTCGCCGGCGTTGCGGCAGCGCCGCCAGCCGTCGCCGTCGGCCATGGCGGTGACCGCGTCGCCCTCTGGCTCCAGCGCGAGAGGATCAGCTCCGACGGCAGGAAGCCCAGCGGGAAGCCGCAGCGCATGCAGGCGGAATTCTCGAAATGCAAGAGCTGCCCGCAGTTCTGGCAGGCGAAGACGCGCATGCGGAGCCTTCCGATCAGGCGGGCGCCGGCGGCGCGGACCAGCAGATGGACGACGCCGACCTTCTCGATGGCGGTGGGGCTGAGGAAGAACGGGTAGAGGTCGGGCTGGCCCATGCTGCGGTTCAGGCCGTTGACCGCGACCGTCATCGGCCGCCACGGCCGCATCAGGTCGCCGACGAAGTCGCAGCGGTAGGGGTTCTCCGGTACCTGCGCGGTGAAGCGGGCGCCGCCGACCGCCGGATCGACGGCGACGCCGAAGCTCGCGGCGGTGTCCAGGGTGTCGACGATGTGCAGATAGTGGGTCCAGGTCTCGGCGAAGTCCTCGTAAGGGTGCGCCGCTGGCGTATTCGCTGACGTGGCGGTCCCACCAGTCGGCCGGCGGGCCGTCGCGGTAGTAGCGCCGGAGCGCCGCGCTGTAGTCCTCCGAGTCGTCGCCGAACACCCGCCGCGACAGCGCGAGCCGGTCGCTGTTGCTGACGAGGAGGTTCCAGTAGTAGTGCGCCGCCTCGTGGCGCAGGTGGCCGAGCATGGTGCGCAGCGGCTCGCGCAGGGCGACGCGGCGGCGCTCGCGCTCGACCGAGTCGGCCTCGGCGATGTTGATGGTGATCAGGCCGCTGGCGTGGCCGGTGAGGAACTTCTCGTCCTCGGTGTCGGCGAGGAAGTCGAAGGCGAGGCCGCGCTCGGGGTCGTCGCGCCAGGAGACCACCGGCAGGCCGAAGCGCAGCAGCGCATAGACGAGGCGGCGCTTGGCGGCCTCGATCTCGCGCCAGAGGGCGACGTTTTTCGGCTCCGAGAGGTCAGGGATGGTGCGGTTGAGCCGGCAGGCGACGCAGAATTCCTCGTCGCTGTCGGCGGGGATGCAGCCAGTTGCAGAGCGCGGCCTCGGCGTTGGCGCAGCGGCGCCAGCGCTCGCCCGGCCGGGTGACCGACTCCACGGTGCCGTCGGGGTGCGGCACCACGGTGGTGAGGTAGAGGTCGCCGGGCAGGAAGCCGAGCGGGGCGCCGCACTCGAGGCAGGCGCTGTTCTCGAAGTGCAGCATCTCGCCGCAGTCGCGGCAGATCGTGAGCTTCATGGCTTCCTCCTGCCGGCAGGGCGGGCTCAGGCCCGGGCGCGCGGGCCCGATGATCAGCCAGGCGATGAAGCCGAGCAGCGGCAGGAACAGGATCACCAGCACCCAGATCACCTTCTTGCCGGTGGTCTCGGCGGAGCCGATCACCGAGACCAGCGCCCAGATGTCGAGGGCCAGCAGGATCAGGCCGCCAATTCCGGTGACGTTCAGATGCATCCCGTTCTCCCAATCCGGCCCAATGCGCGAGGGGCTTGCCGGTTCCCGCGTGACCGCGTCAGGCCCGCGCCCGCTCGCGGGTGGCGCGGGCCTGACTGACGGGATCGTTGTCGAAGAGCGACGCGAGCTGCTCGGTCATGGCACCGGCGAGCTGCTCGACGTCGGTGATGGTGACGGCGCGCTCGTAGTAGCGGGTGACGTCGTGGCCGATGCCGATGGCGATCAGCTCGACAGAGCCGCCGGCGCTCGATCATCGTGATCACGTCGCGCAGGTGTTTTTCCAGGTAGTTGGCCGGGTTGACCGAGAGGGTCGAATCGTCCACCGGCGCGCCGTCGGAGATCACCATCAGGATGCGGCGCGCCTCGGGGCGCTGCGAGGAGGCGGCGGTGCGCCCATTCCAGCGCCTCGCCGTCGATATTCTCCTTGAGGAGGCCTTCCTTCATCATCAGGCCGAGGTTCGGGCGGGAGCGCCGCCACGGCGCCTCGGCCGACTTGTAGACGATGTGGCGGAGATCGTTGAGGCGGCCGGGCAGGGTGGGGCGCTGCGCCGCGAGCCAGGCCTCGCGGCTCTGGCCGCCCTTCCAGGCGCGGGTGGTGAAGCCGAGGATCTCGACCTTGACCTGGCAGCGCTCGAGCGTGCGGGCGAGCACGTCGGCCGAGATCGCGGCGATCGAGATCGGCCGGCCGCGCATCGAGCCGGAGTTGTCGAGCAGCAGCGTCACCACGGTGTCGCGGAACTCGGTGTCGCGCTCCATCTTGAAGCTGAGCGGGGTCATCGGGTTCGCCACCACCCGCGCCAGCCGGCCGGCGTCGAGGGTGCCTTCCTCGAGGTCGAAGTCCCAGGCGCGGCTCTGCTGCGCCTGCAGCCGGCGCTGCAGCCGGTTGGCGAGGCGGGCGACCGCGCCCTTCAGCGGCTCGAGCTGCTGGTCGAGATAGGCGCGCAGCCGCTCCAGCTCGACGGGATCGGCGAGATCCTCGGCGCCGATCTCCTCGTCGAAGCGGGTGAGGAAGACCTTGTAGGCCGGATCGGCCTCGGAATGCGGCGGCGGCGGGCGGCGCTCGGGGGCCTCGCCCTCGTCGACGTCGAGCTCCTCGGCCATGTCGGCGTCGTCGGCGGCGTCCAGCGCCGCCTGCATGTCCTGGGGGTCGGTGCGCTGGTCGGACGGCGCGTCCTCCGAGGCGCTGTCCTGCTCGCTCTCGTCCTCGGGCTCGCCGCCGGACTCCTGCGGCTCCTCGCTGGCGTCGTCGCTGCCCTCCTCGGCCTCGTCCTGGTCGTCGAGGTCGGGGTCCTCGCCGAGCTGGTCGCCGAAGCCGAGATCCTCGATCACCCGGCGGGAGAAGCGGGCGAAGGCCTGCTGGTCGCCGAGCACGGCGTCGAGGTCGGCGAAGGTGGCGCCGGCGCTGGCCGTCGAGGAAGTCGCGGCGGAGATCCATCACGTTCTGCGCGCCGGCGGGCAGCGTGCGGCCCGTGGCGAGATGCCGCACCAGATAGCCCGCGGCCTGCGCCAGCGGCGCCTGCGCCGGGTCGGTGATCTCGCCATAGCCGAGCCGGCGGCTCTCGTCGGCGATCCGCGCGTCGATGTTGCCGGCGGTGCCGGGCATCGCCTGGGCGCCGCGCGCCTCGCAGCGCGCCGTCTCCATCGCCTCGAAGAGTGCCATCGCCGGTCTCGCCTTCGGGCAGGTAGCGGCGGTGGGTGCCGGCGTCGTGATAGCGCAGGCGCAGCGCGAAGGCGTCGGCGGTGCCGCGCGCGAGCAGCACCTCGTCGCGGGTCAGCCGGCGGGTCACCTGCGGCAGCCGCATCGTGCCCGCGGCGCAGCCGGGCGGATCGACCGAATAGGCGACCGTCAGCTCCGCCTCGCCGGCCATGGCGCGGGTCGCCTCGGCGAGGGCTTTCTTGAACGGATCGGCCGGATTGTCGGCGGGCTTGCTCATCGCCCGGAGAAAACACGCTCGCGCGGGCGGGCGCAAGGCCGGCGCCGCTTCGGTGCGCGCCGCGTAGGCGCGCCGCGCCGCCTCGATGCGCTCGGCGTTGGCCAGCGTCCATTCCGCCAGCGCCCGCACCGGTTTCGAGCAGGCCGCACCCGAGGTCGGTCAGCGCGTATTCGACCTGCGGCGGGTTGGTCGGCGTCACCGTCCGGGTGACGAAGCCGTCGCGCTCGAGGCTGCGCAGGGTGGTCGAGAGCATCTTCTGCGAGATGTCGCCGACCGTCCGGCGCAAGGCGTTGAACCGCATCGGGCCGCGCGCCGAGCGAGCCCACCACCAGCACCGTCCACTTGTCGCCGACGCGCGAGAGCAGCGCGCTGATCTGCTCGCATTGCGAGGTATCCCGGGCCTCACCTGGGCACATATCGGTGCCTCCTTGTCAATCGTGCCACGTACGATACGTCACATGGTGTCGTTGCGATACCAGTTTCAATAGGAGACCACCCAGTGACCCAAAACCCCGCATCGCCGTGATCATCGGCTCGACCCGCGCCACCCGCTTCGCCGACAAGCCGGCGGCCTGGATCTTCGACCTGGCCAAGCAGCGGTCGGACTGGGAGGTCGAGCTCATCGATCTCCGCGACTTCGACCTGCCGCTCTTCAACGAGAAGAGCTCCAACCTCTGGGTGCCGAGCGAGGACCCCAAGGCCGTCGCCTGGCAGAAGAAGCTCGCGACCTTCGACGGCTTCATCTTCGTCGTCGCCGAATACAACCGCTCGATCACCGGCGCGCTGAAGAACGCGCTCGACCAGGCCTACAAGGAGTGGGTCCACAAGCCGGCCGCGGTGGTCGCCTACGGCTCGACCGGCGGCGCCCGCGCCGCCGAGCACCTGCGCAGCATCTCGATCGAGCTGCAGATGGTGCCGGTCCGCTCGGGCGTGCACATCATGGGCGCCGACCTGATGAAGGTGCACCCGATGGGCGCGAACGGCCCGATCGCGGAGATCGAGGATCACATCCTGCCGAGTGCCAAGGCGATGCTCGCCGACCTCGACTGGTGGGTCCAGGCCACGATGGCGGCCCGCGCCGGCAGCGAGGAGCGCGCCGCGGCCTGAGCGCCGGGCGCCGAGGGCCGGCGTGCGCGCCGGCCTTTTTGGGTCGCGAAGGCTCAGCCCAGGCTGACGCTGACCGCGCTCTCCGGCAGTTCCTTGTCGAAGCAGCGCTGGTAGAACTCCGCCACCGTCTGCCGCTCGAGCTCGTCGCACTTGTTGAGGAAGGTCAGCCGGAAGGCGAAGCCGATGTCGCCGAAGATCCGCGCGTTCTCGGCCCAGGCGAGCACGGTGCGCGGGCTCATCACCGTCGAGAGGTCGCCGTTCATGAAGGCGGCGCGGGTGAGGTCGGCGACCGTCACCATGCGGCTGATCGTCTTGCGGCCCTCGGGCGTGTCGTAGTACGGGTATTTCGCCAGCACGATGTCCTGCTCGGCGTCGTGCGCGAGATAGTTGAGCGTCACCACGATCGACCAGCGGTCCATCTGGCCCTGGTTGATCTGCTGGGTGCCGTGGTAGAGGCCGGTGGTGTCGCCGAGGCCGACGGTATTCGCGGTCGAGAACAGCCGGAAGTAGGGGTGCGGCCGGATCACCTTGTTCTGGTCGAGCAGCGTCAGCTTGCCGTCGACCTCGAGGATGCGCTGGATCACGAACATCACGTCCGGCCGGCCGGCGTCGTATTCGTCGAAGCAGATCGCCACCGGGTTCCTGCAGGCACCAGGGCAGGATGCCCTCCTGGAACTCGGTCACCTGCAGGCCGTCGCGGATCTTGATCGCGTCCTTGCCGATCAGGTCGATGCGGCTGATGTGGCTGTCGAGGTTGACCCGGACGCAGGCCCAGTTGAGCCGCGCGGCCACCTGCTCGATATGGGTCGACTTGCCGGTGCCGTGGTAGCCCTGGATCATCACCCGGCGGTTGTGGGCGAAGCCGGCGAGGATGGCGAGGGTGGTGTCGCGGTCGAAGCGGTAGGTGGTATCGATGTCCGGCACCCGCTCGGTCGGCTCGGCGAAGCCCTTGACGGTCAGCTCGGTGTCGATCCCGAAGAGATCGCGCACGCTGAAGTCCACCGTCGGTTCAGCCGCTCATCTCCATTCCGCCGTCAGCCATCGTCCCCTCCCGGGCCGCGCCGCCGCGCCGCCCCCGCGGTATGTGTCGCAAATGCCGTCCTGATGCAAGGCGAAGGCCCCGGTCAGCGTTGCCTTTGGCCGCGTTCCGCTTGACAGCGGCGGGTCGCGCGGCGGACGCTCGGCGCCTCGCGAGAACCCTCGCGCACGGAGGCACCCGATGAAACTGCGCGCTCGGCGTTCTGCTCGCCCTGACCGTGCTCCTTCTCGCCGGCGCCTGCCAGCCCAAGCCGCCGCCGCCGTATGGCGACGCCACTGTGCCCGGTCCGGACGGCATCGAGGGCGACTACTGAGACCGGCGTCAGTCGCGGAAGCTGCGGCTCGCCCGGATCTGCTCCCAGGCCCAGACCACCTCGGCCAGCCGCGCCTCGTCGTCGCGGCGGCCGCCGTTCATGTCGGGGTGGAGATCCTTGACCAGCGCCTTGTATTGCTGGCGGATCTCGGCCTTGGACTGGCTGTCCTGGGCGTCGAGGATCTCGAGCGCCCGCCGCTCGGTCGGCGGCAGCCGGCGCTGCGAGCGGCGGCCGGTGCGATCGCCGGGGTTCAGCGTCGCCTTGTCGCCGAGAAGCTCCATCGGGTCGTCGAAGCCGAAGCGCTGCCAGGCGCGGCCTTCGGCGTGCGGCTGGGTGCTGGCGCGCTGCGCCGCCTCGCCGAACGGCCGGGTCGGGCGGCCCCAGACCCGGTCGGCGGCGAAGTGCCGCTCCAGGTCGTCGTCGGAATAGGACTCGAAGAAGTTCCACTTCAGGTTGTACTCGCGGATGTGGTCGATGCAGAACCAGTGGAAGTCGTCGAGGTTGTCCGGCGACTTCGGGGCGCGGAACTTGCCGGGCTGGCCGCAGCCGGGCCGGTCGCAGACCCGGCCGGAGGTCTCCACCGCGCCGGAGAATCCGCGCCCGCGCGCCCGCCGCTTCTTGTCGGCGGCCACCGAAATGTCGAAGTCGAAAGGCGGGCGGCGGTTCATGGACGGGCCGTTCCTTGGCAGGGCGCGAGCTCGGGCGCTCGATATTAGACGTTTGCCGCGGAGGGCCAAGGCCCGTCGCGGCGGGGAGGGCAAATGAGCGAACCGGACACGGCGCGATGACCGAGCGGCTGCGCGCCAAGCTGACCGAGGCCTTCCGGCCGGACTATCTCGCGATCTTCGACGAGAGCGAGGACCACCGCGGCCACGACGGCTGGCACGAAGGCGGCGGCACCCACTTCCGCGTGGTGATGCGGGCGGCGAGCCTGGCGCCGCTCAGCCGGGTCGAGCGCAGCCGGGCGGTGCACCGGGTGCTCGACGCCGAGATCCGCGGCGGCGTGCACGCGCTGGCGCTGGACCTCGCCGGCGGCGAGGCCTGATCAGGGCTTTTCGGCGGCCGGCCCGAGGCGCGGCGCCGGACGCAGCGGCGTCGGCAGCGGCGGCTCGTCGTTCAGCAGCGGCTCCAGCCGCAGCGGCGGCTCGCGGAAGCGCATGCTCTGCTGCATCCGGTCGATCACCGCGCGCTCCTGCGGCGGCACGCGGGTTGAACGGCGGCGGCATCGGCGCGCCGTCGTCGGCGGTCTCGGGGCGGACCGCCGCCAGCCGCGGGCCGAGGATCTCGCGGGCGCGGCGGAACACCAGCACCGTCTGCTCGGCGGCGGTGGCGCCGCGGAACCAGCCGCGCGGCTTCTCGGCCGGCAGATGCTCGGCGCGGACATATTCCCAGCCCTGCCGCGCGACCTCGTTGATCGCATCGGTCAGGGTCAGCGCGAAGAGCTCCTCCGGGCCGCGCACGCCCTTGACCTTCTTCGCCCGCTTCGGCGCCGGAACTACCTTGTAGTCATAGTGGGCCATCGTCTCTCCCCTCCAAGCCGTCCCGGCGCCTTTCAGTCGATTCCGAGCTTCGACTTCACCAATGCATTCACCGCCTGCGGGTTGGCCTTGCCGCCGGTCGCCTTCATCACCTGGCCGACGAACCAGCCGGCGAGAGAGGGCTTGGCAAGCGCCTGCGCCACCTTGTCGGGGTTCGCCGCGATCACCGCGTCCACCGCCGCCTCGATGGCGCCGGCGTCGGTGACCTGGCGCAGGCCCCGCTCGGCGACGATTGTGGCCGCATCGCCGCCTTCGGTCCAGAGAATCTCGAAGACGTCCTTGGCGATCTTGCCAGAAATCTCGCCGGAATCCGACCAGATCGATCAGCCCGCCGAGCTGTTCGGGACCCAGCGGGCTCGCCTCGACGCTCTTGCCCTCGCGGTTCAGCCGGCCGAAGAGCTCGTTGATCACCCAGTTCGCCGCCTGCTTGCCGTCGCGCCCCGCCGCCACCGCCTCGAAGTAGCTGGCGTCGGCGGCCTCGGCGGTCAAGACCGCCGCGTCGTATTCGGTCATGCCGAAGTCGGCGACGAAGCGCGCCTTGCGGGCGTCGGGGAGCTCGGGCAGGCCGGCGCCGATGGCGTCCACCCAGGCCTGATCGAGCTCGAGCGGCAGGAGGTCGGGGTCGGGGAAATAGCGGTAGTCGTGCGCCTCCTCCTTGGAGCGCATCGAGCGGGTCTCGCCGCGGTTCGGGTCGTAGAGCCGGGTCTCCTGCTCGACGGTGCCGCCGTCCTCGAGAAGCGCGATCTGCCGGCGGGCCTCGAAGTCGATGGCCTGGGTGATGAAGCGCATCGAGTTCATGTTCTTGATCTCGCAGCGGGTGCCGAGCTCGTCCGCCCCTTCGGCCGCACCGAGACGTTGACGTCGGCGCGCAGGCTCCCCTCCTGCATGTTGCCGTCGCAGGTACCGAGATAGCGCAGGATCTGGCGCAGCTTGCGCAGGTATTCCGCCGCCTCCTCCGGGCCGCGGATGTCGGGGCGGGAGACGATCTCCATCAGCGCGACGCCGGTGCGGTTGAGATCGACGTAGGAGAGGTCGGGGTCGAGGTCGTGGACCGACTTTCCGGCGTCCTGCTCGAGGTGGATGCGCTCGACCCGGACCTTGCGGGCGATGCCGGGGCCATATCGACGATGACCTCGCCCTCGCCGACGATCGGATGGTAGAGCTGGCTGATCTGGTAGCCCTGCGGCAGGTCGGGATAGAAGTAGTTCTTGCGGTCGAAGCGCGAGAAGAGGTTGATCTTCGCTTTCAGGCCGAGGCCGGTGCGGACCGCCTGCTCGACGCAGAAGCCATTGATAACAGGGAGCATTCCCGGCATCGCCGCGTCCACCATGCTGACGTTGGTGTTCGGCGGGGCGCCGAAGGCGGTGGAGGCGCCGGAGAAGAGCTTGGCGTTGGAGCTGACCTGGGCATGGACCTCCATGCCGATCACCATCTCCCAGTCGCCGGTGGCGCCGGCGATGATCTTCGGCTCCGGTTCGCGGTAGGCAAGCTCGGGCATGCGGGTTCCGTCGTCGGGAGAAACTCGGCGGCCGTATTAGCGCCGGCGGGAGGGGTCGGGGCGAAGGGCGCCTAGGGCGCCGGCCACCATGTAGTGGCAACCGCATGAACCACAGGTGCCGCATGCCAGACAGATGCGTTGCCCCTGCGAGGCTCGCAAGCACTGCACAGCGGGCGCATGCGAATTCGACGAGCCGTTAGCGGATCAGATCGTGAGGCGGGCCGGCTTCAGCCGTCCCGGACGGCCGTAGATCGGGGCGGTGAGGACGGTCTGCGGCTTCTGGCCGCCGAGCTCCAGGGTGCGGGCGCGCAGCACCTCGATCGCCTCGGCGGAGTTGCGGGGAAGCAGGTCCGGATCGATCGCCGGGCCGATCTTCAGCCGGTAGCGCTGGCGGGGCTTGTTCAGCACCTCGTGAAAGATGGTGATGTCGCGCAGCGTCGGATGGATCCGGTCGAAGAGGTAGAAGAGCGCCGAGTTGCGGGCGGTGATGTGGAGCGGCACCACCGGCAGGTTGAACTTGCGCGCCAGCATCGCGCCGGACGCCATCCACGGCCGCTCGTTCAGCCACCACCAGCGGCGCTTGGCCAGCCGCCCGGAGGGGAAGAGCACCGCCATCCGGCCGGCGTCGAAGGCGCGGCGGGCGTAGTCCATGGTCTCGCGGTTCTGCTTGTGGGTTCGCTTCTCCGGGCGCCACTCGACCGGGGCGATCACCTCGCCGAGTTGCGGCAGAACGCGGAGCGCGTCGGCGTTGGCGAAGATGAAGAGATCGGGACGGATCCTGGAGAGCGCGCCGAAGAGCACGATGCCGTCGGCGATGCCGGTCGGATGGTTGCAGACCACCATCGCCGGGCCGTGGTGCGGGATGTTCTCGAGGCCCGAGACCTCGACGTGGTGGGCGATGAGGTCGTAGAGCGACTCCAGCACCGCGGCGCCGGGCAGCGGCTCCAGGGCTTCGCCGACCTTGACCGTCCGGTCGTACTTCAGCAGCCGGTGCAACAGCGGCCGCAGCAACGTCACCCCCGGTCCCCTGCGCCGCAACCAGGGGGCCCGTTCCTCGATCAGCTGGTCGACGACCTCGCGCATGGTGCATCCCTATCGTGACAGCTTGACCATGTCGTGACAAGCGCGGCCACCCTCAGCCGGTTCCGTCACGCAACAAACGGCCGACGATTTCGCCGGTGTCGCGCGAGAGGTCCGGGCGCGCGGCGAGGCGTTCGAGCCCGCCCGCAATCAGGCTGCGGCGCCCGGCGTCGAACAGGCGCCAGTTGCCGAAGGTGGCGGCGAGGCGGGCGGTGGCCTGCGGGTTGACCGAATCGAGGCGGATCAGCCAGTCGACCAGGAAGCGGTAGCCGCCGCCGTCCGCGGCATGAAAGCCCCGCCGGGTTGCCGCTGGCGAAGCTGCCGACGACGGCGCGCAGGCGATTGGGGTTCTTCCAGTCGAAATCCGGGTGCCGGGTCAGCGCCTCGACGGTGGCGAGCGCGCGATCGGGCGGGGTCAGCGCCGCCTGAACCGCGAACCACTTGTCGATCACCAGCCGGTCGTGGCGCCAGGCGGAATAGAAATCGCCCAGCGCCGCTTCCGCCTGGCCGTGGGCGACCAGCAGGCTGAGCGCGGTCATCCGCTCGGTCATGTTGCCCGCGGCGGCGAAGAGCGCCCGCGCCGCGGCGGCCTGCGGATCGAGCGCGGTGAGATAGGCCAGCGCCCGGGCGCGCAGCGCGCGGCGGCCGGCGGCGCCGGCGTCGGGGCTGTACGGGCCGGGCACGGCGTTGCCGGTGAAGAGCGCGTCGAGCCGTCCGGCCAGCGTTTGGGCGGCTGCGGCTTCGAGGCGGCGGCGGGCGCGCCAGATCGCCAGCGGATCGGGCGGCTGGCCGGAGGCGGCGACCTCGGCGATGACCTCGTCCTCCGAGGGGAGGCCGAGCATGAGCGCGCGGAACGCGGGGTCGAGCGCGGCGTCGTCGGCGATGACGGCGAGGGCGGCCAGATAGTCGGCGTCGATCTCGGCGTCGATCTCGGCGTCGGGGGCGGTCGCCAGGCGCGCGAGGAGCGACAGGGCGGTGGCGCGGCCGGCCTCCCATTTGTTGAAGGGATCGCGGTCATGGGCGAGCAGGAACGCCCGCTCGGTGGGTGAGGTGGCGCGCTCCAGGATCACCGGCGCCGAGAAGCCGCGCATAAGCGACGGCACCGGACGGGAGGGAAGCTCCCAGCTGAAGGATGCGCTGGCCTCGGTCAGCTCCAAGACGCCCTCGGCCATTTCGCCGCCGCGCGCGTCGAGGAGGCCGTAGGCGACCGGGATCACCAGCGGCGCCTTCTCCGGCTGGCCGGGGGTCGGCGGGGTCTCCTGGGCGAGGTCGAGCGTGTAGCGGGCGCCGTCCCAGCGCTCGGTGGCCCTGAGCCGCGGGGTGCCGGCCTGCGCGTACCAGCGCTTGAACTGCGCGAGGTCGCGGCCGGTGGCGTCCTTAAAGACCGCGAGCCAGTCCTCGATGGTGCAGGCCTGGCCATCGTGGCGCTCGAAGTAGAGATCGAGCGCGCGGGCATAGGCCTCGGGGCCGACCAGGCGGCGCAGCATGCCGATGACCTCGGCGCCTTTCTCGTAGACGGTCGCGGTATAGAAGTTGTTGATCTCGATGTATTCTTCCGGGCGGACGGCGTGGGCGAGCGGGCCGGCATCCTCGCGGAACTGGGCGGCGCGCAGCCGGATCACGTCCTCGATGCGGGTGACGGCGGCGCTGCGCTGCGAGGCGGAGAACTGCTGGTCGCGGAAGACGGTCAGGCCTTCCTTGAGGCAGAGCTGGAACCAGTCGCGGCAGGTGATGCGGTTGCCGGTCCAATTGTGGAAATACTCGTGGGCGATGATCGCCTCGATCGCCTTGAAGTCGGCGTCGGTGGCGGTGTCGGGGCCGGCCAGCACGAACTTGGAGTTGAAGACGTTGAGGCCCTTGTTCTCCATCGCCCCCATGTTGAAGTCGTCGACGGCGACGATCATGAAGCGGTCGAGGTCGTATTCGCGGCCGTATTCGCGCTCGTCCCAGGCCATCGCGCGCTTCAGCGCGTCCATCGCGTAGCCGCAGCGGTCCTCGTCGCCCGGGCGGACCCAGACCTGGAGCAGGACCTCGCGGCCGGAGCGGGTGGTGAAGCGGTCGGAGGCGGCGACGAGATCGCCCGCGACCAGCGCGAAGAGGTAGGAGGGCTTCGGCCAGGGGTCCTCCCACTCGGCCCAGCCGGGGCCGGAGGCTGTGAGGTTGCCGTTCGAGAGCAGGACCGGCGCGTCGCCTTCGATGCGGACGCGGAAGCGGGCCATGACGTCGGGGCGGTCGGGCCAGAAGGTGATCTTGCGGAAGCCCTGGGCCTCGCACTGGGTGCAATACATGCCGCGCGACATGTAGAGGCCTTCGAGCGCGGTGTTGCCCTCCGGGGCGATCTCGGTCTCGGCCTCCCAGGTGAAGCCGTCCTGCGGCACGTGCGCGGCGGCGACGGTCAGGCCCTCGGCGTCGAGGGCGAGGGCGTTCTGCGGCACCGGGCTGCCGTCGATGGCGGCCGAGATCAGTTTGAGCTGCCGGCCGTCGAGGCGGAGGTCGAGCGGCGGGTCGCCGGCGCGGGCCGGGTTGCGCCGGAAGGCGACCTTCGCGGTGACCCGGGTGGTCCTGGGCGCGAGTGCCACGCTGAGCTCGACCGTGTCGGCCAGGAACGCCGGCGGGCAGTAGTCGGCGAGGCGGATGGTCGGGGCCTCGGCATCGGTGCGCATCGGGGGCCTCCTGTCGGCTCGCGGGTCGCGCGCGACGCTGTCAGGGGCGGCGGCGAGCGTCAAGCGCGTTCGCAGGCGCAACAGAGGCACGATTGAAACATGCCGCCGGGGATGGTCGGCTTCGAGGCGAAACAGCCGCGGCCGACATGAGGCGGGGTGCCGCGGCGCCCGTGCCGTGATGCCCTGCTGTCTCAGGAGTGCCCTTCGATGTTCCGCCGTCATCCGATCGCCGTCGCCTTCGTCTTCGCCTTCGCCGCCTGGGCCGGGCTGGCGATGCAGGTCCTCGCCGAGGAGGCCACCCTCGGCGGGTCGGTCGAGGCCGTGGGCCTGCACGACGGGCCGCTCGATATGGAGGCGAGCTATGCGGCCGAGCGGCGCGGGGCGCTGCCGGTCACCGCGACCTTCGCGGCGCGGACCGCCTCGATGATGTCGGCGGCGCCGATGCGGCTGGAGATGGCGCTCGGCGACGGCGACGACGTGACGGTATCGGTGCCGGGCTACCCGCAGGTCGTCTACCGCTTCCTGCGCAACGGCGGCGACGTCACCGTCTCGGTGCGCCGGGTCCCGGGCATCGGTCCGCTGGCGGCAGGGCTCTGAGGCCTCGACGCAGGCGCAGCCTTACCCTATCTTGTTGCGGAGCATCATTCGTGCAGCCCCGGTCTATGGCAAAGCCCGTCGTCGGCATCATCGGCAACTCCCACGTCCTCAACAACGAGTACCCGGTGCAGGCGGTCGGCGTCGCCAACATCGAGGCGGTGGCGGATCTGACCGGGGCGATCCCGCTGATCGTTCCGGCGATGCCGCGGATCGGCGCGATCAGCGACCTGATCGCGGCCTGCGACGGCTTCGTCTTCACCGGCGGGCGGCCGAACGTGCACCCGAGCCTCTACGGCCACGCGCCGACCGAGAAGCACGGCAGCTTCGATCCGGACCGCGATGCGGTGACGCTGCCGCTGATCCGGGAGTGCGTGGCGCGCGGCGTGCCGGTCTTCGGCATCTGCCGCGGCTTTCAGGAGTTCAACGTCGCCTTCGGCGGGACGCTGCACCCGGAGATCCGCGAGATCCCGGGGCGGATCAACCACCGGATGCCGCCGGACGGCACGCTGCAGGAGAAGTTCGAGCATCGCCATATCGTCAGCCTCGCCGACGGCGGGGCGTTCCACCGCCTGCTCGGGGCGCGCGAGGTGCTGGTGAACTCGCTGCACGGCCAAGGCATTCTCGACCGCGGCGGGCGCATCGTCATCGAGGGCTATGCGCCCGACGCGACGCCGGAGGCGATCGTGGTCGAGGCAGCAGCCGGCTTCGCCATGGCGGTGCAGTGGCATCCGGAGTGGAACGCGGCCAACGATCCGGTGTCGCGGCCGCTGTTCCAGGCCTTCGGCGCCGCGGTGAGCGATCACGCCGCACACTGACCGCGCTTGGGATGCGTGCCGCGGGAGCGCGCGGGAGCCACAAGGGCTCCGCTCGGCCGCCTTTGCGGCCTCGCTTTGGCGGAAGCGGGCTTCGCCCGCCGGGTTATTGTTCTCCCCATCTGTTGATGGGGCCCCTGCGACTGCCCGATAGGGTTTCTGCCCATATGAAAATCCGCAGAAGGGCTTCTGGAGGCGCTGGAGATCCGTCCTGACCTCACGCGGGTGGAGACGGTGCGGGCTGCGCCGGTGGCGCGGCGTGCCGCGGGCGGATGGGGTCGGCACGCGGGCGGGTGACGCGGCGCTTGCCGCCAACCGGCGGCCGCGAGGCCGGCGGCAGCGCGGGCCGGGGCGTCAGCGGCAGAGGATGGGGACGACGGCGGCGGCGAAGTCGTCCGGCGCGCCCTGGTCGAGGTCGAAGGCGGGCAGGCCGCCGCCGGCGGCGGCGACGCCGCTCTGGCGCAGGAAATCGGCGAGCTCGTCCTCGTTCAGCGCGTAATTGACGTTCTGCGGCAGGCTGCCGGTCGCCTCGACGATATAGTCTTCCGAGAGGCGGGCCACCACGAGGCCGAGGACGCGGCCGCGGGCGTCGATCAGCGGGCCGCCGCTGTTGCCGGGCTGCACCGGCGCGGTGAAGCTGAAGAAGCGGCCGTCGTCGTCCACGCCGGCCA
Source organism: uncultured Alphaproteobacteria bacterium (assembly GCA_963750745.1). GTDB lineage: Bacteria > Pseudomonadota > Alphaproteobacteria > Rhodobacterales > Rhodobacteraceae > Amaricoccus. Next base: position 86,326 of record CAVVSO010000011.1, on the reverse strand, counting down.
GGGCGCTGACGTTGCCGCTGGTCAGGTTCAGCGAGGTGCCGGCGATGCTGTAGTAGGGGTAGCCCGCCGCATGCACCCGCTGGCCGAGCAGCAGCCGGCCGTCGGCCAGCGACAGCCAGCGCCGCGCCTTGTCCGGCGCCATCAGCACCGCCACGTCGAGATCGGAGTCGGACGCGAGCACCGAGAGCTCGGCGCCGTCGGCCAGCGAGATGCGCGGGCAGCCGGCGACGACGTGATCGGCGGTCACCACGATCCGGGAGCCGACGTAGAAGCCGGAGCCGGTGCTGGTGGCCTCGCCCTTGGTCTGCGGCAGTGCCGCGGTCTGCGGCGGAATGCTCGCCGGGGGCTCCCAGGCCGCGGTGCGGCTGGCCTCGGCCCGGTCGAGAAAGGTCGCGGTCGCGTCCATCATCAGGCTCAGCCGGCCGCCCGCGGGCAGGTCCCAGGGCAGCGGCGCCCCCCGCCGGATGCTGCTGGCGATCAGGTTCAGCGCGCCGGCCCGGTCGGCGTCGCCGGCGAGATAGACCGTCGCCCAGGTGCCGCCGGTGCGGTCCGAGCGGGTGAAGAAGCTGCGGCCGTCGCGGAGCGCGCCGGCGGTGATCATCAGGTCGGGGCGGCGCAGCGTGGTCACCGCCTCCGGGCCGCTGCTGGCGCGGCCGGACGCGGTGTGCCAGCGCCGGGCCTCGGCGGCGGTGAAGCGGTGGGTGAGCACGGTCAGCCCGCCGTCCTTGCTCCAGCGCCGCTCGCCGCCTTCCTCGGCTTCCGCGGGCCTCAGCTCGTCGAGCGGCAATGCCAGCGAGATCCCGAGATCGGGCAGGAAGCTGAAGTCCCAGCCGCTGCGGCCCACCGCGTCGAGAAAGCCCAGGACCAGCGTGGCGGCGGTGGCGTTCAGCGGCGCGTCGTGGAACTCGCGGGACGCGTAGGCCTCGAACGCGGCCTGGCTGCCGGCGCCCCAGTCACCGTCCAGCGGCCCGTGATAATCGCCGGCCGCGGCGAGCGCGGTCTGCAGCAGGCGCTTCTCCGGGCCGGCCAGCGCCGCGGCGTCGAAGCGTGCGAAGATCGGCTCCGTCGCCGGAGCGGGTCGCGGCAGGGCCAGCGTGGCGACAAGCACAATGAGACAGCAAAACAACCCACGCGGCATCGCCGATCCCCCTCACCCGCGGAGAGAGTAGCATGGGTGGGCGCCAAGCCCAAACGACATGTCGCATTTTCCTAAACGACGATGCTTCTGCCGGCGGCGCCGGCCTCAGAGCAGGAAATCGCCCGCGCTGAGGGTCGGCGCGCCGGAAAAGCCGAGCTGGAAGTCCGGAACGCCGTCGCCATCGAGGTCGGCGCTGACCACGCCGCCGCCGACGTGCAGCGATCCCGGGGTCGGTGTGCTGCCGCCGAAGACGAACGCCTGGTTGCCGGCGAGGTCCGGCCGGGCGTCGATCTGGCGCAGGTCGATGTGATCGATTCGCGGCTGGAAGTCGGCGATCACGTCGCGCCCGGCGCCGACGCCGGCCTCGCCGGGCGTGCGGAAGCGGAAGAAATCGCCGCCGGTGCCGCCGATCATGACGTCGCGTCCGGTGCCGCCGATCAGGATGTCGTTGCCGCCGTTGCCGGTCAGCCGGTCGCTGGCCGAGGCGCCGACCAAAAGGTCGTTGCCGAGCCCGCCAAGCAGGAAGTCGGCGCCGGCGGCGCCCGACAGAAAGTCGTTGCCGCTGCCGCCGCCGAGCCGGTCGCCGCCGGTGCCGCCGGAGAGCTGGTCGGCGCCGCCGCCGCCGGTGATGCTGTCGGCGCCGCCGAGGCCGCTGACGACGTCGGCGAAGCTGGTGGCGAGCACCCGGTCGGCGCGGGCGGTGCCGCTGATCAGCGGCGGGCCCGAGGCGTCGGCGGTCTCGCCGAACCAGACGTTATAGATGCGCCCGGCGTAGGGGCCGGCGCCCGGGGCGGTCGAGAGGCCGACGCCGATGGCCGCGAAGGTGTTGTCGGCCCAGGTGCCGGAATTGTCGAGGATCGCCCGGTGCGGCGGCGAGACCTTCCAGCCTTCCAGCGCCGCGGCGGCATTGACGTAGCCGGCGGCGGTGATCTCGTAGCCGGCCGAGCGGTAGCCGGTGCCGAGCCGCTGCGGCGCTTCCCACATCACCTCGGGGCTCCTGCCGTCCGCGAAGTAGGGGGCGTCGCTCCAGCTGTGCAGGTTCGCCCCGGCGGGCAAGCTCAGCCGGTCGGCCCAGATGTTCTCGCGGGTGTCGGCGACGTGCCGGCCGGCGGTGATGGTGAGCGCGCGCGAGAGCGGCAGGGCCGGCAGGCCGAGCCCGGCGCGGTGGTCGATGATGTCGTGATAGAGCGCGAGCTCGGCGAGGCTGAGGCCGTCCTCGGCGGTCGGGCGATAGATGTTGATCGTCATCGGGCGCTCACAGCATTGCCGGCACGACCTGGTCCGGCGGGCGGTGGCCGTCGGCGAAGGTCTTGATGTTGATGATCACTTTCTCCCCCATCTCCAGCCGGCCCTCGATCGTGGCCGAGCCCATGTGCGGCAGCAACAGCACGTTGGGCAGATCCCTGAGCCGCGGGTTGATGTCGTGGCCGTGCTCGAAGACGTCAAGGCCGGCGCCGCCGAGCTCGCCGGCGCGCAGCATCCGGGTCAGCGCGTTCTCGTCGATCACCTCGCCGCGGGCGGTGTTCACGATATAGGCGCTGGGCTTCATCAGCTTCAGCCGGCGGGCGTTCAGGAGGTGAAAGGTCGAGGGCGTGTGCGGCACGTTTACGCTCAGGATGTCGATGCGCGCCAGCATCTGGTCGAGGCTCTCCCACCAGGTGGCGCCGAGTTCGGCCTCGATGTCGGGATGCAGCCGCCGGCGGTTGTGGTAGTGGATGGCGAGGCCGAAGGTCTTCGCCCGGCGGGCGACGGCGCGGCCGATGCGGCCGAGGCCGAGGATGCCGAGGCTCTTGCCGCGAATGCGGTGGCCCATCAGCGCGGTCGGGCTCCAGCCGGCCCAGTCGCCCTTCTGCATCATCACCGCGCCCTCGGGCAGCCGGCGCGGCACCGCGAGGATCAGCGCCATCGCCATGTCGGCGGTGTCCTCGGCGAGAACCCCCGGGGTGTTGGTCACCATGATGCCGCGCGCCAGCGCGGTGGGGACGTCGATATGGTCGAAGCCGGCGCCGTAGTTGGCGATCAGCTTGAGGCTCGGGCCGGCCTGGGCCATGAGCCGGGCGTCGATGCGGTCGGTGATGGTCGGCACCAGCACGTCGGCGCTCGCCATGGCGCGGGCGAGCGCGTCGGGGGTCAGCGGGCGGTCGTCGGCGTTGAGCGTCACCTCGAAGAGTTCCTGCATGCGTGCCTCGACCGGGGCGGGCAGGCGGCGGGTCACGACGACGCGCGTTCGGGGTGACGGCATGCGGTTTCCTGTTGGTCGGGGCTTTTGATTATGGTTATGCTCGGGGCGATAATGCACGGGGGGGTTGGAGAGATCCAGACACTTCCCGGCGCGGGCAGCGAGCAGGTGGCATGGCGGCAGCACTTCGGCGGCGTCTCGCGGCGGCGGTCGGGCTCGTGCTTCTCGCGGGCATGGCGGCGGCGGCCGGGCCGGCGCCGGCGCCGACGCGGGGGCCGGTGACCAACCTGCCGTTGCCGCGGTTCGTGTCGATGCGGGCGGAGAGCGCCAATGCCCGGCGCGGGCCGAGCCTCGATCAGCGGGTGGACTGGGAGTTCGTCCACCGCGGCCTTCCCCTTGAGATCACTGCGGAATATGGCCAGTGGCGGCGGGTGCGCGATGCCGACGGCGCCGGCGGCTGGGTGCATAGCGCGCTGCTCTCGGGGGTGCGGACCGCGCTGGTGCAGGGCGAGGCGCCGGTGGCGCTCCGGGCCGGGCCGACCGAGCAGGCGGTGGTGCGGGCGATGGCGGAGCCGGGGGTGGTCGGGCAGCTCAAGGCCTGCCGCGAGGCCTGGTGCGAGATCGCCACCGGCGGGGTCGAGGGCTGGCTGCCGCGGGGGGTGATCTGGGGCGTCGGGGCGGACGAGACCATCGAATGAGCAGTCTGATCGGCGTCTGGAAAGTATCTTGAAAGCGTCTTGAAACCATCCAGACGATTTCAGGCCGGGCGCTCCCCGCGGGGAGCGCCCGGCCGGCTCGCTCAGGAGCCGTTGGCGACCGCGTCGCGGATGGCGATCGGCTTCGGCAGCAGGCCGAGATCCTCGAAGGTGTCGGCCACGGTCTGCTGGTCGGCGACCACCTCAGCGGTGAGGGGCGCCACGCCGAAGCTCTGGCGGGTGAGCGCGAGCTCCAGCGCGTCGGCGGGGATGCCGGTCGAGGGGGCGAGCTCGGCGGCGACCTCGGCGGGGTTGGCGGTGATCCAGCGGCTGACCTCCTGGATGGTGGCGATCAGCGCGGCGACGACCTCGGGGTTGGCGGCGACGAAGCTGCGCTCGCCGAGGTAGAACTGGTAGTTGGGCGCGAGCCCCTCGGCGTCGGTCAGCACGCGGGCGCCGAGGGTCTGCTCGGCCGAGGCCTGGAACGGGTCCCAGATCGCCCAGGCGTCGATCGCGCCGCTGCTGAAGGCGGCGCGGGCGTCGGCCGGCGGCAGGAAGGCGGGGGTGATCTCGTCGTAGCCGATGCCGGCGGATTGCAGCGCCTTGACCAGCAGGAAGTGGACGTTCGAGCCCTTGTTGAGGCCGATGGTCTTGCCCTTGAGGTCGGCGAGCGACTGGATCGGGCTGTCCTTGGGCACCAGGATCGCCTCGCCGTGCGGCGCCGGCGGCTCGTGGGCGACATAGACCAGCCGGTCGCTGGCGGCCTGGGCGAAGATCGGCGGCGCCTCGCCGGTCTGGGCGATGTCGATGGCGCCGGCGTTCAGCGCCTCGAGCATCTGCGGGCCGGCGGCGAACTCGGACCAGCTCACGCGTATAGCCGAGGGGGGCGAGCTTCTGCTCGAGGAGCCCCTTGCTCTTGATCAGCACCAGCGTGCCGTATTTCTGGAAGCCGACCCGGACCTCCTTGTCCGCGGCCTGCGACGGCAGCGCCGCGAAGGCGAGCCCCGCCGCGACCGCGAGGCCGAAGAGGCGTCTTGTTATCGTCGTCATCGTCTTTTCACTCCAAGGTTCAGGAATTGAGCTGGGCGCGGCCGCGGTGGTGATCGGCGCCGAGAAGCTGCGCGAGGAGCCGGGCTTCGAGCCGGGCCACCTCGGCGGCGCCGTGGCGGCGCGGCCGCGGCAGCGGGATGTCGAGGTCGAGGACGATCCGGCCGGCTGTCGAGCACCACCACCCGGTCGGCGAGCACCACCGCCTCGGCGACGTCGTGGGTGACCAGCACCGCGGTGAAGCCCTGGCCGCGCCAGATCCGCTCGAGCAGCTCCTGCATCTCGATGCGGGTCAGCGCGTCGAGCGCGCCGAGCGGCTCGTCGAGCGCCAGGATCTCGCGGCTGGCCGACCAGCGCGCGGGCCAGCGCCACGCGCTGCCGCTGGCCGCCCGACAGCACCGACGGCCAGTCGCCGGCGCGGTCGGCGAGGCCGACCTCGCCGAGCATCGCGAGCGGCGCGCTCCGCGCGCCGGCGGCGCCGCGGAGCGAGGCCGGTCAGGCCGACCGCGACGTTGTCGGCGACCCGCGCCCAGGGCAGCAGCCGCGGCTCCTGGAACATGATCCGGGTCTCGGCGTCGGCCGCGCGCCTCCGCGCCGTGCAGCGATGGCGCCGGCGGTCGGCTGGTCGAGGCCGGCGAGCAGCCGCAGCAGCGTGCTCTTGCCGCAGCCGCTCTTGCCGATGACGGCGAGGAACTGGCCGCGCGGCACGTCGAGGTCGATGCCGTCGAGCACGAGCTTGTCGCCGAAGCGCTTGGCGACGCCGCGCAGCGAGAGGGCCGGTGCTCGGCTGGCGGCGGCTGGCGCACGGCCGGGTCGCCGCGCAGCGGCGGCGGCGATCATGCGTCATGCGGTCATCCTTCATGGGGTCTGGAAGGCGGGATGCCACTGCAGGAAGTGGCGTTCGAGCAGCCGGGCGAGGCTGTCGGCGAGCTTGCCGAGCAGGGCGTAGATCAGGATCGACAGCACGACGACGTCGATCAGCAGGAACTCGCGCGCCTGCATCGCCATGTAGCCGAGGCCCGAGGAGGCGGCGATGGTCTCGGCGACGATCAGCGTCAGCCACATGATGCCGAGCGCCGTAGCGCAGGCCGACGAAGATCGCCGGCAGCGCGCCGGGCAGGATCACCCGGCGGAACAGCTCGAGCGGCGCATGCCGTAGATGCGGCCCATCTCGACGAGCTGCGGATCGACGCTCTGGATGCCGAGCAGCGTGTTGACGTAGATCGGGAAGAACACGCCGAGCGCGACGAGGAAGAGCTTCGCCTCCTCGCCGATGCCGAACCAGAGGATGACCAGCGGGATCAGCGCCAGGTGCGGGATGTTGCGGATCATCTGCAGCGTGGTGTCGGTGACGTCGCGGCTCAGCCGCGACAGGCCGTTGGCGAGGCCGAGCGCGAAGCCGATCGACGCCGCCGACGGCGAAGCCGGCGCAGCGCCCGGCAGGTGCTGACCCCGATGTTGTCGGCGAGCTCGCCCGAGACGCAGCAGCCGCCAGAAGGCGGCGACCACCGCCGATCGGCGCCGGCAGCACGCTGCCCGAGATCAGGCCCGGCCGCGACCGCCGGCTTCCCAGACCAGGAGCGAGCGCGGCCGGCAGCACCCAGCCGATCCAGGCGCGGCCGAGGCGCGGGCGGGCGAGGAGCGGGCGGCCGAAGCCGGCCCGCGGGATGGCGATGGCTTTCGCGTCCGACATGGGCGTCAGGCCCGCATCGCGAAGCGCGGCAGCACCTCGGGAACCGGCAGCCGGGCGTGAACCGTCTGCGCCACCGCTTCGGCATGGGCGGTCACCTCCGGCACGCCCATCAGCTCGCCGACATGGCCGCGCGCCAGCGGCCCGGCGACGAAGAGCGTCGGCGACGCGGCACCCGAGGCGTCGACCGCGTGGCAATGGTCGGCGACGCGGCAGCCCGAGGCCGAGCGGGTCGGGCCGCAGCAGGCCCCCGCGCGGCCAGCGCGCGCAGCACCGGGTTGGTCCGGAGCACGTCGGCGTGCGAGGGGCCGGTGGTGACCACCACGCTGTCGAAGGCGTCGCTCACGGTTTCGGTCGTGCCGCGCGGGCGGATATTCGACCGCGATGCCGTCGTCGGTCTCCGTCGGCGCGGACCAGCCGCGCGGCGTGGTAGCGTGAGCTTGCCGCGGGCGGTCTGGGCGTCGAGCACCTCCTCGACCTGCGGCGCGACGCGGAAGCGGTGGACGTCCCAGAAGGCGCGCAGGTGCCGGACGAGGCGCGCGCGCTCGCGGGTGTCGAGCGCCGCCCAGGCGCCCTGGCCCTGCTCGCGCACCCGGTCGAGGGTGGCGTGCCAGCTGTGCCCGAAGGCGGCGTCGGCGGCCACCGCCGCGCGGATGCGCCGGAGCGAGCGCGCGCGCGGTCGGCGCCGGATGCGGTGGCGAAGTCCACCTCGCTCTTGCGCGCGACGACGCCGTGGCCGCGCGAGCGCAGCCCGTGGCGCGAGAGCGCGGTGATCTCGCCCCAGAAGCCGCGGCGGCAGAGGCTCGCCACGACGTCGGCCGAGGTGAGGCCGGTGCCGACGATCAGCACCCGCTCGGTCGGGCCGATCGCGGCGATCCGCGCGTTGTCGTAGGGATCGGCGACCAGCCGCGGCGAGCTGGCGAGGCCGCGCAGCTCGGCCGGCAGGCACGGCATCGGGTGGCGTCATCGCGAGCACGACCAGGTCGGCGTCGAGCGAGGTGCCGTCCGAGAGGTCGACCAGGTAGCGGCCGGCCAGTGCGCGCGGCGGAGACCGCGACCGCGCTGCAGGTGCCGGATCGCGCCGCTGGCGAGATAGGGCGCGAGGCAGGTCGCCGACGTACTGGCCGAAGATCTGCCGCTCGGGGAAGAAGTCGCCGCGGAGCGTCAGCGGTGCCGGGCGAGAGCGCGCGGCGCTCGGCGGCGAGCCAGGCCATGAAGTGCCCGCAGTCGCTGCTGATCAGCGTCATCTTCGCCGCGGGCACGTTGATGCGGTGCGCGGGCTCGGTGGTCGAGTAGGCGAGGCCGCGGCCGAGCGCGCTCGCGCGGCTCGACGACGACGATGTCGACCTCTCGCGGCTGGTAGCGCGCGCGCGAGGTGGAAGGCGGTCGCGGCGCCGGTGAGGCCGCCGCCGAGGATGGCGACGACCGGGCGGCGGCGGGGCTGCTCCATCTTCATGACTGGCTGGCCGCGAGCAGCCGGGTGCGGCCTGCGGGCGGTGGTCGCCGGCGACGGTCTCGCCGAACGGGCCCCATGTTGACCGCGGTCTGACCGTCCGGGCAGCGGGTGGCCGAGCGGCAGGTTGCGGCAGCACCAGCTCGCCGAAGCTGTAGGCCTCCTCGAGGTGCGGGTAGCCGGAGAGGATGAAGGTGTCGATGCCGATGCGGCGGTACTCGTCGATCCGCTCGGCGACGGTGTCGGGGTCGCCGACCAGCGCGGTGCCGGCGCCGCCGCGCACCAGCCCGACGCCGGCCCAGAGGTTGGGGCTGACCTCGAGCTTGTCGCGGCGGCCCTGGTGCAGGCGGCTCATCCGCGACTGGCCGACCGAGTCCATGCGGGCGAAGACCTTCTGCGCCGCGGCGATGGTGGCGTCGTCGAGCCGGCTGATCAGCCGCTCGGCCGCGGCCCAGGCCTCTTCGGCGGTCTCGCGGACGATGACGTGCAGGCGGATGCCGAAGCTGACCTCGCGGCCGGCCTTCTCGGCCAGCGCGCGCACGCCGTCGAGCTTGGCCTTCACGTCGGCCGGCGGCTCGCCCCAGGTCAGGTACTTGTCGATCTGCTCGGCGGCGACGGCGTTGGCGGCTTCCGAGGAGCCGCCGAAGTAGAGCGGCGGATAGGGCGTCTGCACCGGCGGGAAGAGCAGGCGGCCGTCCTCGATGCGGAAATGCTTGCCGGTGTACTCGACCGTCTCGCCGGCGAGCACGCGCTTGTAGATGTCGAGGAACTCGCGGGTGACCTCGTAGCGCTCGCTGTGGCTGAGGAAGATGCCGTCGCCGCCGTTCTCGACCGGGTCGCCGCCGGTGACGACGTTGATCAGCAGCCGCCCGTTCGAGAGCGGTCGAGCGTCGCGGTCATCCGCGCGGCCAGGGTCGGCGACTGCAGGCCGGGGCGGACGGCGACGAGGAAGCGGAGCCGCTTGGTCAGCGGCGCGAGCGCCGAGGCGACGACCCAGCTGTCCTCGCAGCTGCGCCCGGTGGGCAGCAGCGCGCCGTAGTAGCCGAGCGCGTCCGCCGCCTGGGCGACCTGGGTGAGGTAGGGCAGGTCGACGGCGCGGCCGCCCTCGCCGGTGCCGAGATAGCGGCTGTCGCCGTGGGTGGGCAGGAACCAGAGGACGTTGATGCGTTCGGGAATGCCCATGGTGTCAGCTCCAGGCGTGGTAGGGCGGGTTGACGCCGTTGAGGTAGTAGTTGCCGAGGATCGCGTATTTCCAGCGCACCGGGTCGTGCAGCGTGTGGGTGCGGGCGTTGCGCCAGTGGCGGTCGAGATTGTGCTCGGCGAGGGTCGAGCGGGTGCCGGCGAGCTCGAAGAGCTTGTTGGTGGCGGCGATCGCGATCTCGGTGGTCAGCACCTTGGCCTCGGCGGTGGCGATCTGCGCCTCGGCGACGGTCTCGGCGGTCGGCTCGGCGACGGCCCGGTCGATGGCGAGGCCGGCGACGTCGAGGAGGGCGGCGGCGGCGTTGGCGCGGAGCTTGCAGGTCGCCGACCGCCTGGATGGTGTAGGGGTCCTGCCAGGCGTGATCGACGCCGCTGTCCACCCAGGCGCGCGACTTGGTGCGCACGAAGTCGATGGTGTCGGCGATGGCGGCGCGGGCGATGCCGAGCGTCGACGGCGGCCTGGATCACCTGGAAGATCGCGCCGTCGGCGGTCGGGCGCCTCGTAGCCCTTGTAGCCGGGCACCAGATGGGTCTTCGGCACCTTGACGTTGTCGAGGATCACGGTGCCGCGAGAGCGTGGTGCGCTGGCCGAAGCTCGACCAGTCGTCGATCACGGTCAGGCCCGGCGCGCCGCGGTCGGCGATCGCGTACCAGGCGCGGCCCTCGTCATCGAGCGCCACGATCGGCACGAGATGGGCGAGCAGCGCGCCGGAGCGAGTAGAACTTGCGGCCGTTGACGATGACGTGGTCGCCGGCGTCGATGAAGCGTGGTCTGGAAGTCGACGGCGCGCTTGGAGCCGAACTCGGAGAAGGCGTTGCCGAAGCGGGTGCCGGCGCAGCACCTCGGCGAACAGCAGCTCCTTCTGCGCCTCGTCGGAGACGGTGCGGATCGCGGCGACGACGCCGAGGTGGTTCTGCGGGATCTGGCCGATGCTGGAATCGGCCGCCGAGATGATCGCGATCACCCGGTTCAGCGTGACGTAGGAGAGCTCGGGGCCGCCGTAGGCCTTGCGGCACGTTGATCGACCAGAGCCCGCTCTGCGAGAAGGCGTCGAGCTCCTGCGACCGGCCAGATGCGGTCGCGGTCGCGCTCCGACGCGCCGCTTGGCGAAGTCGGCGGCCAGCGCGCGGGCGATCTCGATCGCCTCGGCGTCGCTGGTGATGACGTGGGCGCGGGCCGGCGGGGCGCGGCGACCGGCGGCACCGGCGCGCGCGGTCGTCGAGCTTCGCGGACGGCTGTGGACGGTCATGCGATGATGCTCCTTGCTTCTGGGCCCGGGGCGCGCGCGCGGCGCCGCCGAGATAGAAGGCCTTGATGTCGTCGCGGCCGGCGAGCTCGGCCGCAGGGCCGGACGAGCACGCTCCGGCCGTTCTCGATCACCGTGGCGCGGTCGGCGTAGCGCGAGGCCACGGCGGAGTTCTGCTCGGCGACGAGGATCGAGAGGCCCTCGGCGTTGAGCCGCGCGCAGCGTCTCGAAGATGTCGCGACGACCAGCGGCGCCAGGCCCATCGACGGCTCGTCGAGCAGGAAGAGCCGCGGCCGCGACATCAGCGCCGCGGCCGATCGCGGTCATCTGCTGCTCGCCGCCCGAGGTCAGGCCCGGCGGCGACGCGCCGCTTCTCCTGCGAGGCGCGGGAAGAGCGCGTAGACCCGCTCGAGGTCGTCGCGCGCCTGCGCGCGCGGCCGCCGCCGCGGCGATGGCGCCGGTGAGCAGGTTCTCCTCGACGGTCAGCGAGCGGAAGCAGTGGCGGCCTTCGAGCACCTGGCACGAGGCCGGCGCGCGACCAGATCGGCCGGGCGCCGTCCGGGTGACGTCGAGGCCGTCGGAAGCTGATCTGCCCGGCGGTCGACCGCGCCGCGCTCGGCCGGCAGCAGGTTCGAGGCGGCCTTGAGCAGCGTGGTCTTGCCGGCGCCGTTGGCGCCGAGCAGCGCCACGATCTCGCCGCGACGGCACCTCGAGGTCGACGCCGTGCAGCGCGGCGATGGCGCCGTTGTAGGTCGGCGTCGACGCCGCTCGAAGCGCAGCAGGATCTCGTCGTCGGCCATCGGCCATCGGCGCTTCCTCATGGGGCCGCCGGCGCAGGCGGCGCGCCGGCGGCGTGCGCCGTCGCTCAGTTGGTGCACGACCTCGTCGGCGTCCGCCTGCGGTGCGGATCGTGCAGGCCCTTTTCCGCGGCGTAGGCCTCCGACGACTTCTCGATGATCGGCCGCAGCAGCGCCCAGTCGGGGGCGATCCAGTCGGAGACGACGTTCCACTTGCTCGCCGTCCCACTGCTGGAAGGTGACGTAGCCGTCGCCCTCGTGGTTGTCCCAGGTGACGTTGATCGAGTGGAACAGGTCCTTGGCGCCGAGCTCCTCGACCCGCTGCCGGGTCGAGCTGCAGGTGCTCGAAGCCCCAGCGGACCTCGTCGCCGGTCAGCGTGCGGTTGCCGAACTTGCCCTGGGCGATGCGCACCGCCTCGACGTTGAGGATGCCGTTGACGATGCCGAGGTTGTGGTAGACCGAGCCGATCCGCTTCTGGTCCTCGAGGTTGCCCTTGCCGGCGTCGTAGACCGTCTTCGACGATCTCCTGGACCACCGGATATTCGCGTGCCCGAGGCCTGGGTGGTGATCGCGGTGTAGCCCTTGGCCGCGTCGCCGGCGGGACGACGTCCTCCTCGGAGTTCGACCAGACGTTGCCGATGATGTGGTCGGCCGGGAAGCCGGTCTTCTGCGCGGTCTTGAGCGCCACCGGGTTCATCACGCCCCAGCCGCGCAGCACGACGTAGTCCGGGCTTGGCGCGGCGGATCGGTCAGCCACTGCGCACTGCTGCTCGTTGCCGGGATGCGGCACCTCGATCTGCTGCAGCTCGAAGCCGTACTTCTCGGCCAGCAGCTCGTAGATCGGGATGGTCTCCTTGCCGTAGGGCGAGCCGTGGTAGAGCACGACGATCTTCTTGCCCTTCAGGTTCTCGAGCCCGCCCTCCTTGCGAGGCGATGTAGTTCACGATGCCGGAGGTCTCGCTGTAGGGGTTGAGCAGCAGCGGGAAGACGTAGGGGAAGACGCGGCCGTCGGTGGAGTCGGTGCGGCCGTGGTTGACGGTGATCAGCGGCACCTTGTCCGCGGTGATCCGGTCGATCATCGCGTAGGCGATGCCGACCGAGAGCGGGTTCCAGGCGGCGATGTTCGGGCTGGCTCTTCAGCCGCTCGTAGCACTCGACGCCCTCTCGACCTCGTACTGGGTCTCGCCCTCGGACCAGGTCAGCTTGACGCCGTTGACGCCGCCGTCGCGGGTGTTGATCAGGTTCATGTAGTCGATGAACCCGCCGAAGAAGCCGGTGCCGCCGGCGGCGTAGGGGCCGACGCGGTAGCTCTGCAGCGGGAAATACTGCTCGTCGGCCAGCGCCGGGCGACGGCGAGCAGCGTCGCGCGCGAGCCGGCCGCCGAGCGCTGATTCTGGAGAGATGAGCTCATCAGGCAGATCTCCGTATGGATTTGTTGAAGCCGGCTCAGCCGGTCGCGATGCCAGCGAGGCGGGCTCTGTCCGAGGCGCTCGATCACCGGCCGACGAGCCCCTCGGGTTCGACGATGAGGAAGACGATGATCAGGACGCCGAGCAGGATCCGCTGGACGATGTCGAGCATGCCTGAAGTCGACCACACCGCCGAACAGCGTCGCGGCCGAGACGCGACAGCAGCAGCGGCAAGCACGACGATGAACGCCGCGCCGAGGAAGGCGCCGCGGATCGAGGCGAGGCCGCCGATGATGATGATGAACAGGATCTGGAACGAGCGGTCGAGGTTGAAGCCGGCGGCTCGACGGTGCGCAGGTAGGCGAAGGCCCAGAGCACGCCCGGCGACGCCGATGATCGAACGAGGAGATCGCGAAGGCGAGCAGCTTGGTCCGCAGCACCGGCACGCCGATGACCCGCGCCGCCGTCTCGTTGTCGCGCACGGCGATGAAGTTGCGGCCCGATCGGCGAGTGCACCAGCCGCTAGGCGAGCGACGGTCAGCACGGATCACGACGGTCAGCGCGAAGAGGTAGCGGCCGACCGGGCCGTCGAAGGCGATGCCGCCGATCTCGCAGGCGGCGGCGCAGAGATGACGCCGGAGGCGCTGTCGTTCGAGAACCAGCCGAACTTGGTCAGCGCCCATTGCACGAAGAACTGCGCCGCCAGCGTCGAGACCGCGAGGTAGAAGCCGCGGAGCCGCAGGCTCGGCAGGCCGAAGACGACGCCGATCGCCGCCGCGGCGCCGGCCGCCAGCGACGATGCTGAGCCGAGCAGCGGCAGGCCGGGGACGCGCAGATCGAAGTTGTAGGCGGCGAAGGCGCCGACCGCCATGAACGCCGCCGAGCCGAGCGAGAGCTGGCCGGCATAGCCGGTGAGGAGGTTGAGCCCGACGCGCGGCGAGGCTGAGCGCGAGGAACGGCAGCAGGATCGCCTCGAACAGATAGCTCGGTGCCGACGGCCGGGACGACGCCGTAGGCGACGGCGAGCAGCAGCGACCGGCAGCAGCGAGCCGGCTGCCAGCGCAGGGCGCGGGAGCGGGAGCGATGTCCTGGGCGATGGCTCATGGCTCAGACCTCTCGACGAGCTTCTGGCCGAACAGGCCGGAGGGGCGGACCAGCAGGACGACGAGCGCCACGACGTAGGCGAACCAGCCCTCGATGCCGCCGCCGAAGATATGCGCCGATATAGACCTCGGCCAGCTTCTCGGTGGCGCCGATCAGCAGGCCGCGCGACGATGGCGCCGAGGATCGAAGTCGAAGCCGCCGAGCACCAGCACCGGCAGCGCCTTCAGGACGATCAGCGACAGCGAGAACTGCACGCCGAGCCGCGCGCCCCAGAGCAGGCCGGCGACCAGCGCGACGAAGCCGGCAGCGGCCCAGACCGTGCGCCCAGATCAGCGGCAGGCGCAGGCCGACCGCGAGCGCGGCGAACTGGTCGTCGGCGACGGCGCGGAAGGCGAGGCCGATGCGGGTCTAGCGGAAGAAGGCGGTGAGGACCGCGACCATGGCGCCGGCGATCACGCGCCGCGACGAGGTCGAACTGGTCTAGATGAAGACGCCGGCGACCTCGAACGGCATGTCGGCGATGCCGAGGTCGAGCCCGTGCACCTGGGTGCCCCAGAGGAGCTGCGCCGCGCCCTCGATGACCTAGGAGAGGCCGAGCGTCGCCATGAACAGGGTGATCGGCGGCGGTTGACCAGCGGCCGCAGCACCGTGCGCTCGATGCCGAAGCCGAGCAGCGACCATGGCCGCGAAGGTGACGGCGAGCGCGCGCCGCGAAGGGCAAGCCGCGCTCGACCAGGCTGACGAAGGTCAGCGCCGCGAAGAGCACCATCGCGCCCTGCGCGAAGTTGAGCACGCCCGAGGTCTTGTAGATCAGCACGAAGCCGATCGCGACCAGCGAGTACATCACGCCGGAGAGCAGGCCGCCGACCAGCACCTCGATGAAGAAGAGGAAGTCCGTCATCAGTGCCATCAGGCGGCCTCGGGGCGACGCCGAGATAGGCGTCGATCACCTGCTGGTCGCGGCGGACCTCGTCGGGCGTGCCGTCGGCGATCTTGCGGCCGTAGTCGAGCACGGCGACGCGGTCGGACAGGTCCATCACCACGCCGATGTCGTGCTCGATCAGGATGACGGTGACGTGCCGACCGGTCGCGGGCGGCGCGGAGGAAGCCGCGCCATCTCGGCCTTCTCGGTCGGCGGTCATGCCGGCCATCGGCTCGTCGAGGAGCAGGAGCTCGGGCTCGGCGACCAGCGCGCGGGCGAGCTCGACCCGCTTCTGCAGGCCGTAGGGCAGCGTGCCGACCGGGCGGTCGCAGATGCGCCTCGAGGTGGAGGAAGGCGGCGACCTCGGCGACCCGCTCGGCGATCTCGGCGTTCTCGCGGCGGGCGCCGGGCAGGCCGAGCGACTGGCCGAGCGAGGCCGGCGCGGCGGGCGATGGACGAGGCCGGTGGCGATGTTGGCCAGCACGCTGAGGCCGCGGGAAGAGCGCGAGGTTCTGGAAGGTGCGCGCGACGCCGAGCGCCGCGAGCCGGCTGCGTCGGGCACCCGGGCGAAGCGCTCGCCGCCGATCCGGATGCTGCCCGCGTCGGGGCGGTAGAGGCCGCTGATGATGTTGACCAGCGAGCTCTTGCCGGCGCCGTTCGGGCCGATCATCGCCCGGATCTCGCCGCGCCGCACGTCGAGGCCGACGCCCGTCAGCGCCGCGCACGCCGCCGAAGGACGAGGTCGATGTCGCTGAGCGCCAGCGGTCGACTGCCGGGGTTCGGCCAGCCGGCGCCGCGCCCGACGCGAGCTCGCGGAGTCTCCGCCGGCGCGCGGACATGCGCCTCCGCGCGCAGAAATGCGCCATCCATCTCGTTCTCCCGATGCAGTGCGCTCGGCCCGCGGACGGGCCGGCGCGGCGTTACTCCGCCGCGACGCCGCCGGCGTGCGAGCGCGGCTTCGGCCTCGAGCTCGCGGACCAGCGGGATCACCCGGCGGCCGAAGAACTCGACCTCCTCCTGGAAGTGCAGGAAGCCGAGCAGCACCAGATCGGCGCCGGCCTCCTTCATGCCGACGATGCGCTCGGCGATCTGCTCCGGCGTGCCGATCAGGTTGGAGCGGAAGCCGTCGTTGTACTGGACCAGGTCCTCGAAGCTCGATTTCGCCCAGTTGCCCTCGCCTTCCGGCGAGGCCTTGCCGGCGTTCTTCACCTCGTGCGCCGAAGCCGTGCACCGCGTCGGGGTTGGCCTTGGCGATGATCTCGTCGAGCACCGCCTTGGCCTCGGCCTCGGTCTCGCGGGCGATGGCGAAGGCGTTGACGCCGACCTTGACCGACCGGCCGTTCGGCCGCGGCCTTGTCGCGGATGTCGTCGACCTGCTTGCCGATGCCCTCCGGCGTGTTGCCGTTGGTGAAGTACCAGTCGGACACCCGCGCCGCCATGTCGCGCGCCGCCGCGGCTCGAGCCGCCCTGGAAGATCTCCGGCTGCGGATCGATCGGCTTCGGCTTCATGCGAATAGTCGCGGAAGCGGTAGAAGTCGCCGGCGAAGGTGAAGTTGTCCTCGGTCCAGATGCCGCGCAGCGCGCGGATGAACTCCTCCGAGCGGCGGTAGCGCTCGTCGTGGTCGAGCCAGGGCTCGCCGATCGCGGCGAACTCGCCGCGGAACCAGCCGCTGACGACGTTGACCGCGATCGCGGCCGTCGGTCAGGTGGTTGATCGTGGCGATCTGCTTCGCCGCCAGCGCCGGGTTCCACGGCCCGGGCAGGATGCGCCGCGATCACCTTCAGCTGTCTCGGTGGCGGCCAGCAGCGCGTGGCTGAACGGACACCGATTCGTGCTGGTTGTCGGCGCCGTAGCCGGCGGTGAAGCGGATCTGGCTCAGCGCATAGTCGAAGCCGCTCGCCTCGGCGATCTGCGCCAGCTTGCGGTTGTAGTCGATGTCCCAGCCGGTGCGCTGCTCGATGTTGCTGATGACGAGGCCGCCCGAGACGTTCGGGACCCAGTAGGCGAACTTGATCGGGGCTGCTTCGGAATGTGGCATCTTCGATCTCCTGGAATTTCGGGATGAGCGCGCCGGGCGCCGCTCAGGATAGCGCTGCGACCGCCATCGGCCGCCGGGCCGGGGCCGCCGACAGGGTCGGGAAGAAGGGCGCGAACTGCGCCACCGCCCGGTCGAGCCGCTCGATCGCCGCCTCCGACGCCACGACGCCGTCGCGGAAGTCGGTGTCGGCGGCGTAGATGCCGGTGGCCAGCGTCTGCGCCTCGAAGAAGCCGAGGAGCGGGCGGAGCTGGTGCTCGATCACCAGCGCGTGCCGCGGCCCGCCGCCGGTGGCACCGAGCAGCACCGGCGTGCCGACGAGCGACAAGGGGTCGAGCAGGTCGATGAGGTGCTTGAAGAGCCCGGCGTAGCTGCCCTTGTAGACCGGGCTCGCCAGCACCAGCGCATCCGCCGTCAGCAGCGTCTCCACCGCCGCCCGGGCGTCGGGCGCCAGATCCGCGAGGCGGACCGCGGTGCCGAGGGACGGCGCGAAGGCCTCGAGGTCATAGACGACGCCCTCGAGCCCGTAGCGGTCCGCCGCGCGTTCGACCGCGGCATCGACCAGCGCCCGGGTCCGCGACGGCTTGCTCAGGCTCCCCGCCAGTCCGACGATTCTTCCAGCCATTGGTCCCTCGACGAATCACGACTATCTAGATCGAGATTATAGAGAGATTGCCGGCTTGCAAGATCTTTTTGGTCCAAGCGACCGGTTCGGGCAGGATGATGCCTGGCGGCACCATGCCGAAAGGTCCTCAGGCGATATCGTCCAGCGGCACGCCCAGCGCCTCCGCCATCCGCCTGAGCGTGTCCACCGAACCGCGCTTCCGCCCGGTCTCGATGTCATGCACCTGGACACGGTGCATGTCCGCCCTGCGCGCAAGCTCGGCCGCGGTGATCCCGCGCCACTCCCTGATCGCCCGAACCGGGCTCTCTCCGGCCAGAATGCGCTTGAGCACGTCCCCGGGCATGCCCTCGCCGCCGGCAGCGATCGCCCGATCGTAGGCTGCCAGATCGGCGAGCTCCTCGGCGGCCGCGAGCAGCCGCTCGTATTCGGCGCGGGGAATGTTGATCATCTCGGTCATCGTCCGGCCTCCTTGCCGCTAGTCGTAGATCCCGCCCCTCGATCCGACGTCGAGCACGTCGAGCACATCGCCATCGACCATGATCACGCGCCAATCGCCGACCCGGAGCCGGATGCCGTCTCGCCCTCGCAGGGCCTTCACGTTCTTTGCCTGCGAGGAAGGGTCTTCGGCATAGGCTTCGATCTTGCCGACGATCCGCAGTGCGGTGTTGGCCGGCATCCGGCGGAGCGCCTTGCGGGCCGCGGGTCGGTAGAGGATTGGCTTCATGCCGCGCTACCGTTAGCCCATGGCTGACGGTTAGTCAAGGGCTTACATGATGCGCAGGGCTTCAGATGGCAGGCGCGGCAGAATCGCGCCGGTCGAAATTCGGGGTTCACATCCGGAGCGGATCGGCTACAGTAATCACGACTCAAGCTATCGACATAATCAGCTTTGAGGCGGCAAATGGCAACGACCTTGATCATTCCCGGGCTGGGCGGCTCCGATTCCGGCCACTGGCAGCAATGGTGGCTGCGCAACGACCCCAACGCCGTGCTGGTCGAGCAGGCCGACTGGCGCAAGCCCTGCCCGGTGCGCTGGAGCGAGCGGCTGGTCGAGGCGATCGGCCGGCATCCCTATGCCTGGCTGGTCGTGCACAGCCTCGGGGTGCCGCTGGTGACCCGGCTCGCGGCCGAGCGGCTCGATCTTCGCATCGCCGGCGCGCTGCTGGTGGCGCCGGCGGACGTCGAGGAGATGCCGCACGCCTCGGAGCGGCTGCGCCGTTTCACGCCGATGTCGCTGGCGCCGCTGCCGTTCCCGGCCGCCGTCGTCGCCAGCCGCAGCGATCCCTGCATGCGCTTCGCGCGGGCGCGGCGCTTCGCGGCGGCCTGGGGCGCCGATCTCGTCGATTACGGCGACGCCGGGCACATCAACACCGCGGCGGGCTTCGGCCCCTGGCCGGACGGTCCGCGGCTGCTCGCGGCGGTGCAACTGTGGCGCCGGCGGCCCGAGACGGTCATCCACCCGCGGCCGCGCGCCCTCGGCCCGGCCGGGCTGGCCGCGGCCGGCCGGCTTCGGCCGGTCGCGCACCAGCCGCGCTGAAGGGCGCGGGCGCGCGGCGGCTTCCCTCGGATGGCAGCCTTCGGTATAGAGGCTTGGTGGATCGATCGGCGATCCAGTGTGCCGAGGGTCGCGAACGTGCTGTCAATGCGAGGCAAATACGGCCTGAAGGCCGTGCTGCATCTTGCGCGGCTGCCCGACGATCGGCTCGCGCTCTCGACCGAGATCGCCCAGGCCAACACCATCTCGAAGAAGTTTCTCGACGCGATCCTGAACGATCTGCGCATGGGCGGCCTCGTCTTCTCGCGCAAGGGCCGCGGCGGCGGCTACCGGCTCGCCCGCGCGCCCGAGAAGATCATGGTCGGCGAGGTGCTGCGGGTGCTCGACGGCCCGATCGCGCCGATCCAGTGCGCCTCGCGCTTCGCCTACCAGCCCTGCCACGACTGTCCGGACGAGACCGCCTGCGCGGTGCGGCTGACGATGATCGATGTCCGGGAAGCGATCGCCTCGGTGCTCGACACCCGCAGCGTCGCCGACGTGCTGGCGGCGACCGACGCCGCCGCCGCCGAATCCGGGCTGCGCGCCACCGCTTCCTAGGCTCCGGGCGCGGACAAGGCCTTCTGGAAGGCCGCGAGGTCGTCGGCGGTCATGTGGACGAGGTGCCGCTCTTCGGGATAGGCGCCGGAGCCGACATCGGCGGCGAACTCGCGGAAGGCGGCGACGCGCTCGGCCTGCAGCCGGTCGTACTCGGCGGCGAAGTCGCGATAGACCTTGGAGTGGCGCGGCATGTGCTCCTTGTGCGCGCCGAGGATGTCGCAGGCGAAGAGATATTGCGCGTCGCAGCCGGCGCCGGCGCCCATCGACCAGAGCAGGAGCTTGAGCCGGGCGCTGATCGCGGTCGCGACCTCGACCGGGACCACCTCGATCTCGACCGCGAAGGCGCCGGCCGCCTCGTAGGCCTGGCATTCGTGGTAGAGCGCTACGCGCCTGGTCCGCGGTCTTGCCCACCGCCTTGAAGCCGCCGGTCCAGGTGGCGCGGCTGGGCACCAGGCCGACGTGGCCGACCACCGGGATGTGCTCGCGCGCGACATGCTCGACGGTGGCGAGGCTGCCCGAGCAATAGACCGCGTCGGCGCCGGCGTTCATCACCTCGCAGGCCCAGCGCAGGTAGTCGTCGCGGGTGCCGGCCTCGAGATGCGTCCGGCCGGTCATCGAGAAGAGCGTCGGGGCGACGCGGCGGTAGTCGGGGTGGGTGACGAGCTCGGCGGGGACCGAGACGATGTCGATGCCGGCCACCTCGGCGGCGGCGGCCTCCTCGAGGGTCATCACCCTGAGCATGGTGCGCTGGCCCTGGCCCTTCAGCGCGCGCAGGTCGGCGACGGTGGGTTTCTTGCGCATGTCAAAGGGTTCCGATGACGGGGACGGGCTCTTCGAACCGGCGAAAGCGACGCATTGCGTCGCGCCGGTTCGTCGGCCGGAGCGCGCGAGCGCGGAGGCCGAGGGGGGCGCGGCCTGGACCGACGTTCGCAATCGGGGCGCGTCCGCCCCGGTGGGCGCGGAATCGCGCCCGCCCTTGGGGGGGCGGGCGCGGCCCGATTTGTCGACGGACAAATCGGGCGGGACTGTGGAGAGGGTGTCGAGGTTCACCTGGAGGTCCTGTTAGCGGGAGATCAGGACGTTGTGGAACTCGTCGCGGTAGGGCTTGGCGGTCGGCGGGAGCTGGCGGCGGATGTAGTATTCCGGGTCGCTGAGCTGGCGCTTCACCGCGCGGTACATCTCGATGTAGCCGTCGAGGATCGAGCGTGTTGGGCGGCGGATAGTCGGCCTTCACCAGCTCGTGCAGCCGCGGCAGCGCGTGGTAGGGCACCATCGGGAACATGTGGTGCTCGATGTGGTAGTTCATGTTCCAGTAGATGAAGCGCGAGATCGGGTTCATGTAGACCGTGCGGCTGTTCAGCCGGTGGTCGATGACGTTGTCGGCGAGCCCGCCGTGCTGCAGCAGCCCGCACATCACCATGTGCCAGGCGCCGTAGATGCGCGGCAGGCCGATCACCATCAGCGGGATCCACGAGCGGAAGGCGAGGGCGGCGACGATGGTGGCGGCGTAGATCGCGATGTGGATCCGCGCGGCGAGGATCGCCTTCCAGCGCTCGCTCTCGGGGATGTAGTCCTTCTCGTCGTCGGAGAGCTTGCCCGCCGCCTGCCGGAGCAGGATGCCCATCGATTCCCAGACCGCCTGGATGCCGATGAAGGCGAGCGCCGAGCTTGACCACGGCGGGCGGGCGCATGAAGGCGATCTCGGGGTCGCGGCCGACGATGTAGGTGTCGGTATGGTGGCGGGCGTGGCTCCAGCGCCAGGCCACCGGGTTGCGCATCACCTGGAAGGAGGCGATGTTGTAGACGATGTCGTTCATCCAGGCGGTGCGGAAGGCGGTGCCGTGGCCGCACTCGTGCCAGCGGCTGTCGCAGGCCGAGCCGTAGAGCACGCCGTAGGCGGCCCAGAACGGCACGCACCACCAGCTTCCCCAGAAGTAGATGCCGCCGGCGGCGAAGAGGATCTGGCCGAGCGCCCAGATGATGGTGTCGCGGATGGCCGGGCCGTCCCTGCGGGTCATCAGCTCCTTGATCACCTTGCGCGGCACCTCGGTGTGGTACCATTCCGCCGAGGCGAGGCCGATCTCGAGGGCGCGTTTCGACGAGGGTCCGGTGAGGCTGTAGTCGCGGGAAACCAGGGGCTCGGCTAGAACGGTCATCTTCCTCTCCTTGGGTCCGGGGATGAGCGCAAGGCTCGCCCGGACCTCCGGTCATTGGCTCTGCCTGACGCACCTAGAGCACGTCCTGCACTTCGTCGATCGAGGTCTCGCCGAGCGGCTTGTCCATCACGATCCGACCCAGCGCCATGGCGACGATCCGGTCGCAGCAGGCAAAGACATGGTGCATGTTGTGACTGATGAAGATGGCGGTTACGCCCTGCTCGCGCAAGCCGCGGACGAAGCCGATCACCTTGTTGGTCTCCTTGACCGACAGATGGTTGGTCGGCTCGTCGAGGATCATCACCTTCGAGCGGAAGTGCATCGCCCGGGCGATGGCGACGCCCTGACGCTGGCCGCCGGAGAGCTCGCCGACCAGCGCGTCGGGGGAGCGCAGGTGCAGATCGACGTCGGCGATGGCCTTGACGCTGTCGCCGCGCATCCGGTTCAGGTCGAGCCAGCCGAGGCCGCCGACCGAGAATTTCAGCGGCTCGCGCCCGATGAACAGGTTCCGGGCGATCGACATGATCGGCACCATCGAATTGTACTGGTAGATGGTCTCGATCCCGAGCGCCATCGCGTGCTTGGGGTTGCGGATGGTGACCGGCTTGCCCTCGATCGCGATGTCGCCCTCGTCCTGGCGGTGCAGGCCCGAGAGGATGTTGATCAGCGTGGACTTGCCGGCGCCGTTGTCGCCGACGAGGCCCAAGGCCTCGCCCGGGCGAACGTCGAGGCTGACGCCCTTGAGCGCGTGCACGCCGGAGTACCATTTGTGCAGGTTGGTCACCCGGATGATGGGGTCGGTCATGCCCGGTCGGTCTCCACCTTCATGGCGCGGCCGCGCTTGCGCATCCAGGCGTTGCCGACCACGGCGAAGATCGTCAGCGCGCCGACCGCGAACTGGAACCAGTTGCCGTTGATCTGCGACATCACCATGCCGTTGTCGATCACCCGGATCAGCGTGGCGCCGATGATGCCGCCGATGATCGAGCCGATGCCGCCGGCGAGCGAGGTGCCGCCGATCACCGCGGCGGCGACGGCCTGCAGCTCGTAGCCGATCCCGAGCGACGGCAGGGGCGAGCCGAGCCGCAGCACCTGGATGATCCCGGCGAAGCCCGCGAGCAGCGAGCAGATGATGAAGCAGGTGATCTTGACCCACCGGGTCGGGATGCCCATCGCCTGCGCGGCGGGCAGGAAGCCGCCGGTCGCGCGCACCCAGTTGCCGAAGTTGGTGCGGCTGAGAAGCAGGCTCATCACCACCGCGATCGCCGCGAACCACACGAAGGAGGCGCGAAACATCTGTCCGGGGCCGACGTAGGCGACGAACAGATGCTCGGGGATCTTGTCGAAGTCGAGCCGGGGCGGGAAGCCGCCGGAGACCACCACGGTCAGCGACCGCGCCATGAACAGCATGCCGAGCGTGGTGATGAAGGACGGGATGTCGAACTCGATCGTCACCCAGCCGTTGATGAAGCCGATCGCGGCGCAGGCGAGGAGGCCGATGGCGAAGGCCGGCCAGAACGGCCAGCCGTGGGTCATCAGCACCGCCATGGTCATCGGCCCGAGCGCGAAGACCGAGCCGACCGAGAGATCGAACTCGCCGGCGATCATCAGCAAGGTGACGCCGATCCCGATCAGCGCCAGCTCGGGCAGGAAGCCCAGGATGCCGCGCAGGTTGTTGTAGTCGAGGAAGACGCCGCCCGAGCGGATCTGGAAGAGGGCGACGAGCACGACCAGGAGCAGCGTCGCCGCCAGCTCCGGTTTCTGCAGGGCGAGCTTGAGGATCCGTCGCATGGGCGTCCTTTGGCGGGGAAGGCGCCCCCGGGCGCGCGGCGCGCAACCGGGGGCGGTGGGGTCAGCGCAGGCCCTTGGCCGAGAGATCCATGATCGGATCGACCATGTCGGGCGTCACGATCCCCTGACCGGTGTCGATGTCGGCCGGCGCCAGCCCGACAGTCTTGGCAAGATAGACCTCCATCACCGGCATGAAGCCCTGCATGTAAGGCTGCTGGTCGATCTGCACCTGGATGTAGCCCGCCTTCATCTGGTCGAGCACCTCGGGCACCAGGTCGAAGCCGCCGAGCAGCACCTTGCCCGGCGGAACGCCGCGGTCGGCCAGCACCCGGGCGACGGCGGCATGCCAGAAGCCGGTGTCGAAATAGGCGTTGGTCTCCGGATGCGCCGAGAGATAGGCGCCGACGCGGTCGCCGACGGTGGCGAGGTCGGTGCCGGAATCGAGCCGCTCGTAGGTGATCTTGCGGTCGGGGTTCGCGGCGATCTGCTCGTCGAGGAAGTTGGTGACGCCGAGCGCGCGCTGCTCGGACCAGTTCTGCCCCGGCGCCGAGACGCCGACCAGGATGTGCAGGTCGCCCTCGGCGGGCATGTTCTTCCACTGCGCCTGCGCCAGCGAGTAGCCCGCCGGCACGAAGCCCTGGCCGATGAAGGCCTGGCGCGCGTTGCCCGCGGCGCCCTCGAGGTCGTCGACGTTCGAGGCGATGACGATGATCCCCGCGTCGCGCGCCCGCTGGATGACGTCGTCGAAGGCGTTGTTGTCCACGATCGAGGTGATCAGCGCGTCCGGGTTGCGGGCGATGGCGGCCTCCATGTTGGCCACCTGCTCCTGCACCGAGCCGTCGGTCTGGACATAGACCATCTGGCAGTTGGCGGCGAGCTTGGCGCAGGCGTCCTCGTAGCCCTTCTGCACCGCCTGCCAGAAGGTGTTCGACGCCCCCGAGTGGACGGTGAAGACGATGTCGAGCGGCTCCTGCGCCATCGCCGGCGCTCCCGCCAAGAGCACCGCTGCCGCGGCAAGGTTTCTCAGTTTCATTGTTGGTTCTCCTCCCGGTTGGTCGTCGCTTGGTCTAGATGGTCGCCGCATCCGATCGTCTGCGGCTCACGGTAAAGGCACGGTCGAGGTCGGGGCGCAGCTCCAGCCCCAGCCCCGGTCCGGGCGGCACGGTGATCATGCCGTTCCGGATCTCCGGAAGCGCGGTCACCATCTCCCGGTACCAGGTCCGGTGGAAGGCGCGCACGCTTTCCTGCACCAGGGCGTTGGGCGCATTGAGCGACAGATGCGTCGAGGCCGCAAGCACCACCGGGCCGGTGCAGTCGTGCGGCGCCACCGGCAGGTGCCAGGTTTCGGCCATCGCCGCGATCTTGCGCGCCTCGCTGAGGCCGCCGCACCAGCTGATGTCGACGATCACCACCCCGGCCGCGCCGGTCTCCAGGAGATCGCGGAAGGCGCCGCGGCCGCCGAGGGTCTCGGAGGCCGCGATCGGCGCCGGCGAGGCCTCGGCGTAGCGCTTGAGGCTCGGCGAGGCTGTCCATGCGGATCGGGTCCTCGTGCCAGAAGGTCCGGAACGGGGCGAGCGCCCGGGCGATCTCGATCGCGGGCAGGAGCTGCCACATCGAATGCAGCTCGACCATGATGTCCATCCGGTCGCCGACCGCGCTGCGGATCTTCTCGAACGGCTCGAGCGCCGACTTCAGGTCCGGCAGGCTGATCGCGCGGCCGCGCGGTCTTCTCCGCGGCCGCGTCGAACGGCCAGATCTTCATGCCGGTGATGCCTTCCTCGAGCAGCGACAGCGCCAGCTCGTCGGCGCGGTGCAGGAAGGCGTCGAGGTCGTCGTAGCCGCGGCCGGCGCCGAGGCCGTAGTTGGCGGTGGTCTGGCCGGTGGCTTGCTTGATGTAGTCGGTGCCGGCGCAGGTGTTGTAGGTGCGGATCTCGCGGCGGGTGAAGCCGCCGAGCAGTTGCGCGATCGGCTGGCCGGTGGCCTTGCCGAAGAGGTCCCAGAGCGCGATGTCGAAGGCGGAGTTGCCGCGCATCTCGGCGCCGGTGGAGCGGAAGCCGACGTAGCCGATCGAGATCCGCCGAGAGCCGGTCGATCTCCAGCGGGTCGCGGCCGATCACCCGCGGGGCGACGAATTCATGGACATGCGCCTCGACGGTCAGGGCGCCGAAGAAGGTCTCGCCGAGCCCGGTGAGGCCCTCGTCGGTGTGCGACGCTGAGCCAGAGGAGGTTCGGGCGCTCCGCGATGCGGACGGTCTCGAGCGCGGTGATCCTCATCGGCGGCTCACGACATGCCGGCCGCAGAGGAGCGCGCGGACGCTCTCGTCGAAATGGACGGCCATCGCGCT
The DNA here is from genome assembly GCA_963750745.1 of uncultured Alphaproteobacteria bacterium. Taxonomy (GTDB): domain Bacteria; phylum Pseudomonadota; class Alphaproteobacteria; order Rhodobacterales; family Rhodobacteraceae; genus Amaricoccus. The sequence goes on along the minus strand of CAVVSO010000011.1, from coordinate 60,399 downwards.
CGGCGGCGGCCAGCGGGTCGCCAGCGGCGATGGCGCGGGCGATCTCCTCGTGGGTCGCCACCATGGTCTCGCGCTTCTCCGGCGGTGGCGCGGCTCTTCCAGCCGATCGGCCAGGTCTGCCGGGTGATGCCCTGGAACGCGCCGACGATCAGCGCGAACACCGGGTTGCGCGAGGCGCGGGCGAGCGCGGCGTGGAAGGCGAGATCGGCCTCCATCAGCTCGGACGGTCTGTCGATGCAGCGCGCATGGCGGCGGCGATCGCGGCGATCTCGGCGGCCTCGGCGTCGCTGCGGCGGATGGCGGCCAGCGTCGCCACCTGCGGGTCTCGATGGTGCGGCGCACGTCGTAGATCTGCTGGATGTTGATCTGCTCGGTGTGCAGCCCGTGCTCGATCATCAGCGACATCGCACCATGGTCGATCTCGGCCACGGTGGCGCGCTTGCCGGTGCGCGAGGTCGATGATGCGCATCGCCTCGAGCGAGCGGATCGCCTCGCGCACCACGGTGCGCGACACCTGCAGGTCCTTGGAGAGCTGCGCCTCGGACGGCAGCCGGTCGCCGGGCATCAGGTATTCGTCCCGGATGCGCCGGGTGATCGCGCCGACGGCGTCGCTCACCAGGCTGCGTCGATGCTGGCTGCGCCGCGCCCGACACTTGTGATTCTCCCTAAACCTGTATGACAGGTTAGGGCCGGCGCTGGACGGAATTGAGACTTTTCCGAGAGAGGAGGTGCGATCAGACGACTGCCTGTCGGGAGGGACGTAAGCCGCGCCGGATCAGCGGGCGGTCGGTCTTGGCGGAGGGGAGGTTTGGTGGAGCCAAGGAGGATCGAACTCCTGACCTCTTGCATGCCATGCAAGCGCTCTCCCAGCTGAGCTATGGCCCCTGGACGCGGTTCGTCGCCGCGCGCTCGTCTTTAGGAGGCCGCCCCGGCCAGATCAAGCGCAAAATGCCGGGGCGGCGCGGGGGGTCAGCTCTCTTCCTCGTCGGGCGCGACGTCGGCGATTTCCTCGAGATCGACGTTGTCTTCCTCGTCCTCGAGGATCTCGTCGTCGAGGTCGTCGTCGGTCTCGATCGCCTCGTCGGCGTCGATCTCCGGCAGATCCTCGATATCGACCGGCTCGGGCTTGACCTTCTCCGGCCGCAGGGTTCGGGCCTTGACCGCGGTCAGGCTCTCAAGCGAGAACACCGCGCCGCAGTTGGGGCAGGTCATCGGATCGGTGCGCAGGTCGTAGAAGCGGGTCGAGCAGGTCGGGCAAATGCGCTTTACGCCCCATTCATCCTTGGGCATGTGGCTTCCTTATGACTGGATTGGCAAATCGGCGGTCGCATGACACGGGCGTTGAACTTTGTCAAAGGATTTGGCGTTAAGTGAACGTCATGGTTCCGTCGCATGACGGCCGAATTCGCTTGATGCGGTGCAGCGACGGGAGCTAATCTAATTATCGTGCTGGTAACCAATAATAATCCGGGGGGTTGTTGATGCTCTATCACGCCTACGAGATGACCCATGCGGCATTTTCGCCGATGCGAGCCGCGGCCCGCATGGGTCAGGAGGTCATTCGCAACCCGCTGAACCTTATGTCCGCCACCTACGGATCGCGCGCGTTCTCGGCGGCGCTCGAGATGTTCATCAACGCGACCCGGCGCTACGGGCGGCCGGCCTTCGGCATCGACGAGGTGATCGTCGACGGAGTCGCCACGCCGGTGGTGGAAGAGGTGGTCTGGTCCAAGCCGTTCTGCAAGCTCCTGCATTTCCGCCGCGACGGGGCGCATGTCACCGCGCGGCGCGATCCCAAGGTGCTGATGGTGGCGCCGATGTCGGGGCATTTTGCGACGCTGCTCCGCGGCACGGTGCGGGACATGCTGCCGACGCACGACGTCTATATCACCGACTGGACCGACGCGCGCGAGGTTCCGCTGGCGCTGGGCGAGTTCGATCTCGACACCTACACCGACTATCTGATCGCGATGACCGAGGAGCTGTCGCGGGACGGCGAGCGGATCGCGGTGATGGCCGTCTGCCAGCCCGGCATCCCGGTGATGGCGGCGGCGTCGCTGATGGCGGCGGCGAAGAACCCGCTGCGGCCGGCATCGCTGATCCTGATGGGCTCGCCGATGGACACCGCGCGCAATCCCAAGCAGCCGAACGAGGTGGCGACCCAGCATCCGCTCGGCTGGTTCGAGAATAATGTCATCGTCATGGTTCCCTGGCCGAGCCGGGGGGTGATGCGGCGGGTCTATCCGGGGTTCCTGCAGCTCTCGGGGTTCCTGGCGATGAACATGAACCGGCACGTCGACGCGCATCTGGACCAGTTCCAGAACCTGGTGCGCGGCGACGGCGACGGCGCCGAGCAGCACCGCGCCTTCTACGACGAATATCTCTCGGTGATGGATCTCACGGCGGAATTCTATCTGCAGACGGTCGATCGGGTGTTCCAGCGCCGGTTGATGGCAGAGAAGGCCTATCGCTATCGCGACACGCTGGTCGAGCCCGCGGCGATCGACGACATCGGGCTGATGACGATCGAAGGCGAGAAGGACGACATCACCGGCCTCGGGCAGACCGAGGCGGCGCAGGACATGGTTCCGAACCTGCCGGCGGAGCGTCGCAAGCACTATGTCGCCCAGGGGGTCGGCCACTACGGCGTCTTCAACGGCTCGCGCTGGCGCAGCCTGATCCAGCCGCAGGTGGCCGCGTTCATCCGGGCGCAGCGGCGCCCGGTCTGAGCCGGGACGCACGGTGGCCGATGCCATCTCCATCGGCGAGCCCGCCATCGAGATCCGCCTTCGGCGCAACGCACGGGCGCGGCGCATGGTGCTGCGCGTCACCCAGGCGGGACGCCCGCCGACGCTGACCTTGCCGCCCGGGGTCTCGACCAAGCACGCAAGGGCGTTTCTCAGCGATCACGAGGGCTGGCTGCGACGGCAGATCGCGGCGCAGCCGGCCGCGGCGGCGATCGGCGACGGATCGGTGCTGGCGTTCGGCGACGGCACGCTGACGGTCAGGATGGAGGGCGGCGGCATGCCCGGCGGCCGGCGGCTCGGGCTGAGCGGCGACGTCCTCCACGTCCCGGGCCCGCCGGCGCGGCTGGCGCCGCGGGTGGCGGCCTGGCTGCGCGAGCAAGCCCGGCGGGCCTGCGTCGCGGCGGCGGTGCGCCACGCGGCGGCGCTGGGGCTGCGGCCGGGGCGGATCAGCCTGCGCGATCCGCGGTCGCGCTGGGGCTCCTGCACGGCGAGCGGCGATCTGATGTTTTCCTGGCGGCTGATCATGGCGCCGGCGGCGGTGCTCGATTATGTGGTCGCGCACGAGGTGGCGCATCTCGCGGAGATGAACCATTCGCCGCGGTTCTGGGCGGTGGTGAAGCGGCTCTGCCCGGACTATCCGGCGGCGCGGGACTGGCTGCGGCGCAACGGGTCGAGGCTGCACGGGCTCGATTTCACCGCCGCGGCGGCTTGACGCCGGTCCGCCTCCCCCGCCACACATCGGCGATGATCGAGCGCGAGCGGCCGAGCGAGAGCCTGCTGCCGGCCCACGAATGGGTCTATCGCAGCCTGCGCGCGCGGATCATGCACGGCCAGGTGCCGCCCGGCGCCGCCTTCACCCTTCGCGGCATCGCGGCGGAGTTCGGGGTCAGCATGACACCGGCGCGCGAGGCGGCGCGGCGGCTGGTCGCCGAGGGAGCGCTGAAGCTCTCCGCCTCGGGAAGGGTATCGACGCCGGAACTCGCGAACGAGCGGATCGAGGAGTTGGCGGCGCTCCGGGCGCTGATCGAGCCCGAGCTCGCCTCGCGGGCGCTGCCGCGGGCGCATGTGGCGCTGATCGACCGGATGGCGGCGATCAACGGCGTGATCGACGAGATGATCGTCAAGGGCGATGCGTCGGGCTACGTGCGCTCGAACCTGGAGTTCCACCGCACGCTCTATCTGCGGGCGCAGGCGCCGGCGATGCTCGGGCTGATCGAGACGGTCTGGCTGCAGGCCGGCCCGACGATGCGCATGCTCTACGAGCGGCTGCGACGCCGGCAGGGCAGCGAGATGCACCGCAAGATCCTCGCAGCACTCCGGGCCGGGGACGAGCCGGGGCTGCGGTTGGCGATCCGGATCGACGTGACGCAGGGGCTCAGGATGCTCGTCGCCTGAGCCAGGCGCCGAGCATGCACACAGGCGCGGAACCATTCCTGCCTGGCCGATGTCGCTGAACCAGCTAGCCCGCGTCCAGAGGGAAGCGATGAGCGAAAAGTTCGAGATCGGCGATCACGTGACCTGGAACTCAGAGGCCGGCCGGGTGGGGCGGTGGCCTATCCGGCCCGGCGATCGGCAGCGCACACACTCTGATCGCGCGGCGGAGGCTTCCGCCGACGCGCGGCGTGGCGCATGATGCGGCCGGCCGCGGCGGGTGCCGTGGCGGAGCAGGGGAATGAACCGATGCCGAAATTTCTCTTCGCCTATCATGGCGGGTCGACCCCGCAGTCGAAGGAGGAAGGCGAGCGGGTGATGGCCGCCTGGACGGCCTGGATGGGCGGCCTCGGCAAGGCGCTGGTGGACGGCGGCGCCCCGGTGGGCAAGTCGTCCACGGTGAAATCCGACGGCTCGGTCGCGGACAACGGCGGCGCCAACCCGGTCAGCGGCTATTCGCTGGTCGAGGCGGCCGATGCCGCCGCGGCGCAGAAGATGGCCAAGGGCTGCCCGATCCTTCAGGCCGGCGGCTCGATCGAGATCGCGCCGACCATCGACATGTAGAACGCCCGCCGCGCCCTCAGGCGTGGATCGCGCCGTCGCCGCAGGCCAGCGCCGCTTCGCGCACCGCTTCGGAGAAGGTGGGGTGGGCGTGGCAGGTGCGGGCGATGTCCTCGGCGGCGGCGCCGAACTCCATGCCGACGGCAGATCTCGTGGATGAGATCGCCGGCGTAGGGGCCGATGATGTGGGCGCCGAGGACGCGGTCGGTGTCCCTGTCGGCGAGGAGCTTCACGAAGCCGTCGCCGGCGAAGTGCGACTTGGCGCGGGCGTTGCCGAGGAAGGGGAACTTGCCGACCTTGTAGGCGCGGCCGGCTTCCTTGAGCTGCTCCTCGGTCTGGCCGACGGTGGAGACCTCGGGCGAGGTGTAGATCACCGACGGGATCACGCCGTAGTTCACGTGGCCGTGCTGGCCGGCGATGGTCTCGGCGACGGCCATGCCCTCGTCCTCGGCCTTGTGCGCGAGCATCGGGCCGGCGATGGCGTCGCCGAGCGCGTAGATGCCGGGAACCGCGGTCTGCCAGCGGGCGTCGACCTCGATCTGGCCGCGCGGCGAGAGGCGGACGCCGAGGTCGGTGGCGCCGAGGCCGTCGGTGAAGGGACGCCGGCCGGTGGCGACCAGCACGATGTCGGCGTCGAGGGTGGCTTCGCTGTCGTCCTTGCGCAGCTTGTAGGTGACGCGGGTGGCGCCGTCGGCGGGCTCGGCCGACTGGACGGCGGCGCCGAGGGTGAAGCTCAGGCCTTGCTTGGTAAGGAGGCGTTGCAGGGTTTTGCAGATCTCGAGGTCCATGCCGGGGGTGATCTGGTCGAGGTATTCGAGGACGGTGACCTGCGAGCCGAGGCGGGAATAGACCGAGCCGAGCTCGAGGCCGATGACGCCGGCGCCGACGACGATGAGGCGCTTGGGGATCTCGGCGAGGACCAGCGCGCCGGTGGAGCTGACGACGGTCTTCTCGTCGATGGTGACGCCGCGAAGCGGCGTGACCTCGGAGCCGCTGGCGATGACGATGTTTTTGGTCTTGTGGAGCGTGCCGTCGACGCTGACCTCGCCGGGGGCGGTGATCTTGCCCCAGCCCTTGAGCCACTCGATCTTGTTCTTCTTAAACAGGAATTCGATGCCCTTGGTGTTGTTGTCCACGGTCGATTGCTTGTAGGCGATCATCTTCGGCAGATCGACGGTCAGGCCGCCGCCGCCGATCAGGCCCATGGTCTCGAAGTGGGTCTGCGACTCGCGGTAGAGCTCGGAGGCGTAGAGCATCGCCTTCGACGGGATGCAGCCGACGTTGAGGCAGGTGCCGCCGAGGGTCTCGCGGCCCTCGACGCAGGCGGTCTTCAGGCCGAGCTGGGCGCAGCGGATGGCGCAGACGTAGCCGCCGGGGCCGGCGCCGATCACGATCACGTCGTAGTCTGCCAAGGAACCTCCGTAAGTTCAGCTTACCGATGGGGCTTGCACAAGCCATGCACATCGCATGCACATTGCATGCACCTAAAAGAGCGCCGCGAGGATCATCACCCCGGTCGCCGCGGCGCCGACGCCGAAGATCGCCGACCGCCAGGGCGACCAGCCGAAGGCGTAGGCGGGGACGTAGAGGATGCGGGCCGCGAGATAGACCCAGGCGCAGGCGGCGGTCAAGGTGCCGGCGGCGCCGGAGTAGGTCACCAGCACCACGGCGATGGTGAAGAGGATCAGCGCCTCGAAGTGGTTGTCCACCGCGCGGCGCAGGCGGCCGGTCAGCGGCGAGAAGTCAGGCTCGGTGTCGCGCGGGCCGGCGTTCCATGCGACGCCGGCGTCGCGGTTCATCACCACGGCGGCCAGCGTGATCTGCGCCGCCTGCAGGATCGCGGCGAGCGCGAGGACTGTCAGCTCCGGGGTCATATCGCCGCCGTCAGAGATCCATCAGCATCCGGCGGGGATCCTCCAGCGCCTCCTTGACGCGGACGAGGAAGGTGACCGCGCCCTTGCCGTCGACGACGCGGTGGTCGTAGGAGAGCGCGAGGTACATCATCGGCCGCGCGACGATCGCGCCCTTGATCACCATCGGCCGCTCCTGGATCTTGTGCATGCCGAGGATGCCCGACTGCGGCGGGTTCAGGATCGGCGAGGACATGAGGCTGCCGTAGACGCCGCCGTTCGAGATGGTGAAGGTGCCGCCCTGCATCTCGGCCATCGACAGCTTGCCGTCGCGGGCGCGCGGCGCCGAGCTCGTTGATCTTCTTCTCGATCGCGGCGAAGGAGAGCTGGTCGGCGTCGCGCACCACCGGGACCACCAGGCCCGAGGGCGTGCCGACGGCGATGCCCATGTGCACGAAGTTCTTGTAGACGAGGTCGGTGCCGTCGATCTCGGCGTTGACCTCGGGCACCTCCTTCAGCGCCAGGCAGCAGGCCTTGGTGAAGAAGGACATGAAGCCGAGCTTCACGCCGTGCTTCTTCTCGAAGAGCTCCTTGTATTCGTTGCGCAAGCGCCATGACCTCGGTCATGTCCACCTCGTTGTAGGTGGTGAGCATGGCGGCGGTGTTCTGCGCCTCCTTGAGCCGGCGGGCGATGGTCTGGCGCAGGCGGGTCATCTTGACCCGCTCCTCGCGCGCGGCGTCCTCGGCGAGCACCGGCGAGCGCGGGATCGACGCGGCCTCCGGGGCCGGGGCGGGCGAGGGCAGCGGGGCCGGCACCGGGTTCGGCGCTTCCGAGCGGAGCACGTCCTCCTTCATGATGCGGCCGTCGCGGCCGGTGCCGGTCACCGCTCGCGGGATCGATGCCGCGGTCGGCCATCGCCTTCTTCGCGGAGGGGGCGTCCTCGACGTCGCGGCGGGGGCTGGGCTCGCGGGCGACGGCGGCGGCGGCCGCCGCCGCGACCGGGGCCGCCGTCGCGCCGGTGGCGGCGCCGCCGCCGGCGATGCGTCCGAGCTTGCCGCCGGCGGCCACGGTGGCGTGGTCCTTGGCGAAGATCTCGGCCAGCGTGCCGCTGGCGGGGGAGGGCACCTCGACCGAGACCTTGTCGGTCTCGAGCTCGCAGAGCATCTCGTCCTGGGTGACCGCGTCGCCGACCTTCTTGAACCAGGTCGAGACCGTCGCCTCGGTCACGCTCTCACCGAGGGAGGGAACCACGACATCGATCGACTGCTCGTTGGCGGGCGCCGATTCCGCATCGGTGGGCGAGGCCTTGCCGGGGATCTCGTCCGCCGGCGCCGGCTTCGGCGCCGCCTTGGCCGGCTCGGCCGCGGCGGGCTTGGCGGCGGCGGCCTTGGCGGGGGCGGGCTGGGCCGCCGACTTCTCGTCGATGGTGGCGAGGAGCGCGTCGACACCCACGGTCTCGCCTTCCTTGGCGACGATCTCGGCCAGAACGCCGGCGGCGGGGGCCGGTACCTCGACCGTCACCTTGTCGGTCTCGAGCTCGCAGAGCATCTCGTCGACCTTCACCGCGTCGCCCACCTGCTTGAACCAGGTGGCGACGGTGGCTTCGGTGACGCTCTCGCCGAGCGTGGGGACGCGGATCTCCAGCATGACCTAGCGGTCCTTCTTGTGGTTGAGCGCGGCGTCCACCAGCGCCGCCTGCTGCGCCTTGTGCTCGCGGGCGAGCCCGGTCGCCGGCGAGGCGGCGGCCGGCCGGCCGACGTAGAGCGGCCGGCCGTGCTTGGCGCCGATCCGGTCGAGCACCCATTCGAGGTTGGGCTCGACGAAGGTCCAGTAGCCCTGGTTCTTCGGCTCCTCCTGGCACCAGATCATCTGCGCCTGCTTGAAGCGGCCGAGCTCCTTGGTCAGCGACAGCGCCGGGAACGGGTAGAACTGCTCGAGCCGCATCAGGTAGACGTCGTCGATGCCGCGGGCGTCGCGCTCCTCGAGCAGGTCGTAGTAGACCTTGCCCGAGCAGAGCACCACGCGCTTGATCTTCTCGTCCGGCAATAGCTGCGCAGTCGAGATGCCCGGTTTCGGCGCCGGCTTGGGCATCGTCCCAGAGCACGCGGTGGAAGCTCGAGCCCTTGGCGAAGTCCTTGAGCTTGGAGACCGCGAGCTTGTGGCGCAGCAGCGACTTCGGCGTCATCAGAATCAGCGGCTTGCGGAAGCTGCGGTGCATCTGCCGGCGCAGGATGTGGAAGTAGTTGGCCGGCGTCGTGCAGTTGGCGACGATCCAGTTGTCGGCGGCGCACATCTGCAGGAACCGCTCCGGCCGGGCGGAGGAATGCTCCGGACCCTGGCCCTCGTAGCCGTGCGGCAGGAGCATCACGAGGCCCGACATGCGCAGCCACTTCGCCTCGCCGGAGGAGATGAACTGGTCGATCATGATCTGGGCGCCGTTGGCGAAGTCGCCGAACTGCGCCTCCCAGAGGGTGAGCGCGTTCGGCTCGGCCAGCGAGTAGCCGTATTCGTAGCCGAGCACCGCGTATTCGGAGAGCATCGAGTTGACCACCTCGAAGCTGGCCTGCCCCGGTCTCGATCGAGTTCAGCGGCAGGAAGCGCTCCTCGGTCTCCTGGTCGATGATTGCCGAGTGGCGGTTGCTGAAGGTGCCGCGGGCGCTGTCCTGGCCCGAGAGGCGCACCGGGTAGCCCTCGGTCAGGAGCGTGCCGAAGGCCAGCGCCTCGGCGGTCGCCCAGTCGATGCCGTCGCCGGTCTCGATCATCTGCCGCTTGGCCTCGAGCATGCGCTGGACGGTCTTGTGCGGGTGATAGCTCTCCGGGAGCCGGGTCAGCGCGCTGCCGACCTTCTTCAGCCTCGCCAGCTCGACCGCGGTCTTGCCGCGCTGGTAGCGGCTGTCGCGGCTGAAGCCCGACCAGCGGCCGTCGAGCCAGTCCGCCTTGTTCGGGCGGTAGTCCTTGCCGGCCTCGAACTCGGCGTTGAGATGCGCCTGGAACGCCGCCTTCATGTCCTCGATCTCGCCCTCGGGGATCAGGCCGTCGGCGACGAGGCGGTCGGTGTAGAGCTGCAGCGTGGTCTTGTGGCCCTTGATCGCGGTGTACATCAAGGGCTGGGTGAACATCGGCTCGTCACCCTCGTTGTGGCCGAACCGCCGGTAGCAGAAGACGTCGAGCACCACGTCCTTGTGGAACCGCTGGCGGAACTCGATCGCCACGCGCGCGGCATGCACCACCGCCTCGGGGTCGTCGCCGTTGACGTGGAAGATCGGCGCCTCGACCATCAGCGCGATGTCGGTCGGGTAGGGCGAGGAGCGCGAGTATTGCGGCGCGGTGGTGAAGCCGATCTGGTTGTTGACGATGATGTGGATGGTGCCGCCGGTCCTGTGGCCCTTGAGGCCCGAGAGGCCGAAGCATTCCGCCACCACGCCCTGGCCGGCGAAGGCCGCGTCGCCGTGCAGCAGGATCGGCAGCACCTTGGTGCGTTCGAGGTCGTTCTTCTGCGCCTGCTTCGCCCGGACCTTGCCGAGCACCACCGGGTCCACCGCCTCGAGGTGGCTCGGGTTCGCGGTCAGCGCGAGGTGGACGTTGTTGCCGTCGAACTCGCGGTCGGAGGAGGCGCCGAGGTGGTATTTCACGTCGCCGGAGCCCTCGACCTCCTCGGGCTTGAAGCTGCCGCCCTGGAACTCGTTGAAGATCGCCTTGTAGGGCTTCTCCATGACGTTGGCGAGCACCGAGAGCCGGCCGCGGTGCGGCATGCCGATGACGATCTCCTCGACGCCGAGCGCGCCGCCGCGCTTGATGATCTGCTCCATCGCCGGGATCAGCGCCTCGCCGCCGTCGAGGCCGAAGCGCTTGGTGCCGGTGTATTTGACCTGCAGGAACTTCTCGAAGCCCTCGGCCTCGACCAGCTTGTTCAGGATCGCCCGGCGGCCCTGGCGGGTGAAGCTGATCTCCTTGCCGTAGCCCTCGATGCGCTCCTTGAGCCAGCCGGCCTGCTCGGGGTCGGAGATGTGCATGTACTGCAGCGCGAAGGTGCCGCAGTAGGTGCGCTTGACCAGCGCGAGGATCTCGCGCAGGGACGCGGTCTGCAGGCCGAGCACGTTGTCGAGGAAGATCGGCCGGTCGAGGTCGGCCTCGGTGAAGCCGTAGGTCTCGTGGCGCAGCTCGGGGTGCGGCAGCATCTCCTCGAGGCCGAGCGGGTCGAGATCGGCCTCGAGATGGCCGCGGATGCGGTAGGCGCGGATGATCATCAGCGCGCGCAAGCTGTCGGTGACGGCCTGGCGGATCTGGTCCTCGGTGACGGCGACGCCGCGTCTCGGCGGCCTTGGCGCGGACCTTGTCGCCGACGGCGCGGGCCGGGTCGGGGCCCCACTGGCCGTCGAGGGCGGCGGTCAGCTCGTCGCTCGGCGCCGGCGGCCAGTCGGCGCGCGCCCAGCTCGGGCCGCGGGCGTTGCGCCTGACGTCGCCGGCGACGTCGTCGAGGCCGCGGAAGTAGGCCTGCCAGCTCGCGTCGACGCTGGCGGGATCGTCGGCGTAGCGCGCCTGCAGCTGCTCGACGTATTCCGCGTTCTGGCCTTGCAGGAACGAGGAGGAATGGAAGATCGAATTCTGCGATTGGTCGGTCATTTGGGCCTCCTGCCCAGTTGTCCGGAAGGCGCGCTCATTGCGGGAGCCCGTAGTCCAGTCGGGAAAACACCCAGTCGAATTCGCGGCGCACGATCGCCGCGGTCTCCTCGGTATAGAAGTCCTGCAGCGGATAGGCCCGGGGGGCGCCGGCGGTCTTCTTGGTGTGGACCAGCCGCTCGGGGTTCCACGGCAGGCCGAGCCGGTCGCAGACCGCTTTGGTGTCGTCCGCGAGCTGCTCCTGGCGCACCAGCATGTCCATCTGCATCGCGCCGTCGATGCCGACGATGTCGGCGTCGTTCCCCCAGCTCCGGCCGCGCAGCGGACGTCCGCGGACGAAGGCCGCGAAGTCGCGGCGGGCTCGCTCGAAGGCGGCGTCGCTGTCGGGATAGCTGCGGGCGTTCTTCCAGAAGAAGGAGGAGAGCACGGTGGCGTAGGGATTGCGCACCGCGGCGAACTTCAGGTAGCGCCCCCAGACCTCGGCGCCGACCAGCGCCTTGACCTCGCGCGCGGGCATGTGGTTGCGCCAGACGTCGCCGGGGCGCTTGCCGCTGCGCCGGCTGCCGATCACGCCGACCGGGCTGACGGTCTCGGTCACGACCTCGGCGCCGGAATAGGCCCCCTCGGGAACGCAGAACCGCTCGAAGTACATCTCGACCGTCGTCCCGGCCGTCTTGCGGGTCTTCATGTAGATGAACTTCGCGGGGTGCGAGACCAGAACCATGACCAACCTGCGGCGTCAGCTCCTGCCCATCGCTTTCAGCACCGCCTGGCCGAGGCCGGCCGGGCTGTCGGCGACGACGATGCCGGCGGCCTTCATCGCCTCGATCTTGTCCTCGGCACCGCCCTTGCCGCCGGCGACGATGGCGCCGGCATGGCCCATCCGCCGGCCCGAGGGCGCGGTGCGGCCGGCGATGAAGCCGGCGGTCGGCTTCATCCGGCCCTTCTTGGCCTCGTCCTTGAGGAACTGCGCCGCCTCCTCCTCGGCCGCGCCGCCGATCTCGCCGATCATGATGATCGACTGGGTCTCGGGGTCGGAGAGGAACCACTCCAGCACGTCGATATGCTCGGTGCCCTTGATCGGGTCGCCGCCGATGCCGACGCAGGTCGATTGCCCGAGGCCCGCGGCGGTGGTCTGGCCGACCGCCTCGTAGGTCAGCGTGCCGGAGCGCGACACGACGCCGACCGAGCCGCGCTTGTGGATATGGCCGGGCATGATGCCGATCTTGCAGGCGTCGGGCGTGATGACGCCGGGGCAGTTCGGGCCGATCAGGATCGACTTGGTGCCCTGGAGCGCGCGCTTGACCTTCATCATGTCGAGCACCGGGATGCCCTCGGTGATGCAGACGATGAGCTCGAGCTCGGCGTCGATCGCCTCGAGGATCGCGTCGGCGGCGAAGGGCGGCGGGACGTAGATCGCGGTGGCGGTGGCGCCGGTCTTCTCGCGCGCCTCGGCGACGGTGTTGAAGACCGGCAGCCCGATGTGGGTCTCGCCGCCTTTGCCGGGGGTGACGCCGCCGACCATCTGCGTGCCGTAGGCGATCGCCTGCTCGGAGTGGAAGGTGCCCTGGCTGCCGGTCAGGCCCTGGCAGATGACCTGGGTGTTCTCGTCGACGAGGATGGACATACCGCTTACCCTTTCACCGCCTTGACGATCTTCTCCGCCGCGTCCGCCAGGTCGTCGGCGGCGATTATCGCAAGGCCGCACTCGTTCAGGATCTTCTTGCCGAGCTCGACGTTGGTGCCTTCCAGCCGGACCACCAGCGGCACCTCGAGCCCGACTTCCTTCACCGCGGCGATCACGCCCTCGGCGATGACGTCGCAGCGCATGATGCCGCCGAAGATGTTGACGAGGATGCCCTTCACCTGCGGGTCGGAGGTGATGATCTTGAAGGCCTCGGTCACCTTCTCCTTGGTCGCGCCGCCGCCGACGTCGAGGAAGTTGGCCGGTTCCGCGCCGTAGAGCTTGATGATGTCCATGGTCGCCATCGCGAGGCCGGCGCCGTTGACCATGCAGCCGATCTCGCCGTCGAGCGCGATGTAGTTAAGATCGAATTTCGAGGCCGCAAGCTCCTTGGGGTCCTCCTCGGTCTCGTCGCGCAGCGCCATGATGTCCTTCTGGCGGTAGAGCGCGTTGCCGTCGAAGCCCATCTTGGCGTCGAGCGCCTTGAGATCGCCGTCGGTGGTCACGATCAGCGGGTTGATCTCCAGCATCTCGCAGTCCTTCTCGATGAAGAGCCGGTAGAGCCGGTTGATCAGATCGACGCACTGCTTGACCTGGCGGCCTTCGAGGCCGAGCGCGAAGGCGATGCGGCGGCCGTGGAAGCCGGAGATGCCGGACGCCGGATCGACCGAGAAGCTCAGGATGCGCTCGGGGGTCTTCGCGGCGACCTCCTCGATGTCCATGCCGCCCTCGGTCGAGCAGACGAAGGCGATGCGCGAGGAGCTGCGGTCGATCAGCAGCGCGAGGTAGAGCTCGCGGGCGATCTCCGAGCCGTCCTCGATATAGACCCGGTTGACCACCTTGCCCGCCGGGCCGGACTGGTGGGTGACCAGGGTGCGGCCGAGCATCTTCTGCGCCTCCTCGGCGGCCTCGGAGACCGACTTGGTGATGCGCACGCCGCCCTTGGCACCGGCGGCCGCCTCCTTGAACTTGCCCTTGCCGCGGCCGCCGGCGTGGATCTGCGCCTTGACCACCCAGATCGGGCCGTCGAGCTCGCCCGCCGCGGTCTTGGCCTCGTCGGCCTTCAGCACGACGCGGCCGTCGGAGACCGGCACGCCGTAGTCCTTCAGGAGCTGCTTGGCCTGATACTCGTGAATATTCATCTGCCGTCCTTCGCCTCAGTCGGCCGCACTCCGGGCCGACCGCCGCCGGATGCCCCCGAGTGGTTAGGCGCAGAATCGGCTCTGTGCAAACGAATTGCGCTGACTTTTCCGATAGCGGCGCCGAAAACAACAGCTTGTGATCACGTGGCAAATTCAAGTGATCACAAAGCTGTCTGCCTAACTCTTGAGCGATTCGCCGCCGCGTCACGGCGCAGGCCTGCGCTCCCTCGCCAGGGATCGCATGGCTCAGGCGAGGGCGCTGTCGATCTGCTTGCAGGCCTCGACCAGGCCACGGACGGCATCCACCGACTTGTCGAACATCGCCTTCTCGGCCCGGTTCAGCGCGATCTCGACCACGCGCTCGATGCCGCCGGCGCCGATCACCGCCGGAACCCCGACGTACATGCGCTTCACGCCGTAGGCGTTGTCGAGATAGGCGGCGCAGGGCAGCACGCGCTTCTGGTCCTTCAGATACGCCTCCGCCATCTCGATCGCGCTGGCGGCGGGGGCGTAGAAGGCGGAGCCGGTCTTCAAGAGGCCGACGATCTCGGCGCCGCCGTCGCGGGTGCGCTGGACGATGGCGTCGAGCCTCTCCTGGGTGGTCCAGCCCATCTGGATCAGATCCGGCAGCGGGATGCCGGCCACCGTCGAATAGCGCGGCAGCGGCACCATGCTGTCGCCGTGGCCGCCGAGCACGAAGGCGCTGACATCCTTGACCGAGACGCCGAACTCCTCGGCGAGGAAGTAGCGGAAGCGGGCGCTGTCGAGCACGCCGGCCATGCCGCAGACCTTCGCCGTCGGCAGGCCGGAGAATTCGCGCAGCGCCCAGACCATGGCGTCGAGCGGATTGGTGATGCAGATCACGAAGGCTTCGGGCGCATGCGCCGCGATGCCCTGGCCGACCGACTTCATCACCTTGAGGTTGATGCCGAGCAGATCGTCGCGGCTCATGCCCGGCTTGCGCGCCACCCCGGCGGTGACGATGCAGACGTCGGCGCCGGCGATCTCGTCGTAGGAATTGGCGCCCTTGAGCACCGCGTCGAACCGGCCGACCGGGCCCGACTCGGCGATGTCGAGCGCCTTGCCCTGCGGGATGCCCTCGGCGATGTCGAAGAGAACGACGTCGCCGAGCTCCTTCAGCACCGCCAGATGGGCCAGCGTGCCCCCGATCTGCCCGGCGCCGATCAGCGCGATCTTCGGTCTTGCCATCAGCCCCTGTCTCCCGTTCCGGTGCGAAACCGGCTTGTGGCTAGACCCTAGCGGGCGCTTCCGCAAGCCGGAACCCGAACCGGAACGGGATCGAGAACCCTCAGGCGTCGTCGCCCGCCGCGCTGATCGGCTGGACGTCCTGCTCCCAGCGCTGGCCGGCGGCGAGCAGGCACGAGGTGCCGTCCGGCCGGGTGACGAGGATGGTCCAGGTGCCGGTGTCGTCGGAGCTGTAGACCTCGATCACCGCGTCGTCCTTGTGCATGCCGAGGCTCTTCAGTGTCTCGCCGAACTGCTCGGAAAGCTTCTTGATGACCTTCTCGCGTGCGGCGCAGGCGCGGGTATCCTCGGCCCGGGCGCTCGGCGTGGCGAAGAGCAGCGCGAGCGCGGTCGCGGCGCGGACCAGAAGGGTGAGTTTCTGCATCAGTCCAGTTCCTTGTGCCTGGCGACCTATGCAGCGGTCCGCGGGAGGACCTGGGGCGCTGACGGTGCCGCCAATTCCGAACGATGCGTTAATGTGGGGCCGAAAAGACGAAGTTAAGATTAACGATGCGCGCGGAGGTTGAGTGGATTGCGCAACGGGGGGAATTGGCGCTTGCCTTTCCCCAAGCGTTACGCCAGTCACGGGTGCGGTGCAGCACAGCCGTCGCGGACGCCATGCCGACAGACACCCACCCCTATCGCTCGATGCTCTACATGCCCGGCTCGCGGCCGCGGGCGCTGGAAAAGGCGCGGTCGCTGCCGGCGGATGCGCTGATCCTCGATCTCGAGGACGCGGTGGCGCCGGCCGAGAAGCCGCGGGCCCGGGAGCTGGTCGCCGAGGCGGTGCGGGCCGGCGGTTTCGGCGGACGGCGCGTGCTGATGCGCGTGAACGGCGCCGCCACCGCCTGGGGCGCGGAGGATCTCGCGGCCGCCTGCGCTGCCGGGCCGGACGGCATCCTGCTGCCCAAGGTCGAGACGCCGGCCGACGTGACGGCCGCCGCTGCGGCGCTGGAGCGGCACGGCGCGCCGGAGCATTGCCGGATCTGGGCGATGATGGAGACGCCGCGCGGCGTGCTGAACGCCGCGGCGATCGCCGCAGCGCATCCGCGGCTCGCGGGCTTCGTGCTCGGGACCAACGACCTGGTCAAGGATCTCGGCGCCGAGCACACACCGGACCGGGTGGCGCTGATCGCGAGCCTCGGGCTCTGTCTGCTCGCGGCCCGGGCGGAGGGGCTGGTCTGCGTCGACGGGGTCTATAACGTCCTTCAGGACCAGGACGGATTGCGCGCCGCCTGCCTCCAGGGCCGGGCGATGGGCTTCGACGGCAAGACGCTGATCCATCCCGACCAGCTCGCCATCGCCAACGAGGTTTTCGCGCCCTCGGACGCCGACGTGGCGCTGGCCGAGGCGCAGGTGGCGGCGTTCGCGGCGGCCGAGGCGCGCGGCGAGGGCGTGGCAGTGGTGGAGGGACGCATCGTGGAAAATCTGCACGTGGTCATGGCCCGGCAGCTTCTGGCCAGGGCCGCGGCGATCGGCGCGCTGGAGGTCGGTCGCGTGACGCTGCTCATCGTCGGCCTCATCGTCTGGACGCTGGCGCATCTGGCGAAGCGCGGGGCGCCAGGCGCCCGCGCCGCGCTCGACCGCTCGCTCGGCGCCGGCCCGGCCCGCGGGGTGATGGCCTTCCTGATCGTGCTCGGGCTGGTGCTGATCATCATCGGCTTCCGCCGGGCGCCGTTCGTGCCGGTGTACGACCCGCCGTCCTGGGCGATCCATGTCAACAACCTGCTGATGGTGGTGGCGGTGCTCCTCGTCGGCCTCGGCCATTCCAAGAGCCGCGCCCGCGGCTGGCTGCGGCATCCGATGCTGACGGCAGTCGCGATCTGGGCGGTGGCGCATCTGCTGGTCAACGGCGACGCGGCGTCGCTGATCATGTTCGGCTGGCTCGGTCTCTGGGCGGTCGCCGACATCGCTTTGATCAACGCCCGCGATCCGGTCTGGGTGCGGCCTGCCGGCGGCACCGTGGCCGGCGACATCCGCTTCGTGGTGATCGCCGTCGTCGCCTTCGCGGTGATCGTCACGGTGCATACCCTGCTCGGCTACCCGCCTTTCCCCGGATGATGTCGAAGACCCGGGCGGGGAGCTTCTTCGAGGACTATCGCCTCGGCCAGGTCATCGCCCATGCGGTGCCGCGCACCGTCACCGAAGGCGACCGCGCGCTCTACGGCGCGCTCTACCCGAGCCGTTTCGCGCTGACCTCGTCGGATGCCTTCGCTCGGGCCTGCGGCCTGCCGCGCAGTCCCATCGACGACCTCGTCGCCTTCCACATCGTCTTCGGCAAGACGGTGCCCGACATCAGCCTGAACGCGGTCGCGAACCTCGGCTACGCGGAGGGAAGGTTCCTCAGGGCGGTCTATCCCGGCGACACGCTGACCGCGGTCAGCGAGGTGATCGGCCTGCGCGAGACCTCGAACCGGCAGAGCGGCATCGTCTGGGTGCGCTCGACCGGGTTGAACCAGCGCGGCGAGGCGGTGCTCGGCTACTGCCGCTGGGTGATGGTGCGCAAGCGCGATGCCGCAGCGCCGGCGCCCGCCGCCACCGTGCCGGACCTCGCGCCGGCGGTCGCGGCCGGCGCGCTGGCGGTTCCGGCCGGGCTCGACTTCAGCCGCTACGATTTCGCGCTCGCCGGCGAGCCCTGGCGCTGGGGCGACTATGCGGTCGGCGAGCGGATCGATCATGCCGACCGGGTGACGATCGAGGAGGCCGAGCCCATCCTCGCCACCCGGCTCTGGCAGAACACCGCCAAGGTGCATTTCGACGTCACCCAGCGCGAGGACGGCCGGCGGCTGATCTACGGCGGCCACCTGATCAGCCTCGCCCGGGCGCTCAGCTTCAACGGCCTCGCCAACGCCCAGCTGGTCGCCGGGATCAACGCCGGGGCGCACGTGGGTCCCTGCTTTGCGGGCGACACCGTCGGCGCCTGGTCGGAGGTGCTCGACAAGGCAGAGATCGCCGCCCCGGGGGTCGCCGCGCTGCGGCTGCGGACCGTCGCGGCAAAGGCCGGAGCGCCGGCATTCGCGCTCCGCGACGAGGCGGGCAAGTACGCGGCAGACGTGCTGCTCGATCTCGACTACTGGGTGCTGGTGCCGCGATGATCGGTCACCGCGCTTCGGTAGTTAGATTCAGCCGGCCACCTATTGCCTTGGATTCAAAGGATGTTGCCGTCGCTGCCAGCCAAGGCGCGATCCCGGCCGACCCGGCGCCGCCTGCGCCGGCGAGACTTGCAATCGGCCTGCAGGCGGTGGACATTAACCATCGAGCCGAGCGTGCGGAGGGCAGGAGATGGCAATTGTGACCCGCAGGGAACGCCCGCTGTCGCCGCACCTGATGATCTACCGGCGGCAGATCAACTCGGTGATGTCGATCTTCCACCGCCTCACCGGCCTCGGCCTCGCGGTAACCGGGATGCTGGTGGTCTGGTGGTTTCTCGCCGCGGCCTCGAGCCCGGCCTATTTCGGCTTCGTCGACGGCATCCTCACCTCATGGATCGGCACCCTGGTCATGGTCGTGTCGCTGGCGGCGCTCTGGTACCATTTCTTCACCGGCATCCGGCATCTGGTCTGGGATACCGGCGCCGGCCTCGAGGTCGAGCGGATCCGGAGCGGCGGCATCGCCGTGCTGGTCGCGGCCGGGGTGATGACGGTGATCACCCTGATCATCGCGATCTGAGGGGGGCGCATCATGGCATTCCGCACCGACCGGCAGCGCGTCCAGGGCCTCGGCACCGCCGGCACCGGCGCCGGCCACTGGTGGCACCAGCGGCTGACATCGCTGGCGCTGGTGCCGCTGGCGATCTGCTTTCTCTTCCCGTTCGCCCAGTCGCTCGGCACCAGCCTGGAGACCGTGCGCGAGGTTTACGGCCACCCGTTCAACGCCGTGGTCGCGATCCTCTTTCTCGGCGTCGGCTTCCTGCATCTGCAGCAGGGCATCCAGGTGGTGATCGAGGACTATGTCCACGACAAGCCGCTGCGCGCCGCGCTGATCCTGGCCAACACGCTCTTGACCGCGGCCTTCGGCTTCACTGGCATCTTCGCCGTGGCCAAGATCGCCTTCGCCTGAGCAGGGGGACCTGATGGCCGCATATGACTTCGTCGACCACACTTACGACGTGGTCGTGGTGGGGGCCGGCGGCTCCGGCCTGCGCGCCACCCTCGGCATGGCGGAGCACGGGCTGAAGACCGCCTGCATCACCAAGGTGTTCCCGACCCGCTCCCACACCGTCGCCGCACAGGGCGGCATCGCCGCGAGCCTCGGCAACATGGGTCCGGACAACTGGCAGTGGCACCTCTACGACACGGTGAAGGGCTCGGACTGGCTCGGCGACACCGACGCCATGGAGTATCTCGTGCGCGAGGCGCCGAAGGCGGTCTACGAGCTCGAGCACTACGGCGTGCCTTTCTCGCGCACCGAGGACGGGCGGATCTACCAGCGGCCGTTCGGCGGGCACACCACCGAGTTCGGCGAGGGGCCGCCGGTGCAGCGGACCTGCGCGGCGGCGGACCGGACCGGGCATGCGATCCTGCACACGCTGTACGGGCAGAGCCTCAAGCACAACGCGCAGTTTTTTATCGAGTTTTTTGCGATCGACCTGATCATGACCGAGGACGGCATCTGCCAGGGCGTGCTGGCCTGGAGCCTCGATGACGGCAGGCTGCACCGGTTCAACGCCAAGATGACGGTGCTCGCGACCGGCGGCTACGGCCGGGCGTATTTCTCGGCGACGAGCGCGCACACCTGCACCGGCGACGGGGCGGGGATGGTGGCGCGGCAGGGGCTGCCGCTGCAGGACATGGAGTTCGTGCAGTTCCATCCCACCGGCATCTACGGCGCGGGGTGCCTGATCACCGAGGGCGCGCGCGGCGAGGGCGGCTATCTGACCAATTCCGAGGGCGAGCGCTTCATGGAGCGCTACGCGCCGACCTACAAGGATCTCGCCAGCCGCGACGTGGTGTCGCGCTGCATGACCATCGAGATCCGCGAGGGGCGGGGGGTCGGTCCGAAGAAGGACCATATCCACCTCAACCTCAACCACCTGCCGCCGGAGGCGCTGAAGGAGCGGCTGCCCGGCATCAGCGAGTTGGCGAAGATCTTCGCCGGGGTCGATGTGACGCGGGAGCCGATCCCGGTGCTGCCGACGGTGCACTACAACATGGGCGGCATCCCGACGAACTACTGGGGCGAGGTGCTGAACCCGACCGAGCACAATCCCGACCGCATCCAGCCCGGGATGATGGCGGTGGGCGAGGCCGGCTGCGCCAGCGTGCACGGGGCGAACCGGCTGGGGTCGAACTCGCTGATCGACCTCGTGGTGTTCGGGCGCGCCGCGGCGATCCGGGCTGCCGCCATCGTCGAGCCGGGCACCGGCAACCGGCCGCTCAATGCGGCGTCGGTCGAGGCGGCGGTGGACCGCTTCGACCGGTTGCGCCACGCCGACGGCAGCATCCCGACCGCTGAGCTCCGGCTGACCATGCAGCGGACGATGCAGGAGGACGCGGCGGTGTTCCGCACCGACAAGACCCTCGCCGAGGGCTGCGCCAGGATGGCGAAGGTCGCCGGGGACATGGCGGACATCCGCGTCACCGACCGCTCGATGATCTGGAACTCGGATCTGATGGAGACGCTCGAGCTCACCAACCTGATGCCGAACGCGCTCGCCACCATCGTCTCGGCCGAGGCGCGCAAGGAGAGCCGCGGCGCGCACGCCCAGGAGGACTGGCCGAACCGCGACGACGAGCACTGGCGAAAGCACACGCTGGCGGTGGTCCATCCGGACAATAGCGTCACCCTGAGCTATCGGCCGGTGCATCTCGACCCGCTGACCACCGTCGCCGAGGGCGGCATCGATCTGGCGAAGATTGCGCCCAAGGCGCGCGTGTACTGAGGAGGCCTTCCGATGGTCGAGCTGACGCTGCCCCGCAACAGCCGGATGATCACCGGCAAGACCTGGCCGAGGCCCGAGGGCGCGACCAATGTGCGGGCTTTCCGGATCTACCGCTACGACCCGGACGGCGAGAGCAACCCGCGGATCGACACCTACTTCGTCGATATGGACACCTGCGGGCCGATGGTGCTCGACGCGCTGATCAAGATCAAGAACGAGATCGACCCGACGCTGACCTTCCGCCGGTCGTGCCGCGAGGGCATCTGCGGCTCCTGCGCGATGAACATCGACGGGATCAACACGCTGGCCTGCATCTACGGCATGGACGAGATCAAGGGCGACGTGAAGATCTACCCCTTGCCGCACATGCCGGTGATCAAGGATCTGGTCCCCGATCTCACGCATTTCTATGCGCAGCATGCCAGCATCAAGCCGTGGCTGGAGACCGAGACCAACGCGCCGGAGAAGGAGTGGAAGCAGTCGATCGAGGACCGCAAGCAGCTCGACGGGCTTTATGAATGCGTGATGTGCGCCTGCTGCTCGACCGCCTGCCCGAGCTACTGGTGGAACCCGGAGCGCTTCCTCGGCCCGGCGGCGCTGCTCAATGCCTATCGCTGGATCATCGACTCGCGCGACGAGGCGACCGGCGAGCGGCTGGACGACCTCGACGATCCGTTCAAGCTCTACCGCTGCCACACCATCATGAACTGCACCCAGACCTGTCCGAAGCATCTCAATCCGGCGAAGGCGATCGCCGAGATCAAGAAGCTGATGGTCGAGCGGCAGATGTGAGCCCCTCCGCCGGGCGCCGCCGCGCCTGCTGAAGCGCGGGGCCTGAGTGCACGGACTAGGCGAGATCGCGTTCGGCGCGTATAACCGGACGGATGTCCCGGTGCCGCAGCGATGAACAACAGTCCGATGATGCCGCGCGAGGAGGTGCTCCGCGTCAAGCTGGCGCAGCCCCATCGAATGGTTGTGACCCTTGGCATGTGTCTGGTGACATGGCTTGGGTGCGCGGGTGATATCGGGGCGCAGGAGGCTACGCGGCGGGCGCAACCCGCTGAATTGGTGGACGAAGCCGCCGCTGGCCCGCCGGCCTTCCCATGGGACGACATCGTGATCGAGTGGAACGAACCTCGCTACAAGGTCGAGGCGATCCGCTTCAAGGCGCGCGACGAATCCGGCTTCGACTGGTTGGGCAGCGACGAGGTCATTGTCGAGACCGTCGACGCCGAGGGCTGGACGGTCAGCGAGCAGATCGGCAGCGTTGATTCAGGCGACACGCACGACTTCAACCCCGGCAGGAGCTGCATCGTACCGGTACGCCCGGGTGTCGTCGTCCTTGGCAACTCGTCAAATTGCATAAGGAGCGGTCAGGCTGCGCCGCTGAGTTTTGTGGTTCGGCTATGGGAGCAGGACTTCTTTCTCGAAACCTTCTGCGCCCCGCATGACGCCCAGTTCCATAGCGGGCCGCACTGCCCGAACCCCGAGCCCGGCGCCGACTTCATCGGCCTTGCCCTGATCGACCTGGTGCCACAAGACCTCGAAGCAGCGCTGCCCAATGTCGGCGAGGAATTCACCGAGACCGTCGTGCTGGATCCCTGCCCGGGTGGCGCCTGTGCCGGTGCTCCTGACTACAGCTTTACCTTTCGCGTCACGCGCCTGCCGGACGTGCGCACCGACTTCCTCTCGACGCTCGGGGCGGCGGTGCGCGCCAGCGGCGCGCGCTCGGAAACCGAGGCGATCTTCGCCGGCTTAAGGTCCCTGAGGGCGCCGCATCCGCGTAGGGTCGAGTCGGAAGAGGGCAGTCCGCCCGCCGCGAAGTGAGCATGGCGGCAGCGGTACGCTGCGCCAGCTTCCGGCCGCGGCGGGTCGTTGCTCGAGGAGCCGGGCGCGCAGCTCATAGGGGATGGCTGGGGCCGGATCAGAACGTGTAGCCGACGCGCATCCCGGCACCCCAGACCGAGCCGTCGTTGTAGTCGGTGTCGAGCAGATTGTGGGTGTCGCCGAGCATGCCGTAGGTCACGCCGCCGGTGATGTTCCACTGGCCGAGGTCGTAGCTGAGCCCGGCGGTGACGGTGGTGCGGCCGTCGTAGGGTCCGAGCGAGGTCATGGTGCCGCCGACGCTCGGCTCGTAGGTGATCGAGAGCGAGCCGGCCAGCGCGTCGGTGAGCTGGCGCCCGATGCCGAGGTTGTAGGTCCACCAGTCGTCGGCGTAGTCGACCAGCGGCCGCGGCTGCGCCGAGGAGCGCCCCGGTCTGCGTCCTCGTAGACCGGCGGCGAGATGTTGAACTCCGACCAGTCGACCCAGCGGACGTAGCCGAAGACCAGCGTCTTCGGCGCGACGCCGGTCTGGAAGTCGAGTTGCACCGACTGCGGCGTGTCGACGTCGGTCTTGGTGTTCTGCGTGTCGGCAACGCCGGTGGCGAAGGGAACCACGGTCTCCCGGGTCGAGAGGTCGTAGGAGATCTTCGAGTAGTAGGTGAGCGCCACCCGGAGCGCGATGTCGGGGCGCTCGTAGGCGGCGCCGAGCAGGTAGCCGTAGCCCCATTTGTCCTTGGCGTCGACCGAGTAGTTGTTGACGAAGGAGACGGCCGCCTTGGCCTGGAGCAGCTGGGCGCGGGCGCCGCCGAAGACCTTGACGCTGGGGGTGACGTCGTAGGCGAGCACGCCGCTGATCTGATAGGTCGTCAGGTCGGCCATGCTGCCGCCGTAGAGCGAGGCCGGCAGCGGCGGCGGAAGCTGCGGGAAGGTCCCGGCGCCGTAGCGGGTGTCGGCCCGCAGCGGCTGGTCGAGGATCAGCGCATAGGAGAGGCGGTCGTTCAGGTCCGCCTTGTAGGCGCCGCTGACGCTCCAGTAGGAGCGGAAGACGTCGCCGGTATTGCCCGGCAGCGTGGTGGGATTTGGAAGGATCGGCGGGAAGGGGGGCAGCGTGGCGTCCTCGCCGCTCTGGTCGGGATCGGTGTAGGACACGCCGAACTCGCCGTAGCGGCCCTCCTGGTAGAGCAGGCGGATGGTGTTCGGCACCACCTGCTCGAGGGCCGCGGCGCGCGCCGAGCCGGCGGCGGCGAGCGCGATGAGCGATGAGCAGGCCAGCGTCCTGGCGGCGACGGAGAGCTTCGGCATTCGATCCTCTTGCGATCAGCAATATTCTTGCGCCGATTGTCGCATTGCGTGCGGCATCAAGGAATGTTGCGCGCGCCGATGCGAGGGCGATAGAGTCCGAGCGTGGCATGGATGCAACGCCGCGCGGCGCGCAGCGCAGATCAGGACCACGCCGCGGCGGCCAGGTTGGGCAGGTGACGTGCCCGGGCTCAGAGGGGGATTCGACATGCTGAGACGTCTGATTTTGGCTGGCGGCATCGCGTTGCTGCCGGCATTCGCCATGGGTCAGGAGGCCGCGCCGCCGCACGTGCCGCTGCAGAAGACCATCGGCCAGGCGCGGCCCGAGGTGGTGCCGTCGCTGATCGTGATGAACGCCGACGGCGCCACGCTCGACGGCGCGACGCTGACGCTGAAGGGCGTCTCGGCCAACTCGATCGTCTTCGCCGACCGGCCGGTGCGGGCGGCGGGGCACTCGCTGACCAGCGTGCTGCTCGACGAGTGGAACCCGAGCTATCCCGACAGCTTCGCCGCCGATCCGCCCAACGCCACGGTCTCGGTCTTCGGCGACGACGAGAAGACTATCCGCGATGCGGTGGTGGTGCTGAAGACGCCGAAGATGCAGGGGGCCGATCTTGTCTTCGACGTCGATCTGCTCGAAGGGAGCCTCGCGGGCGCGGACGGGCCGGCGGCGGTCTTTATCGACATCATCGGCCGGCCGCTGACGCCTGTATCCTATGCCGGGGCGGCACGGCGCACCGCCTATCGCGGCGCCTGGTACGCGGGAGCGCATCCCGACTACTACTACCATCCCTACGCCGGCGCGGCCGTAGCCGGCGCGGCGGTCGGGGCCGCGGTGGCGCGCGACGCCTATGGCAACCCCTGCGGCTATCCGCCGTATCCGCCCTGCTACTGACGGCTCTGGGCGCGCGGACCGGACAGGCCCGCGCGCCTCGGGAGATCAGTGGGCCAGCACCGCCAGCATCAGAAGCGCGACGATGTTGGTGATCTTGATCATCGGGTTCACCGCCGGGCCGGCGGTGTCCTTGTAGGGATCGCCGACGGTGTCGCCGGTCACCGCCGCCTTGTGCGCCTCGGAGCCCTTGAAGTGCTTCTGGCCGGAGGCGTCGGTGAAGCCGTCCTCGAAGATCTTCTTGGCGTTGTCCCAGGCGCCGCCGCCGGAGGTCATCGAGATCGCGACGAAGAGACCGTTGACGATCACGCCGAGCAGCATCGCGCCGACCGCCGCGAGGGCTGCGTCCTTGCCGGCGATCCAGTTGATCACGATGAAGACCACGATCGGCGACAGCACCGGCAGGAGCGACGGCACGATCATCTCGCGGATCGCCGCCTTGGTCAGGATGTCCACGGCGCGGCCGTAGTCGGGCTTGGAGGTGCCCGCCATGATGCCGGGGTTCTCGCGGAACTGCCGGCGCACCTCCTGCACGATCGAGCCCGCCGCCCGGCCGACGGCGGTCATCGCGATGCCGCCGAAGAGGTAGGGCAGGAGGCCGCCGAAGAGCAGGCCGACGACGACGTAGGGGTTGGAGAGCGAGAAGTCGACCTTCAGCCCGTCGAAGAAGCTGCCCGGCGCCGCCGTCGAGGCGAAGAAGTGCAGGTCCTCGGTGTAGGCGGTGAAGAGCACCAGCGCGCCGAGGCCGGCGGAGCCGATCGCATAGCCCTTGGTGACCGCCTTGGTGGTGTTGCCGACCGCGTCGAGCGCGTCGGTGGTGGCGCGCACCTCCTTGGGGAGATCCGCCATCTCGGCGATGCCGCCGGCGTTGTCGGTGACCGGGCCGAAGGCGTCGAGCGCCACCACCACGCCGGCGAGCGCCAGCATCGTCGTCACCGCGATGGCGATGCCGAAGAGGCCGGCCAGCGAGTAGGTGGCGATGATGCCGGCGATGATGACCAGCGCCGGCAGGGCGGTCGATTCCAGCGAGACGGCGAGGCCCTGGATCACGTTGGTGCCGTGGCCGGTGATCGAGGCCTGGGCGATCGAGCGCACCGGGCG
Organism: uncultured Alphaproteobacteria bacterium; assembly: GCA_963750745.1. Lineage (GTDB taxonomy): Bacteria > Pseudomonadota > Alphaproteobacteria > Rhodobacterales > Rhodobacteraceae > Amaricoccus. The sequence goes on along the minus strand of CAVVSO010000011.1, from coordinate 34,121 downwards.
GTAGTTGGTGCCGGTGTAATACTCGGTGATGACCACGATCAGCGTGGTCACGATCAGCCCGACCACGCCGCAGAGGAAGAGATCGTTCGGCGTGAAGGAGACCCCGGTGCTGGTGGTCAGCGGCGCCGACATCGGCCCGGGGAAGACCAGCATCGTCAGCGGATAGAGCAGGATCAGCGACAGCACGCCGGTGGCGATGAAGCCCTTGTAGAGCGCGCCCATGATGGTGCCGCCGGGGCTGAGCTTGACCGCGAAGGTGCCGATGATCGAGGTGATGACGCAGATGGCGCAGATCGCCAGCGGGTAGAGCATCACCGTCGAGACGATCTCCTGCCCGGCGAAGTAGATCGAGGCGAGCACCATGGTGGCGACCAGCGTCACCGCGTAGGTCTCGAACAGGTCGGCCGCCATGCCGGCGCAGTCGCCGACATTGTCGCCGACGTTGTCGGCGATGGTGGCCGGATTGCGCGGGTCGTCCTCGGGGATGCCGGCCTCGACCTTGCCGACGAGATCGCCGCCGACGTCGGCACCCTTGGTGAAGATGCCGCCGCCGAGGCGGGCGAAGATCGAGATCAGCGAGCCGCCGAAGCCGAGCGCCACCAGCGCGTCGATCACGGTGCGGTCGGTCGGGGCGTAGCCGGCGATGCCGGTGAGGATGGCGTAATAGACGGCGACCCCGAGGAGTGCGAGGCCCGCGACCAGCATGCCGGTGACGGCGCCGGCGCGGAAGGCGAGCGCGAGGCCCTCGGCCAGGCCAACGCTGGCGGCCTGGGCGGTGCGGACGTTGGCGCGCACCGAGACCAGCATGCCGATGTAGCCGGCGGCGCCGGAGAGCACCGCGCCGATCAGGAAGCCGATCGCGACGGGAATGCCGAGGAGCCAGGCGACGATGATGAAGATGATGACGCCGGCGATGGCGATGGTGGTGTACTGGCGGCGGAGGTAGGCCCCGGCCCCTTCCTGGATCGCCGCGGCGATCTCCTGCATCCGGGCGCTGCCGGCATCGGCCTGCATCACCGAGCGTGCGGCCCAGATGCCATACACGATCGACAGTGCGCCACAGATGATTACGAGCAACAAGGCCACGCTCACGTCTCCCTCGGGTTGTTCATTTTGCGGCGGCACACTGGCCTAACGCGACCTGACGCGCAAGCGCAGACCGGTGCGTGTCGGATGAGACCCGCGCGACCCCGGGCGGGGCGGGCCTTCAGGCGCGGCTCAGGCCGCCGCCTTGCCCTTCTTGTAGCGCTCGATCGCCTGCATCAGGATGTTCTGCGCGTCGGCCTTGTCGCCCCAGCCGGAGATCTTGGCCCACTTGCCCTGCTCGAGCGCCTTGTAATGCTCGAAGAAGTGCCAGATCCGCTCGCGGTGCCGCATCGGCAGGTCCTGCAGATCCTGGATCTCGGCCTGGAACGGATCGACCTTCTCGATCGGCATGGCGATCAGCTTGTCGTCGATGCCGGCGTCGTCCTCCATGTGCAGGACGCCGATCAGCCGGCAGCGGATCACCGAGCCCGCGACCAGCGTCACCTCGGTGCGGACCATCACGTCCACCGGGTCGCCGTCCTCGTGCAGGGTGTTGGGCACGAAGCCGTAGTTGTTGGGATAGAACATCGGCACGTTGACGATGCGGTCGACGAAGAGCGCGCCCGACTCCTTGTCGATCTCGTACTTCACCGGCGAGCCGCCGCCGGCGCCGCCGGGGATCTCGATGATGACGTTGATGTCGTAGGGCGGGTTCTCGCCCGGCGGAATTTTATCGAGCTGCATCGCGGGTCCCCCAAGCGGAAAATCTGCGGTTTCGCCTAGCATATCCCCCGCGGCACCTAAAGGCCGATCCGTCGGCGCGACCCTCATCAGGCCGGGACACGCCGGGTCTCGGCCCGGAGGTTGATCAGGTTGCCGGCGATGATCAGCCCGGCGCCGACGAAGATCGCGAGCCTGAGCGGCTCGCCGTAAACCCACATGCCGACCAGCGCGATCAGCGGCAGGCGGACGAACTCCATCGGCGCCACGATCGTGGCCGGCGCGTGCCCGAGTGCGGAGGTCAGCGAGTAATGCGCGCTGAGCCCGGTCAGCCCGACCACGAGCAGCCAGGGCGCCGTCGCCGCGGAGGGCGCGGGGATGCCGCCCGGCAGCGACAGCAGCAAGCTAGCGCCGCCCTGCAGCAGCGTCATCCAGAACATCACGCAAAGCACGCTGTCGTGGCGCATGATCTGCTTGGTGAAGATGGTGTTGAGCGCGAAAAACACCGCGGACGACAGCGCCGCGGCGTGGCCCAAGCCGAGCGTTGCGCTGCCCGGCTGGGCGACGATGAGGACGCCGAGAAAGCCGAGCAGCGCCCCGGCGACGCGGGTGCGCGTCAGCCGCTCGCCGAGCAAAAACGGCGCGAGCAGCGCCACCCAGATCGGATTGGTGAATTCCAGCGCCACCAGTTGGCTGAGCGGGATCAATACCACCGCATAGAACCAGAGGTTCTGGCCGATATAGTGGAAGAGGTTGCGCTTGAGATGGAGGAGCGGCCGGGCGCTGCGGATCTGGGCGAAGCCGCGGTCGCTGCGCCGGATCACGAGGACCACCACCGCGAAGCCGATCGCCGAGCGACCGCGCCCATCATCCAGGCGGCCGCCTTCAGCGGGTTCGAGCGTTCCATAGCGGCGGCACTTAGAAGCCGCCATGGCGGGCGGCAAGCGGATTTGCCGTCACACCGCGATCACGCAGGCAGTGCTACGCCGGCGACGAAGGCGAGGGAGAGATGGCGATCGTGGTGCGGGAGGCGGCGGAGGCGGACGGCGGGGCGATCCGGGCGCTGGTCAGGAGCGCGCCGCGGATGAACCCGACCGGGCTCGACTGGCCGAACTTCGTGGTGGCCGAACTCGACGGCGGGCTGGTCGGCGTCGCCCAGCTCCGGCCCACCGGCGCGGGCGCGGTGGAGCTGGGCTCGCTGGTGGTGCGGCCGGACCAGCGCGGGCAGGGGCTGGCCGGGCGGCTGATCGGAGCCGCGCTGGCACGCGCGACCGGCCGGGTGCTGATCGTCACCAGTGCCGCGAGCGCCCGGTTCTACACGCCGTGGGGCTTCCGGCGGATCGCGCCGTGGCAGGCGCCGTCCAAGGTCTGGCTCAACCATACGATCGGCCAGTCGGCGACGGTGCTGCGGATGCTGCGCGGGCAGCGGCCCCGGCGGATGGTGGTGCTGGAGGCGCGGGCGCCTTTCGCCTGATCTTCGGGTCAGGGTTGCCAGCCCGGAGCGGCGCGGCCTAGGACTGGGGCGGAAGCGGCGGCGGCGAGGAACGATGGCAGGGCGACATCTGCTCCGGGCGAAGGACGACGCGACGGCGGGGCGGGTCGCCTTCGTCGAGCTCTTCTACGACCTCGTCTTCGTCTTCGCGATCACCCAGCTTTCGCACCTGCTGCTGCATCACTACACGCCGCTGGGCGCGGTGCAGACCGCGCTGCTCCTGCTCGCGGTCTGGTGGGTGTGGATCTACACCACCTGGGCGCTGAACTGGCTCGACCCGCAGCGCGGCCCGGTGCGGGCGATGGTCTTCGCCTCGATGCTCCTGGGGCTCTTCATGTCGATGTCGATCCCCGAGGCCTTCGGCGACCGCGGGCTCGCCTTCGCGCTCTCCTTCGTGGCGATGCAGCTCGGCCGGAGCCTCTTCACCACCTGGTGCGTGGCGGACCAGCCGCAGCTGCGCGGCACGTTCCAGCGCATCTCGATCTGGATGGCGGCGTCGGGCGCCTTCTGGATCGCCGGCGGGTTGCTCGCGGGCGAGACGCGCCTGGCGGCCTGGGCGATCGCGCTCGGCATCGAATACCTCGGGCCGTGGGCGCGCTACTGGACGCCGACGCGAGGGTCGGTCGCGACGACCGACTGGGACGTGCGGGGCGAGCATATCGCCGAGCGGTGCGGGCTCTTCGTCATCATCTGCCTCGGCGAGACGCTGCTCATCAGCGGCGCGACCTTCGCCGAGGCGGAGTGGACCCGGGCGGGCATCGCCGCCTTCGCCGTCAACTTCCTCGGCTCGGTGGCGATGTGGTGGCTCTACTTCCACATCGGGCAGGGACGCGGGGCGAAGCTGATCGAGCATTCCGAGGATCCGGGCAGGGTGGCGCGGATCGCCTTCACCTACGCGCACATTCCGATCGTGGCCGGCATCGTGGTCAGCGCGGTGGCGGCGGAGCTGATGATCGGGCACCCGGGGGGCCACGTCGGCTGGGGCGCGGCCGCCTCCATCCTCGGCGGCCCGGCGCTGTTCCTGGTGGGCAACCTCTGGTTCAAGACGCTGACCGCGCGCTGGCCGCCGCTGTCGCACCTTGTGGGGCTCGGGCTTTTCGCCGCCGCAGCAGTGATCGTGCCCTGGATCTCGCCGCTCGGGCTCGGGGCGCTCGCGCTGGCGATCCTGATCCTGGTGGCGGCCTGGGAGTGGCTGTCGCTGGGCGCCGGAAAGCGCGAGGCCGCCTGATGCGGACCTGGGTGTCGCTGCTCTACAGCATCGTGCTGACGCCGAGCCGGCGCGTGGTGATGGCGGACCTGCGGGCGGTGGCGGACGGGCTCGGGTTCGCGAACCCCCGGACCCTGCTCGCGAGCGGCAACCTGATCTTCGAGGCCGATGCGCCGGATGCGCGGGCGGTCGAGGGCAAGCTGGAACCGGCCTTCGCCGCGGCCTTCGGCAAGCCGATCGACATCATCGTGCGTGATGGCGCGGCATGGCCGGCGCTGATGCGGGGCAATCCCTTCCCGGAGGCGTCCGAGCAGGAGCCGGCGCGGGTGGCGGTGCGGGTGATGCGCGCGCCGGCGCCGGAGGAGGTCGCGACGCGGCTCGCGCGCTACCTGGCGGCAGGCGAGGCGGTGGCGGTGGTCGGCGGCGACCTCTGGGTCTCCCTCCCCAGCGGGATCTCGGCGTCGCGGGTGTCCGGCGCGATCACTCCGGCCCGCGCCGGCGCGTCGGCACGTTTCGCAACTGGAACACCGTGCGCCGCATCGGGGCGGCGCTGGACGTGGCGCCCTAGAGGTGCCGGGTCTCGGCCGGAGGGTTCATCCAGTCGTTGTCGCGGCCGTTCGAGACATGCACCGGGCCGGCGATCAGCTCGACCGGCTCGGCGTCGTCGAGGCATGCGAGCTGCACCGAGACGAAGGCGCCGCCGATCTCCGGGATGTCGCCGCGGGCGAACGCGTGGATGCCGCAATGCCGGCAGAACAGGTGATGGCCCTGCATGGTGCCGAACTGGTAGTCGGTCAGGGCGTCCTCGCCCGCGAGCAGGCGAAAGGCCGCGGGCTTGATCACCACGTTCCAGTTGCGGATCTTGGCGCAGAACGAGCAGTTGCACTTGCCGGTGCCGGCCGCGAGGTCGAGGTCGGCCTCGAAGCGGACCGCGCCGCAGTGGCAGCTGCCGTGATAGGTCTTCGTCGCCATCACCTCTCCCCCGGTCAGGCGGCCTCGGCGATCTCGCGGATGCGGGCGAGGTCGTCGCGGAAGGCCGCATAGCCCTCCTGCTTCTCCGCCGCGTCCGGCAGGCGCAGCAGGTAGGACGGGTGCACGGTAATATAACCGAGCCGATTGTCGAAGCGGGTCTCGCCGCGGTTGGCGTTGATCGGCAACGCCTTGCCGGCCAGCGCCAGCACCGCCGTGGCGCCGAGCGCCACCACGAGGCGGGGGCCGACGAAGTCGAGCTCCTTTTTCAGCCACCAGCGGTAATGGGTGACCTCGCCCGCGGTCGGCCGCTGGTGCAGCCGGCGCTTGCCGCGCTGGACGTACTTGAAGTGCTTGACCGCGTTGTGACATAGACGCCGCTGCGCGCGATGCCGACCTCGCCGATCGCGCGGTCGAACACCTGCCGGGCGGGGCCGCGACGGCCGGCCCTGGAGGTCCTCCTGGTCGCCCGGCTGCTCGCCGACGAAGGCGATCGCCGCGCCGACCGGCCCCTCGCCGAGCACCGCACGGGTACCGCCCTCGGCCATCGGCTCGGAGGCCGCGATCAGCCGGTTCAGCGCCTCGAGGCTTTGCCGGCTCCCCGTCGGCCTCGCGGCGATCGCGGGACGTCGATGCTTTGGCAGGGTCCGGCCTCCCTCTGATCACCTCCCTAACGCTAGCGACGGGGCCGGGCCACGGCATTCCGCTTCCGCTGGAAATCAGGTCGCGTCGCGGCGGAAGCAGCTCGCGGCATGTGTCGTTGACGATGCCCACCGCCTGCGTCCAGGGCATAGACGATGGTAGCGCCGACGTACTTGAAGCCGCGGCGGTTTGACGGAATCCTTCGCGATCGCTTCGGAGAGCGCGGTCTTGGCGCGGCACGCTGATGCCGCCGCCGATCAGCACCTTGCCGCCGGTGAAGCCCCGCAATAGGCGCCGAAATCCTCGCCGCGGTCGGCCATCTCGCAGAAGACGCGCGCGCCGCCGATCGCGGCCTCGATCTTGCCGCGCGAGCGGATGATCCCCGGATTGTCAGCAGCCGCAGAACGTCGGCCTCGTCGAAGCGGGCACCACCGCCGGATCGAAGCCGGCAAGGCCGCGCGGAAAGCGTCGCGCTGCGCAGCCGGTGATCCAGCGAGGCCGGCCGAAAGCCGTCGAGCTCCAGCTTTCCCGAGCGCGCCGGCCGTCGCGCTCGGGCACGCCCCATTCGGCGTCGTGATAGGCCCGCATCAGCGGATCGGAGCCGGCCCAGGCGCAGCGCTCATGTGCATGCTCATCGTTCTCCGCGGCCTCCCGTCCGATTAGACCGGCGATGGCCGAGGATTCCTCGCCCGCATGAGCTGCGGCGCCGGCGAGGACGGCGGTGCCGCGCGTCGAGATCAGCCGGAGCACGGGCATTTCCCAAAACGAAAGGTTCGATCATGGCCAAATTCGCACTCTACGTTCCCCTCGCCGCCAAACCGGGCAAGGAGGCCGAGGTCGCCGACTTTCTCAAGTCGGCGCTGCCGCTGGTCGAGGCGGAGCCTGCCACCGTGACCTGGTACGCGATCGAGGAAGGCTCCGGTCGCTACGCGATCTTCGACACCTTCGACGACGAGTCCGGCCGCGAGGCGCACCTCAATGGAAAGGTCGCCGCCGCGCTGATGGAGAAGGCCAAGGCCGGCGACCTCTTCGCCGAGCCGCCGCAGATTCACAAGATCGCCATTCTCGCCAGCAAGTAGCTTCGGCCGGCCCCGCCGGTCGCCCCGCTGACAGGGCAGAACGCCTTGCCGCGGGCCGCGGCTCACTCCCACTCGATGGTGCCCGGCGGCTTGGAGGTGATGTCGTAGGTCACCCGGTTGATGCCCTTGACCTCGTTGATGATCCGCGTCGCGGTCTCGCCGAGGAAGCCGTGGTCGAACGGATAATAGTCGGCGGTCATGCCGTCGACGCTGGTCACGGCGCGGAGCGCGCAGACGTAGTCGTAGGTGCGGCCGTCGCCCATCACGCCGACGCTGCGCACCGGCAACAGCACGGCGAAGGCCTGCCAGATCGCATCGTAGAGGCCGTGCTTGCGGATCTGGTCGAGATAGACCGCGTCGGCCTGGCGCAGGATCGCGAGCTTCTCCCGGGTGATGCCGCCGGGGCAGCGGATCGCGAGGCCGGGGCCGGGGAAGGGGTGGCGGCCGACGAAGCTCTCGGGCAGGCCGAGCTCGCGGCCGAGCGCGCGCACCTCGTCCTTGAAGAGCTCGCGCAGCGGCTCGACGAGCTTGAGGTTCATGCGCTCCGGAAGGCCGCCGACGTTATGGTGGCTCTTGATGGTGACCGAGGGGCCGCCGGAGAAGCTGACGCTCTCGATGACGTCCGGGTAGAGAGTGCCCTGCGCGAGAAAGCGCGCGTTGCCAACCTCTTGCGCGTGCTTGTCGAAGACCTCGATGAAGAGCCGCCCGATGGTCTTGCGCTTCATCTCCGGGTCCTCGACCCCCTCCAGCGCGTCGAGGAAGCGGTCGCTCTCGTCGGCGTGGATCAGCGGGATGTTGTAATGGTCGCGGAAGAGCGTCACCACCTCCTCGGCCTCGCCCTGGCGCATCAGCCCGGTGTCGACGAAGACGCAGGTGAGCTGGTCGCCGATCGCCTCGTGGATCAGCACCGCCGCCACCGAGCTGTCGACGCCGCCGGAGAGGCCGCAGATCACGCGGGCATCGCCGACCCGGTCGCGGATCGCCGCGATCGCCTGGTCCTTGTAAGCGGCCATCGTCCAGTCGCCGACGAAGCCCGCGAGATCGGTGAAGTTCTGCAACAGCCGCGCGCCGTTCACCGTGTGATGCACCTCCGGATGGAACATCAGGCCGTAGAACCGCCGGGCCGGATCGCCGAGGATGGCGAAGGGGGCGTTCGGCGAGGTGCCATAGACCTCGAAGCCGGGGGCGAGCGCGGTGACCCGGTCGCCGTGGCTCATCCAGACCTCCTCGCGGCCGGTCAAAAACAGGCCGCGGAACAGCGGATCGCCATCGTGCTCGCGCGGGGTGACGTAGGCGCGGCCGAACTCGGCGGCATGGCCGCCTTCGACCCGGCCGCCGAGCTGGACCATCATCGCCTGCTGGCCGTAGCAGATGCCGAGCACCGGCACCCCGAGGCCGAAGATCTCCGGGGCGGCGCGCGGGCTGCCGGCGTCGGTCACGCTGGCCGGGCCGCCGGACAGGATCACCGCCTGCGGTCGGAAGCCGGCGAGAAACCCCGCGTCCACCTTCTGGTAGGGATGGATCTCGCAGTAGATCCGCGCCTCGCGCAACCGGCGGGCGATCAGCTGGGTGACCTGGCTGCCGAAATCGACGATCAGCAGGCGCTGGTGATCGGGCTCGTTCATGCCGAGGCAATAGGGGCACCGGCGGCGGCGCGCAAGGGGACCCCGCGGGCGTCGCAGCGCGCGGGAGAAGTGGCGCCGGGGCGAGGTCCCGGCGCCGCCCGGCGCCTAGGCCTTGATGAAGGCCAGGAGGTCGGCGTTGATTGTCTCCGCTTCGGTCGTGGGCATGCCGTGCGGGAAGCCCTTGTAGGTCTTCAGCGTGCCGTTCTTCAGCAGCTTGGCGGTCAGCGGTGCGGAGTCGGCGTAAGGCACGATCTGGTCGTCGTCGCCGTGCATCACCAGCACCGGCACGGTGATCTTCTTCAAATCCTCGGTGAAGTCGGTCTGCGAGAAGGCGACGACGCCGTCGTAATGCGCCTTGGCGCCGCCCATCATGCCCTGGCGCCATCAGTTCCAGATCACCGCCTGCGACGGCTTCGCGCCTGCGCGGTTGAAGCCGTAGAACGGCCCGGCCGGCAGGTCGTACCAGAACTGCGCTCGGTTGGCGGCGACCTGCGCCTGCATCCCGTCGAAGACCTCCTTGGGCAGGCCGCCGGGGTTGGCCGCGGTCTTGACCATCAGCGGCGGCACCGCGCTCAGGAGCGCGGCCTTCGCCACCCGGCTCTCGCCGTGGCGCCCCAGGTAGCGCGCGACCTCGCCGCCGCCGGTAAAGTGGCCGACGTGCACCGCCTGCTTGAGATCGAGATGCGCGGTGACCGCCGCGAGGTCGTCGGCATAGTGATCCATGTCGTGGCCGTCGCCGGTCTGGGTCGAGCGGCCGTGGCCACGCCGATCGTGGGCGATGACGCGGAACCCCTTGCCGAGGAAGAACAGCATCTGGGTGTCCCAGTCGTCCGCCGAGAGGGGCCAGCCGGGCTGAACACGATCGGCTGGCCGCTGCCCCAGTCCTTGTAGAAGATCTCGACGCCGTCTTTGGTGGTGATGCTGGGCATGTTCCTGGTCCTTTGATGGTCGAGGTCGAACAACTCGTATCCGGAGTAGACCCCGCCCGCGTCCAGCTTGCATCGCCGAATCCGACATCGCCCCGGCGCGGGGGGACCTCGGCGATACGCCGCCCGCCCCCGCATGTCGCGGATGGCCCGCGCGGTGGCGAAAACCACCTGACGCGCGGCGCGGCGGGGGCTAAACCGGTGCGACACCCTGGAAGGACCGCCGCCATGAACGAAGCCATCGCCGAAGCCGGACCGGCAGGCCGGCAGCGCCGCTCAGGCGGCGGCGCCGCGCGTCGGGCCGAGCGCGTCGCGCCGAGCGTCTGGACCGCGCCCTTCATCCGCCGCCGCATCCCCAACTACGAGATCCTCGACGAGGAGGGCCTGGCGCTGATCGAGGCCAACGCCGAGCGGGTGCTGGAGGAGATCGGCGTCCGCTTCGCCGACAATCCGGCCGCGCTCGCGCTCTGGCGCGAAGCCGGCGCCGACGTGCAGGGCGACCGGGTGCATCTGCCGAAGGGGCTGGCGCGCAAGCTCTGCGCCACCGCGCCCCGCGAGTACGTCCAGCACGCGCGCAACCCCGAGCGCAACGTCACCATCGGCGGCAAGGGCCTCGTGCTCGCCCCGGTCTACGGCCCGCCCTTCGTCCGCGACATGGAGAACGGCCGCCGCTACGCGACGATCGAGGATTTCCGCAACCTGGTGAAGCTCGCCTATATGTCGCAGTGGCTGCACCACTCCGGCGGCACCGTCTGCGAGCCGACCGATATCGCGGTGAACAAGCGCCACCTCGACATGCTGCTGGCGCATATGACCCTCAGCGACAAGCCGTTCATGGGCTCGGTCACCGAGCCGACCCGCGCCGCCGATTCGGTCGAGATGTGCCGCATCCTCTTCGGCGCCGAGAACGTCGGGCCGAACTGCTACATGACCTCGCTCATCAACATCAACTCGCCGCTGACCTTCGACTCCACGATGATGGGCGCGCTCGAGGTCTATGCCCGCGCCGGCCAGGCCACCATCGTCTCGCCGTTCATCGTCGGCGGCGCGATGGCGCCGGTCAGCGTCGCCGGCACGCTCACCCAGGTGCTCGCCGAGGCGATGACCGGCATCGCCTACGCCCAGCTGATCAACCCCGGCTGCCCGGTGATCTTCGGCGCCTTCGTCGCCTCGATCGACATGAACTCCGGCGCCCCGACCTTCGGCACCCCGGAGGCCTCGAAGATCCTCTGGGGCGCCGGCCAGCTCGCCCGGCGGCTCAACCTGCCGTTCCGCTCCGGCGGTGCCCTCTGCGGCTCGAAGCTCCCCGACGCCCAGGCCGCCTACGAGAGCGCCAATACCCTGCAGGCCGCACTCCTCGGCGGCGTCAACTTCATGCTCCACGCCTGCGGCTGGCTCGAGGGCGGGCTGGTCTCCGGCTACGAGAAGTTCGTGCTCGACGCCGACCAGCTCGGCGTCCTGCACTCGCTGGCCGAGGGGATCGACCTCAGCGAGAACGGCCAGGCGATGGGCGCCATCGCCGAGGTCGGCCCGGGCGGGCACTTCCTCGGCTGCCAGCACACCCAGGACAACTTCAAGACCGCCTTCTGGCGCACCCAGGTCTTCGACTACCGGCCGTTCGAGACCTGGGCCGAGGCCGGCAGCCCCGAATTCGATGCAGCTCGCCAACGCCCGCGTCCGCCGGATGCTCGCCGAATACGAGCCGCCGCCGCTCGACCCCGGCATCGCCGAGGCGCTCGGCGCCTTCGTCGCCCGGCGCAAGGCCTCCGAGCCGGACGCCTTCGCGTGAGGCGGCGATGACGGACGGCTGGGCCGGCGTCGTCAACGGCAAGCCGCGGGTCGGCCAGGTCGCCGAGCGCACCCGCACCACGACGACGGCCGATATCGCGGCCTTCACCGCAATGACCGGCGACCGCAATCCGGTGCACTACGACGCCGCACTGGCCGAGAAGACCGCCTTCGGCAAGCTGATCGTCCAGGGCGGGGTCACCACCGGCATCCTCAACGCGGTGGTCGCCGAGGATCTGCCCGGACCGGGCTCGGTCTTTCTCGGCGTCGAGTGGAAGTTCCTGAAAGCGGTCGGCGTCGGCGAGGCGATCACCGGCCGGGTCGAGATCCTCGAGGTCCGCGACGACAAGCCGATCGTCAAGATCGCGACCAGCGTCCGCAACGCCGCCGGCGAGGACTGCGTCACCGGCACCGCCACCGTCTACGCGATGCCGCTCGAAGGTCTCTGATGGCGCAAGCCGCGGGCGACGCGGCGCGCTGGCGGTTCCTCGCGCTGATGGCGCTGGCGGTGGTCCTCTCGATGACCACCTGGTTCTCGGCCACCGCGATCCTGCCCGAGCTGACCCGCCGCTGGTCGCTCGGTCCCTCCGCCGCCGCTTGGCTCACCAATGCCGTCCAGCTCGGCTTCGTCGCCGGCGCGCTCGGCGCGAGCCTCGTCAACCTCGCCGACATCGTCCGGCTCGACCGGCTGATGGCGGCCGCGGCCACGCTCGGCGCCCTGGCCAACCTCGCGCTCCTCGCCGAGCCCGGCCTCGCCGGCGCCGTCGCCGCACGCTTCCTGACCGGCGTCGCGCTCGCCGGGATCTATCCGCCGGCGCTGAAGCTGATGGCGACCTGGTTCCGCCGGGGCAGGGGGCTGGCGCTCGGGCTCTTGATCGGCGCGTTGACGCTCGGCTCGTCGCTGCCGCACCTGGTGCGCGCCCTCGGCGGCGGGCTCGACTGGCGGCTCGTCGTCGCCGCGACCTCGGCTGCGAGTCTCGCCGCCGCGGCGATCTTCGCCACCGCGCTGCGCGAGGGACCTTATCCCTTCGCCCAGGCGACGATGGACCCCTCCCAGCTCGGCGCGGTGCTGCGCAACCGGCCGCTCCTCCTCGCCAACCTCGGCTATTTCGGCCACATGTGGGAGCTCTACGCGATGTGGGGCTGGTTTCTCGCCTTCGTCACCGCCGCCGACCCGGCGCTCGCGGCCCGCGCCTCGCTCGTCACCTTCGCGGTGGTCGCGGCCGGCGTCCCCGGCTGCATCCTCGGCGGCTGGATGTCCGACCGCATCGGCCGCAGCCTGACCACCGCCATCCTGATGGGCGTCTCCGGCGGCTGCGCCCTCCTGATCGGCCTCGTCTTCACCGGTCCCGCCTGGGCGTTCCTCTTGGTGGCGCTCATCTGGGGGGTCGCGGTGATCGGCGAACTCGGCGCAATTCTCCGCCGCCGTCACCGAGCTCGCCGACCAGCGCTTCGTCGGCACCGCGCTGGCGCTGCAGCTCGGCCTCGGCTTCGGGCTCACCGTCATCGCCATCTGGCTGCTGCCGCTCTTCGCCGGCTGGCTCGGCGGCTGGCGCTGGGCCTTCCTGCTGCTCGTGCCCGGCCCGGCGATCGGCGCGATCGCGATGCTGGCGCTGCGCCGCCGCCCCGGAGGCGGCGCAGATGGCGGGCGGCCTGCGATAAAGAAAGCCGCCGTAACCTCCGGCTTCCTCACGCCGCGTGGATCGCCCCGGTGATCAGCCCGGTCGCCTCTTCCGGCGAGGTCGCGGCGATCGGCTTGTCGGCCACCTTGCGGCCGCGGCGCAGCACCACCAGCCGGTCGGCGACGGCGAAGACGTCGGGCATGCGGTGGCTGATCAGGAGCACCGTGACGCCGCGGGCCTTCAGCCGCTCGATCAGCGCCAGCACCTGCGCCACCTGGCGCACGCTGATCGCCGCGGTCGGCTCGTCCATCAGCACGATGCGCGCGTCGGCGAGCCGGGTGCGGGCGATCGCCACCGCCTGGCGCTGGCCGCCCGACATCATCCGCACCACGTCGCGCGGCCGGGTCTCGGACTGGAGCTCGGCGAAGAGCTCGCCGGCGCGCCGCGCCATCGCGCCGTAGTCGAGGAAGCGGAACGGCCCGACCCGGCGCTTGATCTCGCGGCCGAGAAAGACGTTGTCGGCGGCGGTCAGATTGTCGCAGAGCGCGAGGTCCTGATAGACCGCCTCGATGCCGCGGTCGCGGGCGTCGAGGCTGTCGGCGAAGCGGGTCTCGGCGCCGCCGAGGAAGATCTGCCCGTCGGAGGGCTGGAAGTTGCCGGCGATCAGCTTGACGCAGCGTCGACTTGCCGGCGCCGTTGTCGCCCATCAGCCCGACCACCTCGCCGGGTGCAGCGCGAAGTCGACGTTCTCCGAGCGCATGGATCGCGCCGAACCGCTTGGAGATGTCGCGGAACTCGAGCAGCGCGCGTCACGTCGCGAGCCGCCGGCCGGCGGCGAACTGGTCGAGCGCGACCGCGGCGACGAGGATCACGCCGATCACGATCTGCTGCACGAAGGACGAGACGTTGAGCAGCACCAGGCCGTTGGTCAGGACGCCGATCAGCAGCGCGCCGACCACGGTCCCGGCGATGGTGCCGATGCCGCCGAAGAGGCTGGTGCCGCCGATCACCACCGCGGCGATCACCGTGAGCTCGAGGCCCATGCCCGGCCACCGCCTCGGCCGAGTTGAGCCGGGCCGAGAGCAGGAAGGCCGCGAGCCCGCAGAAGAAGCCGCTGATCGCATAGACCGAGGTCACGATCCGCCGGGTCGGCACGCCGTTGAGCTGGGCGGCGCGGGCGTTGCCGCCGGTGGCGTAGACGTGCTTGCCGAAGGCGGTGTAGCGCAGCACCACGTGGGCGATCAGCGCCGCGGCGAAGAAGATGATCACCGGCACCGGCACCGTGGCGATGCGGCCCTGGCCCCACCAGGTGAAGGCCGGCTCGAAGCCCGAGATCGGCCCGCCGCCGGAGAAGAGCAGCGCCAGGCCGCGGAAGGCGGTCAGCCCGCCGAGGGTGACGACGAAGGGCGGCACCCGGAGCCGGGTGATCACCAAGCCCCTGCAGGATGCCGCCGGCGAGGCCGACGGCGATCGCGGCGGCGGCGGCGAGATAGACCGGGTTGCCGCTCACGTCGGCGGTGCCGATCGCGAAGCGGTCGGCGAGCCCGCCCTTGGAGACATAGGCGCCGACCAGCCCGGCCAGCGCCAGCAGCGAGCCGACCGACAGGTCGATGCCGGCGGTCAGGATCACGATAGGTCATGCCGATGGCGACCAGCCCCGAGATCGACACCTGCCGCAGCACGTTGAGCAGGTTCAGCGGCGTCAGGAACCGCGGCGAGAGCAGCGCGAAGACGATGATCAGCAGCAGCAGGAACAGCGGCGCGGCATAGCGCGCGAGCGATCTGCACCGGATCGCGCCGTCCCTCTTCCGCTCCGGCCGGGCGGGTCGTCTCGCTCATGCGCTGCTCGTCGTCGATGGGTTCCGGAACGGCAGAGGGCCGGGTCGGCCGGCCCTCTGCGCGATGTCCTTGAGCCTAGTTCAGCTCGCTCAGCCGCTCGGCCTTGTCGATGTTGTCCTTGGTGATCGCGACCGGCGTCAGCAGCACCACCGGCTCGGGCTTGGTGCCGTCGCGCAGGTAGGCGACCATGGTCTCGAGCGCCTTGGCGCTCTGGCCGCCCGGCCACTGCTCGATCGTGGCGGTCAGCCCGCCGTCGCGGATCGACGCCAGCGCCTCGGGCAGCGCGTCGAAGCCGATGATCTTGATCGGCAGCCCCTGCTCCTTGACCACCTGCAGCGCGCCGAGCGCCATGTCGTCGTTGGCGCAGAGGATCACGTCCGGCGGGCTCGCCATGCCGGCGAGGAGCGACTCGGTCACCGTCACCGCCCTCGTTGCGCTGGAAGTTGGCGGTCTGCTCGGCGACGAACTTGTACTTGTCGGCATGCGCGTCGAGCACGTTGTGCGCGCCCTTGTTGCGGTCGATCGCCGGGCTGGCGCCGGGCTGGCCCTGCAGGTTGACGATGGTGGCGCCGTCCGGGAACAGCTCCATGATCAGCTTGCCCTGCGCCTCGCCGCCGAGCACGTTGTCGGCACCGACGTGGCCGAGCACCCCTGGCACGCCTTCGACCCGGCGGTCGATGGTGACCACCGGGATCCCGGCATCGACCGCGGCCTGCACCGCCGGCTGCATCGCCACCGCGTCGAGCGGGCTGATGATGATGCCGTCGACGCCCTGGGTCACCGCCGCCTCGACGTCGGCGGTCTGCTTGGTGGTCTGGTTCTGGCCGTCGGTCTCGATCAGCGTGATGCCGCCGATCTCGGTCGCCTTGTCCGCGCAGCGCCTTCTGCATGTGCACGAAGAACGGGAACTCCAGCGCCGGCAGCGACCAGGCCGAGCGTCAGCTCCTTGTCCTGCGCCTGCGCCGGGCCGAAGCCCGCCGCGAGCGAGATCGCCACGCAGCCCCGGAATCAGCACCTTCGTCGGAAGTATCTTCATCGAGTTCCCCCCTGACCACCTTCCCGGCCAGTCGGCCGTCGCGCGGTCTTGCTTTTTGCGTTCGTTGCGCCCGTCGCGGCGCAAACCGGCACCTGCGTGCGGCGAGCGAACGCTAGTCCGTGGCCGGCCCGCCGGTCAATGCGACGTTATCGCTGACGCTGTCAGCCGTGCGTCGGTCGAGCGACCGGCGCGCGGCCTGCCGCCGGCGCTGCGGCGAAGGCGGCGAAGCCGCCGCCCCGTGCGGCGCATTGACCAGCGCCAGCCCCGAGCCGGTCATGCCGCGCGCCGGCGCCGGGTCGAAGCGCGACCTCGTCCACCGCCAGCGGCAGCGGCGCGAGCCCCGCGAGAAGCTCGCGATGCCGCGCCGGCCGGCAGCAGCGGATACCAGACCAGCACGGTCGCCTCCGGCCATTTCGCGACGAGCCGGCGCACGAAGCCGCCGCCGCCGCATACTCCGCCTTTACCTCGTAGGAGGGGTCGACCAGCACCAGCCCGCGCCGCGGCCTGAAGGGCGCCAGCGCCAGCGCCGCCCTCGAAGCCGTCGCGGCGGTGGATCGCCACGCCCGGGCCCCGCCAGCGTCGCAGCGAGCGCCGCATGCTCGGCCGGGTGCAGCTCCATCAGCGTCAGCCGGTCCTGCGGCCGCAGCAGGGCCCGGGCGACGAGCGGCGAGCCCGGATAGGCCGACGCCCCCGCCGCCGCCCGGACCGCCGCGAGCGCCCGGCCGAACGGCGTCGCCGGGTCGGCGGCGATGCCGGCCGATGCCCTGCGCCGCCTCGCCGGTCTTCAGCGCCTCCGGCGCGGCAAGGTCGTAGATCCCGCGCCCGGCATGGGTCTCGAGATAGCTGATGCCGCGCGGCTTCAGCGGTCAGCCGCGCCAGGAGCTCGGCCAGCACGATATGCTTGTGCAGATCGGCCGGGCCCGCCGGCGTGATAGCCGTGCTGGTAGGAAAGCACGCCGCTCAGGCGACCCGGGCGCCGCCGACCCAGACGCCCGCGCGGCACCGGCAGCCCCTCGACCAGCCGGAAGCGCAGCAGATCCGCGCGCAGCCCCTGCACGATCCGGCCGCGGTCGTCGAGCCCCGCCGCCCGCGCCGGCGCCGCCGTCACCGCCGCGATCCCTGCCGCCACGTCGCCCAGCGCCTCCCCCAGCCGCACCGCCGCCGACAAGAGGCTCGCCGGCGCATAGTCCGAGGACAGGATGTCGAGCAGCCCCGCCTCGGCCAGCGCCGCCGCCGCGACGTTGCCGGAATGCGAGCCGCCGCGCAGCAGGTTCGGCGCCCCCATCATCACCGCGATGCCCTGCGCGCGGCAGGCCGCTGCCGCCTCGGCGGTGGTCGGGAACTCGGCGATCCGCGCCCCGTGCGCCGCCGAGGCTTCGCGACCTGCGCCGCCGTGGCGTCGTCGTGGCTCGCCAGCGTCGCGCCGAGCCGCCGCGCCGCCGCCACCACCGCCGCCTCGTGCCGCGTCCGGTTGCGCGCGCCCGAGCGCGGCCATCGCCGCGACGTGCGCCTGGAACTCGGCCTCGGTCATCGCCCGGCGGCCGAGCGCATAGTCGCGCAGCTTGGAGATGTCGGTGAACTGCCGCTGACCGGGCGTGTGATCCATCAGGCTGACGATGCCGACGCGGTCCTCGGGCCCGAACTCCGCCAGCTCCTCGACCAGCGTCTCCGAGCAGGTCTCCGCCCGGAGGTGCAGCGCGTGCCGGATGCGCAGGCTGCCGGCACGCTCCAGCCGGACGATCTCGCTCGCCAGCGGCCGGGCGTACTTGCCGTAGCCGGCCTTGCCGCCATCGACCAGCGAGCCGACCCGGAGCGCGTCGAAGACGCGTGGTGATGCCGGCGCCGGCCAGCTCCGCGTCATGGGCGAGGATCGCCGCGGCCGCCGGCCAGCGCACCCCCGGCCGCGGCTCCAGGTGCCGCTCGAGGTTGTCGGTATGCAGCTCGATCAGCCCCGGCGCCAGGAAATCGCCGCCGCAGTCCTCGGCCCCGGGCGGCACGGCGCTGCCGGTCTCGATCGCCGCGATCCGGCCACCGCGCAGCCGGAGCCCGCCGGTGACCGTCTCGGCGCCCAGCACCAGCCGGGCATTGGCGAGCACCAGCTCGCGCTGTTGCGGGGCTTGGGTGTCGTGTGGCATGGCCGACCTGCTCTGAAAGCGCGGGGGGACCACCATGGGCGACTGGCGCCGGCATGCAATCTATTTCGCGCCGCCCCGCGCCAGCGCGCTCGCGGCCTTCGGCGCCGCCTGGCTCGGCTGGGATCCCGAGGCGGGCGTGGTGCCGGCGGCGGTGGCACTTGCCGGCCTGCCGCGCCCGCGCGCGGCGCTGACCGCGGCGCCGCGCCGCTACGGCTTCCACGCCACGCTGAAGCCGCCGTTCCGCCTCGCCGCCGGCCGCGACACGGGCGGCCTCGCCGCCGCCACCGCGGCGCTTGCCGCCGAGCACCCCCGCTTCGAGCTCTGCCTCCGGGTCGCGATGCTCGGCGGCTTCCTCGCGCTCCTCGCCGACGCGCCGCCACCGGCGCTGGCGCGGCTTGCCGACGCCTGCGTCACCCGGCTCGACGGCTTCCGCGCGCCGCCGGAGCCGGGCGAGCTCGCCCGCCGCCGCGCCGTCGGGCTCGACGCCGCCGCCGAGGCCAACCTCCACCGCTGGGGCTACCCCTGGGTGCTCGACCGCTTCCCCTTCCACATGACGCTGACCGGCCCGCTCGCCGCCGCCGACCGCCCCGCCGTCGAGCGCGCCCTCACCGCGGCGCTGGCGCCGCTCCTCGCCGCCCCGCTGCCGGTCGCGGAGATTCTGCCATTTCGCTGAAGGCCCGGACGGCCGCTTCCGGGTGCTCGGCCGCTACCCGCTAGGCTAGAGTTTTGAAATTGCGCGGTCCGAGCCACGACCCTTCCGCCCGCCCCCCCGCCCGCGACAAGGGCAGCGGCCGACCCGCGGGGCGGTCGTGAAGCGGCCGCCCCAGGGGGGCGGGTCGGCCGCTGCCCGGGCCAAGGCCCGGGCAAGACAACGCCGCAGGCACTCTCTGGCCCTCGTTGATCGCGCACCTTCCCGGCGCTCGCCAGCCCCACCTGCAAGCTCCGCGCCCCGACCCTTCCGCCCGCCGCCGCCGCTGCCCGGGCCAAGAGCCTGGGCATAGCAGTTCCGGAAATCGACCTATATGGATGAAATGTACTCGATAAGACTATGTTTGTACTGACAGAAACTCACACCATCACCCCGCGCCGCCCGAGCTCCGCCGCCAGCGCCGCCGCATCGGTGAAGCGGATCGCGTCGATCCCGACCGCCGCCGCTCCCGCGACATTGTCGGCATTGTCGTCGACGAAGACGCAGTCCGCCGCGAGGAGACCGTTCCGCCCCAGGCACAGCCGATAGATCGCCGGATCCGGCTTCAGCAGCCGCTCCTTCCCGGACACCACCACGTCGCGAAAGAGCCCGAGGAACCCAAACCGCGCCCGCGTCTCCAGATACTTCTCCTCCGAGAAGTTGGTGATGGCGTAGAGCGGCACCCCCGCCGCCGCCAGCGCCTGAAGGATCGCCACCGATCCCGCGACCTCCCCCGGCACCGTCTCGTGCCAGCGGTGGTGGAACGCGGCGATCAGCCCGGCGCGATGCGGGAAGCGCCCGGAGAGCTCGGCCACGCCCTCGTCGAACCCCAGCCCGCGGTCGAGATCGAGGTTCCAGGCGTGAAAGCCCACCTCGGCGAGAAAGCCGTCGATCGCCGCCTCGTCGGGCAGGAGCTGGCGGTAGAGCAGCCGCGCGTCCCAGCGGATCAACACGTTGCCGATGTCGAAGATCACCGCGCGACCCATGGCCCCACCCTCTCGCGAGACGGTTGCAATTGCCCGGGCCGCGTCGCAAGGTTCGGCAGCGGCCAAGGCCGCGAACGACAACACGGGGAGGAATGAAATGAAAGGCATAACCGGCGCGCTGGTTGCCGGAGCGCTGGCGTTGGGACTGGGCGCCACCGCGCCTGCGGCCGACGCCAAGACCTTCTACTGGATCTCGCACGGCTCGCCGGCCGACCCGGTCTGGACCTACTTTCTTGCCGGCGCCGAGCAGTGGGCCACCGATACCGGCAACACGGTGAACACCTCGTTCCACAACGGCGACGTGGCGGCGCATCAGGAAGCGGTGCGGGCGGCGATCGCGGCGGGTGCCGACGGCATCGTCACCACCAGCCCGGATCCGGGCAGCCTGGTCGAGATCGCCAAGGAGGCCAATAGCGCCGACATCCCGATCATCAACTTCAACACCCCCGATCCGACCGCGAGCTTCGACGCCTACGTCGGCGGCGACAACGTGGTCTTCGGGCGCAACTGGGCGCAGTACCTCGTCGACCACGATCTGGTGAAGTCGGGCGACTTCGTCTGGATGCCGGTCGAGATCCCCGGCGCCACCTACGGCGTGCAGGAGGAGGAGGGCATCAAGTCGGTGCTCGAGCCCGCCGGCGTCACCTACGAGATCACCGAGGCGACGCTCGACCAGGGTGAGGTCATCACCCGGATGACCGACTACCTCACCGCGAACAAGGACAAGATCAAGGCGATCATCGGCCTAGGCGACCTCGTCACCGGCTCGATCAAGCGGGTCTTCGACCAGGTCGGGGTGAAGCCGGGCGACATCCCCGTGGTCGGCTGGGGCAACTCGCTCGACACCACCCAGGAGGTGTTGACCGGCTACGTCAACGCCGCGCAGTGGCAGGACCCGCAGGCGACCAGCTACGTCGCGCTCTCGCTCGCCAATATGGAAGCGGGCGGCGTGCCGGCCGGGTTCGACGTCATCACCGGCGCCCTCTACGAAAAGGACACGGCGCAGGTCTACGACGACATCCTGTCGGGCAAGTGATGCGCGCCTGATGCCTGCCGCGAGGGACCGGCTTGCCGGTCCCTCGCCTCAACCGAGTGACCCCCTTGCCCAAGCTATCGCTGCTGCAGCGCTTTATCGCGATGCCCGAATTCGGCCCGCTGGTGCTGCTGGTGGCCGAGCTGGTCTTCTTCACCGCGATCAACCCGGCGTTCCTGTCGCCGCTCAACGTCTCCAACACCCTGACCTTCACCGTCGAGCTCGGCCTGATCGCACTGGCGATGACGCTCTTGATGACCGCGGGCGAGTTCGACCTCTCGGTCGGCTCGGTCTTCGGCTTCGCGCCGGTCCTGATGTGGACGCTCTTCAACACCGGCATCCTTAGCTTCGGCCTCGCCTTTCTCTTCGCCATGCTGGTCGCCGCCGGCATCGGCCTCTTCAGCGGCCTCTTCGTCACCCGACTGAAGATCCCGCTCCTTCCTCGTCACCCTCGGCATGCTCTTGGTGGTGCGCGGCACCGCGCTCTACATCACCGACGGCTTCCCGCAGCGCACCTGGAGCGCCGCCGGCACCTGGCTCGCCACCATCCTCGTCGGCGACTTCTACGTCGGCCCGTTCCGCATCTACGCCTCGCTCTTCTGGTTCATCGCCGCGGCGCTGATCCTCGGCTTCGTGCTGACCAAGACCAAGGCCGGCAACTGGATCCAGGCCGCCGGCGGCAACCCCCAGGCCGCCCGCGCCCGCGGCGTCAAGGTCGGCCGCACCAAGGTGGCGCTCTTCGTGCTGACCGCGGTGATGGCCGCGTTCGCCGGCATGATCTCCTCGATCCGCACCTCCGCCGCCAACCCCAACAGCGGCACCGGCTACGAGCTCGAGGTCATCGCCATGGTGGTGATCGGCGGCACCGTGCTGACCGGCGGCCGCGGCACCATCCTCGGCACCGTCATCGGCATCCTGATCCTGCGGGTGATGCGCAACGGCATCGTGCTGATCGGCGTGCCGGGGCTCGCCTACAACATCTTCATCGGCGCGATCATCCTCGGCATGATGGCGCTGCATTCCTGGCTCGAGCGGCGGCACAACGCGGGGACCTGAGCGATGGCCGACCTGATCCGGATGGAGCATATCAACAAGTCCTACGGGCGCATCCAGGCGCTCGACGACGTGAGCTTCGTGGTGCGGCGAGCGCGAGATCGTCGGCCTCCTCGGCGACAACGGCGCCGGCAAGTCGACGCTGATCAAGGTGCTCTCCGGCGCGGTGCCGATCACCAGCGGCGACATCTACGTCCGCGGCAAGAAGGTGACGATCAACTCCACCACCGACGCGATCGACCAGGGCATCGAGACCATCTACCAGGACTTCGCCCTCGTCACCCAGCTCTCGATCGCCCGCAACCTCTTCCTCGGCCGCGAGCCGGTGAAGGGGCCGCGTCTCCTCGGCCGGCTCGACACCGAGGCAATGAACGGCGTCGCCAGCGGCCTCTTGCGCCGGGTCGGCATCGAGAAGAACATCCCGCCCGACACGCCGATCGCCTCGCTCTCCGGCGGCGAGCGCCAGGCGGTCGCCATCGCCCGCGCCATGCACTTCGAGAGCGATCTGATCATCCTCGACGAGCCCACCAACAACCTCGGCGTCGCCGAGACCCAAGGCGTGCTCAACTTCGTTCGCGGCGCGCGCAACTCCGGCCATTCCTGCATCTTCATCGCCCACAATATCCACCATGTGTTCCAGGTGGTTGACCGCATCGTGGTGATGCGCGCCGGCCGCGTCGTCGCCGACGCCATCGACCCCAAGACCAGCAGCGTCGAGGCGGTGGAGGCGGTGATCACCGGCATGACCGCGGCCGGCGTGCCCCTCGCCGAGCAAGCCCGATGATCCGCGCCGCCCGGCTCTACGCGCCGCGCGACCTCCGGGTCGAGGCCAGCGACCCCACGCCCGCGCCCGGCCCCGGCGAGGTCATGGTGCGGATCGGCGCTGGCGGCATCTGCGGCAGCGACCTGCATTACTATCTGCACGGCGGCTTCGGCAGCGTGCGGCTCAAGGAGCCGATGATCCTCGGCCACGAGATCGCCGGCACCGTCGAGGCGGTCGGCCCGGGCGTCGCCGGCCCCGCGCCCGGCACCCTGGTCGCGGTCAACCCCAGCCGCCCCTGCGGCGTCTGCGAGTGGTGCCGCGCCGGGCTCTCCAACCACTGCACCGACATGCGCTTTCTCGGCAGCGCGATGCGCAGCCCGCACGTCCAGGGCGGGTTCCGCGAGCTGCTCACCTGCCTCGCGACCCAGGCGGTGCCGGTCGGCCCCGGCGTCTCGGTCAACGCCGCCGCCTTCGCCGAGCCGCTCGCGGTCTGCCTGCACGCGGTCGCCCAGGCCGGCCCGCTCGCCGGCGCCCGCGTGCTGATCACCGGCGCCGGCCCGATCGGCGTGCTCACCGCCGCCGCCGCCCGCCACGCCGGCGCCGCCGAGATCACCGTCACCGACGTGATCGACGAGCCGCTGGCCTTCGCCCGGGCGATGGGCGCCACCGCCACCGCCAACATCGCCGGCCGCGACCCCTGGCTCGACCGCCCGCCGCAGAGCTTCGACGTGATCTTCGAGGCCTCCGGCAACGCCGCGGCGCTGGCCGGCGCGCCTCGACTGGCTGCGCCCGCGCGGCACGCTGGTCCAGATCGGCAACATGAGCGGCGCTGCCGAGCTGCCGATCGGCCGGATCGTCTCGCGCGAGCTGACCCTGCGCGGCACCTTCCGCTTCCACGGCGAATTCGCCACCGCCGTCGCGCTGATCTCCGACGGCGCGATCGACGTCGCCCCGCTCCTCACCGCGGTGCTGCCGCTCGCCGAGGCGACGCCCGCCTTCGAGCTCGCCGCCGACAAGCGCCGCAGCATGAAGGTCCAGCTCGCCTTCGACGGGGTGGCCGCCGCATGACCCCCGCCGAGCTCTTCGATCTCAGCGGCCGCGTCGCGCTGATCACCGGCTCCGGCCGCGGCATCGGCCTCGCGCATCGCCCGCGGCCTCGCCGGCGCCGGCGCCCGGGTGGTGCTGAACGGCCGCGACGCCGCGCCGGCTCGAGACCGCCGCGGCGACGCTGCGCGGCGAGGGGGCCGACCCCGCGACCTCGGTCTTCGACGTCACCGACCACGCCGCCGCCGCCGCGGCCGTCGCCGCCATCGAGCGCGACGTCGGCCCGATCGACATCCTCGTCAACAACGCCGGCATGCAGCACCGCGCCCCGCTCGAGGATTTCGCCGTCGCCGACTGGTCGCGGCTGATGCGCACCAACCTCGACAGCGCCTTCTACGTCGGCCAGGCGGTGGCCCGGCACGATGATCCGCCGCCGCCGCGGCGCGATCATCAACATCTGCTCGGTGCAGAGCGAGCTCGCCCGCCCCGGCATCGCCCCCTACACCGCCTCGAAAGGCGCGCTGAAGATGCTGACCAAGGGCATGGCCGCCGACTGGGGCCGCCACGGCATCCGCGTCAACGGCATCGGCCCCGGCTACTTCCGCACCGAGCTCAATGCCGCGCTGGTGGCCGACGAGGCCTTCTCGGCCTGGCTCAGCCGGCCGCACCCCGCTCGGCCGCTGGGGCGAGGTCGACGAGCTCGCCGGCGCCGCGGTCTTCCTCGCCTCCGACGCCGCCAGCTTCGTCAGCGGCCACATCCTCTACGTCGACGGCGGCATCACCAGCGTGCTCTGACGCGGGGATCCGGGAGAGTCCTTCGGTTGATCCCGGTGATTCCTTCCCCTGACGCGGCGCCCTCTCCAGGAGCCCGCGCGATTTGTCCGTCGACAAATCGCGCCGCGCCTGCCTGCCCGTGGGCAGGCGCGAAGAGCGCCCGCCCAGGCAGGCGCGCCGCGACTACAAGCGGTCGAGCAAGCGCTCGCCCCCCTCGCCCTCCGCCATGGGCTCCGGGCGACGGCCCGGCCGAGGCTGCACAGCAGCCTCGGCTTGTCGGGCCGAAGTCAGTCCTTCACCCCGAGCACGCTGTCCTGCACCTGATCGACCAGCGCCCCGGTCATCGGGATCGAGGCGTCGCTCAGCAGAAACAGCGCCAGCCGCGCCACGTCCTCCGGCTCGATCAGCCGCCCCCACGGCATCCGCGCCTCCGCCTCGGCCAGCCAGCCCGCGCCCTTGCCGAGGATCCGCCCCTGCATGTCGCGCTCGCCCGGCGTGTCCGCCCAGCCGAGGTTGATCCCGTTGATCCGGATCCGGTCGTGCCGGTGGCTATAGGCCGCGTTCTTGGTCAGCAGCGCCGTCGCCGCCTTGCTCGCGGCATAGACGCCAAGCTCCGGCGTGCCGCCATGCACGTTCACCGACAGGATGTTGACGATCGCCCCCGGCGCCTTGCGCGCCCGCAGATGCCGGATCACCGCCTGCATCAGCAACATCGGCGCCCGGGTGTTGACCGCGAACATCCGGTCGAAGAACGCCGCGTCGCTGCCCTCGACCGAACCCCGGTCCGTCGCCGCCCCGGCGCTCGCCAGCCCGTCCACCCGCCCGAACCTCGCGAGCGTCGCCGCGACGACCCGCGCCGCCGCCTCCGGGTCCGCGAGATCCGCCGGCTCGAACTCGGCCGGCACCCCGATCGCCTCGATCTCCGCGGCGACCGCCGCGCCCTTTCCGCGATCGCGCCCGCTCAGCATCACCCCGGCGGCGCCCGACCGCGCCGCCTCGACCGCGATCGCTCGGCCCACCCCCTGGGTGCCGCCGGTGACCAGCAGCACCTTGCCTTCGACTCCGACTTCCACGCCCGAAAACTCCCTTACGGCATATACTGGCCGCCGTTCACGTGCAGGATCTGCCCCGTGACGTAGCCGCTCATGGTTTCCGAGCAGAGAAACACCACCGGCCCGACGCAATCCTCCGCCAGGCCGAGCCGTCCCAGCGCCACCGCCTTGCGCATCGCCTCCATCCGCTCCGGCGGCGTCGCGGCATGGAACGGCGTGTCGATCACCCCGGGGGCGATGGCGTTGACCCGGATGCCCTTGGCGGCCAGATCCTGCGCCATGTGCCGGGTCAGGTTGTGGATATAGGCCTTGGCGCTGGCGTAGTGCGCCGAGCCCGGCCCGCCGCCGTTGCTGCCGGCGATCGAGCCGAGGTTGACGATCGCCCCGCCGCCCGCGGCTTCCAGATGCGGGATCGCCGCCTGGCTCACCGCGATCACCGAGCGCACGTTGAGATCGAGCGCCGCCTGGTAGAGATCGAGCGTCAGCTCGCGGAACGGCTGCCGGCTCAGGATCGCCCCGGCGTTGTTGATCAAAAGATCGAGCCCGCCCAGCCCCTCGACCGCTGCGCGCGACCACCTCAGGCCCGGCCTCCGCCGTCGAGAGTCCCCCGCGACCGCCACCGCGGTGCCGCCGCCGTCGCGGATCGCCGCGACCACCGCCTCGGCCGCGTCGCGGCTGCGGTGGTAATGCACCGCGACCCTGGCGCCGAGCCCGGCGAGCCCGGTCGCGACCGCGGCGCCGATCCCGGTGCTGGCGCCGGTCACCAGCGCCGCCTTGCCGCGGATGTCCTCGAGCATGTCCGTTCCTCCCAAGCTTTGCCGCGAACCCAACCGCGCCGGCCGGCCCCGGTCAAGGCCCGCGGGGCGCGAAATCGTCTGGATGGGAAGAAGATGCTTTCAAGATGCGTTCCAGATCGGTCAAATCCCTGTTCCCATTGCCGATTCCCCGCTTTACATCGTATCCGGGGAGGAACCGCGATGACCGAGCCCAGGACCGTCCGGATCCGCGAGATCGAGGTCTCCAACCGCCTGCCGCTGACCCTGATCGCCGGCCCCTGCCAGCTCGAGGGCCTCGACCACGCGCTCGCCATCGCCGAGGTCCTCGCCGCCGCCTGCGCCCGCTCCGGCGCCGGCTTCATCTTCAAGAGCTCCTACGACAAGGCCAACCGCACCTCGCTCACCGCCCAGCGCGGCATCGGCATGGACGAGGGCCTGGCGATGCTCGCCGCGGTCCGCGAGCGGATCGGCTGCCCGGTGCTGACCGACGTGCACCTCCCGGACCATTGCGCCCCTGTCGCGCAAGCCGTTGACGTCATTCAGATTCCCGCCTTCCTCTCGCGCCAGACCGATCTGCTCCTCGCCGCCGGCGCCACCGGTGCTGCGATCAACGTCAAGAAAGGCCAGTTCCTCGCGCCCTGGGACATGGCCAATGTCGCGGCCAAGATCGCCTCGACCGGCAACGCGCGGATCCTGCTCTGCGAGCGCGGCGTCTCCTTCGGCTACAACACGCTGGTGACCGACATGCGCAGCCTGCCGATCATGGCCCGCACCGGCTACCCGGTGGTGATGGACGCCACCCACTCGGTGCAGCAGCCCGGCGGCCAGGGCACCTCCTCCGGCGGCCAGCGCGAGTTCGCCCCGGTCATGGCCCGCGCCGCCACCGCCCTCGGTGTCGCCGCCGTCTTCATCGAAACCCACCCCGACCCCGACCACGCCCCCTCCGACGGGCCCAACATGATCCACCTCGCCCGAATGCCCGCCCTCATCGCCGACCTCATGGCCTTCGATGCGCTGGCAAAGTCAAAGCCGCTCGACATCTGACGAGCACCCTTCCTCCTTGCGATCCCCCGGAGCGGCCACTAGAACCGGCATCGCTTGGGGCGTGGCCAAGCGGTAAGGCAACGGTTTTTGGTACCGTGTACCGGAGGTTCGAATCCTCCCGCCCCAGCCATGTATTCAATGACTTAGGATTTCGGCAGTCTGCTGGTGTCCAACTTGGTGTCCAAACGGCCAATCTGAACTGCCAACGCACATCGACCACGCCCCGGCCTTGCTTAACGCCGGAGACCAAATCCCACTCGACGATGCCCCGCAGGATGCCACCCGACGTCGAAAAGGCGCTGCTTAACGTCCTGGGGTTCCGTGACCGGACAAATCCAATCGACCTCCTACAAGGCGATCAGGGATGCGCAGTTGTCGGCGCCGGGCAAGGGAGAGTGGAATGAGGATCTCGGCAACGGTTGCCGCCACCCTGGTACTCGGCGCAAGTCTCAGCTTTTCCGGGTGGCCCGCGGGGTCTCAGGCCCCGACGTTCGATGATGTGCTGGATTGTGCGGGCATTGTTAGTGCTGGGCTTTCTTGGAGCTTCAAGAATGGACATACTAGCAAAGAGGCGTTTCAGGCCGGGATGCTAGAGGCGTCCCGCACCCTTGCGATGCACGTCACGGGCCGTGAACCAACCATTGAGATGTGATTGCGGTAACCAGTGATCATGAATTGATGACAAAGGTCACGACCTTAGAGCGTTACTTACCTAAATAACCTCCCGACGGAAGAGGTTCTTGGCAAAAAGACCGCGCAATGCACAATTTTCGCCATTCAGACCATAGGCGTGTGATCATCATGGGCGTGATCGTTGACTGTCAACGTGAAAATATTTTGGTCCTGGCAGTCAGACACGCCCGATCGGCATTTCATTCGGAAGGCACTTGACAGCGCCGTACAAGAACTCAAGCAGGCGAATGACGTAGAGGAGGCAAGCGAGCGCGATAATCGAGAATCACTGCACCTAGACCAGGATCGGCAGGGCGTTTCCGGCAGCCCAGCTTGGTGCACACCATTCTCAAAAAAATCGATGCATCCCGGGTCTTCGTTGCCGACGTAACACCCGTTTCGACCATTCCTGCGAAAAAGGATGGCGACAAGGAGGCACCAGAAAAGCGCAACATAAATCCTAACGTGGCCATCGAGCTCGGTTATGCACTGGATACGAGTTGGGGCGGGGACGAAAAGAATATGTGTTGATGGTACTCAACACCTTTTACCGGCAATCGAGGCTTTTTGCCGTTCGATCTGGCGCACAAAGAAGCGAGCATTTCGATCGATCTCGCCCCTAACGCCGATGCAGCACAGCGGAAG
The DNA here is from genome assembly GCA_963750745.1 of uncultured Alphaproteobacteria bacterium. Classification (GTDB taxonomy): domain Bacteria; phylum Pseudomonadota; class Alphaproteobacteria; order Rhodobacterales; family Rhodobacteraceae; genus Amaricoccus. Next base: position 5,485 of record CAVVSO010000011.1, on the reverse strand, counting down.
AGGGAAGCTGCCAACCTCAAGGGTAAGTTCGTCCAAGCGCTTCGGCCATATCTACAGAGTAGTCTGGCTTCTGCGGAGACGACTTCGACCTTTAGACGTACACCGTCCACACTGTCGCGGGCAACTTACTTTATTTGGGACGAAGTGCTCGCACAACTTGGCGAAGAAAATGATCTCGTCCAGTACACTTACTCGGAGAAACGCCTCTTTTATCTCCGCCTCGTGCCGGCCCAGCCCAAGGAGCCGCTTGCAGGGGACGAGTTGCTGGACCGCGCAAAAAGGGCGGGGCTGCAGGCCCTCTGTCCGAACACCTCCGCTTTCAGGAAAACCAACTCGTATGGGGCGATCGTGTTTGAGCCCATTTCTCCAGCTGGCGGGCTGAGGGCTTCCACGCAGCTTTTCGGAAACGGCGAGATTTGGGGTGTTGCGTGGCTACTTGAAGACAATGGGTCGGGAAAGTTCATCTTAGGCGAGGCGTTTGAAGAGCTCCTTGAGCGGCTTGGCGATTACGTGGGCTTCCTCCGCCGACGAACTTAAAGTCGCGCCCCCTATACAGTCGAAGCGGGAGCTGTCGGCCTGGATGGAATTTTGATCCTGGTGGACAGAAGCCGGAATTCCGCGCGGCCCGATACATGACGGTTCGTTCCAACGCGAGCTTATCCTCAACGACACTTCGCAGGCCGCGCTCAATCAAGTGGCACTGGAGATTTTTGAGGAGCTATTTCGACTTTCCGGCTATCCGCGGCCTCCCCATCTTTTCGGGATTTCCGCCATAATAAGGCACCGACGATCCGGCTAAAAGGTCTGCGCCGACGCCTAGCCGCTCATTCTTCTGGGGGGCGGGATTTCGAGCGGGTTCGACGCTGTCTGTTAGGGACCGACGGGCAGCCGCGAACAACGCTAAGCCAGATTTTTGCCTCGCGCGCGGGCCTGCGCGCGTGGGGCGCGCGGCGTACAGCCCCGTTGGCGGTTTCAGGCAGGGTGGTAGCCGGGGATCCCCGGGAGGGCCCTTTTTCGGCCCCCCGCCCGTAGCGGAAACGGCCGGTTTCGGGGCGAGATGCCTCACGCGAAACAATCCTGGCCTCGCAAGTGTGGACGGCCGGTTCAGCCCGTGTCGGCGAGCGCTCGACCTGTCCGCAGCCCGCAGAAAAGTGCTAGATTGGAGCCCGCGCAAAACGGGGGATTTGTGATGGCTCGAGGGAACGCGCCGGTGAAGCTCATAGGCACTGTTGGGCTGTTGCTTGCACTGAGCGGAGCGTCCGCCGGAGGGAATGAGTTGCACGACGCCGTCGCGGCCGGGGACACAGCCGCGGTGGCGCACCTGATCGCCAGCGGCGTTGCGATCGACGAGATCGACTTCGAGGGGAGCCCGCTGCAGATCGCAGTGATGCGCGGCAACGCGGACATCGTCGCTGCGCTGCTCGAAGCCGGCGCCGATCCGGAGCAGCCGGGGGAGCCGGCCGGGGCGCATGCTCTGCACGCCGCGGTGCACGCTGACGATCCGGCAATCGCGACGCTGCTGCTCGACCACGGCGCGCAGGTCGACGCACATGACGGCCAAGGGAGAACGCCGCTGATGGTGGCGGCCGCCTTTGACAACGCCGACGTGGCATCGGTCCTGATCAAGCACGGCGCCGACCTCCGGGCCGTCGACGGGGCCTATCAGGACTCTGTTCTGCACTGGGCGGCATACGGCGGCAGCGAAGCTATTGCCGAACAGCTCTTGGCCGCGGGGTCGATGTCAACACGGTCAACCCGGATAACGGCGAGACCCCCATTTTCTATGCGGCACATGGTGGCAACCTCGAGATGGTCAAATTCCTGATTGACCAGGGCGCTAGCACCGACGTGCGTAACAAAACGGGCAAAACGACGTTGGCAGGGGCGCAGGGGCCGGTCGTGGACTATCTCCGCGGACTCGGTATGGCGCAATGAATGAGCACCCGCTCCGGGGCTGTTTGGGGGCGAGATGGCATCAGGCGACGGTCACTCGCCGGGCGGCGCCTCAGTTGAAATAGCTTGCGGCAGGGTCATCGTCTTCGCCTGGCGTCTGCGCCGCTATCCGCGACCGCGCCGCCGGCGTCATGCCCAGCTCGGCCGCAATCCGCACCATCGCCATCATCGCCTTGTTCGCAGCGCCCACCAGCGGGTTCTGGACGACGTTGCCGTTCTTCGTTCTGATCATCAGCCCATAAGTCAGCTCGTCGCCCTCGGCGACCCGTTCCAATGCGGTCTCGGCCTGCGCCCAGCGCCCGTAGGCCTGGCAGTAGGCCGCCAGCGCCGCCCGGTCGAAGTCGGTCAGCACCCCGGCGTGGTAGAGATCGAGCGCCACCCGCTCCCATTCCGCCAGCGCCTCGTCGGAGAGGTGAGCCGGCGGCTTCGGCAGCCGTTTCGGGCCAACCGGCTCTCTTTCGTTGAAAGGCGCCCTGAGAGTGCCCGTAAGCCGCTTGATCGCCGTCGGTTTCGGCGGCCGGCCCGCTCCTGCGCCTCTCACGTCTCCCGACCCCCGGTTCTAATTTCGGAAAAGTGTGTGTGAACCGCCCCGCCGGTCCCGAAAAAGGGCTTCGGTCCAGATCCGGACCCGCCCCCCCGATCGATCAGGCGAGACCAGCAGCACACGGTCACCATCAACGACAGCATAGCTCGTTTCTAATCACGCATTATAAACGCCATGGGACGTAAATTCATCTCGGAATTGAATCTATTGCCAGTCGGGCCCAATGCCGTGATCCGCCGCCTAAAGCTTAGCGCCCGCCGCCATGCTACCCACCGCCAGTTCGAATCCCGTTTCCTCCGCCAACGCCTCCCGCACAACCCGTTCTCCGCTCGTTCGCGACGGCCGAAATTTCTCGTTGTTTTCGAGGGTTGTAGCGGGGAGGCTCCCCACTGCGCCCATGCCGATACGGCCGAAATCCGTTCTCTCCGGGCCGATATTCTCCGGACCTGTTGACTTTGGGTGATTTGGTGGGGAGCCTTATATAGCTGTTTTCATTATTTATTTTCGCGATCTCAAGTTCGGATTTCGACAGGTCCTTTGGGTTGCGAAGGAGTTTGGGCTCCAACTTCGCTCCCCCAGCGGAGTTAGGTGCCACGGAAATGTCCCGATAGCGCACCACAGCCGGACGGCTGACTAGGGAAGCTTGCCCTCCGCATCTTGCAGGCGCAAGCTGGGATGGAGAGTACCTGGAATTGAGGGCCGGCTGGGGCTCCCACTCTTCGCATCATGCCAAGCGTCATTAGAATAACGATTGGCCCCTCCCCGGCGGTTCGGCGCGCGTGAGCGAGTGAGCAAGGGAGAAGTATCATGGTATTGGGCCGCATTTTGATAGCCTGGGGTTTGGTCGCTCTGATTGCCGGCTGTGCCGGGACGAGACAGGCGAGCAAGGTCGAGGCGTCGGGCTTTCTCGGTAGTGACACCTACGCATTGCTCCAGCCAGGCCGAGAAGGCCGGGGCGTGCTCAGCTATGTCAACGAGGACACAAACCCGGCGAAATACGACAAGATCATCCTTGAGCCGGTAACGATCTGGGGCGACCCGGAAAACCCGGCATTGCAGCCCGAAGACCGTGAAATGCTTGCGAACATAACCTACACCGCTTTCCACGAGGCGCTGGCTAAAGACTATGAGATCGTCACGGAGCCGGGGCCAACGACGATGGACGTAGCGATTGCGCTGACGAAGGCTGAAGCCGGCGATGCGGCGCTCAACACCGTATCCTCGATCGTGCCGCATGCGCGACTCCTGCGAGGTGCCGCGAGCTTCGTCACGGAAAAGCCGGCATTTGTCGGCGAAGCCCAGGGCGAGGCCAAGGTGACGGATTTGGTGACCGGCGAGCTTATTGGGGCTGTCGGTCGATCGCCGGTTTGGCTCCCAGGCCCCGCGGGTAACTACGGACTCCTGGAACGATGTGATCGCAATCATCAACTATTGGAGCAAGTGGAGCCGGTTCCGTTTCTGTCAGGAGCGCGGTGACAACGACTGCGTAGCACCCAAACCCTGATCGCAGCGGTTCCGGGCCAGGAGACTGACTACGCTTACAGCTGGTAGTTCCGTTTTCATTCACCGCTGAGATTCGTCCTGCCCAGCGGCGGGTGGACGCTGTCCATCGCTTCACCTTCCCGCACGCAATGATGCTCCCCGCGCTCCACCGCGGCCGCCCATCGGCGTGAACGGTGCCGTGAGCTTGTTCGTGCCCTCTTTGACGATTGGCGACCGCGCCTCTGAACACGCCTGATGGCTTGCCTTTGTCGAGCACCCCGCCGCAAGGCTCATGCAAAGCGGCGCATGCGGCTGATCAGGGCCGGCAACGCGGGTCGACTTTTTTCGGGGCGGGCTTCGATCCCGCGCCCGATCGACCTAGCATCAGTTGCAGACTGTCACCACCTGTCCATAGGCATTGACCTGCTGCACGCAATTGGTCGTGGCAGCATCGGCCGCCACCACCTGCCTCGTGGTGCGCCTGGCAACGCCGGCATAGCTTACCGGCGTGGCGGGCCTGCCGCGCACGGCATAGGCCTTCGATACCCATGTATCGGGTTCGGCGAGGCGAATGTCGTTGGATGCCACGAGCAGCATCAGCCCAGCCGTAGCGGCAAGTACGGCCTTGATGACAACGTTCGATTTGAGAACCATGTTCAATTTCCTCCGACGACCACGCCGGGCGGCACTTCGTCCAGCCCGGACAAATCCTTCAGTTCTACCTGCTTGCTGTCCACCGGTGCCTGGAATGTGAAGGCGTCCGCCGCGATCTCGACATCGGTTTTCCAGCTAGTGAATTCGATCGTGAATTGAGGTGCTCCCGTCACCGTCTTGCTGGTGATGACCAACTTGCGCGGAGCGGGGTTGGGTCCCATCTCCACCCAAAGCTGCCAGTCGGTATCGGCATTGCGGAAGGCGAGATGGTGGCTGTCGACGCCGCCAATGACGCCCTCACCCATATACTTCGCATCGAGGACATCGGCGGAAAGTGCCGCGTAGACATCATCGAGCAAGAGATCCCCCGCCGGAATCTCAAGGCCGATCTCGCTGCGCAGCCGATCGACGAGCTGGGAAACCTTGCCCGAGGCCGGCAACGTGGCGTAGGTCCTGTCGCTCTTTTCGTTAAAGGTCAGGCTGGTGCCGTCGAAGATCATCTCGACGTCGGCATAGCCGCCGCGGCGATGAGCTCGCAGCTTGTTGGGCCGGCTCAGGAGCACTTCACCGGAACTATCAAACTGGATCTTCTGCAGGTCGGTGGTCAGCACCTCAGTGTTGGAGTTGAAACTGGTGGATATCGTCTTCTGACCTGCCAAGTAGTCCGACATGGATTTGAGAATCGCATTGGCATCTTCCCCCTGGGCAAGGGCTTGGCCCGGCCACAGGAGAGCCGCCAAGGTTAGCAGGCCAAAAAACCCGTTTCCTGGGGGGATTGGCGAATTCCCGGCTAGGGGAAGCTGAGGTTCGCAGGCCATGTCTCGTCTCCCTTTTGTTCCGGCGGGCTCGGCT
>CAVVSO010000010.1:0-95417 GCA_963750745.1 uncultured Alphaproteobacteria bacterium | reverse complement strand
TCGCGCGGCGCTCGCCGGGTGGCAGGAGCCGGTGGACATCGCCTGGATCGGCCAGTCGCTGCACCATTTCCTCGCGGCCGGGAAGATCGCGGTGATGCGCGACGTGCGGCGGGTGCTGGCGCCGGGCGGCGTGCTGATGATCTGGGAGCCGACCACGCTTGCCGGCGAGGATCGATCCGGCTGGGTGGCGCGGCTGGAGGGATCGAGCCGGCCGCTCTGGAGCGGGATCGACGCGGCGGAATGGACGACGATGGTCGAGCATTGCCGCGCGTCGGATTATCCGGAGACGGAGGAGACCTGGCTGGCGCTCGGACGCGAGGCCGGTTTCGCCGCGGCGCGCGAGGTCTATGCCGCGCCGACCAACCTCGCGCGGGTCTACCGCTTCGAGGGCTGAGCCCCGCGCTCCAGCAGCGGGTCGATGTCGCGGCCGCTGGCGCCTTGCGCGAGACGGCGGAAGTCGCCGGCGTCGAGGATGTCGCGCGCCGCGGCGAGCAGCGCTGCCTGGGCGAGGCGGGCGAGGCCGGAGCCGAGGCTGATGCGGGCGGTGCCGGCGGCGGCGAGCTCGGCGCGGCTCGCGGTGGTGAGCGGGCCGGCGGTGAGGACGTTCACCGGGACCGGCACGGCGGCGCAGACGCGGCGGACCGCGGCGAGGTCGGGCAGGAGCGGGATGTAGACGCAGTCGGCGCCGGCGTCGGCGAAGGCCTCGATGCGCGCCAGCGCCTCGGCGAGGTCGTAGCCGCCGGTCAACACGCCGTCGGCGCGGGCGACCAGCACGAAGTCGCGGGGCAGCGCGCGGGCGGCGGCGACCGCGGCGCGGACGCGCTCGACGGCGAGGTCGCGCGGATAGGCGCCGCGGCCGGGCAGGTCGGTGTCCTCGATCGAGGCGCCGGCGAGGCCGGCCTCGGCGGCGAGGCGGATGGTCTCGGCGACGCCGTCGGGGGCTTCGGCGTAGCCGTTCTCGAGATCGCCGCTGACCGGCAGCGGCGTCGCCGCGACGAGGTCGGCGGCATGGGCCAGCGCCTGGTCGCGGGAGATCGCCGCGCCGTCGGGCAGGCCGAGGGTGAAGGCGAAGCCGGCCGAGGTGGTGCCGATCGCCTCGGCCCCGAGCGCGGCGAGCACCCGCGCCGAGCCGGCGTCCCAGGCGTTGGCGAGGACGAAGGGGTCGCCCGGGCGGTGCAGGGCGCGGAAGGCGGGGCCGGGATCGTGGGTCATGGGGGTGGGTCTCGCTGGCTGGGTTTCAGAGTTATTCTGGTCAGTCGATCTCGCCGTCGGGCCGGCTAGACGCTCTTGCCGAAGGCGAGGAGCAGGCCGCCGAGCACCGCGACGTTGATGGTGAGGCCGGAGCGCATGCCTTCGCGTTCAGGCCCTTCGAAGCGCCAGAAGTCGAGCAGCAGCAGCGTCGCGACCAGGGTGAAGGCGGCAAGGCCGAGCGCCGCCAGCGGCCGCAGGATACCGAGGGCGAGGCCGAGGCCGGCCGTGATCTCGAAGGCGGACGCGATCGCCAGGAGCGGACCCGGCGCCGGCCATTTGCGGCCGGCGAGCATCGCGCTGACGATGCCGAAGCGGAGGAAGTGGTCGAGTCCGCCCCAGACGAAGACGCCGCCGAGCAGCAGGTACCCGAGCCCCGTCGCGACATCGCCCATGCCCACCTCCCTCTGCCAGGCGCAGGAGACCCCAAAGCCGCCGGCCGGCGCAAGCCGCTTGATCCGCGGCGGCGGCTGGCGCATATAGCGGCGCATGACGCCGCGCCGCTCGCAATTCGATCTGCATTAGCCGCTGACCATCCGTCGCGGCGCGCGTCCCGTTCCCAAGCCCGGATCAACGTGATAGCCCGCCGCGGGATAACCGCGAGATTTGGGCCATGACCGAGATCAGCCTCTACAACACCCGCACCCGCTCGAAGGAGCGCTTCGTTCCGATCGATCCGTGACGAACGTGCGGATGTATGTCTGCGGGCCGACCGTCTATGACCGGGCGCATATCGGCAACGCCCGGCCGGTGGTGGTGTTCGACGTGCTCTACCGGCTGCTGCGGCATGAGTTCGGGCCGGAGCATGTCACCTACGTGCGCAACGTCACCGACGTCGACGACAAGATCAACGCGCGGGCGGCGGCGGAGAAGCGGCCGATCCGCGAGCTGACCGACGAGACGATCGGCTGGTACCACGCCGACATGGGCGCGCTCGGGGTGCTGGCGCCGGACCACGAGCCGCGGGCGACCGAGTACATCCCGCAGATGGTGGCGATGATCGAGACGCTGATCGCGCGGGGGCATGCCTATGCGGCGGAGGGGCACGTGCTCTTCAGCGTGGCGAGCTATCCCGAGTACGGCCGCTTCGCCAACCGCTCGCTCGACGAGATGCAGGCCGGCGCGCGGGTCGAGGTGGCGCCCTACAAGCGCGACCCGATGGACTTCGTGCTGTGGAAGCCGTCGAACACCGCCGAGCCGGGGTGGCCGAGCCCTTGGGGCCACGGGCGGCCGGGGTGGCATATCGAGTGCTCGGCGATGTCGGAGGCGTTGCTCGGGACGTCGTTCGACATTCATGGCGGGGGGATCGACCTGGTGTTCCCGCACCACGAGAACGAGATCGCCCAGAGCCGCTGCGCGCACCCGGAGGGGGAGTTCGCGCGGGTCTGGATGCACAACGGCTTTCTCAACGTCGAGGGGGAGAAGATGTCGAAGTCGCTCGGCAACTTCTTCACCGTGCGGGATCTGCTCGACCAAGGGCGTGCCGGGCGAGGTGATCCGGCTTCGTGCTGCTGTCGACGCACTACCGGCAGCCGATGGATTGGACTGACGCGACGAGTGGATCGAGGCAAAGGATCGGCTTCTGAATTGGCGTTCAAGCCTGGCGACTCTGCGCCGGTGATTTCCTAGCCGATGGGTTGAGAGGTCAGGTAGGCCAGAATTTCTGTTGCAAATGGCCAACGATCTCAATGTCGCCTGCGGGCGATGGCTGTAGCAAGCAGATATTCGACAGAGGCGCAGAAGGGATCAATTGAAGCAGGAAAGCTCTTAGTAGGCGCACTGAGCTCCTGGGCTTGGATTGCTAACGCCGGCGGCGTTCTTGAGCTCTTGATCAAGCAGCGGGAGGGAGGAGTTGAAAGTGTTCTCCTCGCAAGGGAGTACGGAGAGACCATCAACACAATTCTAGAGAAACGTTCGCGAGCACGCAGTGACCGGGACTTCGGCCTAGCGGACCGACTTCGGGACGCTCTTTCTGACAGTGGCGTGACGATCACTGATACAGCTGACGGGTCCACATGGTCGATCGGCGGGCGATTTGATCCAAAGAAGCTTGAGGCAGATACAGTGACCCGCGAGCGGCTCTATCTCTACGACACCACGCTCCGCGACGGGCAGCAGAGCCAGGGGGTGGATTTCTCTGTCGAGGACAAGATCCAGGTGGCGCGGGCGCTCGACGGGCTCGGGATCGACTATGTCGAGGGCGGGTGGCCGGGGGCCAATCCGACCGACAGTGCGTTCTTCGAGGCGGCGCCGAGGCTGGGGCGGGCGAAGCTGGCGGCGTTCGGGATGACCAAGCGGAGCGGGCGGTCGGCTTCGAACGACGAGGTGCTGGCGGAGGTGGTGGGGGCCGGGACGGCGGCGGTGTGTCTGGTCGGGAAGACGTATGATTTTCATGTGCAGACCGCGCTGGGCGTGCCGCTGGAGGAGAATGTCGAGAATATCGCGGTCTCGATCCGGTTCCTGAAGGCCAAGGGGCGGGAGGCGCTGTTCGACGCCGAGCATTTCTTCGACGGCTGGAAGGCGAACCCGGCCTATGCGCTGGAGTGCCTGAGGGCGGCGCTCGATGCCGGGGCGCGCTGGGTGGTGCTCTGCGACACCAATGGCGGGACGCTGCCGGCGGAGGTGGGCGAGATCACGGCGGCGGTGATTGCGGCGGGGGTGCCGGGCGAGCGGCTCGGCATCCACACCCACGACGACACCGGCAACGCGGTGGCGAACGCGCTGGCGGCGGTCGATGCCGGGGCGCGGCAGGTGCAGGGCACGCTGAACGGGCTCGGCGAGCGCTGCGGCAACGCGAACCTGGTCAGCCTGATCCCGACGCTGCTGCTGAAGGAGCCTTACGCGAGCCGGTTCGAGATCGGGGTGAGCCGGGAGGGGCTGGCGGGGCTGACGCGGGTGAGCCGGCTGCTCGACGATATCCTGAACCGGGTGCCGGACCGGCGGGCGCCTTATGTCGGGGCGTCGGCCTTCACCCACAAGGCGGGGCTGCATGCGAGCGCGATCCTGAAGGACCCGGCCACCTATGAGCATGTGCCGCCGGAGGTGGTCGGGAACGCCCGGGTGATCCCGATGTCGAACCAGGCCGGGCAGTCGAACCTGCGCGAGCGGCTGGCGCAGGCCGGGATCGCGGTCGCGGCCGGCGATCCGCGGCTGGCGGCGATCCTGACCGAGGTCAAGGCGCGGGAGGACCGCGGCTTTGCCTATGACGGGGCGTCGGCGAGCTTCGAGATCCTGGCGCGGCGGATCCTCGGGCTGATGCCGCGGTTCTTCGAGGTCGAGCGCTACCGGGTGACGGTCGAGCGGCGGGTGAACGCGCGCGGCGAGATGGTGACGGCATCGGAGGCGGTGGTGGTGGCGCGCTTCGGCGCCGAGCGGGTGATGAGCGTGAGCGAGAGCCACGATCCGGTCAGCCACGCCGACCAGGGGCCGGTGAACGCGCTGAGCCGGGCGCTGGGCAAGGATCTGGGACCGTACCAGGAGTTCATCGCCGACATGAAGCTGGTCGATTTCCGGGTGCGGATCACCAGCGGCGGCACCGAGGCGGTGACGCGGGTGCTGGTCGAGAGCGCCGACGGCCAGGGGCGGCGCTGGTCGACGGTGGGGGTCTCGGCCAACGTGGTCGATGCGAGCTTTCAGGCGCTGCAGGACGCGATCCTGTGGAAGCTGCTGCGCGACGGCGCGCCGGTGGCGGGGGTCGCATGACCGACGCCGCGGTCGCCGGGCTGGTCGAGCGCGGCGATCCCGAGCGGTGGCGGACGGCGATGGCGGCGGCGCCGGGCGCGCGGCCGGGGCTGATGGCGCTCTATGCGTTCAATCTGGAGATCGCGCGGGCGCCGTGGGTGGCGTCGGAGCCGGGGCTGGCGGCGATCCGGCTGCGCTGGTGGCATGACGCGGTGGCGGAAATCTACGAGGGACAGGCGGCGCAGCGGCACGAGGTGGTGGAGCCGCTGGCGGAGGCGGTTCGGGCGGGGGATCTGCCGCGGCGGCTCTTCGAGGAGATGATCGCGGCGCGGCTGGCCGACGCCGAGGCGGGGGCGCATGCGGATCGCGCCGCGCTGGAGCTCTACATCGACCATACCGCGGGGCATCTGATGGAGCTGGCGGCGCGGCATCTCGGCGCCGAGGGCGCGGCGCTGCCGGTGGTGCGGGATTTCGCGCGCGGCGCGGGGACGGCGGCGCTGCTGCGCGCGCTGCCGGAGCTCAGGGCGCGGGGGCGTGATCCGCTGCCGGAAGGGGTGGCGGTCAGCGCGCTGGCGCGGGACGGGCTGGCGGCGCTGGCGCGGGCGCGGGGGCGGCGGGACCGGGTGCCGGCGGCGGCGGCGCCGGCGCTCCTGGCCGGATGGCAGGCGGGGCGGGTGCTCAAGCGCGCCGCCGCGGACCCGGCCGCGCCGCTGGAGGTGGCGGAGGTCCGGGCCCGGGCGGGGCTGCTGTGGCGCTCGCTCAGCGGGCGCTGGTAGGCTCAAGCGCCGGTGTAGGCGGTCTTGATCGTGGTGTAGAACTCGGCGGCGTAGCGGCCCTGCTCGCGGGCGCCGTAGCTCGAGCCCTTGGACCCGCCGAAGGGGACGTGGAAGTCGACGCCGGCGGTGGGCAGGTTGACCATGACCATGCCGGCCTCGGCGTTGCGCTTGAAGTGGGTCGCATACTTCAGCGAGGTGGTGCAGATGCCGGAGGAGAGGCCGAACTCGGTGTCGTTGGCGGTGGCGAGCGCCTCGTCGTAGTCCTTGACGCGGATCACGCTGGCGACCGGGCCGAAGATCTCCTCGCGGCTGGAGCGCATCGCGTTGGTGGCGCCGACGAGGAGCGCGGGGGCGAGGAAGAAGCCTTCGGTGTCGCGCTTCAGGCGTTCGCCGCCGACGAGCTCGGCGCCCTCCTCGGCGCCGAGCTTGATGTAGCCCGTCGTCCTGGTCGAGCTGGCTCTGGTCGACGACCGGGCCGATCTGGATGGAAGCGTCGAGCGGGTCGCCGACCTTGAGCGCAGCCATCCGCTCGCTGAGGCGGGCGACGAAGCGGTCGTGGATGCCGTCGGTGACGATCAGGCGCGAGCTCGCGGTGCAGCGCTGGCCGGTGGAGTAGAAGGCGCCGTTGAGGCAGGCCTCGACCGCGACCTCGAGGTCGGCGTCGTCGAGGACGACCATCGGGTTCTTGCCGCCCATCTCGAGCTGGAACTTGCGCATCACCTTGATCGAGGCCTCGGCGACGCGGCGGCCGGTGTTCTGCGACCCGGTGAAGCTGATGGCGCGGATGTCGGGGCTGTCGAGGAGCGCCTGGCCGACGGTCGAGCCGCGGCCCATCACGAGGTTGAGGACGCCCTTCGGCAGGCCCGCGCGGTGCAGGATGTCGACGATCGCCCAGGTGCAGCCGGGGACGAGGTCGGCGGGCTTGATGACGACGGTGTTGCCCCAGGCCAGCGCCGGCGCGATCTTCCAGGCCGGGATCGCGATCGGGAAGTTCCAGGGGGTGATGATCCCGACCGGGCCGATCGCCTCGCGGGTGATCTCGACGCCGACGCCGGGGCGGACCGAGGGGACGATCTCGCCGGTGAGGCGCAGGGTCTCGCCGGCGAAGAACTCGAAGATCTGCGCGGCGCGGATGGTCTCGCCGACGCCTTCGGCAAGGGTTTTGCCTTCCTCGCGGGAGAGCAGGCGGCCGAGCTCGTCCTTGCGGGCGAGGATCTCGGCGGCGGCCTTCTTCAGGACCTCGTGGCGCTGCAAGGGGCCGGAGCGGCTCCAGGCCGGGAAGGCGGCCTTGGCGGCGGCGATGGCGCGCGCGGCGTCCTCGGCGGTGCCGCGGGCGTATTCGCCGACGACCTCGGCGGTGTTCGCCGGGTTGAGGTTCGGGGCGGCTTCGCCGCCGACCCATTCGCCGTCGATCAGGTTGCTGTGCAGTTCCATCGGTGGTTCCCCCTTCAGGTCACTGCCCCATATAGGCGGCGGGCGGCGGATGCCAGCCTCAGCCGGGGCGTTTCTGGCCGCTGGCGGCGACGATCACGGCGATGATGACGAGGCCGGTCAGCACCAGCCGGGCGCCGGCGCCGAAGCCCCAGGTGTTGAGCATGGTCACGAGCAGGAAGAGAAAGAGCGCCGCGCCCCAGAGGCCGGGGACGTTGGCGTAGCCGCCGTTGACCGAGGTGCCGCCGATCACCACCACGGCGATCGAGGAGAGCAGGTACTCCTGGCCCATGTTGAGCGCGGCGCCGCCGGAGAAGCCGGCGACGAGGTAGCCGCAGATGCCGGCGAGGATCGCGCACATGATGTAGGTGACGGCGCGGGTGCGCTCGACCGGTACGCCGGCGAGGCGGGCGGCGCGCGGGTTCTGGCCGACGGCGATGACCTGGCGGCCGTAGATGGTGCGGGTGAGGACGAGGTGGAGGACGACCGAAAGGACGAGGGCGACCAGCGCCAGCACGGGGAGGCCGCCGCCGACCATCGCGGTGGTGAAGTCGGCGAGCGCGGGCGGCGGCTTGATGCGGAGGCCGCGGTTGTACCAGATCGCGGCCGACTGGAAGATGAAGCTTGAGGAGAGCGTGGCGATGATCGGCGGGATGCGCAGGAAGCGGATCAGCGCGTAGTTGACCACGCCGACAGCAGCGCCGATCGCGGTGGCGATGGCAAGGCCGGCGAGGATGAGCGCGTTGGCCTCGTTCATCACCTTCATCGCGACGGTGCCGGCCAGCGTCATGCCGGCCGGGATCGAGAGGTCGACGTTGCCGGGGCCGAGGGTGACGACGAACATCTGGCCGAGGGCGACGAGGACGTAGAAGGAGGCGAAGGTCAGCGCCGCGCTCAGGACATCGGCGCCGCCCTGGCCCCCGGTGATGGCGGCGATGCCGAGCCAGACTGCGAGCGCGCCGATCCAGGACCAGAGCCAGGGCTGGCCGGCGATGCGGCGGATGGCGGTCAAGCGCGGGCTCCGGCGCGGCCGATCAGCACGCGGAGCGCCAGGACCAGGATCAGGATCGCGCCCTGGGCGCCGATCTGCCAGTCGGGGTTGAGGCGGAGGAAGGAGAGAAAGGAGCCGGCGAGCGTCAGGGTCATCGCGCCGATCACGGCGCCGACGGGAGAGACGCGGCCGCCGACGAACTCGCCGCCGCCGAGGATGACGCCGGCGATCGAGAGCAGGGTGTAGCGCAGCGCGATGTTGGCGTCGGCCGAGGTGGTGAGGCCGACCAGCGCGATCCCGGAGAGGACGCCGAAGAAGCCGGCGAGCGCGAACATCGTGACCTTGACCCGCAGCATCGACCAGCCGGCGCGGGCGACCGCGCGCGGGTTGCCGCCGGCGCCGCGCAGGACGACGCTGTAGGGGGTGCGCATCAGGCCGATGTGGGCGACCGCGGCGATGACGAGCGAGGCGAGGATCGGGAAGGGGATCCACCAGGTCTTGAGGGTCATCAGGCTGCGGACCCAGTCGGGCGCCTTGCCGCCGGGCGTGGGCAGCACCATCACCGCGAGGCCGAGCCAGACGAAGGACATGCCGAGGGTGACGACGATCGAGGGGAGCTGACGGAGCTCGATCAGCGCGCCCATCGCTGCGTAGGCGGCGACGAGCACCGCGAGCGCGAGAACGCCGACGAGCGGCGTGTCGTGCAGCCAGGTCGCGGCGATGCAGGCGACGAGGCTGACGAATGCGCCGATGGAGAGGTCGAGGTCGTTGACGCAGAGCAGGAACATCTGCGCAACGGTGGCGAGCGCGATGGGAACGGCGAGGTTGAGGAGGAGGTTGAGGCCGAAATAGCTCATCGTCCGCGGCTGCAGCCAGAAGATCGCGGCGAGAAGAAGGGCCAGCGAGGCGGCGGGTAGCAGGTTTCGCAGGAGCTGCGGGGAGAGGGTCACGCGTCGGCCCGGAACGAGGCGTGGATAACCTTTTCCTCGGTCATCTCGGCGCGGGGGAGGTCGGCGACGATGGCGCCTTCGCGGAAGACGTAGACGTGGTCGCAGCGGGCGAGCTCGTCCATCTCGGTGGTGTACCAGAGGAAGGTCCGGCCGCGCGCCGCCTCGTCGCGGATCATCGCGTAGACCTCCTGCTTGGTGCCGACGTCGACGCCCCGCATCGGGTCGTCCATGACGAGAATGCCGGCGTCCGAGCCGAGCGCCCGGGCGAAGAGCACCTTCTGCTGGTTGCCGCCGGAGAGCGACAGGATCGGGTTGCCGACATCCGGTGTGCGGATGCCGACCTTCTGGCGCCAGTCCTCGGCGAAGGCGCGCTCGCGGCCGCCGTCGAGCATCGGGCCGGCGCGGAAGCGCGTGAGCGAGCCGATGCCGATGTTCTCGGCGATCGACCAGAGCGGAAAGATGCCGTCGTTCTGCCGGTCGCCGGCGACGAGCGCGACCGGGCCGGCGGCCTCGGCGCCATCGGCGCGGCCGAAGACCTGGATCAGGAGCTCGGTCTGGCCGTGGCCGCTGAGGCCACCAAGGCCCACGACCTCGCCGGCATGGGCGACGAGCTCGCCCGCTTCGCGGCGGCCGCGCGGGCTGGCGCGGACCACCGGCGCGCCATCGCGGGCGGTGGTAGCTGCGGCGGTCTCGGCGCGAGCGGCGACGCTGCCCATGGCGCGGACCAGTCCTGGGCGGTCGAAAGCGGCGGCGCGGTCGAGGGCGACCACCTGGGCGTCGCGCATCACCGCGATGCGGTCGGCGGTGGCAAGCACTTCGCCGAGGAGGTGCGAGATCAGGATGACGCTGCCGCCGGCGGCGGTGAAGCGGCGGACATGGTCGAGGAGTTGGCCCGCGAGCACGCTGTCCAGCGAGGAGGTGGGCTCGTCGAGGATCACCACCTTGGCCGGCGCGTCGGTGACGGTGAAGGCGCGGGCGATCTCGACCATCTGCCGCCGGGCGATCGAGAGGTCGCCGACCTGGGCGCCGGCGTCGATGCCGTGGCCGGGGAAGATCGCGTCGAGCATCTCGCGCATCAGCGCGCGCGGCGCGGCGGCGCCAGCCGAAGCCGGTGATCGCCGGGTGCATGATCCGGCCGTTCTCGGCGACGGTCAGGTTCGGGCAGAGCGAGAGCTCCTGGAAGACGCAGCGCACGCCGGCGGCGTGGGCGGCGCGGACCGAGTAGCCGGTGGTGAGGTCGGCGCCGTCGACGGCGATGCGGCCGGTGTCGGCCGGGAGTACGCCGGACAGCACGTTCATCAGCGTCGACTTGCCGGCGCCGTTGTGCCCGACGAGGCCAAGGCATTCGCCGCGGGCCAGCGCCAGGTCGACGCCGGCCAACGCGCGGACGGCGCCGAAGGACTTTTCGACGCCGTCCAGTCCGACGATCGGGGATGCGTCCACCGCGGTCCCCGCGGGGCTTACATCGAGGCCCCGGAGATCACCTTCACCGCGTCGTCCTGGGAGTATTCGACATTGGCGACGCCGCCCTTCTCGGTGGTCTCGAGGTTCTGCCTCGAGCGTTGTCCTGGTCGATGCGCAGGAACGGCACGGTGAGGTCCTTGGGCACGTCCTTGCCGTCGAGGATCTGCTGGGCGACCCAGAAGGCCAGCGTCGAGACGCCAGGGGCGATCGAGACGGACATCGTCTCGTAGCCGCTCGCGTCCTTCTGCTCCTTCCACCAGGCGAGCTCGTCCTGGCGGTTGCCCATGATGATCGTCGGCATGTCGCGGCCGGCGGCCTTGATCGCCTGCGCAGCGCCGTAGCCGTCGCCGCCCTGGGTCACCACGCCGACGATGTCGGGCAGGCTCGGCAGGACGCCGGCGACCGCCTTCTGCGCCACGTCCTGCGCCCAGTCGCCGTGGACCGAGCCGACGATCTTGAACTGCGGGTTCTCGGCGACGCCCTCGTGGATGCCGGAGGAGATCGCGTCGTCGACGAAGACGCCGGCGAGGCCGCGGATTTCGAGGAGGTTACCGCCGTCCGGCATCTTGCCGGCGAGGTAGGTGACCTCGTCCTTGCCCATCTGCTTGAAATCGACGGCGATGCGCCAGGCGCAGGGCTCGGTGACGATGCCGTCGAAGGAGACCACGGTGATGCCGGCGTCGCAGGCTTCCTTGACGGCCCCGTTCAGACCCTCGGGCGAGGCGGCGTTCAGCACGATCGCGTCATAACCCTGCAGGATCAGGTTCTGGATCTGCGCCGCCTGCTCGGTCACCTGGTTCTCGGCGGTGGTGAAGGCGTCGGCGGCGGCGACGGTGCCGTCGGCGACGGCGGGAGTCGTGACCTTCTCCCAGCTTTTCAGCATCGCCTGCCGCCAGGAGTTGCCGGCATAGTTGTTGGACAGCGCGATCTTCTTGCCGGAGGTGTCGGCCGATGCCGGAAGGCCGGCGCCGATGACGGCGGTCGCCAAGAGGACGGCCGCGAGGGGTCTGGTCATGGTTCGCTCCCTAAGGTCGGTTTTGTGTGTGTATTGGCGGCACGGGCCCTCGAGTGAGTAAGCGCCGCGCGACGCAGTTTATCGGCTGGACGGTGCGTGTAAAGCGGGCTCCGTGCTGTCGAAGCGCTTCAGAGGCCGGGGATTTGCCCTCGCCGCTCCCGCCAGGCCGGGCTAGTGTCCCGGCGTTCCGACGTGGGGAAGTTCATGGCGAGTGGCGTTTCCGACCGATCGGGCGATCGTCAAACTGAGCTCGGTGCAGGCGCGAAGGTCTTCGCCGGGGCTCCTTGCCTATTCGGTGAGCTGCGCGGCGCTGGAGCAGATGACGCGGGTGCTGGCGCTCGCGCCTGCCCGGATCCGGGTGAACGCGATCGCGGTCGGGGGGTACCGGGGCGCTCGCCCGCGACGGCGCAGGCCGGGATCGAGGCGCTGGCCGGGGTCACGCCGCTCGGGCGCCCCGGCGAGCCGGAGGAATGCGCCGAGGCGGCGCTCTTTCTCGCCTCGCCCGCGGCGAGCTTCGTCACCGGCCAGGTGCTCAGCGTCGATGGCGGCAGATCGCTGCTCGACCCGATCGTGGCGCGGGCATAGGGGCCGCCCATGGTCAGAAGCGGTAACCGATCCTAAACGCCGCGGCGACCGCGTGATTGTGATCGAAACGCGAGGTGACGCCGTTCGCCTCGACATCGGCATCGCCCAGGAGGTCGTAGGCGAGGCCGGCGCTGAGATCGACCCGCGAGGCCAGCGTGTAGGTGCCCCCGACGCGAGATCGCGGTATAGCCGTCATAGGGCGCGAGCGGGGTCATGTTGGTGTCCTTCGGGGTCTCGTAGCTGACTTCGAGCGCGCCGGCGAAGGCGTCGGTGAACTGGCGGCCGACGCCGAGCCGATAGGTCAGCGCGTTGGAGTCGAACCTGACCAGGTCGCCGCCGATCGCCTGGAAGCCCTGCGGTGCGACGCTCCAGTCCTTCCAGTTCACCCAACGCACCGAGCCGTAGAGGAGGGTTCTGGGGGTGATCCCGGTCTGGAGGTCGAGGTTGACCGACTGCGGCATGGTGACATCGGTGGTCGAGTGCAGCGGGTTCGGCAGGCCGGCGAGCGTCTCGCTGGCGGGCAGCGCGTGACGGGTCTCGGAGCTGTAGGTCAGCGCGACCCGGAGCGCGATCGCCGGAACCTCGTAGGCGCCGCCGGCGACGTAGCCTAGTCCCCAAGCGGCATCGCCTTGCCAGCGGTAGCCGATGTTGCCGAAGGCGATGCCGTCGAGCGCGACCGTGCCATCGATCTCGGTGGCCCTGAGGCCGGCGTGGAGGCTGAAGCGGTCGTCGAGCCGGTAGCGGACGAGGCCGGTGATGCTGGCGGATTTCACGCGGGCCGAGGTGCCGGCGTAGGGGAAGCTGGTGCCGGGGTAGTCGACGGCGACGCCCCAGGGTTGATCGAGGAGGAGCGCGGCCGACCAGCGGTCGGTGATCTGCCGCTTCACGCCGAAGCTGAGGTCGGAGATGTCGCCGTAGACGTTGCCGCTGGCGCCGCCGAAGGCGTCGGTGCCGCGGACGTCCGGCATCCAGTAGCCGAAGCCGATCTGGGCGTAGTTGCCGTCCTTGAACAGGAGGTCAACCGGTTGGCGGGATTGGTCTATTCCGCCGGCGGCGACGCTCGCCGCGGTGAGGGTGGCAACGGCCGCGGGCAGGAGGTGCTTCACGTTTGGGCCCTGGGCGGGAGGTCGTTTTTCCGGTTGCACTCATTAATGCTTACTCAACCAATGAGCGATCTTACCGGTTTCCTGGCGCAAAACCAGAGGTTGATCGAGCCATCCTGCAGATTCTCTGCCTGCGCTATGGAGGACTCCAAAATGCCGAGTTCCTGGCAGGTACAACCCATGCACAACCCATGCACATCCCATGCACCAACCCACAGGCACGATCTTGCGCCGATCGCGGCGGGAGCCGCGGGCGTCAGGCGTCGGTGGTGTCGATGATGCGCCCGTGCGAGAGGCGCAGGACGCGGTCCATGCGGCCGGCGAGCTCGGGGTTGTGGGTGGCGATCAGCGCGGCAAGGCCGGTGTTTCGCACCACGTCGAGCAGCATCGCGAAGACGCGGCCGGAGGTCTCGGTGTCGAGGTTGCCGGTCGGCTCGTCGGCGAGCAGCAGCGCCGGGCGGTTGGCCAGCGCCCGCGCGACGGCGACCCGCTGCTGCTCGCCGCCGGAAAGCTCGGCCGGCCGGTGGTCGAGCCGGTGCGTGAGATCCACCGCGCCGAGGAGCGTGCGCGCCCGCTCGGCGGCGGCGGCGCGATCGGCGCCGGCGGCACGCTGCGGCAGCGCCACGTTCTCCAGCGCGGAGAACTCGGGCAGGAGGTGGTGGAACTGATAGACGAAGCCGACGGCGTCGCGGCGGAGCCGGGTACGCGCGCGGTCGCCGAGGCCGGCGGTCGGCTGGCCGATCAGCCTGAGCGTGCCGCGGCTCGGCACGTCGAGAAGCCCGGCGATATGCAGGAGCGTGGACTTGCCGGCGCCGGAGGGCGCCACCAGCGCCACCACCTCGCCGGCGGCAAGCGTCAGGCTTGCGCCTTCGAGCACGCTCACCGCGGCGGAAGTGCCGGGATTGTAGGTCTTGCTCACCGCCTCGAGTGCCAGCACCTCACTCATAGCGCAACGCCTCGACCGGGTTCAGCCGGGCGGCGTTGCGCGCGGGGATCAGCGTGATCAGGAAGGAGAGCGCCAGCGCGAGGCCGGTCACCACCAGCACGTCGGCGGGGCGGAGCCGGGCGGGGATCTCGGTGAGATAGCGGATCTCGGGGTTCCAGACCGAGCCGCCGGCGAACCACTCCACCACGGCCTGGATGTCGTGGATGAAGATGACGAAGAGGCAGCCGAGAATGACGCCGAGGAGCGTCCCGACCACGCCGATCAGCGAGCCGCAGAGAAAGAAGATGCGCATCACCGAGCCCTGGCTGAGCCCGACCGTGCGCAGGATGCCGATGTCGCGGCCCTTGTTCTTCACCAGCATGACCAGGCCGGAGATGATGTTGAGCGCGGCGATCACCACCACCATCGAGAGGATGATGAACATCACCCGGCGCTCGGTGTCGAGCGCGGAGAGAAAGGCGCCGGAGGCGTCGCGCCAGGTCCAGAGCAGGGCGCGCGGGCCGGCCGCCTCGGCCAGCGCCGGCTCGAGTTCCTCGACGCGGTCGGGGTGCTCGACCATCACCTCGACCTCGTCGGCGCCGCCCTCGCGGTCGAAGAAGCTCTGCGCCGCCTCGAAGGGCATGTAGGCGCGGGTCTTGTCGATATCGTAGCGGCCGACGCTGAAGACATAGACCACCGGATAGTCGTTGGCGCGCGGCTGGTTGCCGAAGGGCGTGTCCATGCCCTGCGGCGAGATGATCGTGACGGTGTCGCCGACGCCGACGCCGAGGTCACGCGCGACGCCGCTGCCGATGGCGATGCCGTGTCGAATTGCGTGAGATCGCCGGCGGCGGTCTCGGGGTGCGCGACCAGCGGCACGGCTTCGAGATCGGCGAGCCGGGTGCCGATGATCTCGACGCCGGAGGCGCGGCCGCCCGCGGCGATCATCACCTGGCCGCGGATCAGCGGCGCGGCGTGGGTGACGCCCGGGACCGCGCCGAGCCGCGCGGTCAGCGCGTCGTAGTCGGGGATCAGCCGGCTGGCGGTCTCGGCGTCGGCGGAATAGTAGACGGTGACATGGGCGTTGGCGCCGAGGATGCGGTCGGTGAACTCCTCGCGGAAGCCGATCATCACCGCCTGGACGATGATCAGCGTCGCGACCCCGAGCATCACCCCGATCAGCGCGTACCAGGCGATCACCGAGATGCCGCCCTCGCGCCGCCGGGCGCGCAGGTAGCGCCAGGCGATCAGCCATTCGAAGGCGGCGAAAGGCGCGGTGCTGGACGGCACGTCGGACCTCGGCGGTGACACGGCCGGGACCGTGGTGGCGGGCGCCCGCGAGGTCAAGCCACAATCCCGCGGCATGAGATGCGGTTTGCGGGACGGGTCGCTTCGGCTAGGGTGGCGGCCGGAAGCGGGGGCAGGCGGTGGGAACCGGGCGAGAGACGCGCTGATGCGGCGGCTGTGCATGGCGGTCGTCTGGCTCTATCTGATCGCCTGCGTGCTGGCGCTGGCGCTGATCCCGGCGACCGGCTACGGGCTCTTCGGCATCGAGCCGAACCCGTTCGTGGCGCTCTATGCGGTGGTCCTCGGGGTGCCGTGGAGCTTTCTCTCCGCCTGGCTGACAGGCGACGTCGGCGTCGCCGGCAGCATGGCGCTGATCGCCCTCGGCATGGCGGTCAACGTGGCGCTGCTGCGGTTCCTCTGCCGGCGTTTCGGCTAATACCAACGGCCCGACAGCATGACTCTTCCTCCCAAGGGCTGCGTGGGTTCCCCCGGCCCCGACCTCGCGCGGAACGGGTGCGGCCTGCCGGATTTGGCCGTCGACAAATCCGGCCGCGGCCGCCCCCCCGGGGGCGGACGCGCTTCTCGCGTCCACCGGGGCGGCCGCGCCCGGATTGCAGCCCTCGGTCCAGGCCGCACCCCCCTTCGCCTCCGCGCACAGCGCTCCGGCGAACGGCCCGGCCGGGTGTCCACAGGACACCCGGCTCTGTCGGGCCGGGACTTGCGGGCCAAGGCCTCCGCTTCGGTCGGAAGAGAGATCGCATCATCTCGCCGGCGGGCGGTCATTCGAGATGGCCGTTGGGCTAAGCCCTAGCGGTTGGCGTAGATGTCGCGGAGCCGGGCGACGGCGGCGGCCGGGCTCAGCTCCTCGCTCTCGCCGGAGCGGCGCGAGGTGAGCTCGACCTTGCCGGCGGCGAGGCCGCGCGGGCCGACGGTGATGCGCCAGGGCAGGCCGATCAGATCCATCGTCGCGAATTTGGCGCCGGCGCGCTCGTCGCGGTCGTCGTAGAGCGGGTCGATGCCGGCGGCGGTCAGCTCGGCATAGAGCCCGTCGCAGGCGGCGTCGGCGGCGGCGTC
The DNA here is from genome assembly GCA_963750745.1 of uncultured Alphaproteobacteria bacterium. Classification (GTDB taxonomy): domain Bacteria; phylum Pseudomonadota; class Alphaproteobacteria; order Rhodobacterales; family Rhodobacteraceae; genus Amaricoccus. Next base: position 78,887 of record CAVVSO010000010.1, on the reverse strand, counting down.
GCCCTGCTTGAGGTTGACGATCCCGGCGCCGAACGGCGTGACGCCCTCGGGCCAGATGATGCCCTTGTCGTCGTGGCTGGCCTCGATGATCGCGCCGACGAGGCGCGAGACGCCGATGCCGTGCGAGCCCATGTGCACCGGAACCCGCTCGCCGGCGTCGTTGGTGACCAGCGCCTTCATCGGCGCGGAATATTTGGTGCCGAAGTAGAATATCTGCCCGACCTCGATGCCGCGTCCCTCGATCCGCCGGTCCTCGGGCACGGCGGCGAAGGCCTGCGGGTCGTGCCGCTCGTCGGTGCGGGCGTAGGGCGTGGTCCAGGTCGCCACGATCTCGCTGACCGCGGCCTTGTCGGCGAAGTCGACGGCGCGGTCGCCGAGGGTCAGGTCGGTCACCGCCCGGTCGTAGAAGACCGCGCTCTCGCCGGTCGGCGCCAGCACCAGGAACTCGTGGCTGTCGTCGCCGCCGATCGGTCCGGTATCGGCGCGCATCGGGATCGCCTTCAGGCCCATCCGCTCGTAGGTGCGCAAGTAGCTGACCATGTGGCGGTTGTAGGCGTGGAGCGCGTCCTCCTTGGTCAGATCGAAGTTGTAGCCGTCCTTCATCAGGAACTCGCGGCCGCGCATCACCCCGAAGCGGGGGCGGACCTCGTCGCGGAACTTCCACTGGATATGGTAGAGGGTCAGCGGCAGGTCCTTGTAGGAGGAGATCGCCGAGCGGAAGATGTCGGTGATCAGCTCCTCGTTGGTCGGGCCGTAGAGCATGTCGCGCTGGTGGCGGTCCTTGATGCGCAGCATCTCCGCGCCGTAGTCGTCGTAGCGGCCGCTCTCGCGCCAGAGATCGGCCGATTGCAGCGTCGGCATCAAGAGCGGGATGTGGCCGGCGCGCTGCTGCTCCTGGTGGACGATCTGCTCGATGCGGGCGAGCACCTTGAAGCCGAGCGGCAGCCAGGAATAGATCCCGGCCGAGGCCTGGCGGATCATGCCGGCGCGCAGCATCAGCCGGTGGCTGGCGATCTGCGCTTCGGCGGGGGTGTCGCGCAGGATCGGGAGGAAGTACTTCGTCAGGCGCATCGCGGGCGGGTCTCCGGGGAAAGCCTCGCCGATTTAGGGGAACCGCGGTACGGGCGCAATCCCGGCGGCCTTGGTGTGCGGCGGAGGCCGGGGGTATGCTGGCCTCGTGGGCTGCGGATTTGAGGAGACGGAGATGAGCGAACCGACCTGCCGGCTGTTCCGGGCCGGCGAGACCTATGCGGGCAAGCAGGGGTTCAGCTATGCCGGCGGCATCTCGGCGGAGAGCGCGGGGGCGAAGGGTATCTGTATGGTTTTACTCACGATTCAGCCGGGAGACCGCGCGCGGGCGCACAAGCACGACGGGCATGAGACCGCGATCTACGTGATCAGCGGCGACCTCGGTGATGTGGTACGGCGAGCGGCTGGAGAAGCGGATGGTCGTGGGCGAGGGCGACATGCTCTACATCCCGGCCGGGGTGCCGCACCTGCCGGCGAACGTCTCGGACAAGCCCTGCGTCGCGGTGATCGCCCGGACCGATCCGAACGAGCAGGAGAGCGTGGTGCTGTTGCCGGAATTGGAGGCGCTGGTGCCGGGGGATACGAGGTCCGGTTGAATGCTTCGCATTGAGACTAAGATGCTCGGGATTGAACCGTTGGGCGAGCGCGAGGCGTTCCGGCGGAGGCGTATCAGGGGCAGTGATAAGCAGAAGGCGGCCGCCCGGATCGACCGGTTAGGTTGACATCGGAACGTCGGGGCGGATCCTGCGTGGGCCGATGCGCCGCAGGCTGAGCATACCGGTGATACGGAGGGACATCGGCTGGCAGGGAAGGGGAAAGGTCCATGAAAACTGTGCGTTTCGCGGGCGGATTGTCGGTGCTTGCCTTGACAGTGGCGTTGGCGAGTCCGGCAGCATCGCAGGAGCAGGATCCGCGCAAGGACGCGTCGGACGCGACCGTCGCGACGAACGACGCGCTGCTGAACGAGCTGCCGTTCTCCGACACCGCCGATTTCACCGATGCTCACAAGGGCTTCATTGCGGCGCTGCCGAGCGAGGTCATCAAGGGTGAAGCGGGGAACGTGATCTGGGATCCGACGAAGTACGGCTTCATCAAGGAGGGCGACCCAGCACCCGCCACGGTGAATCCCAGCCTGTGGCGCAACGCCCAGCTCATCAACATCAGCGGCCTCTTCGAGGTCGCCGACGGCATCTACCAGGTCCGCAACCACGACCTGTCGAACATGACGATCATCGAGGGCGGCGAGGGCATCACCATCGTCGATCCGCTGGTCTCGGCGGAGACCGCGAAGGCGGCCTCGATCTCTATTACGCCAACCGCGGAAAGAAGCCGGTCAAGGCGGTGATCTACACCCACAGCCACGTCGACCATTACGGCGGCGTGCGGGGCGTCATCAACGAGGACGACGTGACCTCCGGCAAGGTCAAGATCTTCGCCCCTGACGGCTTCCTGGAGGCGGCGGTCGCCGAGAACGTGATGGCCGGCAACGCCATGAGCCGGCGGGCCAGCTACATGTACGGCAACCTGCTGCCGCCCGATCCCAAGGGCCAGGTCGGCGCGGGCCTCGGCACCACCACCTCGGCCGGCACCGTGACGCTGATCGCGCCGACCGACATCATCACGAAGACCGGCGAGAAGGAAACGATCGACGGGCTGACCTACGAGTTCCTGATGGCGCCGGGCTCCGAAGCTCCCTCCGAGATGCTGTGGTACATCGAGGAGAAGAAGGCGATCGCGGCCGCCGAGGACGCCACCCACACGCTGCACAACACCTATTCGCTGCGCGGCGCCAAGATCCGCGAGCCGCTGCCCTGGTCGAAGTATCTCAACGAGGCGCTGGCGATGTGGGGCGACAAGGCCGAGGTGATGTTCGCCCAGCACCACTGGCCGACCTGGGGCAACGACAAGGTCGCGAGCTGCTCGAGAAGCAGCGCGACCTCTACCGCTTCATCAACGACCAGACCCTGCGCATGGCCAACCAGGGCATGACCATGCGCGAGATCGCCGAGAGCTTCAAGCTGCCCGCCAGCCTCGCGCATTTCTGGGCGAACCGCGGCTACTACGGCTCGGTCTACCACGACGTCGCCGCGACCTACGTGCTCTATCTCGGCTGGTTCGACGGCAACCCGGCGACGCTGCACGAGCTGCCGCCGGTCGAGGCCAGCAAGAACTATGTCGAGTTCATGGGCGGCGCCGACGCCGTTCTGGAGAAGGCGAAGGCAGTCGTTCGACAAGGGCGACTATCGCTGGGTGGCGCGAGGTGGTGAATCACGTCGTCTTCGCCGATCCCGACAACCAGGCGGCCAAGGATCTCGCAGGCCGACGCGCTGGAGCAGCTCGGCTATCAGGCCGAAGTCGGGCCCGTGGCGCAACTTCTACCTGACCGGCGCCCAGGAACTGCGCAAGGGCGTCGCCGAGCTGCCGACGCCGAACACCGCCAGCCCGGACACCGTGCGGGCGATGTCGCTCGACATGTTCTTCGACTATCTCGGCGTGCGGCTGAACGCGCCGAAGGCCGGCGACGCGAAGACGACCCTCAACTTCGACTTCGGCGACGCGGACGGCAAGTATCTGCTCGAGCTCGAGAACGGCGTGCTGAACCACACGGCCGGGCCGCAGGCCGACGACGCCGACGCCACGGTCACCCTGACCCGCGACACGCTGAACGGCATCCTCCTGCAGGAGACCAAGCTGGAGGACGCGGTCGAGCGCGGGCGACGTCAAGATCGACGGCGATCAGGCGAAGCTCGAGGAGCTGGTCTCCTATCTCGACACCTTCGAGTTCTGGTTCAACATCGTCACCCCCTGACCCTCCTTGGCAGGCGAGGCTCCGCAGGAGCCTCGCCTTACACGCTCCAGCGGTAGAGCCAGATTCGGAGGCGCGGGTGTCGGCGCTGTCGAGCCAGAGGCGGAACTCGGCGGAGGGCAGGTCGCCGGCGATGAAGTGGAAGGAGACCCGGGCGGTGTCGCCGTTAGGCAGGAGCGAGATCGAGAGGTTCTTGACCTCGCCGGCGCTGGCGACGAGGCGGGGCACGGCGCTCTGGAACTCGATCATGCCGAGGTCGAAATCGACGATGAACACCCGCTCGCGGGCGTCCAGCGTCGAGAGGCCGCTGCGGGTGGCGACGATGCGGGCGAGCGGCAGCTCCTCCTCCTGGGCGAGGCCCCAGGTCAGGCGGTAGTCGTAGATATTCTGCGAGCCGGCGACCAAGGGCGCCTCGGGCCGCCAGAAGACGACGATGTTGTCCACCGACTCGTCGGCACTCGGCAGCTCCACCAGCATCACCGCGCCCTTGCCCCAGCCTTCGCCGGGCTCGACCCAGGCGCTGGGGCGGAGCTCGTAGTGCGATTCGACGTCCTCGAAGGTCGCGAAGCTGCGGGAGCGCTGGATCAGGCCGAAGGCGCGCGGGTTCTCGTCGGCGAAGGCCGAGGTCTCGACCTTGGTCGGGTTGCGCAGCGGCCGCCACAGCCGCTCGCCGGGGCCGTTGACCATGCGCAGGCCCTCGCTGTCGTAGACGGCGTTGCGGAAGTCGTCGATGCCGGCGCGGCGGTCGGGGCCGAAGTAGTACATCGAGGTCAAGGGCGCGATGCCGACGGTGGCGATGTCGCGGCGGGGGAACAGCACGGCGCGGACCTGCATCACCGTCTCGACGCCGGGTTCGAGCGAGAAGTCGAAGGCGCCCGAGACGGAATCGCTGTCGAGGAGCGCGCTCATGCGCAGCACCGCGTCGCCGGGCTGCGGCTCCTGGATCCAGAAGGCGGTGAAGATCGGGAACTCCTCGGGGTCGGGGCTGCCGCTGCCGATGGCGAGGCCGCGGGCGGAGAGGCCGTAGATGGTGCCGTGCGCCACCGCGCGGAAGTAGCTCGCCCCCTGGAACACCGCGAACTCGTCCCAGACGCCGGGCCGGTTGATCGGGTGGCGGATGCGGATGCCGCTGAAGCCGAGATCCTCGGCGAGGCCCGAGGGCGCGCGGCCGTCGGGGTAGGGAAAGAACTCCGGCTGGAAGTCGAAGAAGTCGGTGGAGAAGGCGACCGGCTGGGCGACGCCGCCGGTGACGAGGTTGATCTCGATCTTGTCCTGGAAGGTGAAGCCCGGCGGCATCAGGTCGAGCTGGAACGGCCGGCCGTCTCCGAAGATGCGCTTCTCGTCGTGGAAGCGGATGGCGCGGAACTGGTCGTACTTGAGGTTGTTGAAGGGCTCGGACAGCTTCATCAGCGGCCGGCGGTAGGGCAGGCCCGCCATCTCGCGGGCGCGGGCGACCACGGCGTCGAAGGTGAAGGGGGCGGGCGCGTCCTGGGCGGCGGCGGGGCCGATCAGCGGCGCGAGCCGGGCCCCGAGGAGTCCCGCGAAGGTGGCTTGCAGAAGCGTGCGGCGATCCATCGGTCTTCCTGATTCGGCTCGGGTTTTGTGCAGGCGCTCACAGCGACTTACGGCCCCGGCCGGCGCGCCTCAAGAGGCAGCGGCGCGATCGTGACCCGGTTCAGCGGAGCGCCGCCGGGCGCCTCGGCGACGAAGGCGACGCTGCGCGGCGCCACGGTCAGCCGGCCGGCGGTGGCGCCCTGCCAGCGCTGCCTGGCGCGGGGGGGCAGCACGAAGGAGACCTCGTGCCCGCTCCGGTTGAAGAGGACGGCGAGCCGGCCGTCGCCGCCGCGTCCGAGCACCATGGCGAGCGTCGCGGCGCGGGCGGCCTCCCAGTCGGCGGCGGTCAGCGGCGGTGCCGGCCGGCGTCAGCCAGGCGACGTCGGGGATGCCGTCCGGGCCGGGCTCGCCGGTGAGGCGCGCGGGATCGGCGAGCGCGGGGTGGGCGCGGCGGAAGCCGGCGAGGGCCGCGACGAAGGCTTCGAGGTCGCGGTCGCGGCGGTCCCAGTCGAGCCAGGTGATGGCGTTGTCCTGGGCGTAGGCGTTGTTGTTGCCGCCCTGGCTGCGGCCGAACTCGTCGCCGGCGGTCAGCATGATCGTGCCGCGCGAGGCGAAGAGCGTGGCGAGCAGCGCGCGGAGATCGCGGTTGCGCGCGGCGGTGATGGCGGAATCGGCGGTCGGGCCTTCGGCGCCGTTGTTCCAGGAGAGATTCTCGTCGTGGCCGTCGCGGTTGTGCTCGCCGTTCGCGTCATTGTGCTTGTCGCGATAGGCGACGAGGTCGGCCAGCGTGAAGCCGTCGTGGGCGGCGATGAAGTTGACGCTGCGGGTGGCCGGCGGGCCGAAGACGTCGGAGGAGCCGGCGAGCGCGGTGGCGAGATCGCCGAGCATGCGCGGGTCGCCGCGCCAGAAGCGGCGGACGTGGTCGCGGAAGCGGTCGTTCCATTCGAGCCAGGTGCCGGGGAAGTTGCCGAGCTGGTAGCCGCCGGGGCCGATGTCCCAGGGCTCGGCGATCATCACTCGGTCTGCGAGCAGGGGGTCGGCGGCGATCCCGGCGAGGAGCGCGGCGTGCGGGTCGAAGCCGGCGGCGGTGCGGCCGAGGATCGGGGCGAGGTCGAAGCGGAAGCCGTCGACGCCGGCCTGGCCGACGAAGTGGCGCAAGGCGTCGAGGACGAGGCGGCGGATGGCGGGATGGTCGCAGGCCAGCGTGTTGCCGGTGCCGGCGTCGTTGACGAGCTGGCCGTCGGCGGCGTGGCGGAAGTAGGCGCGGGCGTCGAGGCCGCGCAGGGAGAGCGTCGGGCCGTGGCGGTCGCTCTCGCCGGTGTGGTTGAAGACGACGTCGAGGATGGCGCCGATGCCGGCGGCGCGGAGGGCGGCGACGGTGGCGGCGAGCTCGGGCATGCCGCCGGGGCAGAGGCGGGGGTCGAGGGCGAGGAAGGCGACCGGGTTGTAGCCCCAGCCGTTGCTGAGGCCGAGCGGGCCGAGATGGCGCTCGTCGATCCAGGCGGTGATCGGCATCAGCTCGACGGCGTCGACGCCGAGGCGGGTCAGGTGGTCGAGGATGGCGGGGTGGGCGAGGGCGGCGACGGTGCCGCGCAGCGGCTCGGGCACGTCGGGGTGGAGGATGGTGAAGGGGCGGACGGCGATCTCGTAGATCAGGCCGCCGGGGCGGAAGAGCGGCGGGGCGGGGGCGCGCGGCGGGGGGAGAGTGGTGACGACGGCCTTGGGCATCAGCGGCGCGGTGTCGATGCCGGCGTCGCGCGGGGCGGCGAGGCGGGGGTCGTAGGCGAAGGCGCGGTCGAGGGCTGTGGCGTAGGGATCGACGAGGAGCTTCGCCGGATCGAACCAGAGGCCGCGGTCCGGGGCGTAGGGGCCGTCGGCGCGGAGGCCGTAGCGGTCGCCGGGTGCGAGCGGCAGGGTGGCGGCGAAGGTGCCGTCGGCGACGCGGTCGAGGGGGACGCGGTCGAGCTCGCGGTCGCCGTCGAACGGGCAGGCCCAGATGCGCTCGGCGCTGCCGGACCAGACGGCGATGCGGGTGCCGTCGGGGGCCGGGCGTGGCGCCGAGCGGTTGGTCGGCCGGGGCGGCGCTCAGGTGATGACGTCCGGCTCGGCGCGGCCGGTGCGCTCGGCGATGCCGGCGAGGGTCTCGGCGGCGCGGATCAGGTCGGCGAGGGCGTCGGCGGTCTTGAGGCCGAGGCGGCCGGGGTCGTCCTCGTAGCGCTCGATGTAGACCCGGAGCGTCGCGCCGGAGGTGCCGGTGCCGGAGAGGCGGAAGACGACGCGGCTGCCGCCTTCGAAGAGGATGCGGATGCCCTGTTTGGAGGAGGTCGAGCCGTCGACCGGGTCGTGGTAGGCGAAATCGTCGGCCTCGGCGACGGTGAGGTCGTCGACCTGGACGCCGGGGAGATCCTTGAGCCGGGCGCGGAGTGCGTCCATCAGGCCGTTGGCGGCGGCGGTGTCGATGCCCTCGTAGTCGTGGCGGGCGTAGTAGTTGCGGCCGTATTGCTTCCAGTGCGCCTCGACGATCGCCTTGGCGCCTCCTTGCGGACCGCGAGGATGTTGAGCCAGAGCAGGACCGCCCAGAGGCCGTCCTTCTCGCGGACGTGGTTGGAGCCGGTGCCGGCGCTCTCCTCGCCGCAGATGGTGGCGAGACCGGCGTCGAGGAGGTTGCCGAAGAATTTCCAGCCCGTCGGCGTCTCGTACATGCCGATGCCGAGCTTGGCGGCGACGCGGTCGGCGGCGGCGCTGGTCGGCATCGAGCGGGCGATGCCGGCGAGGCCCGCGGCGTAGCCGGGGGCGAGATGGGCGTTGGCGGCGAGCAGCGCCAGCGAATCGGAGGGGGTGATGAAGATGCCGCGGCCGATGATGAGGTTGCGGTCGCCGTCGCCGTCGGAGGCGGCGCCGAAGTCGGGGGCGTCTTCGCCCATCATCGTGTCGTAGAGCGCCTTGGCGTGCACGAGGTTGGGGTCGGGGTGGTGGCCGCCGAAGTCGGGCAGCGGCGTGCCGTTGCGGACGGTGCCGGCGGGGGCGCCGAGCTCGCGCTCGAGGATCTGGGTGGCGTAGGGGCCGGTGACGGCGTGCATGGCGTCGAAGGCCATGCGGAAGCCGCCCTTGAACATCGCGGCGATCGCCGGGAAGTCGAAGAGCGTGCGCATCAGCGCGGCGTAGTCGGCGACCGGGTCGATCACCTCGACGGTCATCGCGCCGAGCTTCTGGGTGCCGAGCCGGTCGAGGTCGAGATCCGGGGCGTCGAGCATGCGGTATTCGTCGATCTCCTTCGATCGGGCGAAGATCGCCTCGGTGATGCGCTCGGGGGCGGGGCCGCCGTTGCCGGTGTTGTACTTGATGCCGAAATCTTCGGTCGGGCCGCCGGGGTTGTGGCTGGCCGAGAGGATGATGCCGCCGAAGGCGTGGTTCTTGCGGATGACGTGGCTGGCGGCGGGGGTGGAGAGGATCCCGCCCTGGCCGACCAGCACCCGGCCGAAGCCGTTGGCGGCGGCCATCTTCAGCGCGATCTGGATGACCTCGCGGTTGTAGAAGCGGCCGTCGCCGCCGATCACCAGGGTCTTGCCGGCGAAATTCTCCAGGGAGTCGAAGATCGACTGGATGAAGTTCTGCACGTAGTTGGGCTGCTGGAAGTGCGGCACTTTCTTGCGCAGGCCCGAGGTGCCGGGCTTCTGGTCGTCGTAGGGCTTGGTCGGGTGGGTGTCGATCATGCTGATCCTGCCGGCAGGAGGGAGGCGTAGAGGTCGGCGTAGAGCGCGGCGCTGCGATCCCAGGAAACGTCGGACTTCATGCCCTGGCGCTGGATCGCGGTCCAGGCGGGGGTCCGCATGAGCTGGGTGGCGCGGCGGATGGCGCCGGCGAGCGGGGCGGCGTCGACCGGGGTGAACTGGAAGCCGGTGGCGGCGTTCGCGTTCAGCGCGGCGATGTTGGAATCGATCACGGTGTCGGCGAGGCCGCCGACGCGGGCGACGATCGGGACGCAGCCGTAGCGCAGGCCGTAGAGCTGGGTGAGGCCGCAGGGCTCGAAGCGCGACGGGATCAGGATGGCGTCGCCGCCGGCCTGCATCAGGTGTGCGAGCGGCTCGTCGTAGCCGATCACGGTGCCGACCCGGCCGGGGAACTCGGCGGCGAGCGCGCGGAAGGTGAGCTCGAGGCCGGGGGCGCCGCTGCCGAGCACCGCCAGCTTGTGCCCGGCGCGGACGATGTCGGCGGCGGTGATCCAGGCGAGAAGATCGATGCCCTTCTGATGGGTCAGCCGGCTGACCAGGACGAAGAGCGCGGCATCGTCGGAACGCAGGCCGAACCGCGCCTCGACCGCGGCGCGGTTTTTGGCGCGGCCCTGGAGCTTCTTCGGCGAAAAGGGCGCGGCGAGCAGCGGGTCGGTCTCGGGGTTCCAGACCTCGATGTCGATGCCGTTGACGATGCCGTGCAGCGCGCCGGCGCGGGCGCCGATCAGGCCTTCGAGCCCCATGCCGAAAGCCGGGGTCTTGATCTCCTCGGCGTAGGTCGGGCTGACGGTGGTGATGGCGCTGGCGTTGGCGAGGCCGGCCTTCAGGTAGCCGACGCCGCCGAAATATTCGACGCCGTCGAGGCCGGCGGCGTGCGGCGGCAGCTCCAGCGCGCCGAAGACGGCGCCGGGAAACCAGCCCTGGAAGGCGATATTGTGGATCGTCATCACCGACGGCCGCTGCACGCCGTAAAAGCGCAGGTAGGCGGGGACGAGCCCGGCCTGCCAGTCGTGGGCATGCAGGAGGTCCGGCAGGAACTCGGGCACGAGGCCTATGGCGATGTCGACCGCTGCGCGGCCGAGCGCGCCGAAGCGGCGCCAGTTGTCGGGATAGTCGGCGCCGCTCGGGTCGCCGTAGGGGCCGCCGGGGCGGTCGTAGAGCGGCGGGCTGTCGATGACGAAGAGCTGGAGCCCCGCGACCTCGGCGGCGAGGATCCGCGCCGGCACCCCGAGGAGCGACGGATAGTCGCGGACGACGCGGGCGTCGCCGAGCTTGCTCATCACCGCCGGATAGCCGGGCAGGAGCGTGCGCACCTCGATGCCGCGGCGGGCCAGCGCCGGCGGCAGCGCGCCGGCGACGTCGGCGAGGCCGCCGGTCTTGATGAGCGGATAGACCTCCGAGGTGACCGAGAGGATCCGCATCAGGTGTCGAGGCGGTCGATCATCGGCTGGGTGATCAGGCAGACGCCGGCCTCGGTGCGGCGGAAGCGCCGGGCGTCGAGTGCTGCGTCCTCGCCCACGACCATGCCCTCGGGGATGCTGACGCCGCGATCGATCACGACCTTCCTGAGCCGCACGTTCCGGGCGATCTGGCAATCCGGCAGCACCACCGCTTCCTCGAGGCTCGAGTAGGAGTTCACCCGCACGCCGGTGAAGAGCAGGGTGCGCCGCAGGCCCGCGCCGGAGACGATGCAGTCGCCGGAGACCAGGCTCGACACCGCCGAGCCGCGGCGGCCGTCCTCGTCGTGGACGAACTTCGCCGGCGGCTTGATCTCGGCGTAGGTCCAGATCGGCCAGCTGGTCTCGTAGAGGTCGAGCTCGGGGATGATGTCGGTGAGGTCGAGATTGGCTTCCCAGTAGGCGTCGACGGTGCCGACGTCGCGCCAGTAGGCGACCGCCTCCTTGCTCGAGCGCACGCAGGAGGCGCCGAAGCGGTGGGCGACGGCCTTGCCGTGCTTGACGATATAGGGGATCAGATCCTTGCCGAAGTCGCGGCTGGAGCCGGGCGTCTCGGCGTCGCGGCGCAAGAGGTCGGCGAGGAATTTGGTGCGGAAGACGTAGATGCCCATCGAGGCCAGCGCCACGTCCGGCTGGCCGGGAATGCCGGGCGGGTCGGCGGGCTTCTCGACGAAGGCGGTGATCATATCCTTCTCGTCGACGTGCATCACGCCGAAACCGGTGGCTTCCATGCGCGGCACCTCGAGGCAGCCGACGGTGACATCGGCCTCCTGGTCGACGTGCTGCTGGAGCATCAGCTCGTAGTCCATCTTGTAGATATGGTCGCCGGCGAGGATCACCATGAACTCGGGCTCGTAGTCGGCGATGATGTCGAGGTTCTGGAAGACCGCGTCGGCGGTGCCTTCGTACCACTGGGTCTCGGAGACGCGCTGGCTCGCGGGCAGGATGTCGAAGCTCTCGTTGCGCTCGGGGCGGAGGAAGTCCCAGCCGCGCTGCAGGTGGCGGATCAGGCTGTGCGCCTTGTATTGCGTGGCAACGCCGATCCGGCGGATGCCGGAGTTGAGCGCGTTCGACAGCGCGAAGTCGATGATCCGGGTCTTGCCGCCGAAGTAGACCGCGGGCTTCGCGCGTCGGTCGGTCAGCTCCTTGAGCCGGCTGCCGCGGCCGCCGGCCAGAACATAAGCCATCGCATCACGCGCGAGCGGTGACGTCCGTTTTTCCAACTCAAGCCTCCCCGTTCTTGTGGTTTCGGCCCCCCGGCCAGACTACTCCGGATCGAGTTGCAGCCAGAGCGTGGCCAGCGGCGGCAGCGTCATCCAGGCGGCGGTGCCGTCCGGGCCGGACGAGGCGATGACGCCGCCGAGGTTGCCCATGCTGCTGCCGCCGTAGAGCGCGGCGTCGGTGTTGAGGATCTCGCGCCAGCGGCCGGCCTGCGGCAGCGGCACGCCGTAGCCGACCCGCGGCACCGGCGTCATGTTGGAGACCACCGCCACCGGCGGCTGGCCGGGCGCCTTCCTCAGCCAGGCGAAGACCGAGTTCTCGCTGTCGTCGGCGATCAGCCACTCGAAGCCCTCGCCCTCGCAGTCGCGCTGGTGCAGCGCCGGCGTCTCGCGGTAGAGCCGGTTGAGGTCGCGCACCAGCGACTGGACGCCGCGGTGCTCGGGGCGGTCGAGCTGCCACCAGTCGAGGCCGCGGGCTTCGGTCCACTCGGCGCCCTGGGCGAATTCCTGACCCATGAACAGGAGCTTCTTGCCGGGATAGCCCCACATGAAGGCGTAGTAGGCGCGCAGGTTCGCGAACTTCTGCCAGGCGTCGCCGGTCATCTTGCCGATCAGCGAGCCCTTGCCGTGCACCACCTCGTCGTGGCTGAGCGGCAGCACGAAGTTCTCGGAGAAGGCGTAGAGCAGGCCGAAGGTCAGGTCGTTCTGGTGGTATTTGCGGTGGACCGGCTCGTGGGCCATGTACTGGAGCGTGTCGTGCATCCAGCCCATGTTCCACTTGAAGCCGAAGCCGAGGCCGCCGTCGTAGACCGGGGCCGATACCTTGGGCCAGGAGGTCGATTCCTCGGCGAAGGTGACGCGGCCGGGGTGCTTGCCGTAGACCGCGCGGTTCATCGCCTGCAGGAAGGCGACCGCTTCGAGGTTCTCGCGGCCGCCGAACTGGTTGGGGATCCACTCGCCTTCCTTGCGCGAGTAGTCGAGGTAGAGCATCGAGGCCACCGCATCGACGCGGAGGCCGTCGACGTGGAATTTCTCCGACCAGAAGAGGGCGTTGTTGAGGAGGTAGCTGAAGACTTCCTGCCGGCCGAAGTTGAAGATCGCGGTGTTCCAGTCCGGGTGGAAGCCCTGGCGCGGGTCGGCGTGCTCGTAAAGTGCGGTGCCGTCGAAGCGGGCGAGGCCGTGCTCGTCGGTCGGGAAGTGCGCCGGCACCCAGTCGAGGATCACGCCGATGCCGGCGCGGTGGGCGCCGTCGACGAAGCGGGCGAAGCCTTCCGGCGGGCCGAAGCGGGCTGAGGGCGCGTAGAGGCCGGTGGTCTGGTAGCCCCACGAGGGATCGTAGGGATGCTCGGCGATCGGCATGAACTCGATATGGGTGAAGCCGAGGTCGGCGACGTAGGGGATCAGCCGGTCGGCCAGCTCGTCCCAGGTGAGGAAGCGCTGGCCCTCGCGCTGCCATGAGCCGGCGTGCACCTCGTAGATCGAGATCGGCATCCGCCGCGCGTCGGCCTCGGCCCAGAACGCGCGATGCGGCGCGTCGCCCCAGTCGTGGTCGAGCTCGGCGCGCGACCACCGAGGCGGTGGCCGGCCGGAGCTCCGAGGCGCGGGCGTAGGGGTCGGCCTTGAGCGGCAGCCGGGCGCCGTCCGGGCCGATGATCTCGTACTTGTAGGGCAGGCCGGCCTGCACGCCGGGGACGAAGATCTCCCAGATCCCGGTGTCGCGGCGCAGCCGCATGGTGTGGCGGCGGCCGTCCCAGGCGTTGAAGTCGCCGACCACCGATGACCCGGCGGGCGTTCGGCGCCCAGACCGCGAAGTGCACGCCGTCGGCGCCCTCGTGATGGATCAGGTGCGCGCCCATCTTGTCGAAGAGCCGCAGGTGGCTGCCTTCGCGGATGTAGTAGTCGTCCATCGGCCCGAGCACCGGGCCGAAGGAATAGGGGTCGGTCACCCACCACTCGCCGCCGGCGTTGCGGGCGCGGTACTTGAGCGGCTGGCGCTTGCGGACGTTGAGCGGCCCCTCGAAGAAGCCGGCGTCGTGGCGGCGGGTCAGGGTGCCGGCGGGCTTGTCGTCGAGGGTGAAGGCCTCGAGCTCGGTCGGCGCCGTCGACGAAGGCGCGGGCGACCAGCTTGCCGCCGGCCTCCTGCGGCGCCGAGCACCGCGAAGGGATCGCCGTGCGAGCCCGCGACGATGGCCTCGATCGCCGCCGGCGTCGAGCAGGCCGGCACCGGCGCGCGTCGCCGGCTTGCCCGCTTCGACGGGCTCCTTGGTCACCGGCGCTTACCCCCCGCGTCGTTCTTGTTGGGCCTCAGGCTACAGGCTGATGCCCCAGATGTCTTCCGCATACTGCCGGATGGTGCGGTCCGACGAGAACCAGCCCATCCGCGCGGTGTTCAGGATCGCCTTCTCGCCACCAGGCCGACGGATCGGACCAGAGCGCGTCCACCTCGCGCTGGGCGGTGGCATAGGCGTCGAAGTCGGTCGCCACCATGAAGTAGTCGTGCTCGTAGAGCCCGCCGATCAGCTCGCGGTAGCGGCCCGGATCGTCGGGCGAGAACACGCCGGACGCGATCGCGGCAGCGCCTGGCTGAGCTCGGGCGAGCTCTCGATCACCTTGCGCGGGTCGTGGCCGCCGGCGCGCTTCTCGGCGACCTCCTCGGCGGTCAGGCCGAAGATGACGATGTTCTCCGGCCCCACCAGCTCGCGGATCTCGACGTTGGCGCCGTCGAGCGTGCCGATGGTCAGCGCGCCGTTCAGCGCGAACTTCATGTTGCCGGTGCCCGACGCCTCCATGCCGGCGGTCGAGATCTGCTCGGAGAGATCGGCCGCGGGCACCAGCATCTCGGCGAGGCTGACGTTGTAGTTCGGCACGAACACCACCTTCAGCACGCTGCGGACGGTGGGGTTGGAGTTGATCACCCGCGCCACGTCGTTGGCGAGCTTGATGATCAGCTTGGCGTTGTGGTAGGTCGGCGCCGCCTTGCCGGCGAAGATCTTGACCCGCGGCACCCAGTTCAGCTCCGGGTGCGAGCGGATCTGGTCGTAGAGCGCCACCGTCTCGATGATGTTGAGGAGCTGGCGCTTGTATTCGTGGATGCGCTTGACCTGGATGTCGAACATCGCGTTCGGGTCGATGCGGATGCCCATCCGGTCGCGCACCAGCTGCGCGAGCCGGTCCTTGTTCAGCCGCTTCGACCCTGGCGAAGGCGTCCTGGAACGCCGGATCGTTGGCATAGGGCTCGAGGTCGCGCAGCCGGTCGATGTCGTCGAGGAAGGCCGGCCCGATGGTGTCGGTGATGAGCTCGGTCAGGCCGGGGTTGCACTGCATCAGCCAGCGGCGCGGGGTGATGCCGTTGGTCTTGTTGTTGATGCGGTCCGGGAACATCCGGTGGAGATCCTTGAAGACCGTCTCCTTCAGGAGCTCCGAATGCATCGCCGCGACGCCGTTGATCGAATGCGCCCCGACGAAGGCGAGGTTGCCCATCCGCACCCGCCGCTCGCCGGTCTCGTCGATCAGGCTGACCCTGCGGATCTCGGCGTCGCTCATCTTGTGGACGTTGCGCGCCTCCTTCAGCAGGCGGGCGTTGATCTCGTAGATGATCTGCATGTGCCGCGGCAGCAGCCGCTCGAAGAGCGGCACCGACCAGGTCTCGAGCGCCTCGGGCAGCAGCGTGTGGTTGGTATAGGCGATGGTGCCGAGGGTCAGCTCCCAGGCCTCGTCGAACTCGATCTCGTGCTCGTCCATCAGGAGCCGCATCAGCTCGGCGACGCAGACCGCCGGATGGGTGTCGTTGAGCTGGATCGCCACCTTCTCGGGGAGGTTGTCGAAGCGGCCATATTGCTGGTTGTGCCGGCGCAGGATGTCCTGGAGCGAGGCCGACGAGAAGAAATACTCCTGCCGCAGCCGCAGCTCCTGGCCGGCCGGCGAGGTGTCCGCCGGATAGAGCACCCGGGTCAGCGCGTCGGCGCGATTGCTCTCGACGAGGCTGCCGGTGTGATCGCCGGCGTTGAAGGCGTCGAGCCGGATCGGGTCGATCGGGTCGGCCTTCCAGAGCCGGAGCGTGTTCACCCGGTGCGCCCGCCAGCCGACCACCGGCGTGTCGTAGGCGGTGGCCTTCACCCGCTCGGCCGGGTGCCAGACGTAGCGCTCGGCGGCGCCGTTCGGGTCGTGGTACTCGACCGAGCCGCCGAAGCCGATGTCGTAGGCCGCCTCGCGCCGGTCGAACTCCCAGGGGTTGCCGTGCTCGAGCCAGGTCTCCGGCAGCTCGGCCTGCCAGCCGTCGAGGATCTCCTGGCGGAAGAGGCCGTGCCGATAGCGGATGCCGTAGCCGTAGGCCGGGACGCCCACGGTCGCCATGCTCTCCATGAAGCAGGCGGCGAGCCGCCCGAGGCCGCCGTTGCCGAGCGCCGCGTCGGCCTCGAGCTCGGCGATCTCGTCGTAGTCGACGTCGAGCAGCTTCAGCGCCGCGCGCATCGACGGCCCGAGACCGAGGTTGGAGATCGCGTCGCCCATCAGCCGGCCGATCAGGAACTCGAGGCTGAGGTAGTAGACCCGCTTCTCGCCGTCGAGGTAGGTCGTGCGGGTCGCGTTCATCCAGTACTCGATGGCGCGGTCGCGGGTGATCAGGATCACCGCCTGCAGCCAGTCGTGCGGCTTGGCGACCGTGGGATCCTTGCCGACGCGATAGGTCAGCCGGTCGACGATCTCGCGGGCGAGGATCTCGGGATCGGCGGAACGGGGATTCGGAGCGGGGAGAGATTGCAGGGAGACGGTCATTCTTGCGTACCTGGCTGTGCCGCCGCGATTTTACACCTAGAAACGCGGCACTCGGCGGCACCGTCGATCCGCGGAACTCGTCGTGCGCTCCTCCCAAAGCGGCCTTTCGGCCCGATCACGTAACGCGATCTCGCTGGGCCGATCAAGGGGCTTTGGCGCGGGCGTCCGGCCGGAATTCGGCGGCATCGGGCGCAAGGCCACTTTGACGACGATTATCGAAGCAATTCAGAAGCATGCGGATGTGCGCCGCCGCGGGATCACTCCGCGACCGCCGCGACGCCGCCATGGGCCGCCGACCATTCGAGCGGCGCGGCGAGGAAGGCTTCGACCTCCGCCAGCGTCGCGGCGTCGAAATGCTCGCCCGCCCGGGCCTCCGCCAGGACGTCGCGCCAGGTGGCGAGATAGTGCAGGCTGAGCCCGTGCCCGAGGAGCATCGCCTCGGTCTGCGGAAAGATGCCGTAGAAGAAGACGACGAAGGTATGGCCGACCTCGGCGCCCGCGGCCCGGATCGCCTCGGCGAAGCGGAGCTTCGAGCCGCCGTCGGTGGTCGAGATCCTCGACCAGGAGGACGCGGCTGCCCTCCGCCAGCGCCCCCTCGATCTGGGCGTCGCGGCCGAAGCCCTTGGGCTGCTTGCGGACGTAGAGCATCGGCAGCCCCAGCCGCTCGGCGATCCAGGCGGCGAAGGGGATGCCCGCGGTCTCGCCGCCGGCCACGGCATCGAACCGGGCGAAGCCGGCGTCGCGCAGGAGCTTGGCGCAGGCGAAGTCCATCAGCGCGGCGCGGACCGCCGGGTAGGAGATCAGCTTGCGGCAGTCGATATAGACCGGCGAGGCCAGTCCCGAGGTCAGCTTGTAGGGCTCGTCGCGGCGGAAATGCACGGCGCGGATCTCGAGCAGCATCCGGGCGGTCAGCCGCGCCATCTCGGCGTCGTGGGGAAAGCTGTTGGCGAACATCAGGTCTCCTTCGGCTCGATCACGCGCCAGTGCAGCGGAAAACCCGGATCGAACACCACCACCGGCCCCGCGCCGGTCGCGATGCTCTCCGCGGTGGCGATCGGCGCGGCGGAGCGCTCCAGCGTCAGCCGCGCCTCGTTCGGCGGCAAGCGGTAGAAGGCCGGGCCGTGGAGGCTGGCGAAGGCCTCGAGCCTTGCCAGCGCGCCTTCCTCCTCGAAGACCTGCGCCAGGCAGGCCAGCGCCACCGGCGCGGTGAAGACGCCGGCGCAGCCGCAGGCGGCCTCCTTGGCCTCGCGCGCGTGCGGCGCGCTGTCGGTGCCGAGAAAGAAGCGTCGCGTCGCCGCCGGTGGCGGCGCGGAGCAGCGCCAGCCGGTGCTTCTCGCGCTTGACCACCGGCAGGCAGTAGTAGTGCGGGCGGAGGCCGCCGACGAGCAGGTGGTTCCGGTTGAGGATCAGGTGATGCACGGTGAGCGTCGCGGCGAGGTTGCGCGAGGTCTGCGACGAAGTGCACGCCCTCGGCGGTGGTGACATGCTCGAGGACGATGCGAAGCTCGGGCAGCTCGGCGCGCAGCGGCGCCAGCACCCGGTCGATGAACGCCGCCTCGCGGTCGAAGATGTCGACCTCGGCGTCGGTGACCTCGCCGTGGACGCAGAGCGGCAGGCCGATCGCGGCCATCCGCTCCAGCACCGGCATCACCTTGGCGATCGCGTGCACGCCGCTCGCGGAGTTGGTGGTGGCGCCGGCGGGGTAGAGCTTGACCGCCTTGACCAGCCCTTCCTCGGCCGCGGCCGCGACGTCGTCGGGGTCGGTGTCCTCGGTCAGGTAGAGCGTCATCAGCGGCGTGAAGTCCTGGCCTTCAGGCAGCGCGGCGGCGATCCGGGCGCGCATAGCCGCGGGCGTCCGCCGCGGTCACCACCGGCGGCACCAGGTTCGGCATCACGATCGCCCGGGCGAAATGCCGCGACTGCGGCAGGACGCCCTTCAGCATCGCGCCGTCGCGCAGGTGCAGGTGCCAGTCGTCCGGCCGGCGTAGCGTCAGCGTCTGGGGCAGGGCGGGGCCTCATCTCGGGAGCGATTCCCCGCCCTTAGCACGGCCGCCGGGCGGGTGCGACCCCGCCGGGCGGCGGCGGCTCAGGCGAGGCCGGTCTGTCCGAACAAGAGCTTCTGCGCCTCGCGATCCTTGGTGAGGTCGCCGCGCGGCGCGTCCTTGCCGATGGCGCGGCCGGCCTGCACGCCGGGCCGATCCCACATCCTGGCGAGCCAGGCCTTCATGTGCGGGAAGCGCTCGATGTCCTGCTGCTGGTTCTCCCAGCCGTTGGCCCAGGGCCAGATCGCCATGTCGGCGATCGAGTAGCCGCCGGCGACGTAGTCGCGGTCGGCGAGGCGGCGGTTCAGCACGCTGTAGAGCCGGCCGACCTCGTTGCGGTAGCGGTTCTGCGCATAGGGCAGCTCGTTCGGCGGATCCATGCTCGGGGCGTAGCGCAGGAAGTGGTTCGCCTGGCCCGCCATCGGCCCGACG
The DNA here is from genome assembly GCA_963750745.1 of uncultured Alphaproteobacteria bacterium. GTDB lineage: Bacteria > Pseudomonadota > Alphaproteobacteria > Rhodobacterales > Rhodobacteraceae > Amaricoccus. The sequence continues at coordinate 59,843 of CAVVSO010000010.1, read as the reverse complement.
CCGCCGACCTGCCAGAACAGCCACTGCTCGATCTCGACCCGCTCGCGCTCGGTGCGCGCCGTAGAATTTGCCCGACTTGCGGCCGAGGTACTGCAGGATCGCGCCGGACTCGAAGATCGAGATCGGCCTGGCGTCCGGCCCGTCGGGGTCGAGGATCGCCGGCATGCGGTTGTTCGGCGAGATCTTGCAGGAAATCCGGCTTGAACTGGTCGCCCTTGCCGATGTTCACCAGGTGGAGGTTGTAGGGCAGACCCATCTCGTGCAGCGCGATGGTGATCTTGTAGCCGTTCGGGGTCGGCCAGAAGTAGAGCTCGATCGGGTCGGACATCATTCCATTCCAGGTTGTGGATTTCCTGGATGATGGAGCGGCCGGCGCGGCCTTCAAGCGCCGCTCAGATTCCCGCCGAGATCGAGATCGCCGGCCAGCCCCGGCAGCGCCAGCCGCCGGCGCGCGGGATCAGCCGGCTCCAGCGCGGCTCCTGCGCGCCGAAGCAGGCGGCGCCGCGCAGCCCGGCGATGTCCCAGCCGGGCCGGCGCCGCAGGATCGCCTGGTAGACCGCGAGCGCGCCCTCGCGGGTGTAGAAGCTCCAGTGGCAGAGCCGGGCATCGGGGGCGGTCAGCGGGATGCCCTGGGCGTTGATCCAGGCGGTGACCTCGGGGCGGTCGAGCTGGAGGTCGAGCCAGGCGGCGTGCGGCACGCCCAGGCCTGCGCCGATCGCCCGGTCGCCGCGGTGGCGGCGTGGCGCGAAGCGCTCGAGCATCAGGTCGTAGAGATCGTTCGCCCGCGAGGTGACGTTGTAGACTTGCGTCGGGCGCGGGGCGCGCGCGGCTGCGAGGAACCCCCGTGCCTCCGCGCCGAACTCGGCGGCGCCGAGCAGGACCATCCGGCCCGGCGCTTGCGTGAGGTGCGGCAGCGCGGCGAGCGCCACCCGCGCGCCGAGCGAATGGGCGAGCACGTCCACCGGCCGGCCCGGCGCCAGCCGCTGCAAGAGCGCCACCAGCTCGGCGAGCCGGATGCCGTAGGCGCCGGCGCGGTCATAGACCCGGGCGAATCCGTTGCGCCCGGTGGCGAGGAGGCTTGCGAGGTGCGGCGCGCTCGCGGGCCAAGCGAAGCCGACGCAGAGGCCGCTCTGGCCGGCATCCTCGGCGAAGCCGAGCCCCTCGGGCCAGCTCCGGATCCGCCAGTCGCCGCCTTCCGGCTGCAGCGAGAAGAGCGAGCGGTGCGGATCGGCGTCGGGCCGGTCGGGATGGAACTTGTAGCCGTGGATCAGCACCACGATCGGCGCGTCCGGCCCGGTCCCGGCCAGCAGGCGGCGCAGCCCGGCGACGACTTCCTCGCCGCGGGCCGCGGCCCTGAGACCGCCTTCCGTCGCCGTGATGCCGAAATAGGCCATGCCGGTGTCCCAAGCCGCTACCCTGCGAGAAAGCTAAGCGAATGCCGTTAATTCACAGTGACGCCGGCGTGACGTCCCGATGAATTCGACGCGCGCAAGCCATTGACGTTGGCGGGCATCCTCGGCTAATCCGCGCGGGTTCCGGCGCCCGCTGGCCGGGCGGGAGAGGGGGCCGGGGTCTTCCGGTGACGCGGCGATGAGTGACGACGACTGGAGCCCGCGGACGCGGCTGGTGCATGGCGGGGTCCGCCGCAGCCAGTATGGCGAGACCTCCGAGGCGATCTTCCTGACCCAGGGCTTCGTCTATCCCGATGCGGCGACCGCCGAGGCGCGGTTCATCGCCTCCGGACCGGACGAGTACATCTACGCCCGCTACGGCAATCCGACGGTGCGGATGTTCGAGGACCGCATGGCGGAGCTCGAAGGTGCCGAGGCCGGCTTCGCGACCGCCTCCGGCATGGCGGCGGTCCACGGCGCGCTGATGGCGCTGCTCGAGGCCGGCGATCACGTGGTGGCGGCGCGCGCGCTCTTCGGCAGCTGCCTCTACATCGTGGAGACCCTGCTGCCGAGGTTCGGCATCGAGGTCAGCTTCGTCGACGGCACCGACCTCGGCCAGTGGCGGGCGGCGATCCGGCCGGGCACCAAGGTGGTGTTTCTCGAGACGATCTCCAACCCGACGCTCGAGGTCATCGACATCGCCGCGGTGTCGGAGCTGGCGCATGCCGTCGGCGCGCAGGTGATCGCCGACAACGTGTTCGCGACGCCGGTCTTCCAGCGCTGCCTGACCCTCGGGGCGGACATCGTCATCTATTCCGCGACCAAGCACATCGACGGCCAGGGCCGCTGCCTCGGCGGTATCGTGCTCGGCAGCCGCGACTTCATCCGCGGGCCGCTCGAGACCTTCCTCAAGCATACCGGCGGCGCGCTGAGCCCGTTCAACGCGTGGGTGATGCTGAAGGGCCTGGAGACGCTCGACCTGCGCTGCCGGACCCAGGCGGCGACGGCGGCGCGGCTGGCGCAGGCGCTGACCGGGCACCCCGCGCTTGCCCGGGTGATCTATCCCGGCCTACCCGACCATCCGCAGGCCGATCTGGCGCGGCGGCAGATGGAGACCGGCGGCACGATGCTGGCGCTCGATCTTGCGGGCGGCAAGGCGGCCGCCTTCCGCTTCCTCGATGGGTTGCGGATCGTGCTGATCTCCAACAACCTCGGGGACGCCAAGAGCCTCATCACCCACCCGGCGACGACCACCCATCAACGCCTCTCCGCCGACCAGCGCGCCGCCCTGGGCATCGGCGACGGGTTGGTCCGACTGTCGGTGGGACTTGAGGACCCGGATGATCTTTATACGGATATAATACAATCGTTGGTTGAAAAGTGAGGGGAAAATAACCCTATTCAATCAAGGCGATTGCAATTTTAGAGTTTCTCCTCTTCTGGTTGTTACTGAACTGAAGTGCAGCACGAATGGGAAAGAGTCCTTTCAATTGGACGCAACGCTCCCATTTGCCTGGACGCTGAATAGGAGACCGGTGCCATGAACATGTACAACCCGCACGGCGGCATGGAAGTCGGGTCTGGCCTCGAAAGCGCGCGTCCGAGCAAGGCCGAGGCGGAAGCCGCCGCCCGCACCCTCCTGCTCTGGGCCGGCAGCGAGCCGACCGGGGTCGGCCTCGCCGATCTGACCGCGATCCTGACCCGCGGCGCCGACGCCTCCTATCCGCTGTTCGAGCGGCACTATCCGCGCGGCTTCGTCGCCGACACCGACTATGTCGCCACGCTGCCCGACCTGCAGAACGGCCCCAACAGCCTGATCAAGGGCGCCAAAACCGGCATCCAGCACGTCGGCATCTCGAACTTCCGCCTGCCGGTCCGCTTTCGCACCCGGCGTGGCGGCGACGTGCAGCTCGAGACCTCGATCACCGGGTCGGTCTCGCTGGAGGCGGACAAGAAGGGCATCAACATGAGCCGCATCATGCGGTCCTTCTACAAGCACGCCGAGACCTCCTTCTCGTTCGAAGTGATCGGGGCGGTGCTGGACAGCTACCTCAGCGACCTCGACACCTACGATGCGCGGATCATGATGCGCTTCAGCTATCCGATGCTGAAACGATCGCTCAGGAGCGGCCTGGAAGGCTATCAGTATTACAACGTCGCGCTCGAGATGGTGAAGAGCGCCGAGGCCACCCAGCGGATCGTGCATCTCGATTACGTCTATTCGTCGACCTGCCCCTGCTCGCTCGAACTCGCCGAGCACGCGCGGCGGACCCGCAACCAGATCGCGACGCCGCATTCGCAGCGGTCGGTGGCGCGGGTCTCGGTGGAGCTCATCGGCGACGGCATGCTCTGGTTCGAGGATCTGGTCGATCTCTGCAACGCCGCGATCCCGACCGAGACCCAGGTGATGGTCAAGCGCGAGGACGAGCAGGCCTTCGCCGAGCTCAACGGCTCGAACCCGATCTTCGTCGAGGACGCGGTGCGCCTGCTCTGCGCCTCGTTGGAGACGGACCGGCGCATCGGCGACTTCCGCGTGGTGGCCAGCCACCAGGAGTCGCTGCATTCCCACGATGCGGTGTCGATCCTGACCATGGGCGAGACCTTCCAGCAGAAGAGCTACGATCCGCGGCTGTTCGACACGCTCTACCATATCGGCTGACCGCCGCCCGCCCGGCGGCGGCGCCGGACGAGGCCGCCCATGATCTATGTCGATGCCGACGCTTGCCCGGTTCGCGACGAGGTGCTGCGCGTCGCCGAGCGGCATGGCGTGGCGGTGGCTTATGTCACCAACGGCGGCATCCGGCCGAGCCGGCATCCGCTGGCCAGCGTCGTCGTGGTCGAAGCGGAGGCGGACGCCGCCGACAAGTGGATCGCCGAGCGGATCGGTCCGGGGGATGTCTGCGTCACCGCCGACGTGCCGCTGGCGGCGCGCTGCGTCGAGCGTGGCGCGCGGGTGCTGGCGCCGGACGGCAGCGCCTTCACCCCGGCGAACGTCGGCGGGCGGCTGGCGATGCGCGACCTGATGGCGGACCTGCGCGCCGCCGATCCGTTCCGCCAGGGCGCAGGCCGGCCGTTCGGCGCCGCCGACCGGGCGCGGTTCCTCGGCGCGCTCGAACAGGCGCTGCGCGCCGGGGGCCTCGCCCGGAAATCCTAGAGCGGCGGCAGCTTGCGGTTTCCCGCGCGCACGGCGAGGCGCAGGAAGGCGCGGTCGCCGTCGATCGCGAGCAGCTCCAGCGCCGAGGCGATCGACATCCAGACCGCCTGGTGGTCGGACTCGGTCGGCTCGCCGAGGCGGCGGACCGGACGCGCGAGGTAAATGTGGCAGACCTTGCGCGCCCAGAGCCGGTACTCCGGCATGTAGACGTAGCGCTGGTAGGCCCCGAGCCGGTGCAGCACCCGGATGCGCCAGCCGATCTCCTCGATGCACTCGCGGTGCAGCGCCCGCACCAGCCCCTCGTCCGGGTCGGTGCCGCCGCCGGGGAGCTGGAACTCGCGCTGATCGGCCACCTGCTCGGTGACCAGCACGTCGTCGCCCTCACGGATCACGGCATAGGCGCCGGGCCGCTCGACATACTTGCGGTTGGGATCGACCGGTTCGCCGTAGCGTCGCATCGCGGCACTCTAGGCACGCGTGCCGCGAGCGGCCAGTCCCAGTTTGCACTCGCAGGCGCGAGTGTCTATTTCAGGGCGAAGCACCCACGGGAGACCTTCATGAGCCTGGCCGGCCGCATTGCCTGGGACGACACGGTCCTGCCCTTCCAGCTCGACCGCGCCGATATCCGCGGCCGGGTCGGGCGGCTCGACAGCACGCTCGAGGCAATTCTCGGGCAGCACGACTATCCGGCGCCGGTGGCGGCGCTGGTGGCCGAGGCGGCGCTGATCACCGCGCTGATCGGCCAGACGATCAAGCTGCGCTGGAAGCTCAGCCTGCAGATCCGCGGCGACGGCCCGGTGCGGCTGATCGCCACCGATTATTTCGGCCCGAGCGAGGAGGGCCAGCCGGCGCGGATGCGCGCCTGGGCGGGCTTCGACGCCGCGGCGCTGCCCGAGGCCGCGGCGGCGCGGCCGTTCGACCTCCTTGGCAAAGGCGTCTTCGCGATCCTGATCGACCAAGGCCCGGGCTCCACGCCCTACCAGGGCATGACGCCGATCGCCGGCGCCTCGCTCGCCGACTGCGCCGAGACCTACTTCGCCCAGTCCGAGCAGCTGCCGACCCGCTTCGCGATGGCGATGGGCGAGGCGCTGGAGCCCGGCGGCCGGGCGCACTGGCGCGGCGGCGGCGTGCTGCTCCAGCACATGCCGAAGGCGTCGCCCTATGCGCGGCAGGAAGCCACCGGCTTCGACGGCCTGCTCGCCGCCGCGGACATGCTGGAGGGTGCGGACGCCGACAACTGGCGCCGGGCGGTGATGCTGCTGGAGACGGTCGAGGCGACCGAGCTGGTCGGGCCGCACGTCGGCGCCGAGGAGCTGCTGCTCCGGCTCTTCAGCGACGAGGGCCCGCGGGTCTATGCCGCCCAGCCGGTGCACTTCGGCTGCACCTGCAGCCCGGAGAAGGTGGTCCGGTCGCTCGCGATCTACCCGGCGAGCGACATCGCCGGAATGACGACGCCCGAGGGCAAGGTCACCGCCGACTGCCAGTTCTGCGGCGCGCACTACGAGTTCGAGCCGTCCGAGCTCGGCTCCGAGGCCGAGGGTCCGGGCGGGCACTGACCGCCCGACCGGCCCTTCAGGCGCGCCCGAACACCCAGGCCAGCCAGATCGCCAGCGCGAGCCAGGGGCCGAAGGCGATCCGCCGCGCGGCGGCGCCTGTGGCGATCGCGTAGGCGAGCCCGCCGAGCGAGGCCACCAGCAGCACCAGCGGCAGCGGCTGCCACCCGAGCCAGGCGCCTCCGGCGGCGAAGAGCTTGGCGTCGCCGAGCCCGAGGCCCTCGATGCCGCGCAGCCGGAAGTGGAGCCAGCCGAAGCCGGCCAGCACCGCGTATCCGGCGGCGGCGCCGACGAGGTGCGACCGGAAGGGCTCCCCCGCGAGGGCGGCCCAGGCGAGGCCCGCGGCCAGGAGCGGCAGGCTCAGCCGATCCGGGATGCGCTGGGTGCGCCGGTCGATCACCGCGATCGCCGCGAGCAGCGCCGTGAGGAGGACCGCCGCGGCCGCGGTCAGCAGCGTGTCGGGTGCGTTCAAGTCGCGGGCGGCGGCGGGGCCGCCGCGAGCGCGTTGCGGCGTTCGATCACCAGCACTTCCGGCCCGCGGGGACCGGTGTGGCGTTGCAGCAGGCTGTCCACCGACTGGATGGTGTCGCCGATGCGCACCGTGGTCCTGATCCGGAAGAGATCGGAGCGGAAGCCGAAGCCTTGCGGCAGCAGCGCCTGCGCCGCCTCGAAGTCCTTGGCGGTCAGATAGCCGACGCGGTCGCGGCGGTTCACCAGGTTGCTGGCGAGGGTCGGATTGTCGAGCGCCACCGCGAGCAGCGCCTCCGGCGCCGCATTGACATTGACCTCGCCCCGGCCCGGCAGCGCCGTCGCGAGCGCGCCGAGCCGGGCGAGCTGGTCCGGCTCGATGCCGACCCGCTTGGTCAGATCCTCGAAGCGGCGCAGCGGGCCGTCGAGCGCGAGGCTCGAGGCGATCCGCTGGACCAGGTCGTCCGGCAGGTCCGCGGCCTTGCCGAGGGCCTCGAGAAATTCCTTCGGGGTCTGGGCGCCGCCGCCCGTCTGCTCGGTCCCGTCGGTTGTGGCGGTGGCATCCGGCTCGCCGCTCGCTTCGGTTCCGGCGGTCTCCTCCGTTCCGAAGGCCGAGTTGGTTCCGCCGATCCCGTCGGTCCCTTCTGTGGCCTCGGTTGCGCCACCGTCATCGGTCGCTCCGGTTGCTTCGGTGGCAGCCGTCCCGCCGGTCGCATTGGCGTCCTCGGCCAGCGTGTTGAGATTGAAGCGCCCCTGCGCGTCTTCGATGCGCAAGGCGAAGCTGCCGCCCGGGATCGCGATCGGCTCCTGCGCGATCTTGGCCCACGCCTCCGCGGCGTTGTCGGTCGCCGGCGCGACGATCATGTCGCGGCGGAGCGCGGCGATCGCCGACTGCTCGCCGCCGCGGATCAGCGCGAGCCCCTGTCCCGCCTCGCTGAAGCTCTGGCTGCGGGCGATCGAGAGGTCAGCCAGCGTCAGCATGGCATAGACGATGCTGGCGGCGAGGCCGAGCACCACCAGGACGTTGATCAGGATGATGCCGGCATCGGCCGCGCGCCTCACTGGACGACCTCCGCCGGCAGGATCGCGATCCGCCGCAGCACGCCCGCGAGGCCCCTGCCGCCGAGCTCGAGCTCGAGCGACACCGCCACCGGATTGCGCGCCGGCGCCAAGGGGTTCGCCGGCCACCGGGCGTTCCATTTCCTGTCGCCGTCGAGGAAGCCCCAGCGCAAGGCGGCGACGCCGGAGACCAGCGCCTGGCGCGCCGGCCGGGCGCCGAGGCCGCCGGAGACGCTGCGGATGAGGGTGGCGTCCTCGAGGTCGTAGCGCACCGCCATCTCGCCGTTCGCGGCGCTCCGCCGGAAGGAGACCGCGCCGTCGCTGAAGCTGAGGCTCGCGGTGGAGGCGAGCATGAAGTCCTGGGTCAGGATCTGCATGGTGCGCTGCATCTCGGCCAGCCGCGCCAGGCGGCCTTCGGTGCCGGTCTGCACCCGCACCACCTGGTCGAGCACGGTGAAGCCGGCGGCGGCGATCAGCGCGAAGAGCACCAGCGCCACCAGCATCTCGACCAGGGTGACGCCGGCCGCGGCATTGCGCCCCGGGAGCCGGCGGATCACGTCCCGGTCACCTCCGCGAGGGTCACGATCTCGCCCCCCTCGATCGAGAGCACCGCGAGGTCGCGCTGGCAGTGGCCGTCGGGCAGGAAGCGGAAGGGTCCGAGCACCCCGGTGAAGCCGTCCTTGCGGGTCAGCCCGTCGCGGTTCAGCGCGCCGGCGTTGCTGAGGAGCGCTGCGGTCATCGCCGCGTCGTGGCCGAGCGCCGTCACCACGCCGGCGCTCTCGCCGAAGCGGGCCTCGAAGGTGTCGAGAAACTGCACGAAGGCCTGCGGCGGCGGCGCGGCGAACCACGAGCCGCTCAGCGTTTCGGTGCCGGCGAGATCGAGCACGCCCCACTGGACGCCGCCCATCAGCTGCACCCCGGAGCCCGACAGCGCCTCGGCGAAGCCGAGGAGCGCATTGCCGCCGTCCGGCAGGAAGACCGCGTCCGGCAGGCTGCCGCCGCTGGCGTCGCGCAGGGCGGCGGTGGTGCCGGCGGCCTCGTCGCGCAGGAGCGTCGCGGTGAGCGTGAGGCCGCCGGCGGCGGCGAGCTCGCGCGCGGCATCGGCCGAGGCGGTGCCGAGCGGGCCGGTGCGCGCCACCACCGCCACGCGCTTGACGCCCTGGGCGCGGGCGTAGCTGAAGACGGTCGCGACCGACTGCGCCGGGGTCAGCCCCATCACGAAGGCGCCCTGGCCGGTCAGCCGGTCGTCGTTGGAGAAGCTGACCACCGGCAGCTTGCCGGCCTCGGCGAGCACCGGCGGGGTCTGGTCGGCGCGGAGCGGGCCGAAGAGCATGCGGGCGCCGGCGTCGAGCGCCTTGCGGGCGGCGATCCGGGCGCCTTCGGGGGTGTCCTCGGTGTCGTAGACCTGTGCTGTGGCGGGGTCGGGACCGTCGGTCACCACCAGGCTTGCCGCGCGGGCCATATTCTGGCCAATTGACGCGGCTTCGCCGGTGGTGGGCAGGAGGAGGGCGGCGGTGTCGTGGCGGCCGAGGAGGGAGCGGTAGGTGGCGCAGCCGCCCAAGAATGGAAGGCTGGATGCAAGCAGAAGCTGACGGCACGCAGCGCGGCGGCTCGGGTGGGCGAGGGCGTCTGATCGGTCCGGCGGCGGTGATCCTCGCTCTGGCACTGGCCGCATTTGCGATCTCCCTCTTCGCCACGCTTCCCGCGAAGATTGCGGCAACCTACGTCGCGATGCCGGTCCAGTTCAACGCTTACTCCGGAACGATCTGGAATGGCACCGCTTCGATGGCCGGCGGCCACAGCGTCGCCTGGCGGGTCGATCCCTGGCGCTCGCTGATCGCGCTCCGCCCGCAAGCCGAGGCCGCGCTGACCGGGCCGGGGACGGACGTCAAAGGCCATCTGGCTTTCGGCGGGTCGAGAGGAAATGGTTTCGAGATCAATGGCTTGAGCGGCAGGCTGGCCTGGGCGGCGGTTGCGGCGCTGGTGCCGGACCTGCCGTTCGGCTGCGAGATCGGCGCGACGCTCGCCGATGTCGCGGTGCGGAGCGCCGGCGAAGAGCGCGGCGGCGGGGGTGGTGCGCGCGGGGCCGGGGAGCTGCACGGCGGCGGGAGGCGGTGCTGCGGTGGCGGTGCCGGAGCTCGCCGGGCGGCTCGAGCCGCGGGCGGACGGCGCGCGGCTGGTCGTCGCGGCGGCGGCGCGGCCGGAGGTGGCGCTGGCGGAGATCGGGGTCGGGAGCGCGGGGGTGATCCTGCGTGACGATCACGCCGGAGGGGGCGGCGCTGGTGCCGGGCGCGGAGGGGATGGGCGGGGCGACGGTCTCGTTTCCGCTGCGGCGATAGGCGATCTGGAAAGGCGGCTGGAAAGCGGCTTGAATTGGCAAGCAGCAAGCCTGCAAGCGTCTGAGCGCTTCAGAGGCCGACGAGGTTGTTCATCGAGACGATCGGCAGCAGGATCGCCAGCACCATCATCATCACCAGCCCGCCCATCACCAGCAGGATCGCCGGCTCGACCAGCGCCACCAGGGTGCGGATCCAGGCGTCGAGGTCGCGCTGCTGGTCCTCGGCGGCGCGGGACAGCGTCTCGCCGAGGTTGCCGCCGGCCTCGCCGCTGGCGATCATCGCGATCAGCATCGGCGGGAAGACCCGGGCGGCGCTCATGGCGTCGCGGAGGCTGGCGCCTTCGCGCACGCGCAGGGTCGCCGCCTCGACGCTGCGGCGGATGTGGAGGTTGGGGGTGGCGGCGCTGGCGGCGGCCAGCGCCTCGACCAGCGGCACCTTGCTCTGGACCAGCGTCGCCAGCGTGCCGGTGAACTGCGCCGAGTTCACCCGGGTGACGTAGCGCGCGGTGAGCCGGCTCTCGGCCAGCAGCCGGTGGAAGCGGGTGCGGTTGGCGGGCGCCCGCAGCCAGCGCCGGAAGGCCACGATCGCCACCGCCAGCACCGCGAGCGCGGCGAGGCCGTAGGCGCGCAGCGCCTCGCTGACCACGATCAGGCCGCGGGTCAGGAGCGGCAGGTCGGCGCCGCGCGAGGTGAAGACCCGGATGATGTCGGGCATCACGTAGGTCATCAGCATGGTGATGATGCCGAGCGAGACCAGCGCCAGCAGTGCCGGATAGAGCAGCGCGAGCTGCACCGACTGGGCGTTGCGCGAGCGGCCTTCGACGAAGGTGGCGAGGTGGCGCATCACCTGGTCGAGCTGGCCGGACTGCTCGCCGGCGGTCACCGAGGCGCGGTAGTATTCCGAGAAGACCGCCGGATAGTCGGAGAGCGCCTGGCCGAAGCTCAGGCCCTCGAGCACCGCGGCGCGGACGTTGAGCAAGAGCGAGGCGACCCGCGGCGGGCTCTGCGCCGCGACGGTGCGCAGCGCATCCTCGATCCGCACGCCGCTGCCGATCAGGGTGGCGAGCTGGCGGGTGAGGAGCGTGAGGTCGCGCGCGCCGATGCCGGAGCGGAAGCGGGCGAAGGGCTTGCCCCGGCCGGCGCGCCCGGGGGCGGTCTCGGGGCCGCTGGCGGCGACCTCGACCGGCAGCAGGCCGCGGGCGCGCAGATCCTGACGCGCGGCGGCGGCGCTCACCGCTTCCAGCACCCCGGAGGTGGCGTTGCCGGCGCGGTCGACCGCGCGGAAGGTGAAGGCGCCCACCGGCGTCAGCGCTCCTGCGCGACGCGCGCGACTTCCTCGACCGTGGTGATGCCCTGGCCGATCTTGCGCACGCCGTCCTCGATCAGGCTCGGCCCGAGCCGGCGGGCGTGGGCGACGAGCTCCGCCTCGGCGGCGCCGCGGTGGATCAGCGCCTCCATCTCGCGGTCGATGGTGACCACCTCGTAGATGCCGGTGCGGCCGCGGTAGCCGAGGCCGAGGCAGGCCGGGCAGCCGTGCGCGCGGCGCAAGGGCGCGCCGACCGCGATGGCGCCGTCGAGCAGGTCACGGTCGGCCGCGGTGGCCATGCCGGGCCGGGCGCATTCGGGGCAGAGCTCGCGGACCAGCCGCTGCGCTACGACGCCGGCCAGCATCGGCGCGAGGAGGAACCGCTCGACCCCCATGTCGCTCAGCCGGGTGACCGCGCCGACCGCGTCGTTGGTGTGCAGCGTCGAGAGCACGAAGTGCCCGGTCAGCGCCGCCTGGACGGCGATCTCCGCGGTCTCGCGGTCGCGGATCTCGCCGACCATGATCACGTCCGGATCCTGGCGCAGGATGGCGCGGAGCCCGCGGGCGAAGGTCAGCTCGGTGCGGGGGTTGACCTGGGTCTGGCCGACGCCGTCCACCGCATATTCGATCGGATCCTCGACGGTCAGGATGTTGCGGCTGCGGTCGTTGATCGAGCCGAGGGCGGCATAGAGCGTGGTGGTCTTGCCCGAGCCGGTCGGGCCGGTGACGAGCAGGATGCCGTTCGGCTCGCGCCAGCAGCCGCTCGAAGGCGGCGCGGTCGCGCGGGCTCATGCCGAGCCGGTCGAGGCCGAGCTGCGCCGCGTCGCGGTCGAGCAGCCGCATCACCACCCGCTCGCCGTACTGCGAGGGGATGGTCGAGACGCGCACGTCGACCTCGTGGCCGCCGACACGCAAGGAGACCCGGCCGTCCTGCGGCAGCCGCTGCTCGGCGATGTCGAGCCGCGCCATCACCTTGATCCGGCTGACGAGCAGCGGCGCCAGCGCCCGCCGCGGCTCCAGCACCTCGCGCAGGATGCCGTCGACGCGGAAGCGGACGACGAGGCGGCGCTCCTGGGTCTCGATGTGGATGTCGGAGGCGTTCTCCTTGATCGCCTCGAGCAGCAGCGCGTTGATCAGCCGGACCACCGGCGCGTCGTCGCTCTGGTCGAGCAGATCGTCCACCATCGCGGCGCTGTCGGCGAGGGCGGCGAGATCGTCATGGTCGGCCGCGGCCTTCGAGGCCTCCGAGGCGGTGTCGCGGTAGGTCTGCGCCAGCGCCGAATCGAAGGCGGCGTCGCCGAGCACCTCGAAGCTGAGGCCGGTTCCGGCCAGCCGCTGCACCTCGATGAGCGCGGTCACCGGCGTGCCCGAGCGATGGGCGCAGACCAGGCGGTCGCGGTCGCGGCGCAGGATCACGCCATGCCGCCGCGCGAAGCCGTAGGGCAGCGCCGTCGCGCCGGGTCAGTCCGCCCGCTCCACCGGCGTCACCGCTGCAGCGTCATCGTGGCACTGACGATGCCGGGTTCGGGGCGGCGGTCCATCTCGATCGCCGCGAGGTGCAGGCCGTGATCGTCCTCGAGCGCCTGGATCCAGCGCAGGACTTCCTCAAAGCCCGCGTCGTCGATCGTCACCCGCGCGCCGTCGCCTTCCGGCTCGATGCGGCGGATCGACATGCCGTAGTCGGTGGCGGTGGCGGTGATGACCGCGGTCGCCGGCTGGTCGGAGGCGGGAGCCGCCACGACGGCGCCGTCGGGCACCGCCGCGAGCCGGGCCAGCGCCGACTCGGAGCGGGCGATCGACTCGCGCGCGGCAGCATTGGCGGTCAGGAGCGGCCGCGCCACGCCGACGGTGACGAGGTAGGTGAGCGCCGCCACGGCCAGCGCGGCGAGGAGCAGGCGCTCGCGGCCGCTGCGGGCCGACCACCAGGCTGCGCCGCTGAGCCAGTTGGACCGGATGGCGGCGATCACTGGTTGGCTCCGATCACGTAGCGGACCTCGGCGCCGCCGCTGCCGGTGGTGGAGACTCCGGAGGAGACCGCGAGCCCGGCATCGCGGAGGCCGGTGGCCACGGTCTGCAGCGTTTCGAGATCCGGCGCCTCGACCGCGAGCGCCAACGTGCCGTCGGCGGCGTTGAAGGCGAGGCTTTTGAGCGTGATGGCGTCGGCCGCCGGCTGCAGCGCCGCGGAGACCCGGGCGAGGAGCGGCAGGAAGGCGCCGGGCTGCTCGGCGGCGGGCAGGGCGCGGCGCAGCGCGACATCGAGCGGGGTGGCGCCGGTCACCCCGGGCACCCGGGCGGCGAGCTCGCTGCGGAGCTGGGTCTCGCGCTCGCTGGCGATCCGGCGCAGCGCGTAGGTGTCGGCGGCGTAGGTGACGCCGTGCGCCGCCAGCGCCAGCAGGGCGATCGCGCCGAGGCGGGAAACGAGGCGGCGCCGGGCGCGGTTGTCGCGGATATAGCGTCCCTGCAACAGGTCTACCGCCAGGGCTTCGGCGGTGGGCGTCGCCGGCATCAGGCCGCTGGCGCCGACCGGGATGCCGTCCGGCAGCCGGCCGCCGTAGAGCACGACCTGCGGCGCGCCGTCGGCCTGCCACAGCGCTGCGAAGGCGTCGGTCGGCGCGGCGAAGCCGGTGCCGTCGGCCCGGCGCACCATCACCCGGCCGAAGGCCTCGCGCACCGAGCAGCTGCCGGGCGAGGGCACCGGCAGCGCCAGCACGTCCGGCACCAGCCGGCCGCGCAGCTTGTTGGCGCGGGCGGCCCGCGGCGCCATCGCGGCGTGGCTGACCACGAAGGCCAGGTATTCGCGGGGGCCGACCTCCGGGCCGAGCACGACGTGCGACGCCTCGATCGGCTCGGCGATCAGATCCTCGACCGCGAAGCCGGCGGCGGCCTGGCGCTGGCGGTGCGAGGCGAGCGGCAGGGCGATTCGGACGATCAGGCATTCCTCGGCCGGCAGCGCCACCGCATCGGCGCCGAGACCGGATTCCTCGGGTCCCACGACGGAGAGGCGGGCGCGGGCCGCGCCCTGCTCGCTGGCGGCACGGGATATCCCCAGTGCGGCCACCATTGACTTTTCCCCCGACATCCCCACCCCGAACGCTTACATGACCGAGACCAATTCAGGTTCCAGATGATAGCAGATACGGCTAAATTCGAGCGAAAAAAACCGGGTGCATGTGCAACATGGTGACTCTTTCGGCAAAATCGACACGGTTGCCCGATCCGCGAGTGGCTCGGGTGGCGGTTCCGGGGGCGCTCGGGCGCGACCGCGAGAGCGGCGTCACGCTGATCGAGATGATGGTGGTGCTGGTGATCATCGCCATCGTCGCGGCGTTGATCGTGCCCAACGTGATCGGCCGGCCGGACCAGGCGCGGGTGACCGTGGCGAAGACCGACGTGAAGACGATCGCCGCGAGCCTGGAGATGTACCGGCTCGACAATCGCAGCTATCCGACCACCGGCCAGGGGCTGGAGGCGCTGGTGAGCCGGCCGACCACGCCGCCGGCGCCGGCGAACTGGTCGGCGGGCGGCTATCTCGGGCAGCTGCCGGTCGATCCCTGGGGACGGCCCTATCTTTATCGCTCGCCGGGCGAATCGGGGCCTTACGATCTGATGTCGCTCGGTGGGGACGGGCAGCCGGGGGGCGAGGGGGTCAATGCCGACATCAGCGCCGGGGGCAGCGGGTGAGCCAGGCGCGCGACCGGCAGGCGGGGCTGACACTGATCGAGGTGCTGGTGGTGCTGGTCATCATCGCGGTGATGGCGGGGATGACGGTGCTCGGCCTCGGCTCGCTCGGGCGGGGCAACCAGGCCGAGGCCGAGGCGCGGCGGCTCGCCGACAGGCTGCAGCTCGCGAGCGACGAGGTGCTGGTGGCGAGCGCGTCGCTGGCGATGGTCTGGGACCCGGGCGGCTACCGCTTCCTGCGCTGGGACGCCGAGCGGGCGGCCTGGGAGCCGAGCGGCGAGGCGCTGCTCGACCGGCGGCATACGTTGCCGCAGGCGCTGAAGCTGGCGCTGGCCGGCGCCAACGGCACCCCGCCGCTGCTGATCACGCCCGACCTGCCGCAGCCGGCGGTCGAGTTCCGCATCGTCGGCGGTGCGGCGCCTTGGGCGGTGGCCTTCGACGGCTTCGGCACCGCCGTGATGCCGCGCGGCGAGTAGCCATGGCCCGCCGGTCCGACGACGGCTTCAGCCTGATCGAGGCGCTGGTGGCGCTGGCGATCCTCGCGATCTCGGCGATCTCGCTGCTCGCGGCCACCCAGGCGCATGTCAGCCGCATCGGCGGCCTCGAGGGGCGGGTGCTGGCGCAGTTCGTCGCGGAGAACCGGCTGGCCGAGCTGGAGCTCGGCATCGCCGACGAGGCGGCGCCGGTGGTGATGCTCGGCCGGGGGTTCCGCATCGATACCAGACGCTCGGCGACCGCGGACCCCGACCTGGCGCGGATCGACCTTTCGGTGGCGGACGGCGAGCGGGCGCAGAATTTCACCGGCTTTCTCGCGACGCCGCCGAAGCCCGCGGAGGCGCCGTGAACCGGCCGAGCGACCGGACTTTGCTCTGGCTGGTGGCGGGGCTGGTGGCGGTGTCGGTCGGCCTCGCCGCCGGGCCGCTGCCCTGGCGCTTCGCCGGCGAGAGCGGCCTGCCGACCCCGAGCCCGGCGGCGGCGCCGCCGAGCGGCAGGCCGGCCGCGGTCTCGCTCGCGCCGATCATCGCGCTGTCGCCGTTCGGCCGGCTCGCCGAGGCCCCGGTGCCCGAGCCGCAGGTCGAGCAGGAGACCTCGCTCGGGCTGGTGCTGCTCGGGGTGGTGATCGCCTCCGACCCCAAGGCCTCGACCGCGATCCTCGACGGCGGCATCGGCACGTCGCGGGTCTATACCGTCGGCGACGAGGTGGCGCCGGACGCGACGCTGGAGGCGGTCTTCGTCGATCACGTGGTGCTGATGGTGGGCGGCCGCCGCGAGACGCTGTCCTTCCCGGCCAGCGTCCGCCGGCAGCTACACCCCGCCGCCGCCCGCGCCCGAGCCCGCTGCGGATGACGAGGCCGCGGAGCCCGATGCCGCCGCCACGCTCGAGCTGTATCGCGCCGAGATCGAGGACGATCCGCAAGCGCTGCTCGACGAACTCGGGCTGGCGGTGGCCGACGGCGGCTATGCGGTGCAGGAGAGCGCCTCGGGCGTCCTGCTCGACGCCGGCCTGCAGCCCGGCGACCTCGTGACCACGGTAAATGGGCAACAGGTCGGAAACATTGATCGCGACCGCGCATATTTTAGCGATGTGGTGGCCGCGGGACATGCGAGAATCGAATTGTTGCGCAACGGCCGGCGGATCGTGTTATCCTTTCCCCTCAGATGATTGAGCAGGGTTTGTTCAAGCGCCTTTCCCTCGCGGGCCTCGTCCTTGCCGCGTCGTGGCATGGACCGGCGCGTCGGCGCAGGAGGCGGCGGGCGAGCCCGGCAAATTCGTGATGAACCTGCGCTCGGCCGACATCCGCGCGCTCTGCGAGCAGGTCTCGGAGATCACCCAGCGCACGCTGATCCTCGACCCGGCGGTGACCGGCGAGGTGACGGTGATCTCGCAGGAGCCGCTCGACGAGGAAGGCGTCTGGGATCTCTTCCAGTCGGTGCTGCGGGTCCAGGGGTTCGCGGCGATCCGCTCCGGCACCATCTGGCGGGTGATCCCGCAGGCGAACATGCGCGAGGCCGGGGTCGAGCTCTCCGACGAGGGCGACCCGTCCGGGCGGCTCGACGTGGTCACCCGGCTGGTCCAGCTCAGCAATTTCCCGGCGACCACCGCGGTCGACGGCGCTGCGGCCGCTGGTCGCGAGCTTCGGCTACATCCAGGCGCTGCCCGAGACCAACACGCTGGTCATCACCGACAACGTCGAGAACGTCGATCGCATCGAGGACATCGCCCGCACGCTCGACGAGGGCGACGGCAGCCAGGTCTCGACCATCCCGGTGCGCAACGCCGACGCCAAGGAGATCGCGGCCGGCCTGACCAGCGTGCTCGGCAGCACCGACGGCACCGGCCTGGCGCCGCGGGTGGCGATCGATGCGCGCAGCAACGTGCTCCTGGTCCGCGGCACGCCCGGAGATGATCGACCGGGTGCGGGTGCTGGTCGCCGACCTCGACCAGCCCGGGCCGCGAGCTGCCGTCGCTGGTCCCGATCACCCGGGTCTATCGGCTGCAGTTCGCCGACGCCGCCTCGATGGTGCAGGTGCTGCGGGGGGTGATCGGCGCGCAGGCCGACCGCGACCAGCAGCGTCGTCAATTCGCTCGGGGCCGACGTGCCGGCGGTGCAGGAGCCGGGCATCGCCAACGGCTTCGGGGCGGCGGCCGATATCGAGGCCGCCGCAGCGACGGGCAGCGCGACCGGCGCCAGCGAGCGGCAGCTTACCTTCACCCCGGCGGTCGTCGACTACGCCTCCGAGGACATCACCATCCAGGC
This sequence comes from uncultured Alphaproteobacteria bacterium, assembly GCA_963750745.1. Taxonomy (GTDB): domain Bacteria; phylum Pseudomonadota; class Alphaproteobacteria; order Rhodobacterales; family Rhodobacteraceae; genus Amaricoccus. Next base: position 42,137 of record CAVVSO010000010.1, on the reverse strand, counting down.
GGCGAAGGACATCAACGCCGTGGTGATCCGGGCGCGGGCCGAGGTGCAGTCCGACCTCGGCGCAGCTGGTCGCCCAGCTCGACCAGCGGCGGCCGCAGGTGCTGATCGAGGCGGCGATCGCCGAGATCTCCGGCGACATCGCCGAGCAGCTCGGCGTGCAGCTCGGCTTCGGCAACGCCGCGCCCCAGGCCGGCTTCGCCTCCACCTCGTTCAACAACAGCGGGCTCGCGCTCGGCAACATCCTGCGGCTCCTGAACGTGCCCTCGGCGGTGGCGATCTCGACCGGCCTGACCATCGGGCTGTCGGAGGAGGACAAGTACGGCATCCTGATCCAGGCGCTCGGGCAGTCGACCAAGGCGAACCTCTTGTCGACGCCGAGCGTCACCACGCTCGACAACCAGGCGGCGTCGATCCTCGTCGGCCAGAACGTGCCGTTCCGCACCGGCACCTACGCCACCGGCGGCAACGGCTCGCGACCCCTTCACCACCATCGAGCGGCAGGACATCGGCATCCAGCTCAGCGTCACCCCGCGGGTCAGCCAGGGCAACGTCATCCAGCTCGACGTGAGCCAGGAGGTCTCCTCGATCAGCAACGCGGTGGTGCCGGACGCCGCCGACATCATCACCAACCGCCGGCTGATCCAGACCTCGGTCTTGGCCGACAACGGCGGCACCATCGTGCTCGGCGGGCTGATCACCGACGACCGCACCTCGACCAAGAGCGAGAATCCCCGGGCTCGGCGACATCCCGATCGTCGGGCGCCTCTTCAGCTCCGCCGGCGAGAACGGTACCAAGCGCGTCCTCTTCGTGTTCCTGCGCCCGACCATCCTGCGCACCCGCTCCGACATCGGCACGGTGTCGGCCAACCGCTTCCAGCGCCTGCGCGCCATCGAGGCCCGGCCGGGCGGCGGCACCACCAATCCCAACCTGCTCGCCGAGCCGAAGCCGATCAAGCGGCTGCCGATGGAGATCAACGGGCTTTACTGATCCGATCTCCAGGTGCTCGCTTCGGGTGACGCGTAAACTCACAAACCAAGTGCGCCACCGGCTATGTCCGGGATCGCCATGGGACAAAGATACAGCCACGTCAGTCTTGAGGAGAGATGCCGCTTGCGCGGCATGATGGAGATGAGCCTGAGCATCAGCGAGATCGCCAGGCGCATGGGTCGCCATCGGAGCACGATCCGGCGCGAGCTCGAGCGCAACCGGTGCGTCGACGGCTACGGACCTGCCAGCGCCGCGCGCCGCGCCTGGGCGCGTAAGCTTCGCGGCTCGAAGGTCGCGCGCTCCGCCCGCCTGCGTGCCCAGGTCGAGGACCGCCTTGCCTTGGGGTGGTCCCCGGAGCAGATCGCGGGGCGGATGGAGCTCGAAGGATCGGATCACGCGATCAGCGCGGAGTCCATCTACCGCCATGCCTACAGCCCGGCCGGTCGGCGCGCCGGGCTGCCGCGGCTCTTGGCGCAACGCAAGCCGAAACGCGGCCGTCGGCGACGAAACGGGCGGCGCGAGCCGGCCATCCCCAACCGCACGCCGATCCATCAGCGGCCGACAAAAGCCCATCTTCGCAGCCAGTTCGGCCATTGGGAGGGCGACCTGATGCATTTCCGCCGCCAGCGCGACATCCTGCTGACGCTGCAGGAGAGGCGCTCCCGGCTGACCCTGGCCCGGCGGCTTCTCAGCAAAGACGCCGACCTGGCCGCCAGCGCCATCGTTGGGGAGCTGCGCTGGCTCCCAGCCAGGGCGCGGCGCACGGTCACCCACGACAACGGCGGCGAGTTCGCGCGGCATGAAGCCGTCACTTCCGCCATCGGCCTGCACGCCTACTTCTGCGACCCGCACAGCCCTTGGCAGCGCGGCTCGATCGAGAACGCCAACGGCCGGCTCCGACGAGACCTTCCCCGCAAGACCAGCCTCGCAGGATATACCGACGCCGACATCGACGACGTCATCTGGAACCTCAACGGAACACCTCGAAAGTGCCTCGGATACCGCACCCCCATCGAGGCATTCGCTGCCAACCTCGGTGTCGCACTTGAAATGTGAAATCCAGCACGCCCTCTCCAGGGTCCCGACGAGCGTCGGGCAAGCACTTTCCCCCCTTGCGCCAGCTGGCTCCGGGCGACGGACGGGGCGAGGCTCCACAGGAGCCTCGCCTTATCGGCTCGGGGACGCGATCGCGGCCGGTTCGAGCTCGGTGGCGAGGCGATCATCGGAGTTGATATGGCCCTCGGCCGCGCGCCTGCGACTTCGTGAGCGGGCCGCGTGTTGCACTTGCGAAGCCTCGCCCTAGGTTGCCCGCGAAGCCTTCGAGGGAGAGACCTTTGATCGAGATGCGCCCGCTCGGGGACACCGGGTTCGAGATCGCGCCGCTGGTGCTCGGCGGCAACGTCTTCGGCTGGACCGCCGACGAGGCCACCAGCCGCGAGCTGCTCGACGCCTTCGTCGATGCCGGCCTCAACGCCATCGACACCGCCGACGCCTATTCGACCTGGGTGCCCGGACACAGCGGCGGCGAATCCGAGACGATCATCGGCGACTGGCTGGCGGCCGATCCGGGCAAGCGCGACAAGGTCGTCATCATCACCAAGGTCGGCTCGGACGATGGGGCCGGGCAAGAAGGGGCCTCTCGGCGCGCTACCTGATCGAAGCCGGCCGAGGCCTCGCTGCGCCGGCTGCGGGTCGAGGCGATCGACGTCTATCTGTCGCACTGGCCGGATCCGGAGACGCCCTACGAGGAGACGCTCGGCGCCTTTGCCAAGCTGATCGCCGCAGGCAAGGTCCGCGCGATCGGCGCCTCGAACCTCGACGCGAGCCAGCTCGCCGGCGCGCTCGAGGCCGCCGACGACGCCGGGCTGCCGCGCTACCAGGTGCTGCAGCCGGGCTACAACCTCTATGACCGCGGCGGGCTCGAGGGACCGCTGCATCGACCTCTGCCGCGCCGAGGGGCTCGGCGTCATCACCTATTACGGCCTCGCCAGGGGGTTTCTGACCGGCAAGTACCGCTCGAACGACGATCTCGGCAAGAGCCCGCGCGGCGGCGGCGTCGCGGCTTACCTCAACCCGCGCGGCTTCGCCATTCTCGGCGCGCTCGACATGGTGGCGGGCCGGCTCGGCGCGACGCCGGCCGAGGTGGCGCTCGCCTGGGTGATGGCGCAGCCGGGCATCACCGCGCCGATCGCCAGCGCCACCTCGCGGGCGCAGCTCGATGCGCTGGTGCGCGCCACCAGGCTCGCCCTCACCCCCGACGATCTCGCCGCGCTCGACGCGGCCGGGATCTGACACCCGCTTTTTTTGTTCACGGAAAGGATTTCTCCCATGACCGACCGCCTCCGGGCCTACGCCCCGCACGTGCTCGGCGTCCTGCGCATCGTCACCGCGCTGCTCTTCATGGCGCACGGCACCCAGAAGCTCCTTGGCTTCCCGGCTTCGGACTTCTCACCGGCAGTGGGCTCGCTGCCGTGGATCGCCGGCTGCCTCGAGATCGGCGGCGGGCTCCTGCTGCTGGTCGGGCTCTTCACCCGGCCGGTCGCCTTCCTGCTCTCCGGCCAGATGGCGGTCGCCTACTGGCTGGCGCACGCGCCGCAGAGCTTCTTCCCGGTGCAGAACGGCGGCGACTCGGCGGTGCTCTTCTGCTTCGTCTTTCTCTACCTGGTCTTCGCCGGGCCGGGCGCCTTCAGCCTTGACCAGAGCCGGGGGGCCGGCGGCCTCGACAGGGCAGGCGCGAGACCTTAAGTCTCGCCCGCGACCCGCGAGGAGATGCCGCATGCCCGAGCCAGCGTCCGACGTCCGCGAGCCCGCCGCCGAGGCGGCGCTGGGGGCGCTGCCGGAGTGGGATCTCTCCGACCTCTACGCCGCGCCGGACGCGCCGGAGATCGGCCGCGATCTCGGCTGGCTCGAGGCCGAGTGCCTTGGCTTCGCCGCCGCCTACGAGGGCAAGCTCGTCGGGCTCGACGCGGCAGGCCTGCTCGCGGCGATCCGGCGCTACGAGAAGATCGAGACCGTCTCGGGCCGGCTCGGCAGCTATGCCGGCCTGCGCTACTATCAGAACACCACCGATCCGTTGCGCGCCAAGTTCTTCGGCGACATGCAGACCGGGCTGACCGACGCCACGACGCCGCTGGTCTTCTTCACGCTGGAGCTGAACCGGCTCGACGACGCTTCGCTGGATGCCACAGTGGCGTCCGATCCGGCGCTCGCACGCTACAAGCCGGTTCTCGACCGCATCCGCAAGATGAAGCCGCACCAGCTCTCCGATGAGCTGGAGAAGTTCCTGCACGACCAGTCGGTGGTCGGCGCCGCGGCCTGGAACCGGCTCTACGACGAGACGCTGGCGGGGCTGAGCTTCGAGGTCGCCGGCGAGACGCTGTCGCTGGAGGCGACGCTCGATCTTCTCTCCGACCCCGACCGCGCCCGGCGGCAGGCCGGCGCCGAGGCGCTGGCGGTGGTGTTCAAGGCGAACCTGCCGCTGTTCGCCCGCGTGACCAACACGCTGGCCAAGGAGAAGGAGATCGAGGACCGCTGGCGCAAGCTCCCCAACCCGCAGGCGGGCCGGCATCTCGCCAACGACGTCGAGCCCGAGGTGGTCGAGGCGCTGCGCGACGCGGTGGTCGCGGCCTATCCGCGGCTCTCGCACCGCTATTATGCGCTGAAGGCGAAGTGGCTCGGCCTCGACAAGCTGCAGATCTGGGACCGCAACGCGCCGCTGCCCACCGGCGACGACCGCAAGATCCCCTGGAGCGAGGCGCGGTCGACGGTGCTGGACGCCTACGCCGGCTTCGATCCGCGGATGGCGGAGCTGGCGGCGCCGTTCTTCGAGCATGGCTGGATCGACGCGCCGGTCCGCCCCGGCAAGGCGCCGGGCGCCTTCGCGCATCCGACGGTCACCGAGGTGCATCCTTACGTGCTGCTCAACTATCTCGGCAAGCAGCGCGACGTGATGACGCTGGCGCACGAGCTCGGCCACGGCGTGCACCAGCGGCTGGCGGCGGGGCAGGGCGAGCTTCTTTCCTCGACGCCGCTGACGCTGGCCGAGACCGCGAGCGTCTTCGGCGAGATGCTGACCTTCCGCAAGCTCCTCGACGCAGCACCAGACCGGACGGCGCGCAAGGTGCTGCTGGCGTCGAAGACCGAGGACATGATCAACACGGTGGTGCGGCAGATCGCCTTCTACGATTTCGAGAGCCGGCTGCATGCGGCGCGGCGGCAGGGCGAGCTGACGCCGGACGATATCGACGCGATCTGGATGGCGGTGCAGACCGAGAGCCTCGGGCCGGCGTTCGACTTCATGCCCGGCTACGAGACCTTCTGGACCTATATCCCGCACTTCATCCATTCGCCCTTCTACGTCTATGCCTACGCCTTCGGCGACGGCCTGGTGAACGCGCTCTACGCGGTCTATCAGGAGGGCGACCCGGCGTTCGCCGAGAAGTATTTCGAGATGCTGAAGGCCGGCGGCTCCAAGCACCACAAGGCGCTGCTCGCGCCCTTCGGGCTCGACGCCGGCGATCCGGCGTTCTGGAGCAAGGGGCTCGGGCTGATCGCCGCGATGATCGACGAGCTCGAGGCGATGGAGGGTTAAGGCGATCCGCCGGCTAAACTGCTCGGGTGACACGACACCCTCTCCCCCGGACCGAAAAGGTGACCGTCCTGTGGACGGTCGAGCGGTCCGGTCGCCCGGAGCCAGCTGGCGGAGGGCGAGGGGGACGAGCGCTTGCCCGGACGCTTGTAATCGCCGCGCGCCTGCCTGGGCTGGGGCGTTTACGCGCCTGCCAGGGGCAGGCGCGGCACGATTTGTCGACGGACAAATCGCGCGGGCTCCTGGAGAGGGCGCTGCGTCATCCGAAGCGATCTCCCGGATATCGCATTTTGGGACACTACCCGCGGACGATTTTGGAAGGTCGGCGCCGGTCGGCAGCTTGCGCGCCGGCCGCCGCTTGACTTCGCGGCCCGCGGCCCCGATGCAGGGCCGCCGCCGCCGGAGCCCAGAGTGCCCTTCGTCCTGCCGTTTCCCGACATCGATCCGGTCATCTTCGCGGTCCATCTCTTCGGGATCGAGCTGGCGATCCGCTGGTACGCGCTCGCCTATATCGCCGGGCTGCTCATCGGCTGGCGCTACGTCGTGGCGCTCTGCCGGCGGCCGGGGCTCTGGGGCGGGACGGCGCCGATGCAGCCGCAGCAGGTCGACGACCTTCTGACCTGGATGATCCTCGGGCGTGATCCTCGGCGGGCGGCTCGGCTATGTGCTCTTCTACCAGCCGGCGCTACTTCGCGGCCAACCCGGGCGAGATCCTCGCGGTCTGGCAGGGCGGCATGTCGTTCCACGGCGGCTTTCTCGGCGTGGTCGCCGGGGTGATCGGCTTCAGCCTGAAGAACCGGCTGGCGATCCTCGGCGTCGGCGACGCGGTGTCGGCGGCGGCGCCGATCGGGCTCTTCTTCGGGCGGATCGCCAACTTCATCAACGGCGAGCTCTGGGGCCGGCCCTCGACCGCGCCCTGGGCGGTGATCTTCCCCGGCGAGGCGGCGCAGAGCTGCCCGGCGGATTGGGTCGGCCCCTGCGCCCGGCACCCCTCGCAGCTCTACGAGGCGGGGCTTCGAGGGCCTGCTGCTCTTTGTCATCCTCGCGCTCGCGATCCGGGCCGGGGCGCTGGCGCGGCCGGGCCGGGTGTTCGGCATCTTCCTCGTCGGCTACGCGCTGGCGCGGGTTTTCCTCGAGGACTTCCGCCAGGCCGACGCCCAGTTCGTCACCCCGGACAATCCGCACGGCCATGTGCTCGACTCGGCCTGACCATGGGCCAGCTTCTGTCGCTGCCGATGCTGGCGGTGGGGCTGCTGCTGATCGCGCGGTCGGCGCGCCGGGCTTGACCGGGCTCGGGGCGCGGATCCGCGCGCTGATCGCCGCCGAGGGGCCGCTCAGGCTCGACGCCTATATGGCGCTCTGCCTGCGGCACGCTATTACGCGACCCGCGATCCCCTGGGCGCGGCCGGCGACTTCGTCACCGCGCCGGAGATCAGCCAGATGTTCGGCGAGCTGATCGGCGCCTGGCTGGCGCAGGTCTGGGCCGACCAGGGCCGCCCCGATCCCTTCGTGCTGGCCGAGCTCGGCCCGGGGCGCGGCACCCTGATGCGCGACGCGCTGCGCGCCGGCGCGGCGATGCCAGGCTTCCGCGACGCGGCGCGGCTCTGGCTCGTCGAGACCAGCCCGGCGCTTGCGGGCGCGGCAGGCCGATGTGCTCGGCGGCGGCGGACCGTGGGCCGACCGGGTCGAGGAACTGCCGCCGGGGCCGCTGTTCGTCGTCGCCAACGAGTTCTTCGACGCGCTGCCGATCCGCCAGGTCCAGCGCACCGACGCGCTCTGGCGCGAGCGGCAGGTCGGGCTCGCCGGCGGCCGGCTGCGGCTGGAATGGGCGTCGCCGCGGCCGGACGCCGGTGCTGCGAGGCGCGGTTCCCGCGCTTGCCCGACGGCGCGGTGGCCGAGCTGAACCTCGCCGGCGAGGCGATCGCCGCGCGGCTCGGCGCGCGGATCGCCGACGCAGGGCGGCGCGGCGCTGATCATCGACTACGGCGCCTGGGACGGCTTCGGCGACACGCTGCAGGCGCTGCGCCGGCATGCGGCGGCCGATCCGCTCGACGCGCCGGGCACCGCGGATCTGACCGCGCACGTCCGCTTCCGGGCGCTGGCCGAGGCGGCGCGGCCGGCGCGGGCGCATGGGACGCTGGGGCAGGGGGCCTTCCTCGAGCGCTCGGCATCAGCGCGCGGGCGCGAGGCGCTGGCGCGCGGCCGCGACGCCGCGACCGCCGAGCGCGATCGCCGCCGCGCATCGCCGCTTGACCCACCCGGAGGAAATGGGAAGTCTCTTCCAGGCGCTGGCGCTCACCCCGCCGGCCGCCCCGCCTCCGCCTGGATTTGGCTCATGACCCTCGAGATCCTGACCTCCGATCTCCTGGCCGGCACCCGGCACGGGTTCTTCACCCGGCGCGGCGGCGCCTCCTCGGGGATCTACGCCGGGCTGAACTGCGGGCCGGGCTCGTCGGACCAGCGCGAGGTGGTGGCTGATGAACCGCGCCCGGGTGGCGGCGGCGCTCGGGGTCGCCCCGGCGCGGCTCCTGTCGCTGCACCAGATGCATTCGACGCAGGTCGTCGTCGCCGGCCCCGAGGGCTGGACCGAGCGGCCGCGCGCCGACGCCGCAGTCACCGCCAGCCCGGAGTCGCGCTCGGCGATCCTGACCGCGGACTGCGCGCCGGTGCTGTTCCACGATCCCGAGGCCCGGGTGATCGGCGCGGCGCACGCCGGCTGGCGCGGGGCGCTCGATGGGGTGCTCGAGGCGACGCTCGCGGCGATGGAGCGGCTCGGCGCGCGCACCGGCGCGGTCCGCGCGGTGGTCGGGCCGACGATCAGCCAGCGCGCCTACGAGGTCGGGCCGGAGTTCTTCGACCGCTTCCGCGCCGAGGAGGCGGGCTTCGAGCGCTTCTTCGCGCCGGGCGCGGGCGACCGGCTGCGCTTCGATCTGCCGGGCTTCGTGCTGGACCGGCTGCGCGCCGCCGGCGTCGCCGAGGCGGCCTGGATCGGCGCCTGCACCTATTCCGAGCCGGAGCGCTTCTTCTCGTTCCGCCGCGCCACCCATGCCGGCGAGCCGGACTATGGCCGGCTGATTTCCGCCATCCGGCTCTGAGCCGCCGCCGGCCGCTCGGGAGCGTTAACGCTCCCTTAACGCTGCCCCGAGCATATTAACGCTATTCACCACGACCGGGGGCTGGCAGTGCAGGACTGGATCTGGAATTTTCTATCGACCGAGGGCTTCCAGCCGCACGGCACCTGCCTCCTCTGGCGGGCGGACGTCTTCTGGGCGCATCTGGTCTCGGATGCGGTGATCGCGCTTTCCTATTTCTCGATCCCGCTCGCCATCGTCTATTTCGCGCTCCGCCGGCCGGACATCCGCTACGGCTGGATCCTCTACCTATTCGGCACCTTCATCGTCGCCTGCGGCATCACTCACATCTTCGGCATCTGGACGCTGTGGGTACCCGACTACGGGCTCGAGGCGGCGGTCAAGGTCGCGACCGCGGCGGTGTCGCTCGATGACGGCGGTGGCGCTCTGGCCGCTGATGCCGAAGCTCGCTGGCGCTGCCGAGCCCGCGACAGCTCGAGGAGAAGAACGCGCTGCTGGCGCGCGAGATCGGCGAGCGGAAGGCGGCCGAGCGGCGGCTGGCCGAGCTCAACGCCCAGCTCGAGCGGCGGGTGGCCGAGTCCGGACCGCCTCGCTCGCCCGCGCCAACCAGGAGCTGCGCGCGGCGCGGGCGCGCGCCGAGCAGTCGAACCAGGCGAAGTCCGAGTTCCTCGCGGCGATGAGCCACGAGATCCGCACGCCGATGAACGGGGTGCTCGGCATGCTCGAGCTGTTGCGCCAGGAGGAGCTCCGCGGCGAGGCCGCGCGCTATCTCGGCATCGCCCAGGACTCGGCGCAGGGGCTGCTCACGGTGATCAACGACATCCTCGACTATTCGCGGCTCGAGGCGCGCTCGGTCGAGCTCGAGGCGAGGGCGTTCGATCCGGTCGAGGTCGCCGAGAAGGTGATCGAGCTCCTGCGCGAGGGCGCGGCGCCCAAGGGCATCGCCATCGTGACCGAGGTGGCGCCGGAGGCCTGCCGCGGCGGGTGATCGGCGATCCGGCGCGGCTGCGGCAGGTGCTGTTCAACCTGCGTCGGCAACGCGGTCAAGTTCACCGACCAGGGCGAGGTGCGGCTGATCCTGCGGCACCGCCCGGGCGCGGACGGCGCGGTCGAGCTCGCGCTTCGAGGTGCGCGACACCGGCATCGGCATCCCGGCCGAGGCGCTGGAGCGGCTGTTCGAGCGGTTCAGCCAGGCCGACGGCTCGACGGCGCGGCGCTACGGCGGCACCGGGCTCGGGCTCGCGATCTCGCGCGAGCTGGTGCGGCTGATGGGCGGCGAGATCGGCGGTCGCGAGCGAGCCCGGGCCGCGGCAGCCGCTTCTCGTTCGCCATCCGCTGCCCGCCCGCGGTGGAGGCGCCGTCGCGGCCGGTGGCACCGCCGGCCGTCCCGGCGGTGCGGCCGGCGCGGATCCTCGTGGTCGAGGACAACGACGTGAACCAGCTCCTGGTCTCGCGGATGCTGGCCAAGCGCGGCCATGTGGTGCGAGCTCGCCCGCGACGGCGAGCAGGCGATCGCCCGGCTCGAGGCGGAGGCCTTCGACCTGGTGCTGATGGACGTGCATCTGCCGGGGATGGACGGGGTCACCGCGACGCGGCGGATCCGCGCGATGACGGCACCTTGCGCCGGCATCCCGATCGTCGCGCTGACCGCCAACGCGATGAGCGGCGACCGCGACCGGTACCTCGCCGCCGGGATGGACGACTATCTGTCCAAGCCGATCGACACCGGCACGCTCTATTCGGTGATCGCCAACGTCCTCGGAAAGCCGAGGGCCGGGCTGGCGGTGCGCGACAGCCGCATCGCCTGACCCCGAGCGGCGCTGCCGCTTGACGGCGGTGGCGTTCCAGAATACTCAACCGATGAGTATTATACGAATCGGTTGAATACACGATGCCGCACGATCCGCTGAGCGCCACGCTCTTCGCCCTTGCCGACCCGACGCGCCGGGCGATCCTCGCCCGGCTCACCGCGGGGGAGGCGACGGTCTCCGCACTGGCCGAGCCCTTCGCGATGACCTTCGCGGCGGTCTCCAAGCACATCAAGATGCTGGAGCAGGCCGGGCTCGTCTCGCGCGGCCGCGACGCACAATGGCGGCCGTGCCGGCTCGAGGCCGGGCCGCTGCGTGACGTCACCGGCTGGCTGGAGGACTACCGCCGCTTCTGGGACGAGAGCGTCGACCGGCTCGAGGTACATCTGCGGCGGCTGCAGGAAGCCGAGCGGAAATCGAGGCCCGAGGACAACCACTGACATCGAAGAAGGAGAAAAGCCCATGACCGACACGCTGGCCGCCACCCGCATCGCCACGCCCGCCGAGGAGCCGCTGGTCATCGTCGACCGGCTGCTCGACGCGCCGCGGGCGCTGGTCTTCCGCATGTACGCCGACCCCGCGCAGCTGGTGCAGTTCTGGGGTCCGCACGGCTCGACCACCCGGATCCCGGAGTTCGACTTCCGCCCCGGTGGCCTCTGGCGGATGGTGATCACCTTCCCCGGCGGCTTCGACGTGCCGATGACCAGCCGCTTCGTCGAGATCGCCGAGCCGAGCCGCATCGTCTTCCGCGACGTGCCGCCCGACCCGCCGGCCGACATGCCGCACCACGAGATGCTGGTCTCGATCGACTTCGCCGAGGAGGCCGACCGCACCCGCCTCTTGGTGCAGGTGCAGTTCAACACGCTCGCCACCCGCGACGCCGCGGTCGAGCACGGCTTCGTGCGGCCGATCGCCGAGTCGCTCGAGCGGCTGGAGGCGCTGCTCGCCGCGCGCTGAGCGCGTCCCGCTTCCCAGCCGGCTCCGTTGCGCTAGACTGCCCGCGACGGAGCCGGACGAGGGAGGAGCGCGGTGCAGGCACGCATCACCAGGTTCAAGATGAGGCCCGACGCCGCCGAGGCGGCGCGGGATCTGCTCAACCGCCTGAAGGGCGAGATCATGGCGCAGCCGGGGATCGCGCGCTGCATCGCGGTGATGAACCCCGACGGCGCCGGCTACGTCATCGCCGAGATAGACGATGAGGGCAGCCTGCCCGAGAGCGTCGACCGGGTGCGCGCGCTCTGGAAGAAGTTCCACGACCATCTGGAAACGGTGCCCGAGCCCGAGATCTACGAGGTGCTGGCCGACTGGTCGGCCTGACCCCGGGGAACGCGCCCGCCGGCAAGCCGTTGGACAGGCGATGCCACGGAAAAGCGAAGCCACTCTCATGAGCGGCGCGGTCCAGACCACCGACCACGACGAGATTCCGCACTTGGGCCGAGGCCCGCGGCGGCCATCCCGCCCGGGTCAAGGGCACCGGCAAGGGCGACGACGCGCTGGCCCGCTCAGGATCGATTTCGACAAGCCCGAGCCGGGGCTCGAGGCCATCGACTGGGACGATTTCTTCGCGAAGTTCGACGCGAGCGGGCTCGCGCTCCTCTTTCAGGACGAGCCGGACAGCCGCTTCAGCAAGCTGGTCGCCCGCAATGGCGGCAGGTCATGACCGCCGCGAAGGAACGCTGGTCGGCCGAGGTCACCGAGCACAGCGATGTGATGGATCTGGAGGACGGCGTCTTCGAGCAGGACGATCCCAAGGCGATCGCCGCCGCGCTGAAGCGCTCCGCCGAGGCCAGCCACCGCCGCAAGGCCGAGCCCTACCGCTCGGCGATGTCGATGCTGAGCTTCTATATCAACCGCGCCGGCAGCAACCTTTCGCGGGAGCGCAAGTCGGTGCTGGAGAAGGCCAAGGACGAGCTCCGCGACCTCTACGGCCGCGCGCCGGAGTAGCCGCCCGGTCAGCCGCCGTCGCGCGCGAAGACCAGCATCACGTAACCCGATCCCGCCGGTGCCGCCAGCGCGGCCGGTCGCGGCCTGGTCGGATCCGGCGCGTTGTCGGCGATGGCGAGGGTGGCGCCATCGAGCCGCCAGATCCCGAGCCAGGTCACGCCCGCCGCCTCGCCCGTGTCGTTCTTGAAGTCGACCGCGGGCGGATCGGACGCCGGATCGAGCGTGAAGCTGCCGGCATAGACCTCGGCGCCGTCGCGACTGACGATGCTGAAGGCGCTGCCGTCGAACATCAGGCGGTGCCCGACCAGCTCCGGCGCCGCCGCGCCGTCGCGCTCGGCCGAGGTCGCGGTCCAGCTTCCCGAGAGCGCGGCCTCTTCGGTCGCCGCCGCCGCGGCGACTAGGGTCAGCGCCAGCGCGAGCGTCCGGACCAGCATCGCATCCCTCCCCCCTTGAGACTTGCGCGAGTATAGCCGCGGCCGGCCGGCGTGAGAAGCCGGCCCCGCTTCAGCGCCGCTCGGAGAAGAAGGCGCGCAGCAGCGCCGAGGATTCCCGCCCGGAGATGCCGCCGAAGACCTCGGGCTTGTGGTGCGCCTGCGGGTGCAGGAAGACCTGCGCGCCATGTTCGACGCCGCCGGACTTGGGATCGGAGGCGCCGTAGCAGAGCCGGGCGATCCGCGCCGCCGAGATCGCCGCGGCGCACATCGCGCAAGGCTCGAGCGTCACGTAGAGATCGAGGCCGGTCAGCCGTTCCGACCCCAGCGCGTCGCAGGCGGCGCGGATCGCCAGCATCTCGGCGTGGGCGGTCGGGTCGTGCAGCTCGCGGGTGCGGTTGCCGGCGCTGGCGAGGATCAAGCCTGCGACCGGATCGACGATCACCGCGCCCACCGGCGTCTCCGCCCGGGCGAAGGCGGCGCGGGCCTCGACCAGGGCGGCCTCCATGTGCGGGGCGAAGCGGGGTGGCATCGCTCCTTCTGGCGCGCAAGCCGGGCTGCGGCAAGCCGTTTCGCGTTGCGCCGGACGGGTGCTGCGGGCTAGGAGCGGGCGATGGACCAGGAGGATGCTCCGGAGCGGATCGCGCGGCGGCTGGCGCGTGCCGGCGTCGCCTCGCGCCGGGTGGCCGAGACGATGATCGCCGCCGGCCGGGTCGCGGTGAACGGCCGGGTGATCGCGAGCCCGGCGCTGAACGTCACCGGCGACGACAAGATCACCGTCGACGGCAAGCCGCTCGCCGCCGCCGAGCCGGTGCGGCTCTGGCGCTACTACAAGCCGCTCGGGCTCGTGACCTCCGAGCGCGACGAGAAGGGCCGCGCCACCGTATTCGCCAGGCTCCCCGAGGACATGCCGCGGGTGGTCTCGATCGGCCGGCTCGATCTCAATTCCGAGGGGCTGTTGCTCCTGACCAACGACGGCGCGCTGAAGCGGCGGCTGGAGCTGCCCTCGACCGGCTGGCTGCGCAAGTACCGGGTCCGCGCCCGCGGCGCGCCCGAGGACGCGGGCCTGGAGCCGCTCCGCCGCGGCATCACCGTCGGCGGCGAGCGTTTCCAGCCGATGCGGGTCGATATCGACCGCCAACAGGGCGCCAACGTCTGGCTGACCGTGGCGCTGCGCGAAGGCCGCAACCGCGAGGTCCGCCGCGCGCTCGAGGCGGTCGGCCTCGCGGTCAACCGGCTGATCCGGGTCTCCTACGGCCCGTTCCAGCTCGGCGAGCTGGAGCCGGGCGAGGTCGAGGAGGTCCGCCCCAAGGTGCTGCGCGAGCAGCTCGGCGGAGGCAAGCCGGCGGCGCCGCGGCGGAGTTCGGTGAAGGCAGATCAATGCGCCTGAAAAGACCGGGAAAATGCGATCTGGAACGCATCTGATTTGCATCTGGAATCCATATGGATAGGTGTTGACGAAAGGTTGACGCCGGCCCGGTCAGGCGGCGAAGCGGCCGCCTTCGAGACGGCGGGCGTGGCCGAGGGCGGCGAGGGTGTCGAGAAGCGGCGCGACGGCGGTGGCGCGGGCGCGGACGAAACGGCGGGCGATGTCGGCCGGCGCGGCCTCGCCGGCCTCGGCGAGCGCCGCGCGCACGGCGGCGATCTGCTCGGGGAGGAGGCGCGGCCAGGGCAGACGGCCGGTGGCGGCGGCGGCCGTCGGCCCAAGGTCGAGCTCGGCCGCAGCGGCAGGGGCGGCGGCGGCACGGCCGTCCGGGTTCTGGAACGCAGGCCGCAGCCAGCGCACGTGGCCTCGCGCCTCCTCGGCGGCGCGCTCGCGGTTGAGCGCGACCAGGCGGTGGAGGATCGTCGTCGTCGGAGAGCCCGGCCGGCCAGCCGTAGGCGCGGGCGGTCTCGGCGTCGATCTCGTCGTGGAGCTGGCGGAGGATGCCGACGAGGCCGTTGTCGTAGATCTCGCGGTCCCGGCCCTCGATCGGCTCGCCGGCCCGGAGCTTCTCCAGCACGTTGTACATCCGGGTCAGGGTCAGGCCGGGATGCGCCGCCTGCTGGCGCTTGCGCAAGGCCTCGAACCAAAGAGAAATCTTGACAGAACGGGATTTAGCCGTGTCCGGTTCGGTCATGGCTCCCAAGGCGCCGCCCGCGTCACAGCATTTGACTTACTTCAGGACGCTCCAGCTGATCGCGGAACAGTCCAAATGCGAACTGGCGACGCTCATGCCGCACATGGGGGAACGGGGGCGGATCGTCGAGGAAATTATATGCGGCGTCTTGCAGCGCACGCTCCCCAAGCGGTTCTCGATCGGCACGCGGAGTGCTGATTTCCGCGTCGGGTGCGACCAGCTCGCAGACCGACATCGTCATCTTCGACAACCATCACAATCGCCACTGCTCTCTGAGTTCGGCGTCGGGATTTATCCGGTTGAAATTGTCTACGCGACGATCGAGGTGAAGTCGGTTCTGACGAAGCCAGAGTTGAAGAGCTCCTTGAAGGCGATCCGCAAGATAAGGGAGGTAGGAAGCAAGAAGCACTATGTCGTTCCGGGTCATCGACCGCCGACGGAACGATGACGTTAACAACCTGGCAATGTGACGGTCCCGCCTCGTTCGTACGTCGTCGCGTTCGGCCACGGATTGGGCAAGAACTACGGAGCCTTCTGCCAGACGCTCAAGGCCTGCCTGGACGAGCACGACGATCACGTCCACGGCGTTGCCGTGCTGGAGAAGACTGGTTCGCCGGGAGGATACCCCACCGCAATCCGGCCGAGCTCTTCGGAGAGGAGGGCAACGCCTTGCTGAGCTTGTATCGGTCAGTCCTCAAAGGGCAGCAGAACGTTTCGCGGGACCTCGAGTTCCTCGGGCCCTGAGCTGGACCTCGACGGGTACCTCGGTGTCGGCGCGCGTTGAAGCGTAGCACGCAGTAGAACGGGAGAGGCCCGGCTTCGAGGAGAGGCGGAGAGGGTGGGAGCGACATCCGGCGAGGAGGAACTGTTCTCGGCGGCGCGGCTCGAGCACGCGTAAGCGGCGACGCCGGGGGGTGGCCCGGGCCTCGAAGGAATGCGAGGCGGCGAAACGTCCTGTCCTGCGCGGGCGCGGAATCGCGCCCGCAGGCCAGGCAGTCCTCCGGATCTCGTCGAGGATCCAATGCGTCAGTTCGGATCCGGCGCGGGTCGCACATGACCGGACGCTAGCCGCCGCCGTCGCCGGCGGGAAGTCCGGCGGCGTCAGATCTTCAGCGCGCCGGCGCTCTTGCGCCCGTCGCGGCCGTCGATCAGCTCGTACTCGATCGGCTGGTTGTCCTTCAGCGTCTGCAGGCCGGCGGCCTGCACCGCGGTGATGTGGACGAAGATGTCCTTGCCACCGTCAGCGGGCTGGATGAACCCGTAGCCCTTCTCGGTGTTGAACCACTTGACGGTGCCCTTGGCCATGCTGGTAAGCCCTTTGGTCAATTCACCCGGGCACCACGCCCGGGCAGTGCGACATCACGCCCTCGCGCCCGCGCAGTCTGACGATATGGGGCAGCAGCATCAGGCACGAAAACATAAGGTGAATGATTACCGCGAATCACACCGCAAACAAAGCCGCTTGTCGGGAGGCCCGGGCGCGGCCGCCGGCGGCGCCAGGGGCGCGATCAGGGGTCTGGCAACCCGGGGTTGGGACGCCTATGTTGCGCGGGTCGGAGCGGCGCAGAGGACCGGAGCGCGGATGGACCAACCGATTGTACGGCTGATCGGCTTCGTCGTCCTGGTGGCCATCGTGCTCGCCACCGGATTCGGCGCGATCGGCGCGCCGCTGGTCGCCTCCGGAGGCTTCTGATGGCGGCGCAGCGCTTCGGCGGCAAGTACTCGCCTGACGCCAAGCCGACGGTTGCCGATGCCGGAGCGCCGCCGGCACCGCCGTTCCGCAACCGCACCGCGCGCCGGGTCAGCCTCAGGGCGCGGCTGATGTTCCTCGCACCGCTGCCGCTGCTCTTCGCCGGCCTCGGCTCGATCACCCGCGGCAGCGCGCGGCGAGATGCTGGGCGAGCTCGGCGGCTTCGCCGGGCTGATGCTCGCGGCCTGGCTCCTCAATGAGGGGTTGCGCGCCGAGGAAGCCTATGCCGCCCGCGCCGTGGCGCGGCCGCCGGCGATCCCGAGGAAGCTCTTCGCCGCGGTGCTGACCGGCGCCAGCATCTTTGCCGCGAGCCTGCTTGGCCGCGGCCTGAGCCCGCTCGCGGCACTCGCCTTCGGCGTCGTCGCCGGCGGCGCGCAGCTTCTGGCCTTCGGGCTCGACCCGATGCGGAAGAAGGGCCTCGAGGGGCTCGACGCCTTGTCCACCGAGCGGGTCGCCCGCGCCATCGACAACGCCGAGGCGCTGGTGAGCCAGACCATCGACGCCTCGCGGCGGATCGGCGACCGGATGCTCGAAGGCCGGATCGAGCGGCTCTGCGACCAGGCGCGCGATGTCTTCCGCGTCGTCGAGCGGGACCCGCGGGATCTGAACCGGGCACGGACCTTCCTCAGCGTCTATCTGCTCGGGCTGCGCGACGCGACCACCAAGTTCGCCGACCTCTGGGGCCGCAGCCGCGACGCGGTGGCGCGCAAGGCCTATGAGGATCTGCTGGGCGATCTGGAGAAGAGCTTCACTACCCAGCGCACCCACCTGCTCGAGGACAACCGCAGCGATCTCGACATCGAGATCGAGGTGCTCCGTGAGCGGCTGCAACAGGACGGGCTGATCGCCCGCTAAGCGACAGGAGAGCATTGCCAATGGCCGAAGAGACCCGGGTGCAGGCGGAAGCCGCGCTGAAGGACGTCGAGGCGATCACCGCCAACCTCCTGCCCGAGCCCAAGGGCGAGCTCATCGCCGCCGACGCGGCCGAACCGGCGGTGAAGGCCGAGATCGACAGGCGCAAGGCCGAGATCGACATGACCAACACCCAGTCGATCATCCGCTTCGGCTCGGCGGCGCAGGGCGAGCTGCAGGCGATCAGCCAGGAGATGCTCGCGGGCGTGCGCAACAAGGACGTCGGCCCCGCCGGCGACTCCTTACGCGAGATGGTCACCTCCCTGCGCGGCTTCACTGTCGACGAGCTCGACCCCAACCGCAAGCGCAGCTGGTGGGAGCGGCTGATCGGCGGCACCGCACCGATGGCCGAGTTCATGGCCCGCTACGAAACGGTGCAGGGCCAGATCGACAAGATCACTGGCGAGCTGCTCACGCACGAGCATGCTTTGCTCAAGGACGTGAAGTCGCTCGACAAGCTCTACGAGAAGACCCTCGACTTCTACGACGAGCTGGCGCTCTACATCGCCGCCGGCGAGGCCAAGACCGCCGAGCTCGACGCCACGACGATCCCGGCCAAGGAGGCCGAGGTCAAGGCCGCGCCCGAGGACCAGGGGGTGATGAAGGCGCAGGAGCTGCGCGACATCCGCGCCGCCCGCGACGACCTAGAGCGGCGGGTGCACGACCTCAAGCTGACCCGCCAGGTGACGATGCAGTCGCTGCCGTCGATCCGGCTGGTGCAGGAGAACGACAAGAGCCTGGTGACCAAGATCAACTCCACGCTGGTCAACACCGTGCCGCTCTGGGAGACCCAGCTCGCCCAGGCGGTGACGATCCACCGCGGCCGCGAGGCGGCGGGCGTGGTCAGGGAGGCGAGCGATCTCACCAACGACCTGCTGAAGAAGAACGCCGAGAACCTACGCACCGCGAACGCCGAGATCCGCACCGAGATGGAGCGCGGCGTCTTCGACATCGACGCGATCGAGAAGGCCAACTCCGACCTGATCGCCACCATCGAGGACAGCTTGCGCATCGCCGACGAGGGCAAGGCCAAGCGCGCCGAGGCCGAGCAGAGCCTGATCAAGATGGAGGGCGACCTCAAGCAGGCGCTCGCCTCCGCCAAGGCGAAGGCCACCGGCATGGGCGACAGCGTCGGCGGCAGCGTTTGACGGCAGCGATGGCGAGCGAGCGGCCCCCTCGACGGAGTTCCGCGCCGCGGCGGTGGGCCGCGGCGGCCGCCGCCTCGGCGCTCGCCGCCTGCGCGCCGGCGGGGCCGCCGGCGCAGCCCGAGGCCTCGGCCAGGGCCGCCGAAGCAGCGCCTTCGGCGCCGATCACCGCCGGGGCCGAGCGCCTGCCCAACGGCGAGACGCTGAAGGAGTTCTACGCCTCGGTCGAGAGCCAGCTCACCCGGAGCGGCCGGCTGCGCCGCGAGGTCGCCCCGGCCGACGCCCCCTTCACCACCGACGATCTGGTCCGCGACTTCGTTAACATCGCGCTCCACGACGAATATTCCGACCAGGGCGGCCGCTTCGTGCATATCGAGACCCCGGCGGTGCTGCGCCGCTGGGACAAGCCGGTGCGGGTCGCGGTGATGACCGGCGCCTCGACCTCGCCCGAGGATGCCGCGCGCGACCGCGCCAATGTCGCCGCCTTCTCCCGCCGCCTCGCGCATCTGACCGGCCACGAAGTGGCACTCGGCCAGGGCGACGACGTGAACTTCCTCGTGCTCTTCATGGACAGCGTCGAGCGCAACGCCTTCGCCGAGCAGATCCGCGCAGCAATATCCGACCTTCGCCCCGGCGGTGGTCTCGGCGCTGCACGACACGCCGATCGACCTCTTCTGCATCACCTACTCGTTCCCGGACGCCGCCGACCCCTCGACCTACGGCGCGGTGATCGTGCTGATCCGCGCCGAGCATCCGCCGCTGACCCGGCTCTCCTGCGTCAATGAGGAGATGGCCCAGGCGATGGGCCTGCCCAACGACAGCAAGCTGGCGCGGCCGTCGCTCTTCAACGACGACCTCGAGTTCGCGCTCCTGACCGAGCACGACGCGATCCTGTTGCGCATGCTCTACGATCCGCGGCTCAGGCCCGGCATGACCGCCGACGAGGCGCGCCCGCTCCTGCCCGCTATCGCCGAGACGGCGCAGGCGGCGCAGCTCCGCGACGAGAATCTGACCATCGCCGAAGCGAACTGAGTGAGGAGGCCCCGATGTCGATCTTCGATTTTCTCCGCGGCGAGTTCATCGACGTCATCCACTGGACCGACGACACCCGCGACACCATCGTCTGGCGCTTCGAGCGCGAGGGCCATGCGATCAAGTACGGCGCCAAGCTCACGGTGCGCGAGGGCCAGGCCGCGGTCTTCATTCACGAAGGCCAGCTCGCCGACACCTTCGGTCCCGGGCTCTACGAGCTCGAGACCAACAACATGCCGATCCTGACCACGCTGCAGCACTGGGACCACGGCTTCAAGAGCCCGTTCCTGAGCGAGATCTACTTCGTCAACACCCGCCGCTTCACCGACATGAAGTGGGGCACCCGCAACCCGATCACCTGCCGCGACGCCGACTTCGGCATGGTGCGGCTGCGCGCCTACGGCACCTACACCATGCGGGTCACCGACCCGGCCAAGTTCCTCAAGGAGGTCGTCGGCACCGACGGCGAGTTCACCACCGAGGAGATCGAGGCCCAGATCCGCAACATCATCGTCACCCACTTCAGCCAGATCATCGCCACCAGCAACATCCCGGTGCTCGACATGGCCGGCAACACCATCGAGCTCGCCAAGCACGTCCACGCCCAGATCACGCCGATGGTCGCCGAATACGGCCTGGAGCTGCCGGCCTTCTACATCGAGAACATCTCGCTGCCCGCCGAGGTGGAGACCGCGCTCGACAAGCGCACCGCCACCGGCGTCGCCGGCGATCTCTCGCGCTACACCGACTTCAGCGCCGCCGAGGCGATGACCAAGGCCGCGGGCAACCCCGGCGGCGGCGGCGGCATCGGCGCCGGGCTCGGCGCCGGCATGGGCATGGCGATGGCCGAGCGGATGGCGGCGCGCAGCGGCCCGTGGGGCGCCGCCCCGGCCGGCGCCGCCCCGCCGCCGGCATCGGCCGCGGCGACCCCGCCGCCGCCGCCGGGCCGGAGAAGCGCTGGCACGTCGCCGTCGGCGGTCAGGCCACCGGTCCCTACAGCCGCGACGAGCTCGGGCGCATGGCCTCGGAAGGCAAGATCACCCCCGACACCTACCTCTGGACCCCGGGCGGGCCGGACTGGCAGCGCGGCCGCGACGTCACCGATCTCGCCGATCTCTTCAGCGCGCCGCCGCCGCCCCCGGCGGGCTGAGCGCTCGGGATGGAGCTCGGCCCGGTCTCCGGCGCGGCAAGCCCGGAGCAGCACCGCTTCCCCTGTCCGACCTGCGGCTCGGACCTGCGCTTCGCGCCGGACGTGGGGCTCCTGCGCTGCCAGCACTGCGGCCACGAGGAGCCGATCCCGGAGGCGCGCGGCCCGATCCCCGAGCTCGACCTGCGCGCGGTCGAGAAGAACAGCCTGCCCGCCTCGGAGATGGAGGAGGCGCGCTTCGTCCAATGCCCGAGCTGCGGCGCGCAGATCGAGTTCGACGCCGACCTGCACGCCAGGGAATGCCCGTTCTGCGCCTCGCCGATCGTCACCGACACCGGCGTCAGCCGCCAGATCAAGCCGCAGGCGCAGCTCCCCTTCCTGCTCGAGCGAGGCGCAGGCGCGCGACGCGATGAACGGCTGGCTCGGCCGGCTCTGGTTCGCGCCGAGCGACCTGCAGGCATACGCCCGCGCCGGGCGGGCGATGCAGGGGATGTACGTCCCCTACTGGACCTACGACGCCGAGACCCGGACCGAGTACACCGGCCAGCGCGGCACCGTCTACTACGAGACGCGGCCGGTGACCGTGGTGGTCAACGGCCGGCGCCAGACGGTGATGCAGCAGGTCGCCCGCATCCGCTGGTCGCCGGCGCGCGGCCGGGTGGCGCGCGACTTCGACGACGTGCTGGTGCTGGGCTCGAAGAGCCTGCCCAAGCGCTTCACCGACGCGCTGGCGCCCTGGGACCTGTCGGTGCTCAGCGCCTACGAGCCGAAGTTCCTCGCCGGCTTCCGCGCCGAGGGCTACACGGTGCCGGTCGACGAAGGCTACGGCGAGGCGCGGCAGATCATGAACGCGGTGATCGAGCAGGACGTCCGCCGCGACATCGGCGGCGACCAGCAGCGGATCGGCCAGCTCTCGACCAGCGTCGGCGCGCTGACCTTCAAGCACGTGCTGCTGCCGGTCTGGCTCGCCGCCTACCGCTACCGCGGCAAGAGCTTCCGCTTCGTGGTCAACGGCCGCACCGGCACGCGTCGAGGGCGAGCGGCCGTACTCGGCGGTCAAGATCGCCATCGCCGTCGCCATCGCGCTGATCGTCGCCGGGATCATCGCCTACCTCCAGATCAGCCAGGGCGACTGCTGATGCCGCTGGGCGCGCCCGCGGCGCTCGCTCGGCCTCGCGGCGCTCGCTGCTCGCCGGCGCTGCCGGCCGCGGCGACCGAGCCGCCGCCGGCGCTGGTCGAGGCGACCGAGCAGGCGGCGGCGCACTGCCGCGCGCTCGGCGGCGCGCCGGTGATCCTCGACCGCTACATGCAGAGCCGCGACCTCAACGGCGACGGCCGCGACGACTTCGTCACCGACCTCGCCCAGCTGCAATGCACAGATGCCTGGAGCGCCTTCTGCGGCCCGAGCGGCTGCCCGGTCATCGCCTGGCTGTCGGAGCCCGACGGCGGCTACGCCCGCTTCGACTTCGGCGATCTCAGCGGCTTCGAGATCCGCGGCGACGGCGAGCGCGCTGCCGCAGCTGATCGCGCACTACCACGGCACCTCCTGCGGCGACGACGCCGCTCCGCCGATCCCTGCACCCGCACCTGGGCTTCGCCAGCAACGCCCCGGACGAGCCGCCGGTCGACCCGGAAGCGGCGCCGCCGGCGGCGGCGCCGGCCGCGCCGATCCCGCTGGTGCCGGCCGGCTGGACGCTGCGCCGGGTGCCGGGGGCGAGCCCGGTGGCGCTCGGCGGCGGCGTCGGCGACATCGCCTCGCTCGCCGGCTTCTGCCTCAGGGCCAGCCGTTCCTCGCGGTGACCTTCCGCGAGCGGCCGGCGGCCGACGAGGTGACGCTCGACTTCGCCTTCAGCCAGGGCGGCCTCGAGGTCCCGGCCGGCTTCGAGGCCGACCGCCGGCGGCACCTACGTGGTGGCGCTCGCCGACAGCCAGCTCGCCGACCGCCTCGCCGGCCGCGACACCGAGGTCGCGGTCAAGCTCGACGGCGCCGACCAGGGCAGCCTCTCGCTCGCAGGCTCCACCAGGGCGATCCGCGGCGCCCTCGAGGACTGCCGCTGAGCCCGGCAAAGGCCGGCTGGAACCGGCGTCAGCCCCGGCCGCCGCACTCGTGATAGGCTTGGCGGATGTCGGCGCGGGTGATGCCGGCGTCGCGCAGGAGTGGTCCTCGCAGGCGAGCATGTGCCGGTAGCCGTGGCGCGCCTTGGCGCGGGCCAGCGCGTCGTGGACGGCGGCGGTGGCGCGGGTGGCGAACGACTTGAGCGCGCTGCGGAGCCCGAGGTCGGCGGCGGTGGTGTCGGGCGAAGGGCGGTCATGGCTCTGGTCCTTCGGGTGCGCCGGGAGGGCCTGATGTCCTCCCCGATGACCAGCACCATGCCCGATTCGCGGCGCGTGCCCCTGTGACCGACGTCACAGCGGCGTCAGATGCTGCGCGGTCAGCCCGCCGTCGACGCGGATGTTCTGCCCGGTGATGTAGCCGGCGCCGTCGGAGGCGAGGAAGGCGATGGTGGCGGCGATCTCGCGGCTGGTGCCGTAGCGCTGCATCGGCACGCTGTTGCGCCGCGCCTCGGTGGCCGGCAGGCTGTCGATCCAGCCCGGCAGCACGTTGTTCATCCGCACGTTGTCCCCGGCAAAGCTGTCGGCGAAGAGCTTGGCGTAGGCGGCGAGCCCGGCGCGGAACACCGCCGAGGTCGGGAAGGCCGCATCCGGCTCGAAGGCCCAGGCGGTCGAGATGTTGATGATCGCGCCGCCCCGCTGCCTCACCATGATCGGCGCGACCAGCCGGGTCGCCCGCACCACGTTCAAGAGGTAGGTGTCGAGCCCGACGTGCCAGGCCTCGTCGCTGATCTCGAGGATGGGCGCGCGCGGCCCGTGCCCGGCGCTGTTGACCAGCACGTCGATCCGCCCCCATCGCGCCATCGCCAGCTCGACCAGCCGCGCCAGATCATTGTTCGAGCGGTTCGAGCCGGTGACGCCGACGCCGCCGAGCGCCGCGGCGAGCGCCTCGCCCTTGCCGGAGGACGACAGCACGGCGACCCCGTAGCCATCCTCCGCCAGCCGCCGCGCGGCGGCCGCACCCATGCCGGACCCGCCGGCGGTGATCAGCGCCACCCGCTCCGATGCCATTAATCGCTCCTCCACCAGTCTGCATACGCCCCGTGCATGCGCCGCGCATGGCGGGTGCACCGAAAAAATCCAACGTCCCGACCGGCTTGGCCCCTCAGTTCCGCCGCGCCAGGATCTCCCGCGTCGCCGCATCCACCGGCCCTGCCATCAGCGCCGCGTCCGGCGCCGGCCGCATCAGCCGCGCCGCCCCCGGCCCGGCCTCGCCGAGCCAGAGCGCGAAATCGCCGGGGGCGATCACCACCGGCATCCGGTCGTGGATCGGCGCCAGCACCGCGTTCGGCGGGCAGGTGACGATGGCGCAGGTCGAAATCCACCCCTCCGGCCCGCGCCAGTCCTGCCAGAGCCCGGCCAGCGCGATCATGCCGCCCTGCCGCGGCACGATCGTCTGCGGCGCTCGCGCCGCCTTCTCGCCCTGCCACTCGTAAAAGCCGTCCGCCGGCAGCAGGCAGCGCCGCGACAGCACCGCCTCGCGGTAGGCGGGCTTGGCGGCGATGCCCTCGGCGCGGGCGTTGATCAGCAGCGGCCCGCCGTTCGGCGTGCGGTACCAGGGCGGCAGCAGCCCCCAGCGCATCGGCACGATGGTCCGGTCGCCGTCGTGGCTGACCACGACCGGCACCGTCTCGGTCGGCGAGACGTTGAGCCGCGGCGCCTCGGGGCCGAGCTCGGCGAGGCTCGCCTCGAACAGCCGCGCCATGGCCTCGAAGCCCGAGGTGATCATGTAGCGGCCGCACACCTCGGGCTCAGTCCAGATGGTAGCCCGGCGTCGAGCGCATCACCTCGATCTCCGCCTCGTTCATGTTCGGCGCCGAACGGCTCGAACAGCGGCGTCGAGAGGTAGCGCTCGCCGGTGTCGGGCAGCATCGCCAGGATCACCGAGCCCGCCGCCGCCGTCTCGGCGACCTTCATCGCCACGCCGAAGGTCGACCCGCCGGAGACCCCGGTCATGATCCCCTCCTTCGGACGCCAGCTCCCGCGCCCACTTCATCCCCTCGGGACCGGTGATCGGGATCAGCTCGTCGTAATAGTGCCCGTCGATCGCCTCCTGCAGCACCAGCGGAATGAAGTCCGGGGTCCAGCCCTGGATCGGGTGCGGCTCGAAGGCCGGATGGCTGCCCGCCGGGGCGCCGTCCTCGCCGCGCGCCTGCGGCTTGCCGGAGCCGACCAGCTGGGCGTTCGCCGGCTCGCTCAGGATGATCTTGGCCTCGGGCCAGGTCTTCTTCAGGATCGCGCCCGACCCCTGCCACCGTGCCGCCGGTGCCGTAGCCGCTGACGAAATAGTCGAGCTTCTTGCCGGCGAAGTCGGCGACGATCTCGGCCGCGGTCGTGCTCTCGTGGATGTCGGCGTTGGCCGCGGTCTCGAACTGCCGCGCCAGAAACCAGCCGTGGGTGTCGGCGAGCTCCTTGGCCTTCATGTACATGCCGAAGCCCTTCTGCGCGCGCGGCGTCAGCACCACCTTGGCGCCGAGGAAGCGCATCAGCTGCCGGCGCTCGAGCGAGAAGCTGTCGGCCATGGTGACGACCAGCGGATAGCCCTTGGCGGCGCAGACCATCGCCAGGCCGACTCCCGGTGTTGCCGCTGGTCGCCTCGACCACGGTCTGGCCCGGCTTCAGCGTGCCGTCGCGCTCGGCCGCCTCGATGATGTTGAGCGCCAGCCGGTCCTTGACCGAGGCCGCCGGATTGAAGAACTCGCATTTGACGTAGATCTCGACGTTCGCCGGAGCCAGCCGGTTGATCCGGACGCAGGGCGTGTCGCCGACGGTGTCGACGATGCTGTCGTAGAGTTTGCCGCGACCCTTGGTCCGGCGCAGCGTGCCGCCGTTGCCGCTCTCGATGTTCATGGCGTCCTCCCTCTTTGCGTGGCCTCGAACCTGTCACGCCCGACCGGGCGCGGCAAGCATCCGGCAACGGTTGTGTCGCGGCCCTGTTTCAGCAAGATCGCGGAAAGAGTCGAAAAAAGCACGATGCCGCAATCCCCCACGCCGCCGACCTCGGCCCTGGCGCCGCTGCAGAGCCCGACGTTCCGCGCGATCTGGATCGCCAGCCTCGCGTCGAACTTCGGCGGCCTGGTGCAGGCGGTCGGCGCCGCCTGGCTGATGACCTCGATCACCAACTCGGCCAACATGGTAGCGCTGGTGCAGGCCTCGACCACGCTGCCGATCATGGTCTTCTCGCTGGCGGCGGGTGCGATCGCCGACAGCTTCAACCGCCGCCGGGTCATGCTGGTCGCGCAGCTCTTCATGCTCGCGGTCTCGCTCGGCCTGACGCTCGCCGCCTGGTTCGGGGCTGCTCACGCCCTGGACGCTGCTCGGCTTTACCTTCCTGATCGGCTGCGGCATCGCGCTCAACAACCCGGCGTGGCAGGCCTCGGTCGGCGATATCGTGCCGCGCGCCCACCTGCCGGCGGCGGTGGTGCTGAACAGCGTCGGCTTCAACCTCACCCGCAGCGTCGGCCCGGCGATCGGCGGCCTGATCGTCGCCACCGCCGGCGCCGCCGCCGCCTTCGCGGTCAATACCCTGAGTTACTTCGCGCTGATCGGCGTCCTCATCTTCTGGCGCCCGACGATCCCGGCCAGCAGCCTGCCGCGCGAGCGGCTCGGCGCGGCGATGGGCGCCGGCCTGCGCTACGTCGCGATGTCGCCCAACATCCTCAAGGTGCTGCTCCGGAGCTTTCTCTTCGGCCTGACCTCGGTCGCGGTGCTGGCGCTCCTGCCGCTGGTCGCGCGCCACCTGGTGCAGGGCGGACCGCTGGTCTACGGCGCGCTGCTCGGCGCCTTCGGCGTCGGCGCGGTCGGCGGCGCCTTCATCGGCAACCGGCTGCGCGACGCGGCTCTCCAGCGAGGCCATCGCGCGCGTGGCCTTCGCCGGCTTCGCCTTCTGCGGCGCGGTGCTCGGCGCTCAGCCCCAGCCCCTGGCTCAGCCGCCGTCGGCATGCTTCAGCGGCGGCGCCTGCTGGGTGCTGGCGCTGGCGCTCTTCAACACCACCGTCCAGCTCTCGACCCCGCGCTGGGTGGTCGGCCGGGCGCTCTCGCTCTATCAGACCGCGGCCTTCGGCGGCATGGCGCTGGGCAGCTGGCTCTGGGGCAGCGTCGCCGAGCGCTACGGGCCGGCGCAGGCGCTCATCATCGCCGCGGGCGCGATGCTGGCCGCGGGCGCCGTCGGGCTGCGGCTGCCGCTGCCCGACCGCGCCGATCTCGACCTCGATCCGCTCAACTGGATCGAGCCGCAGGTCGGGTTGGATCTGAAACCGCGGAGCGGGCCGATCTCGATCCTGATCGACTATCTGATCGACGAGCGGGACATCCCGGAGTTCCTCGACGCCATGGCCGAGCGCCAGCGCATGCGGCGTGCGCGACGGCGCCCGGCACTGGACGCTGTTGCGCGACCTGGAGAATCCGATGCTCTGGCAGGAGAGCTACCAGACCGCGACCTGGGTCGAGTACGTCCGGCACAACCGGCGGCGCACCAAGGCCGACGCCGCCGTCGGCGACCACATCCGCAAGCTGCACCGCGGCCCCGAGCAGCCGCGGGTCCACCGCCGCATCGTCCGCCAGGCCCGCTGGAACCCCGACAAGCCGCTGACCGAGGCGCCGATCGACCAGATCTCAGCCGGGGCCCGCGGCCCGGCGCTCCTCGAACAGCGACTCCAGGAAGTAGGCGGCGAGCTCGCTGCGGCCGGAGAGGCCGGACTTGCGGTAGATGCCCTGCGCCTGCTGGCGGATCGTCGTCTCCGAGGTGTGCCTCAGCCGGGCGATGTCGCGCAGGCTGGCGCCCTTCAGCATCAGCCCGGCGATGTCAGCTTCCGCCGGCGACAGCGCCCAGGCCTCGAACTGGCGCCGGACCGCGCTGGCGAGATCGTCGAGCGCCGCCTCGTGCCGCGCCCGCCAGCCGGCGTCGCGCTCGACCGCCCGCGCGAGATCGTGCCGCATCCGGTCCTGGTCGGCGCGCAGGTCGCGCAGCGCCAGCGCCACGG
Source organism: uncultured Alphaproteobacteria bacterium (assembly GCA_963750745.1). Taxonomy (GTDB): domain Bacteria; phylum Pseudomonadota; class Alphaproteobacteria; order Rhodobacterales; family Rhodobacteraceae; genus Amaricoccus. The sequence goes on along the minus strand of CAVVSO010000010.1, from coordinate 14,086 downwards.
CCGCCGCCGCCGCTGCGGCGCCGACGATGCCGGCCCATTCCAGGAACTCGACCGCGAAGTCCGACGCCGCGAAGCCGCGATGCTCGACCGCGGTGTCGAAGGCCGCGAGGCCCACGGCCAGCAGCATCGCCCCGAAGACCAGCAGCATCACCCGACCCGGCCGCATCATCCCCTCTCGGCCCGCCGATCCTAGCACGCCCCGGCCCTCCCGCCCCAGACCCGAAGTTTAGTTCGGTCCCGATCCCACGAATGTAGGATTTCGCCCCCGGCAGGGGATCTGCGATGCTTGGTCGCATGCCGAAGTGGCGCAGAGGGAGACAGTCCCATGGCAGGCCTCGTCCGTCTTCTCGCCCCGGCATTCCTCGCCGCCGCATTCCCGGCCGCGGCCGCGACGATCCTGCCGGACTTCGACGCCGGCAATTTTCGCAAGGGAGCGCCAATCGACAATCAATACCTGCCTTGGCAGGTCGGCGCCAGAAGCGCGCAGGTGGCGCATTACGTCGCCGACGGCGAGCGGGTCACCGAGCGCGACGCGCAGAAGGTGCTCGGCCGCGGCCCGAAGATCCTCGGCGTGCGCACCACGACGGTGCTCGACAAGGGCTACGAGAACGGCGTCCTCACCGAGCGGACCTTCGATCACTACGCCCAGGACCGCGAAGGCAACGTCTGGTACATGGGCGAGGATACCACGAGCTTCGAGTATGACGACGATGGCACGCTGATCAGCAAGAGCACCGAGGGGTCATGGCGCGCCGGCCGGCATCATGCGCTTCCCGGCTACGCGATGCCGGTCGATCTGAGCCCGGGCTTCCAGTACTATCAGGAGTTCGCCCCCGCGGACGACGCCGTCGACGAAGGCAAGACTTTCGCGATCGTCGACCGGCTGAGGGTCGGCGGGACCACCTACCACGACGTGCTGCAGGTGCTGGAGACCACCGCCGCCGAGCCCGACTCCCGCGAGTTCAAGTTCTACGCCCCCGGCGTCGGCCTGATCCGCGCCGAGGAGGAACTGGACACGAACCTCGCCAACCCAGGCGTCACCTTCAACCGCGTCGAGGTGGCGCCGGTGCCGCTGCCGCCGACGCTCCTCATGCTCCTCGCTGGCCTCGCCGGGCTGGCGGCGGTCGGCCGCGGCCGTCACATCACCACGACCCTGGCCCCCATCCGCACCCGATCGTAGAGATCGACCACGTCCTGGTTCAGCATCCGAAAGCAGCCCGAGGAGGCCGCCCAGCCGATGCTCTTCGGCGTGTTGGTGCCGTGGATGCGGTAGCCGGAATCGTGCCCGCCCATGTTGATGTAGAGCGCCCGCGCGCCCAGCGGATTGGTGACCCCGCCCGGCTGGCCGTCCTTCCACTTCGCCACATGCGGGTCGCGCTCGATCATCTCCGGCGGCGGCGTCCAGCGCGGCCACTTGGCGCCGCGGGCGATGACGCCGCTGCCGGTCCAGCCGAAGCCCTCGCGGCCGACGGCGATGCCGTAGCGCGTCGCCTTGCCGTCGCCCTCGACCAGGTAGAGGAACGGCCCGTGGGTGTCGATGACGATGGTTCCCGGCGCCTCGGCCGTCGGATAGTCGACCTCGTTGCGCAGGAGCGCGCGGTGGAAGGCGGTGACGTCGATCGCCGGCAGCGTGCGCTCGCCGTCCCGCCGGGCCGCGTACATGGCGACGAGCGCGGGATCGGGCGCCGGATCGGGCGTCGGCGGCGGCTCGACCGCCAGCCGCGCCACCTCGGGAGGCGGCGGGGTGGTGACCGCCGCCATGTCGGTGGCGGTGCAGCCCGCCAACAGGATCGCACCGAAGATCAGCGTCGCGCCGGTTCTCGCAGTCATCTCGACAAACCCACTACACTCACGAATTACGCGGAATCGCATCCCAGGCAAGCGCGACGGTTCCCCGCCGCATCCGACTCGGCTTAGCCGGCAAGTGTTGCCGCTTGCCTAAGGCCGCCGGCCTCAGGCGGTGCGCCGGACCACGGCGTGGCCCGACACCGGGTCGGTGACGCCGAGCCCGCCGCCGAGGTCCTCGAGCTTGTGGCGATGCTCGTCGAGCGAGGCGATCATCGCCGGCCGGGCGGCGGCGATGGCGTCCATATCGTCCCACTCGCCGATCAGCGTGAAGTCCCGCTCGCCGGTCTGCACCAGGGTGAGGGCCTTCATGCCGAGCATGTCGAGCGGGCGGTCGCGATAGTAGCGCAGCACCTCGTCGACGAACTCCGGCTTGACCCGCATGCGCACGACGTTGAACGCGCTCATCCCGTCCTCCCCAAGAGAGACGGTAATACTAGCAAAACCCCGCCGCGCTCACAATCTGATCAGCCGGGAAGCCCGCCGGCCGCGGCATAGATCATGTCGATCATCACCTGGTTGCCGCGCGAGTACTCCAGCGGGCAGGGGTAGGCCGCGCCATCGAGGACGCTGTCGTTGAAGGCGTCGATCTGCGAGCGGTAATGGTCCGAGCGCGGGAAGCGCTCCAGCACCACCACCCCCTCGCGGTTGCGCAGCTCCAACACCGGATCGCCATAGGCGCCGGCGTTGTAGGGCGCATGCAGGCTGAACCAGCCCTTCTCGCCGTGGAAGGTCATGATCTGCCGCGGCGCCATCCGCATCGAGACGTAGAAGTCGAGCCCGAAGCCGGGGAACTCCGCCACCACCCGCGCCGTCGCGTCGATGCCGGCGTCCCATTCGATCGCCGCGTATGGCACGGCGAGCGGCTCCTTCCCGCTGACGAACCGCGTGCTGATCGAGGGATAGACCCCGATGTCGCGCAGCGCGCCGCCGGCGAAGTCCGCCCGGTTGCGGATATTGCCGGGATCGTCGTTGAAGAAGGAGAAGGCGCCCTGCACCTGGGTGAGCCGGCCGATCGCGCCCTCCGCCAAGCAGCTCGCGCGCCCGGATCCACTGCGGATGATGCGTCACCATGAAGGCTTCCGCCGCCAGCAGCCCGGTGCGGTCGCGGAGCGCGATCAGCCCGTCGATCTCCTCGGCCCTGAGCGCCAGCGGCTTCTCGCAGAGCACGTGCTTGCCGGCCTCGAGGCACCTGGCCGTCCACTCGACATGCTGGTGGTTCGGCAGCGGGATGTAGATGGCATCGACGCCGGGGTCGGCCAGCAGCGCCTCGTAGCTGGCGTGGAGCGTCACCCCGCCGTAGGGCGCGGCCAGCGCCGCGGCCTTGCCTGGCGTCAGGCTCGCCACCGCCGCGAGATCGCCCCGGTCGCTCATGTGGATGCCCGGCACCACCCAGTCGCGCGCGATCCTCGCCGCGCTGAGCACGCCCCACCTGACCCGTCCGTCCGCCATCATCGCCCCCCGTTCTTGTGCGGGCGGAGCCTAGAAGCAGGCGTTGGCCTAGGCAAAGAAAATGCGCTCGCAGCCGGTTCGCGCTGGTTCGGCGCCGTCCCCGGCGTTAGCCTTTTTCGCGGCGCGTCAGGCGCCCGAACCGGAGGACAGCGTGGCTGCCCGTTGGCTGGACATCGCAAGGAAGCAAAGACGCTCCCTCGGCTTCCATGCCAGCATTGCCGACTTCGCGCCCGGCGATGCCGAGGCCGCACAGTCCCGAGACGATCCTGCAGAACCCCGATCTCAGCCTCTACTGCCTCGACAACACGCGCCGGGAGGCGATCTTCGTCCTCTTGCCAGCGTCGATCGATCTGACCGCCGCCGCCTTCGTGTACAAGCAGCAGTACGACGAGGCGCTGAGGCTGTTCGCGCTTCCCTACGCCGATTTCCTGCGCCTTGCCGCCGCGCTGCCTGCGGTCGATCGGTTCATCATGGCCTATATGACCGGACGCTCCGGATCGACGCTGCTCACCCATGCCTTCAACCGGCTCGACGGCGTCGTGAGCCTCTCCGAGCCGGACGGCCCCGTCGGGCTCGTCCTCCTGCAGCGCGACGGGGCGCTCCCGCCGGCGGAAATGCGAGCCTTGCTGGACGCGATGGTGCGGTTCCTCTTCCGCACGGCCGACAACCGTATGCCGCCCGTCTGTGCCTTGAAGATGCGCAGCGAGTCGATGCAGCTCGCCGACCTCATCCAGGCGACCTATCCGCAGGCGAGGAACCTCTTCCTCTACCGGGACGCCGGTAGGCTGGGTCGGCTCGATGTACCGGATCTTCATACGGCTCGGCGCCGCCGAGGTCGTCACGCTGCAAGACGCCCGGGACGATTTCGAACAGGCGTTCTGTCTCGATACCGATCACCTTTTGACGTTCCTGGGCAGAGCCGCCGGGGAGCTCGCGCTGGTCGAGTTCCTTGCGCTCTGGTGGCTCGGCATCATCGAGCACTACCTCGCGGCGGTCGATCGGGGGCTGCCGATCGCCGCCGTGCGCTTCGCAGACATCAGCAGCCGCCCGACGGCGGCGCTCGGCGCGATCTTCGAGGTTTGCGGCCTCGAGAGAGCCCGAGCGAGGCAGGCGGCAGCCGTTCTGGACACCGATGCGCAAGCCGGCACGCCTCTCGCCCGCGCGGTCGAGGGCGAAGCGCACCTGCGGCTGTCCGGCCAGCAGTGCGCCCTGATCGAGGCGATCGTCGCCCGGCACCCGGCGATCCGGGACGCCGCGCTGATCCTGCCGCACACGCTTTGCGTCGACTGACAAGTGATGGCCTTCGAGGATCGACGCCGGCGCCGCCGCGATGGCGAGGCGATCGACCGCGAAGCCGTCGGAACTGATCAGAGCAGGAAGTCCTGCGCGCCGTAGGCCGCGGCCGGCACGCCGCCGTCGAGGATCGCCAGCTGGAACTCGGCGGCGGCGTCGGCGTCGGTGTTGCCGCAGACGTAGCTGACCGTCGCCGACCTCGTGCAGCCAGAGACGCCCGCGGCCGTGCGAGCCGCCGAAGACGAAGGCCTGGTCGCCGGCCCGCGCGGTGTCGGCGTCGATGCCGCGCGAGATCGATCGCGATCGCCGCCGGCGTGCCCGCGCCGCTCGAAGGCCGCCGCGCCGCCGCCGGCCATGATCCGGTCGCAGTGCCGCCGTGCGCAATCCGCTGGCACTGCCGAAGACGAAGCTGTCCGCGCCGCTGCCGCCGACCAGCATGTCCCTGCCGGCCATGCCGCTGCAGCCGGTCGTTGCCGGCGCCGCCGACCAGCCGGTTGTCGGCGGCGTTGCCGAAGATCCGGTCGTCGCCCGCCCCGCCGGTGGCATTCTCGATCAGCGAGCGCGGGTCGCCGTGATACTGCAGCGCGTTGAAGATGTTGCCGCGCGCGTGCCCGCCGTTCGGCCCGCCGCCGAGATCGGCGAGCTGCGCGCCGGAGAAGACCGAATACTTCGCCGGGCCGCGAGGTCGATGCGGAGGCGCTGGCATAGGCCGAGAGGTCGTAGGTGTCCTTGCCGCCGCCGTCCCAGATCGTGGCGAAGATGCGGTTGGCGCCCGGGATCGATCGCCGACGTCGCCGTTGACCAGCGTCTGCCCCGAGCCGGGCGTCCAGCGTAGACGGTGTTGCCGGCGTTGGTGGTGAAGTCCGCGCCGTACATGTGCTGCAGCGCGGCGATGTCGAGCATCATGTAGGCTCTGCGGCGCGCCCCAGGCCTCGAACCGGTAGCCGGTCGGCGGCCCGCCGGCGTAGGGCCGGTAGGTCATCACCGTGAACTCGAGCGTGTCGCTGCCGAGCGGCACCGCGCCGAAGCCGCCGGCCTCGTGCGGCGTGCTTCAGCCCCAGCGCGTGGCCGATCTCGTGCAGATACGGTCAGGCCGTCGTAGTTGCCGGCCCGCGGCGCCCGCGCCGGCGGCGCCGAGCCAGACGTCGCCGCCGAGCCGCCGTCGCCCGGCATAGTAGGCATAGGCGGTCGGGCGATCGGCGCCGTTGGCGACGCCGGATGTCGCCGAGCGCCGCTGCCGCGCGCCGGCGTAGCTGACGCCGAGCCCGGTGAACCCCTCGACGGTGAAGCCCGCCCGCGCCAGCGGCACCGCCTCGCCGTCGAGCGCCCCGCGCGCCGCCGCGAGCTGGGCCGCGGTCAGCCGCGCGAAGCCGTCCTGCTGCGCCGAGCGCCCGTCGCGGTCGTAGTCGCTGACGTAGCCCGCGCCATAGTCGGCGGCGCTGTCAGGGTCGCTGTAGCTGACGCTGCCGCCACCCCACATCCGGCCGAAGATCAACCCGTCGATCCGACGTCCCCGGACCGCCCGACCGAAGCCTGCAAGCTCATGTCCCATCCCCCTGAGGTCGGATGAGGCTAGGCGACCGGTGCGCGCAAAATCAAGCCCGCCAACGATCTGGCTTATCCGCAGATAAACGCCGAAAACTCAAGATTCACCGATAATAACCCGAACGACTCCGCCGCTCCACCTGACAGCAAACCTTGAAGGATTTCATACTGGCTTGCTAACCTGGAGAGCAGTCGTTTTGCGCCCGCAGGCGCAAAACAACCGAAGGAAACCATGCGCGCACCGCGCGCTCCTTGTGGCGGCAACGGCCGCCCACGGCCGCGGGGGCTCGATGCCCTCGCGGCCGTTCCGCCGCCGCTCAGTTCACCGCCGGCACCATGCCGCGCTCGGCGGCGAGCTCGCGCATCCGCTTCTGCAGCTTCTCGAAGGCGCGGACCTCGATCTGCCGGATCCGCTCGCGGCTGACGTCGTACTCCTGGCTCAGGCTCCTCCAGCGTCACCGGCTCGTCCTTGAGCCGCCGCTCGGTCAGGATGTGCCGCTCGCGCTCGTTCAGCCCCTGCATCGCCTCGAGCAGCAGCTCGTGCCGGTTCTCCAGCTCGTCGCGCTCGGCGAGCGCGGTCGCCTGGTCGGCGTCCTCGTCCTCGAGCCAGTCCTGCCACTCGGCGGTGCCGTCGCCGTCGCCGCGCACCTGGGCGTTGAGGCTTGCGTCGCCGCCGGCCATCCGGCGGTTCATCGAGATCACCTCCTGCTCGGTGACGTTGAGGTCGTCGGCGATCTTCGCGACGTTCTCCGGGCGGAGCTCGCCCTCCTCGATGGCGCCGATCTTGTTCTTCGCCTTGCGCAGGTTGAAGAAGAGCTTCTTCTGCGCCGCGGTGGTGCCCATCTTCACCAGGCTCCACGAGCGCAGGATGTATTCCTGGATCGAGGCCCGGATCCACCACATCGCATAGGTCGCGAGCCGGAAGCCCTTCTCCGGGTCGAAGCGCTTGACCGCCTGCATCAGCCCGACGTTCGCCTCCGAGATCACCTCGGCGGTCGGCAGGCCGTAGCCGCGGTAGCCCATGGCGATCTTCGCGGCGAGCCGCAGGTGGCTGGTGACCAGCTTGTGCGCCGCCTCCTTGTCGCCGTGGTCGACCCAGGCCTTGGCCAGCATGTATTCCTGTTCCGGCTCCAGCATCGGGAAGCGCCGGATTTCCTGCATGTACCGCGACAGCCCCTGTTCAGGCGACGGCGCCGGCAATCTCTCGTAAGCCAATCGAACCCTCCTGACGGGGCCGCCATGCGCACCCCGCTCAAACCGTTCATCCGCTATTATAGGACGATCTACAGTTCGTTAAACGTTGCCGGATCGTTACTCCGTCGCAGGGCGTCGAGCAGCCCGACGAAATCCGTCCGGCAGCGGCGCCTCGAACCGCATCGCCTCCCCGCTGACCGGATGGACGAACCCGAGGCTCGCCGCATGCAGCGCCTGCCGCGGGAAGGCCGCCAGCACGCCCCGTGCCGCGCCGCCGGCCATAGACCGCGTCGCCGACCAGCGGATGCCCGGCGAAGGCCATGTGCACGCGGATCTGGTGGGTCCGCCCGGTCTCCAGCCGGCACTCGACCAGCGACGCCGCCGGCGCGCCGTCCGGGCCGAACCGCTCCAGCACCCGCGCCCGCGTCACCGCCGGCTTGCCGCCGGCGTACAGCACCGCCATCCGCTTGCGGTCGCCCGGATGCCGGCCGATCCGCCCCTCGATCCTGCAGCACCGCCGCCCGGCTCCCAGGAGATGCCGGCGAGCCCGCGCAGCCGCGGCTCGGCCGGGTCCGGCGCGCCGTACGCCACCGCGAGATACCGCCGCTCGAGGTCGTGCGCCTTGAACTGCGCCGCCAGCCCCTGGTGCGCCGCGTCGGACTTCGCCACCACCAGGAGCCCCGAGGTGTCCTTGTCGATCCGGTGCACGATCCCCGGCCGGAGCCGGCCGCCGATCCCCGACAGCGTCCCGCCGCAATGGTGCAGCAGCGCGTTCACCAGCGTCCCCTCCGGCGCGCCGGGGGCGGGATGCACCACCAGCCCCGCCGGCTTGTCGATCACGATCAGATCGGCGTCCTCGTAGACGATGGCGAGCGGGATCGCCTCGGCGGCCGCCGCGATCGGCCGCGGCTCCGGCAGGCTCACCACCACCTCGGTCCCCGGCGCCAGCCGCAGCCGCGGGTCGGCGAGCGCGCCGCCGTCCGCCGCCGCCACCGCCCCGTCGAGGATCAGCGCCTGCAGCCGCGACCGGCTGAGCGCCAGCGCCTCTGGCACCGCCGCCGCCAGCGCCTTATCAAGGCGCTCGCCGGGTTCGGGCCCCAGCGTGACGCGGATCTGTCGGAGAGGCTCAGGCATTGGGCAGACGAGACCCTTGGAGACGAGGATTTTCCGGAACCGCCGCGGCTGCGCCGGCTGAGGCGGCTGGTGACCGCACTGACGGTGACGCTGATCGCTGGGGTCATAACAATCGTGGCGCTGCTTGTCATCCGCCTCTCGACCGCCGGCCCGCCGCCGGCGCTGCCGCCCGAGATCCGGCTGCCGGCGGGCGAGACCGCCGAGGCCGTCACCCTCGGCCGCGGCTGGGTCGCCGTGGTCACCCGCGACGCCGCCGGCACGCGAGCGCGTCCGCGTCCTCGACGCCGCGACCGGCGCCGGACGCGGCACCACCGAGATCGTCCCGGCGAACTGAACCAGGGCAGCACTGGCGCGTTGGACCGGCGGCTCGGGCACGATAGACAGGAACCAGGAGGGACGCTGCCATGCCGGGACAGATCTTCATCGAGGCGCACGACATCGCCCGCTCGCTCGGCCTGCCGACCGGCGCCGAGCACCTCTATCTCGTCTACCGCGAGCAGGGGACCGGCGCGGAATACGTGCTGCGCTCGGGGCCGACCGGCGTGCAGTTCTTCGGCGCCAGGATGGACATCGAGATCAACATCCCTATCGCGCAGTCCGAAGACAGCCGTGACGGCGACACGCCGCAGGATCGCTCGAGCACCGCGCTCGACTTCCCCGGCCTGACCGACGACGAGGCCTGGTCGATCATGGTGAAATACGCCCGCGGCCTCGATGCGGCCGACACCGTCTATAACGCCTTCACCACCAATTCGAACGCCTTCGTCGGCGCGCTCATCCACGCCGCGCATGGCAACCCCGCCCGGATGCTGCCCGCAGGTGTCGGCCCGTCGGAGGCGCTCGGCCTCTCGAGCTGGGACGACATCGTCCGCGACGTGACCCCGCCCGCCGACGGCATCTTCCGCGGCACCGCCGGCGCCGACGCCCGCGTCGGCCTGCAGATGGACGAGGTCTTCGAGCTCCTCGGCGGCGACGACAGCCTGCGCGCCGGCCGCGGCGACGATCTCGCGCGCGGCGGCGCCGGCCGCGACCGGCTCGACGGCGGTGACGGCAACGACCGGCTGTTCGGCCAGAGCGGTGCCGACACGCTCTTGGGCGGCGCCGGCAACGACCGGCTGATCGGCGGCATCGGCGCCGACCGGCTGTCGGGCGGGCCGGGGGCCGACTTGCTGACCGGCGGCGACGGCCGCGACCAGCTCGCCGGCGGCTCCGGCGCCGACGTCTTCGACTTCGCGCCCGGCGGCGGCCGCGACGAGGTCGTGGACTTTCAGGGCGGCAGCGACCGGTTGCAGATCCATTCCGCCACCACCCTCGGCTTCGCCGATCTCGCCCTCTCCCGGACCGGCCCCGGCGGCGCCGATCTCAGGGTCGGCTTCGACGGCACCGTCGTCATTCTGCACGACGTTCCTCCCGGCGGCTTCGACGCCGGCGACGTGATCTTCCTGCCGCCGGACCAGCTGGTGGGCTGATAGGACGAATCAGCGCGAATCACCTGCCAATTCGCCGCAGCCGACCCTTGCCAAGCCGGCATCGGCGAACGATATTCTGGCGATGTCGCTCCCCCCGGGATTCGTCGAGGAACTCCAGAGCCGGGTTTCGCTCTCCCGGGTGGTGGGTCGCAAGGTCAGCTGGGATCCGCGCAAGTCGAACGCCGCCCGCGGCGACTATTGGGCGCCCTGTCCGTTCCACCAGGAAAAGACCGCCTCCTTCCACGTGGACGAGGCCAAGGGCTATTATTACTGCTTCGGCTGTCACGCCAAGGGCGACGCCATCAGCTTCATCCGCGAGACCGAGAACCTCGGCTTCATCGAGGCGGTCGAGCTCCTCGCCGGCGAGGCCGGCATGCCGCTGCCGGCGCGCGACCCCGCCGCCGCCGCCCGCGCCGCCGCCAACCAGGGCCTCGTCGAGGCGATGGAGGCGGCGGTCCGCTTCTACCGCGCCCAGCTCTCCGGCGCCCGCGCCGGCCAGGCCCGCGCCTACCTCGACCGCCGCGGCCTCGCGCCCGCCGCCCGCGAGCGCTTCGAGATCGGCTTCGCCCCCGACGAGCGCACCCTGCTCCTCGAGCATCTCACCGCCAAGGGCTTCCCGCGCGAGCGCCTCGCCGAGGCCGGCCTCGTCGGCCTCCCCGCCGACGGCGGCAGCGCCTACGACCGCTTCCGCGGCCGGATCATGTTCCCGATCCGCGACGAGCGCGGCCGCGCCATCGCCTTCGGCGCCCGCGCCATCGCCGCCGGCCAGGAGCCGAAGTACCTGAACTCGCCCGACACCCCGCTCTTCGACAAGGGCCGCACCCTCTACAACGCCGGCCCGGCCCGCGCCGCCGCCGCCAAGGCCGGCAGCGTCGTCGTCACCGAGGGCTATATGGACGTGATCGCGCTGGCCGAAGCCGGTATCGAGCATGCCGTCGCCCCGCTCGGCACCGCGATCACCGAGCACCAGCTGGAACGTCTGTGGCGGCTCTCGCCCGAGCCGGTGGTCGCCCTCGACGGCGACCCCGCCGGCCTCGCCGCCGCCCAGCGGCTGATCGACCTCGCGCTGCCCCACCTCGGCGCCGGCCGCTCGCTGCGCTTCGCGCTGATGCCGCCCGGCCAGGATCCCGACGACGTGGTCCGCGCCGGCGGCGCCGCGGCGATGCAGCCGCTCCTCGCCGCCTCGCGCCCGATCGTCGACCTCCTCTGGAGCCGCGAGACCGAGGGCCAGGTCCTCGACAGCCCCGAGCGCCGCGCCGCGCTCGACGCCCGGCTCCGCGCGCATCTCGCCCGCATCGCCGACCCCGCGCTCCGCGCCCACTGGGAGCGCGGAGATCCGCACCCGCCGCGCGGCGCTCTTCGCGCCGCCGCCGCGCCCGCGCCGCGCCCGCCCCGCACCCTCCGGCCGCGCGCCGCGCAACGCCTTCGCGCCCTTCGCCGCGCCCGCCGCGGCCTCGCCCGCGACCAAGGCCTCGCTCCTCGCCCGCCGCCGCGACGATCCCGCGCTCGAGGCCCGCATCCGCGAAGGCGCCATCCTCGCCGGCTGCCTCAACCACCCCGCGGTCGCCGCAGCGCTCGAGGACCGGCTCGAGCGCGCTCGCCTTCCTGCTCGCCGCGCCACGCCGAAATCCGCGACGCCCTCTTGTCTGCGCTCGCCGCAGTCCCCAGATCAGCCGCAGCAGGTCGCGGCGCCGGGTCGCGGCCCGGCTTGGGCTGCGACCCGCTCGCCGAGCTCGCCCCCGAGCAGGTCCGCGCCAACCGCCACCTCGGTCCCGCCGCCGCGCCCGAGAAGGCGCGCCGCGCGATCGAGGAGGAACTGACCCGCCATGCCGCGCTCGATCGGCCGCGACGAAGAGATCCGCGACGCCGCCGTGGAGATCGTCGCGCATGCCGATGACGCCCTGATGATTCGCGTCGGCGCCGCCGCCGATGCCGACTCACCTCGCCAATACCCGGCCGCTGGAGGACGACGACTCGGCGCTGCAGGCGGAACGCCTTGAATTCGCTAGCGTCGTGAAGGTTCCCGCGGCCAGCCGGACACGCCGGCCGCGAAAAAGATGACGCCCGCATTGCGAATCACTGATTCGTAAGAGACAACCGCAAGATTCCCGGGGCCGCCGCCCCGCTCCGGACAGAATGGAGTAATCCATGGCCGAAAGACGACGAGCCGAAGAAACCGGACGAACCGACCGACGGCAGCGGCCCGATGCTCGACATGAGCCAGGCGGCGGTCAAGAAGATGATCGCCACCGCCCGGACCCGCGGCTACATCACCTACGACGAGCTGAACGAGGTCCTGCCGCCCGACCAGGTCACCTCCGAGCAGATCGAGGACGTGATGGCGATGCTCTCGGAGATGGGCATCAACCTCGTCGACAACGACGAGGCCGAGGACGAGGACAGCCGCGAGGCCGCGCCGCCGATCGCCGAGGACGGCGGCTCGCGCGAGCTGGCGATGACCAGCGTCGGCGGCGAGGCGCTCGACCGCACCGACGACCCGGTGCGGATGTACCTCCGCGAGATGGGCTCGGTCGAGCTGCTCTCCCGCGAGGGCGAGATCGCCATCGCCAAGCGGATCGAGGCCGGCCGCAACACCATGATCGCCGGCCTCTGCGAGAGCCCGCTGACCTTCCAGGCCATCACCATCTGGCGCGACGAGCTGCTCGACGAGGCGATCATGCTGCGCGACGTGATCGACCTCGAGACCACCTTCTCCGGCCAGATGGAGACCGACGAGGTCGAGAGCGTCATCTCCGGCCTCAAGGCCGAGGCCGCCGCCGCGGCGCCGGCGGCCGAGCCCCGCCCCGAGCCGAGCCGAGCCGAAGCCCGAGGCGAGGACCGACGCCCGGCCCGAGCCGAAGCCCGAGCCGGCGCCCCGCGCCGCCGCCTCGGACGTGGAGGACGACGAGGACGAGGAGCTCCCCGAGGAGGAAGAGGAGGAGGCGCCGTCGCGCCCCGATCCCGACGAGGAGGAGGACGAGGACCAGGGCAGCCTGTCGCTCGCCGCGATGGAAGCCGCGCTGAAGCCGCAGGTGCTCGAGACCCTGGAGCGCATCGCCACCGACTACATCCGCCTCGCCGAGATGCAGGACGACCGCATCTCCGCCACGCTGAACCGCAACGAAAGCTTCTCCTCCGGCCAGGAGCGCGACTACCAGCGGCTGCGCGGCGAGATCGTCGAGCTCGTCAACTCGATGCACCTGCACAACAACCGCATCGAGCAGCTGGTCGACCAGCTCTACGGCATCAACCGCCGGATCATGACGCTCGACGGCTCGATGGTGAAGCTCGCCGACCAGGCCCGCATCAACCGCCAGGAGTTCATCGACGAATACCGCGGCTGCGAGCTCGAGCCCGGCTGGCTCGACCGCGTCGGCACGATCCGGACCCGCGGCTGGGACCAGCTCACCACCCGCTTCCGCGACAAGGCCGAGGAGCTGCGCCACGAGATGGCCGAGGTCGGCCAGTATGTCGGCGTCGACATCTCCGAGTTCCGCCGCATCGTCAACCAGGTGCAGAAGGGCGAGAAGGAAGCCCGCCAGGCCAAGAAGGAGATGGTCGAGGCCAACCTCCGCCTCGTCATCTCGATCGCCAAGAAATACACCAACCGCGGCCTGCAGTTCCTCGATCTGATCCAGGAAGGCAACATCGGCCTGATGAAGGCGGTCGACAAGTTCGAGTACCGCCGCGGCTACAAGTTCTCCACCTACGCCACCTGGTGGATCCGCCAGGCGATCACCCGCTCGATCGCCGACCAGGCCCGCACCATCCGCATCCCGGTGCACATGATCGAGACCATCAACAAGCTGGTCCGCACCGGCCGCCAGATGCTGCACGAGATCGGCCGCGAGCCCACCCCCGAGGAGCTGGCCGAGAAGCTGCAGATGCCGCTCGAGAAGGTCCGCAAGGTGATGAAGATCGCCAAGGAGCCGATCTCGCTGGAGACCCCGATCGGCGACGAGGAGGATCAGCCAGCTCGGCGACTTCATCGAGGACAAGAACGCCATCCTGCCCCTCGAATTCCGCCATCCAGCTCAACCTGAAAGAAACCACCACCCGCGTCCTCGCCTCCCTCACCCCGCGCGAGGAGCGCGTCCTACGCATGCGCTTCGGCATCGGCATGAATACCGACCACACTCTGGAAGAGGTCGGCC